>CAVCUL010000027.1:0-3187 GCA_963605415.1 bacterium | reverse complement strand
CGGGGAGATGTCGCGCAGCGACAGAGGGGACGGGCGCCCGTTAGGCGGAAGCGGCATAGCCGCAGGGGGGATTGCACCGGAGGTGTTCTACCCCTAAGGGATCCCCCGCAAATCAAATCAAGGACACAAGGTATGGAAACCAAACAACTGGGAACAACTGAACAAGACCTGGCGCTGGCCGGGGAACTGCTGCGGCAGGGGCAACTGGTGGCCTTCCCCACCGAGACGGTGTACGGTCTGGGCGCCAACGCCCTGAACGAGACTGCCGTGGCGCAAATTTACGCCGCCAAGGGACGCCCCAGCGACAACCCGCTGATCGTGCATGTGGCAGAAAAGGCGGACATTGCCCCGCTGGTGCGGGAAATTTCGAAGAAAGCCAAAATACTTTTTGACCGCTTTTTCCCGGGACCGCTAACGGTGATCCTGCCAAAAAGCGACAAGATCGGCAAAGTGGTCAGCGGCGGACTGGGCACGGTGGCAGTGCGTATGCCGGAGAACCCGGTGGCTCACCGACTGCTGCAACTGGCCGGGGTGCCGGTGGCGGCCCCCAGCGCCAACACCAGCGGGCTGCCCAGCCCCACAAGAGCCAAATATGTGCAAGAGGATATGAACGGCAAGATCGCTGCCATTGTGGACGGCGGCGACTGCGCCTATGGGGTAGAGTCCACGGTGATCACCCTGGCTACCCCCACCCCCACGCTGCTGCGCCCCGGCGCGGTGACCAAGGAAATGCTGGAGGCGGAGATCGGCCCCATTGCCGTGGCCCCCGCAGTGCTGGAAAAAATGGCAGACGGCGAGACCGCCGCCTCACCGGGTATGAAGTATAAGCACTACGCCCCCAAGGCGCAGGTGATCTTGGTAAACGGCGACAGCGCCGCATACACTGCCTTTGTAAACAGCCGACCGGACTGCTACGCCCTGTGCTATGAAGAGGATCAAGTGACGGTGCCCAAGGTGCCCTACGGCAAGGCCACCGACGACCTGAGCCAGGCAAGAGAGCTGTTTGACGCTTTGCGGCGGCTGGACGAACTGGGCGCCAGGAAAGTCTACGCCCGTATGCCCCGCAAAACCGGGGTGGGTATGGCGGTGTACAACCGGCTGATCCGGGCGGCAGCCTTTCGCATTTTAGACCTGACAAAGCCCTTTCTCCTTGGCGTGACCGGGCCTACCGGCGCCGGCAAAGGCTATGTATGCCGCCTGCTGGCACAGGCCGGGCTGCACCCGATGGACTGCGACCGGGTCTACGGAGAGCTGACCACACCCGGTGCCCCGCTGCTGCAAGACCTGGCGGCTGCCTTTGGGAAAGAGATCATCAAAGACGGCGCCCTGGACCGCAAGGCCCTGGCAGCCAAGGCATTTGCCACCCCTGCCGCTACGGAAAAACTGGACCGCCTGACCCACCCGGCAGTGCTGGACGCCTGTGTGCAGCAGGCAGAGATCCCGGCGGTGCTGGACGCCCCCCAGCTGTTTGAAAGCGGCGCGGACGCCCTGTGCGCCTACACCCTGGCGGTGACTGCCCCGGCGGACACCCGGCTGGCTCGCATTATGGCGCGGGACAGCATAGATGAGACGGCAGCGCGGCTGCGTATGCAGGCCCAACCGGCGGCGGACTTTTACACCGAAAAATGCACATTCACCGTCACCAACGACGGCAGAGATATAAAATCCCAAGTGGACAGAATACTGGAGGCTATCTTATGAGTGAAGAAAAAACCAAGGGTCAGCAGCTGCAAGAGTTGCTGTTCAACAAGCGCGAGAACGGCGTAGAATTTATGGACGACGCCGAACTGGGCGTGTGTGATGATTTTTGCGAGGGGTACAAGGACTTCCTCTATCGCTGCAAGACCGAGCGGGAGGCCGCTGCCGAGGCGCTGGACCAGGCGCGGGCCGCCGGGTTCCTACCCTTTGACGAATTCGGCGACCAGCTGGAGCCGGGCGCCAAGGTGTACAAAATGAACCGGGGCAAGGCTATTATTCTGTGCGTTAAGGGCAAGCACAGCATTAAGGACGGCGTGCGCATTGCCGCTGCTCACATTGACTCTCCCCGCATTGACTTAAAACAGCGCCCCCTGTACGAGGACAATGGGCTGGCACTGTTTAAGACCCACTACTACGGCGGTATTAAGAAATACCAGTGGACGGCCATTCCCCTGTCCCTTCACGGCCGCATTTGCAAAAATGACGGCAGCTATGTGGATGTGCGCCTGGGCGAGGAGCCGGGCGACCCCAAGTTCTGCATTACGGACATTCTGCCCCACCTGGCGCTGGAGCAGTACACCCGCAAGATCAACGAGCTGATCAAAGGGGAAGAACTGAACATTGTTATCGGCTCCCGCCCTTTTAAGGACGACAAGGCCAGTGAAAAGGTGAAGTTGAATATCCTTAATCTGCTGTACGAGAAGTACGGCATTGTGGAGCGGGACCTGCTGTCTGCCGAGCTGGAACTGGTGCCGGCCTTTACCGTAGACGACCTGGGTTTTGACCGCTCCCTGATCGGCGGCTACGGCCATGACGACCGTGTGTGCGCCTATCCGGCCCTGCAGGCCATTCTCAGCGTCAGCGAGCCGCCGGAATACACCTGCATTACCGTGCTGACGGACAAAGAGGAGACCGGCTCCGACGGCAACACCGGGCTGAACTCCAGCTATCTGAAATACTTTATCGAGGATCTGGCCCGGCTGGAGGGCTACGAGGGACGCGATGTGCTGCGCAACTCCAAGTGCCTGAGCGCCGATGTCAACGCTGCCTTTGACCCCACCTGGTCCAGCGCCTTTGAGAAAAACAATTCCTCCTTTATCAACGAGGGTGTGGTGGTCACCAAGTTTACCGGCGCCCACGGCAAAAGCGGAACTTCCGACGCCAGCGCCGAGTATGTGAGCTTCGTTAAGAACCTGCTGGAGGAGAACGGCGTGCTGTGGCAAAGCGGCGAGCTGGGCAAGGTAGACGGTGGCGGCGGCGGCACCGTGGCTATGTATATCGCCAATTTGGATGTGGATGTGATCGATGTAGGCGTGCCGGTGCTCTCCATGCACGCACCCTATGAGATCGTTTCCAAAATTGATGTGTATATGGCCTACAAAGCCTTTACCACCTTCTTTACCAAATAAGAAACGCAAAAGAAAACCGACACCCCCTGAACAAGTCCGTAAAAAATGGACAATAGAAAAAAGAGCCCTCCTGTGGTAGA
>CAVCUL010000026.1:0-7974 GCA_963605415.1 bacterium | reverse complement strand
GGGGAGATGTCGCGCAGCGACAGAGGGGACGGGCACCGGTTAGGTGCTGTCAGCGCAGCTGACTGAGGGATTTCCCCCTCCCGCCCCAAGATCTTGGGGCATTTTTTATGCCCATGGGCACCGATTTGTAACCTTTTTTCGCATAATGGCGGGGATTTTCGCCGCTTTCACGCTCATTCTCTGCTAATTGCCCAATATCTACATATCCGTATTTTGTGCCATATTGCCAAAATAAAACCCAATATATTGTGGTTTTACATATTGACAACCGTACCCTGCAGTGATACAATAGAATCACGCCTGCGAACAAGATTTGTAATCTTTTTGTAATAAGTTTGAGAAAAGGGGATATGGTATGAAGATCATCAAAAGAAACGGCAGTGAAGTGGATTTTGACCTGAACAAAATTATCGTAGCCGTCACCAAGGCCAACGCCGCCTGTGAAAAGCAGGAGCTGACCGCGTCGCAAATTCAGGAGATCGCCGAATATGTGGAATTCAAAACGGTAAAGGCCAACCGGGCGCTGTCTGTAGAGGAAATTCAGGACATTGTGGAAGACCAGATCATGGCCCAGGGCGCCTTTGAGGTGGCCCGGCGCTATGTGCGCTACCGCTACACCCGCTCCCTGATCCGCAAGGCCAACACCACGGACAACCAGATCCTCTCCCTCATTGAGTGCAACAACGAGGAAGTAAAGCAGGAGAACTCCAACAAGAACCCCACGGTCAACAGCGTGCAGCGGGACTATATGGCCGGCGAGGTGTCTAAGGACATTACCAAACGCATTTTGCTGCCCCAGGACATTGTGGAGGCCCACGAGGCGGGCATTATCCACTTTCACGACAGCGACTACTTTGCCCAGCACATGCACAACTGCGACCTGGTGAACCTGGAGGATATGCTGCAAAACGGCACCGTGATCAGCGGCACCATGATTGAGAAACCCCACAGCTTCTCCACCGCCTGCAATATTGCTACCCAGATCATTGCCCAGGTGGCCTCTTCCCAGTACGGCGGCCAGTCCATCAGTCTGGCCCATCTGGCCCCCTTTGTGCAGATCAGCCGGGAGAAAATCCGCGCTTCTGTACAGAAAGAAGCCCAGGCTTTCGGCGCCACTGCCGACCAGGAGCAGATCAATAAGATCGCCGAGGAGCGCCTGCGGGACGAGATCCGCCGTGGCGTGCAAACCATTCAATACCAGGTGGTCACCCTGCTGACCACCAACGGCCAGGCACCCTTTGTGACCGTATTTATGTACCTGGGCGAGGCCAAGAATGCGCAGGAAAAAGCGGATTTGGCTATGATCATTGAGGAGACCCTGCGCCAGCGGATCCAGGGCGTGAAGAACGAAAAGGGCGTGTGGATCACCCCTGCCTTCCCCAAGCTGATCTATGTGCTGGAGGAGGACAATATTCAAGAGGGTACCCCCTACTGGTACTTAACCGAACTGGCAGCCAAGTGCACCGCCAAGCGCATGGTGCCGGACTATATCAGCGAAAAGAAAATGCTGGAATATAAGGTAGACAAAAACGGAGAGGGCCACTGCTACACCTGCATGGGCTGCCGCAGCTTCCTGACCCCGTATGTAGACCCCAAGACCAACAAACCCAAGTATTACGGCCGGTTCAATCAGGGCGTTGTGACCCTGAACCTGGTAGACATTGCCTGCTCCTCCGGCGGGGATATGGACAAGTTCTGGAAGATCTTTGACGAGCGGCTGGAGCTGTGCTACCGGGCGCTGATGTGCCGCCACAATCGACTGAAGGGCACCCTGTCCGACGCGGCGCCCATTCTGTGGCAGTACGGCGCGCTGGCCCGCCTGGAAAAGGGCGAGAAGATCGACAAGCTGCTGTACGGCGGCTACTCTACCATCAGCCTGGGCTATGCCGGACTGTATGAGTGCACCCGCTATATGACCGGCAAGAGCCATACGGACGACGAGGGCGGCAAGACCTTTGCCCTGTCCGTAATGCAGCATTTGAACGACGCCTGCGACAAGTGGAAGAAGCAGGAGAACATCGACTTCTCCATCTACGGCACCCCGCTGGAGTCCACCACTTACAAATTTGCCAAGTGCCTGCAAAAGCGCTTCGGTATCATCAAGGGCGTAACAGACAAGAACTACATCACCAACAGCTACCATGTGCATGTGTCCGAGCCCATCGACGCCTTTACCAAGCTGAAATTCGAGAGCGAGTTCCAGCGGCTGTCCCCCGGCGGCGCCATCAGCTATGTGGAGGTGCCCAATATGCAGCAGAACATTCCGGCGGTGCTCCAGGTAATGCAGTATATCTACGACAATATTATGTACGCCGAGCTGAACACCAAGAGCGACTACTGCCAATGCTGCGGCTACGACGGCGAGATCAAGATCGTGGAGAACGCAGACGGCAAGCTGATCTGGCAGTGCCCCAACTGCGGCAACACCGACCAGGACAAGATGAATGTTGCCCGCCGCACCTGCGGTTACATCGGCACCCAGTATTGGAACCAGGGCCGTACCCAGGAGATCAAGGACCGGGTCCTGCACTTATAAGATGAATTACGCAGAGATTAAAAAGAATGACATTGCAAACGGAGAGGGCGTGCGCACCTCTCTGTTTGTTTCCGGCTGCCGCAATCGGTGCAAAAACTGCTTTAACGCCGTCACCTGGGACTTTTTTTACGGCAAGCCCTTTGACCGAGCGGTGGAGGACGATATTATCGAGTCCACCCGCCCCCGCTGGATCAGCGGCCTGTCCCTGCTGGGGGGCGAGCCCTTTGAGCCGGAAAATCAGGCGCCGCTGCTGGCCTTTCTCCGCCGGTTCCGCGCCGCTCTGCCGGGCAAGACCGTGTGGTGCTACACCGGCTTTACCTTAGAGGAGCTGCTGGGCGAAAGCGGCCAATGCCGCGCCTGCACCCCCCATACCCGGGAACTGCTGGGACTGATCGACATTTTGGTAGACGGCCGGTATGAGGAAGGATTGGCAGACATTACCCTGGCCTTTCGCGGGTCCAAAAACCAGCGTGTGCTGGATCTGGGCGCCACCCTTGCCACCGGCGAGCCGGTGCTGTATTTGGAATAACCAGCCTCCCTTGTAAAGGGTGACTCCCCGCAGTGCGGGGAGATGTCGCGCAGCGACAGAGGGGACGGGCACCGGTTCGGTGGGGGACCGCCGTTAGGCGGTGGAGGGATTTACCCGCCCCCCAACCGCACGACCATTCCATGCGGCCCGATGTGGGCATCGGGCCCTACAAAATCACACAACCCTCGCACCACCGCCAACAAACAAAAACCCACCCCTGTGATCCGCAACGGACCGCAGGGGTGGGTTTGTATTGCTGCATCTTATTTCTTCTTGGGCTTCTTCACATAGACCAGAACCAGCCAGTAATACACCGGGATAATCAAAAACAGAATCCAGGACGGGTGCCATTTGTCAAAATTCAGTCCCAAAATCAAGTAAATCACAACGATCACTTCCGGAATGGGCTGAGCCATCATAAAGGCCTTTTGGCTCTTGGTCATGCACGCACCGGCAAAATGATAATAAATGGGGATCAACAGAAAAATCAGCCAGGTGGGGTGCCAGGCAACAGTCAGCCCCAACGCCACATAAATCAGCGCCACCACCACAGGGAACGGGAACTTAAACATGGACTTGCCCAATTTACCGTGCGGGGCATGATGCTTCTCTGTTGCTTTGTCATGCACTGTCGATTGCACCGGGGCGGCAGCCTGTGGGGCACTCTGGCGAGGAGCGGGCTGAGGCGGGGTCATCGGTTCTGACTCGCTGCCCAGCAACTGGTCGAGGCTCATATGGTACAGCTCGGCCAGTGCAATTAAATTATCTGTATCCGGCGAGGACTCACCACGCTCCCACTTGGAGATCGCCTGGCGGCTCAGCCCCAATTTCTCTGCCAAGGCGTCCTGGCTGTACCCATTCTCCTTGCGCAGCTGTTGCAGGCGATTTGCTGTTTTTAGATCCATAAAGCCGTACTCCTTTGTTATGTCGTTCTGTTTATTTTACCAAAAATCCCGCCCCTTTGCAAGACGGTTTATCTTCCTTTTTTGTAAACCGTCACCAAAAAATCCAGGGTCACCGGCAGCTGCTCTACGGCGTCCAACCGCTGCCGCAGCGCCGGAGCGGTGCGATAATAGTACGGGGTCATGGCAAACAGGGTTTGCAGATCCGGCGCGGAGATCTGCACTTCCCGGGCCACCCGAAATTGCCGTTCGATCTCCAAAAGCGGGCTTTTTGGCACAGTCTCGTCGTTAGGATAAGGTCGGTCGTACACCGTCTCCTTGATCTGCCACAAATGGCGAGCACCGGGGGTCACGCTGTACAGCCGCCCGCCGGGCGCCAGCACCCGGGCAAAGGCGCGATCGTGAAAGGGCGCAAACAAATGCAGCGCCGTATCAATACTGCCCTCCGCCACCGGCATACGGGCCAAATTGGCTACAAAGTATTGGCCGCCGTTCTTCCGCTTCGCCGCCAGGCGCACCATAGTCTTAGACAGGTCAAAGCCATAGAGCGCACCGTCGGCAGGCACGCTGTCATAATACCCCTCGCCGCAGCAAATATCCAGCACATTGCCACGCAGCAGCGGGGTCAGCGCCTCTTTCAGGCAGCCGTAGTATCCCCGCTCCAAGAACGCGTGGCGGGCGGCGGCGCTCTCCCTGCTGTCGCCCATTTTGTCCGCGGATTTGGAGGTACAAAGCAGGTTCACATACCCCTCTTTGGCCACATCAAAGCTGTGGCCCGCCGGGCAGCAGAACTGCTTATCCTGACGCAAAAGTGCCCCGCCGCAGACGGGGCACACAAGCACTTGCTCGCTCATTAGTGATGGAACAAACGAATACCGGTCATGGCCATAGCCATGCCCAGATCGTCGCAGCAGGCGATCACATCGCCGTCCCGCACAGAGCCGCCGGGCTGGGCAATGTACTGCACGCCGCTCTCTGCCGCCCGCTCAATGTTATCCTCAAAGGGGAAGAACGCGTCAGAGCCAAGGCTCACACCGGTGAGTTCTTTGTGCCAGGCTGCCTTTTCCTCCGGGGTAAAGGGCGCGGGTTTCTCGGTAAAATACCGCTGCCACACGCCGTCCGCCAGCAGCTTATGACTCTCCGGGCTGATGTACAGGTCAATGGCGTTGTCCGCCTCGCACTTGCGAATACCGTCGATAAAGGGCAAAGTGCGCACCTTTTCACTGCACCGCAGCCACCAGTTGTCTGCCTTGTTCCCGGCCAGGCGGGTGCAGTGGATCCGGCTCTGCTGCCCGGCGCCAACGCCGATGGTCTGGCCGTCCTTGGCGTAGCACACACTGTTGGACTGGGTATATTTCAGGGTGATCATGCTGATGAGCAGGTCGATCTTGGCGCTCTCCGGCAGGGTGTTGATCTTTGTAGGCAGTTCGTTGAACAGATCCATAGAGATCTTGGCGTCGTTGCGCTTTTGCTCAAATTTGATACCAAACACCTGCTTGGTCTCCGTCTCCTGGGGCACATAGTCCGGGTCCATCTGGATGATCAGGTAGTTGCCACGGCGCTTTTTCTTCAGGATCTCCAGCGCCTCGTCGCTGTAAGAGGGGGCGATAATGCCGTCGGACACTTCCTTTACAAGGAACCGGGCCACAGAGGCGTCACACTGGTCGCTAAGGGCGGCAAAGTCGCCAAAAGAGGACACCCGATCGCAGCCGCGGGCGCGCACATAGGCCTGGGCAATGGGGCTAAGCTCCAGCCCCTCCGGCACAAAGCACACCTGGCGGTCCGCCGCCGTCAAAGGCTTGGCCACCGCCGCACCGGCGGGAGAAACATGCTTAAAGGAAGCGGCGCTGGGCAGCCCGGTGGCCGCCTTTAATTCCCGCACCAGCTGCCAGGAATTGAATGCGTCTAAAAGATTGATATAGCCCGCTGCACCGTTCAGGATCTGAAAGGGCAGCTCCTGCCCGTCCATGTGAATACGCGCAGGGTTTTGGTTGGGGTTGCAACCGTATTTCAGTTTGTACTCCGTCATAGCCATTCTCCTTTATGCCCGGTCGTGCCGAGATGATAGCAATATTTTACACCCTTGCATTGCAAAAAGCAATGCTCAATGATACAATATTACTACCCAATTACCTGTGGAGATGTAACAAAATGACGGGAATTTTAGCCATCAACGCCTTTTTACACAGCGAAAAATATACCGATCAGGACAAACTGCTGCTATCCGGTGCCAAGGCCTGCGGCATAGACCTGCGCATTTACTCCAATTTGGAGCTGCGCCTGGCTGTGCCAAAAGCGGATTTTGTGCTGTTTTGGGACAAGGATGTGGCCCTGGCCCACGCCCTGGAGCAGCAGGGGCTGCCTGTGTTCAACAGCGCCCGGGCCATCGCCCTGTGCGACAACAAGGCCCTGACCTACCAAACCCTGCTGGGCACCGTGCCCCAGCCGGAGACTATGGTGGCGCCTATGACTTATTTTGAGGACAGTGTGTTCTCCCTGTTTGTGGACCGGGCCATTCAGCGCCTGGGGCTGCCCCTGGTGTTTAAGGAGTGCTACGGCTCCTTTGGCGCCCAGGTGTTTTTGTGCCACAGCAAGGAAGAGATCGAGAGCCACATTACCGCCCGCCCCTTTTTGCTGCAAAAATTCTGCAAAGCTAGCGCCGGGCACGACAAGCGGATCGAGGTGATCGGCGGCCGGTGCGTGGCGGCTATGGAGCGGTACAACCCGGCGGACTTCCGGGCCAATATTACCAACGGCGGCCAAATGCGCCCCTGCACCCCCACCCGGGAAGAGGAAGCGCTGGCCCTGGCCGCCACGGAAAAGCTGGGGCTGCTGTTCGGCGGGGTGGACCTGCTGGACGACGGCACCGTGTGCGAGGTCAACTCCAACGCCCACCTGGTAAATTTGAAAACCTGCACCGGCATTGACACGGCGCCCCTGCTGTTCCGCGCCATTCAGGAGGCGCTGCAATGAGCGGCGTAGTGCTGTATGCGCCGGAGGAAGCCCGGCGCAACGCCTTTTCCGTAGAAAAATTTCGCACCCTGCTGGGCGCGGAGCTGCACGGCCCGGACTATCACGGCCCGGCAGATTTTGTCATCAATCGCACCAATGACCCGGCGGTGGCGCGGCGGTTTGAGCAGCAAGGGGTGCGGGTGTTTAACCCGGCAACCTTTTGCGCCCTGGCCAACGATAAGGACGCCTGCTACCGCTTTATGGCGGCAAAGGGCGTGGAGATCTTGCCCATTGGCCAAACGGAACCACCCCTGGTGGTAAAGCCAAAGGACGGCCACGGCGGGCAGGGCGTGCGGCTGATTCGGCCCGGTGAGCCGGTGCCGCCCCAAGACGGCAACCTGGTCTACCAGGCAGTGGCGGACACCCCCGGCCAGGACCTGCGGGTGTGGCTGCTGGGTGGGGAGATCTACGCCGCCTGTTTGCGCCGCTCCGCCACGGACTTTCGCTCCAATTATTGCCTGGGGGGCAGCGCTGCGGTCTATCCCCTCTCCCCGACCGAGCGGGCGCAGGTGACCGCCATTGCCGCCCTTGTGCAGGCAGATTACTACGCCATCGACTTTGTGCGCCACCGGGGCCGCTGGGTCTTTAATGAACTGGAGGACACCGTAGGCGCCCGTATGCTCTACGACCTGACCCCCCTGGACCCGCTGGCCGATTATTGCCGCTATATCCAATCTTGCCTGTAACCAGCAAAAACCCCGCCACCGCGAGGTCTTTTTCTTATGTGGTTGGCTTTTTCTGTTGTAGGGCGGGGGCTTGCTCCCGCCGTAATTTGCTTTATCCCCTCAGTCAGCAAAGCTGACAGCTCCCCTTACAATAAGGGGAGCCTTTTTGTTTGTAAAGCAGAAAAAAACCGGTAGGGGCGGATACTATCCGCCCGCTTAAATCCCTCCGTCAACGCCTTGCGGCGTTGCCACCTCCCTTTACAAGGGAGGCATAACGGTTTCAATATCTTTGTCCCCCTTGCAAAGGGTGACTCCCCACGGTGTGGGGAG
>CAVCUL010000025.1:0-18865 GCA_963605415.1 bacterium | reverse complement strand
CACTCATCTTGCACTCCTGTTTACACTCATGCTCTTGACAGATTGCCGCCCCTACCGGGTATTCTTTGCATTAAAAATAAAAGGCTCCCCTTGTTGCAAGGGGTGACTCCCCGCAGTGCGGGGAGATGTCGCGTAGCGACAGAGGGGACGGGCACCGGTTAGGTGCTGTCGCATTTTTGCGACTGAGGGGATAAAAACGGACGGATGGTATCTGCCAAACAATAAGGAACGCCTCTATTTCATTTCAGAAACAGAGGCGTTTTTTGATTTGTACAGAGTTAGATTGCGATTGGGAGCCGGTTAGTTGTTGGCCGCTTCGGCTTCTTCTTTGTCCAGTTGCTCAGAGGTCTTGTTATAGATAAAGTCAATCAGCTGCTTTTTATTCTCCTCTTTATTGATGGCGATGATGGAGTTGCCATTGATGGTGTCGTACCACCAAGTGTCCGGGAAAGGCACCCGGGCCTGGTGGGTGCTGGAGGCGCAGCTGCCGGCCTTGACCACAAAACTGCACAGCTGGCTCTTGGTCATATCCGTCTCAATATATGGGGCGGCGTTGCTGGCCATTTTGTACAGGGTAAAGGGGTTTGTGGACTTCATCTTCTTGATAATGGCGTTCATCACCGTGCGCTGGCGCTTGGTGCGCACAAAGTCCGTGTCGATCTTGCGAATGCGGCAATAAGCCAGCGCCTGCTTGCCGGTCAGGTTGTGCTTGCCGGCCTCTAACTTCACATTGCCGTAGCGCTTGGGGTGGCCGGTGACCTCCTTGGCCTCCGCCTTGGTGACCTCCACTTCCACGCCGCCGATGGCGTCCACCAGCACCTGGAACATCTCAAAATCCGCCACCACATAGTTGTCGATCTTTACGCCAAAGTTGTACTCAATGGTGTCTACCACGCCGCTGTAACCGCCGTACTGGCAGGCGGCGTTCAGCCGCTGGCTCATATCCTTGCAGGGGATATACACCCAGGTGTCTCGCAAAAAGGAGGTCATCTTGATGGTGTGGTGCACAGAGTCTACAGAAATGAGCATCATCGTATCGCTGCGGGAGGCGCTGGCCTCGTCCTTGGGCCGGGCGTCCACGCCCAGCAGCAGCACATTCTTTACCTTGCTATCGCTTTTTAGATCAGATGCAGATACATAGTCGTTCTCTTTTTGCTCATCATAGGTAATTTTGCCCAGCACACTGGTGGCGCAGCCTACAAGAATTAAAATCAGCGCCAGCAGCACGCAAAAGATACTCAGCCCCACCTTTGCCTTTTTGCTGCCCTTGCCTTTTTTCGGCGGCTTGCCCTGCTTCTCGGCAGGGGTATGGCTGCGGCTGCCGGTGCGGGGGTCGCGGCTTGTCCGCTCCCGGTCCCGGGACCGTGCCGGGGCGGGCGGGTCGCTACGGTCCGTATAAAAATCCGCCGGACGCTCGCTCTCAAATCGGCGGGGCGGCGCCGGTGGCTCTATGTAACCGTTTGGGTCATAGTCGCTATTTTGGCTGTACGGCGACCGGGGGGCGTAGGGGTTCCGGTAGTCGCAAGGGTTGATACCGCTTTCGTCCTGCCGGTCGATCACATCCCGCTGCCGACTGTTAAAATCCAGGTCCACTCCCGGGTCCAAATACCGGTCTTCCTCCGGCACCGTGCGATCCAGGGCGTCGTTCTCCCGCCGACGGCGGGGGTCAAAGCCTTCCTGTTCAAATCTGGGCATTCTGTCTACCTGCCTTTCTTTGCTCCATAGTAGTACAAAAAGAACAGAAATGCAAGACATGTTCTGTAAATTTTTGCCCGGCAGAAAAACAGTTGACATTCCCCGGTGCTATGGATTAAAATGGAGAAGATGAGCCGGGCAGGCAGTTGCGCGCAGGTTACTGCGTGAGGAAAGTCCGAGCAGCACAGAGCAGGATAACGGCTAACGGCCGCCGGGGGCGACCCTAGGGAAAGTGCAACAGAAATAAACCGCCGCTTTTGCGGTAAGGATGGAAAGGCGAGGTAAGAGCTCACCGAGGGGGTGGAGACATTCCCTGCCATGTAAACCCTATCCGCTGCAACATCGACTGAAGGGTTGTTTGCTCGACACAGAACTTCGAAGGATGGCTGGAGCGCACGGGCAACCGTGCGTCGAGATAGATAATTGCCCAAGACAGAACTCGGCTTACGCCCGACTCATCGCATTTTTGATTTGCATTTGAGGTGTGCCTATGCTGGTGAATATGCGTGACCTGCTGGCAGACGCCCGCGCCGGCGGTTATGCCGTTGGCTCCTTTTCCGTTGCCAATATGGAAATGGTGCTGGGTGTGCTGCAAGCGGCAGAGGAATTGCGCGCCCCGGTGATCCTCCAGATTGCGGAGGTGCGGCTGCGCCAGTCGCCGCTGGAGCTGATCGGTCCCTTGATGGTGGCCGCTGCCCGGCAGGCGAGCGTGCCGGTGGCCGTGCACTTTGACCACGGCAAAACGGAGGAGAAGATCGGTCAGGCATTGGAACTGGGCTTTACCTCCGTGATGTTTGACGGCTCCCACCTGCCGCTGGCAGAGAATATGGCAGAGACCCGCCGCATTTTGGAGATGGCGCGCCCCTACGGCGCTGCCGTGGAGGCGGAGATCGGCTGCGTGGGCGGTTCGGAGGACGGCTCGGTGGAGATCGCTATGCACTGCACGGACCCGGCGGACGCGGTGCGCTTTGAGCAGGAGACCGGGGTAGACGCCCTGGCCATCGCCATCGGCAACGCCCACGGCAATTACAAGGCTACGCCTAAGCTGCGGTTTGATATTTTGGCTCGGGTGGCAGAAGATACCCACACGCCCCTGGTGCTTCACGGCGGCACCGGCATTTCGCCGGAGGACTTCCGCCGTTGCGCACAGACAGGGATTCAAAAGATCAATATTGCCACCGCCACTTTTGACAGTGTGGAGCAAACGGTGCGGGGCGCTTATGACACCGGCGCCATCGGCGGTTACTACGATCTGCAGTGGGCAGAGGTGCAGGGGGCGTACAGGAACGCCCGCCGCCATATTTTGATTTTCGGCACAGACGGCAAGGCATAATCCGGCCGCCTGCGCATAGGTTTATGGAGAGGGAACTATGAAGTACATTACATTTGATATGACCAAGCCGCTGGATTTTATCCCCATCGGCCGCATTGCCATTGATTTTAACCCAACGGATATGTATAAGCCGTTGTCCCAGTCGTCCAACTTTAACAAGTATGTGGGTGGCTCTCCGGCCAATATTGCCGTGGGTTTGGCCCGGCTGGGCTGTAAAGTGGGCTTTTGCGGTTGCGTGTCTGCCGACCAGTTTGGGGACTATGTGGTGGAATATTTCCAAAAGGAGGGGATCGACACCTCCCATGTGACCCGAGCCAAAAACGGCGAGTGCATCGGTCTGACTTTTACGGAAATTCTGTCTAAAGAGCAGTCCTCTATCCTGATGTACCGGGACAATGTGGCGGATTTTTGCCTGGCGCCGGAGGATATTGACGAGGCGTATATTGCTTCTGCCAAGGCCATTGTGATCAGCGGTACGGCGCTGGCCAAGTCCCCGTCCAGAGAGGCCTGCTTAAAGGCGATGATGCTGGCGCAGAAGAACAATGTGCGCATTATCTTCGACATTGACTATCGGGCGTACACCTGGCAGTCCAAGGACGAGATCGCCGTGTATTACAGCTTAGTGGCCCGCGGTGCGGATATTATTATGGGCTCTCGTGAGGAATTTGACCTGATGGAGGGCATTGTGGGCGTGAAAGGCTCCGACCCGGAGAGCGCCCGGTATTGGCAATCCTTTGGTGCCACCATTTGCGTGATCAAGCACGGCAAGGACGGCTCCACCGCTTATACCAACGACGGCAATTATTACTCCATTAAGCCTTTTCCGGCTGTGGTGCTCAAGGGCTTTGGCGGCGGCGACGGCTACGGCTCCGCCTTCCTGTACAGCCTGCTGCAGGGCAAAGAGATGATCGAGTGCCTGGAGTTCGGCTCCGCCTCGGCCTCTATGCTCATCTCCGCCCACAGCTGCTCGGACGCTATGCCCACCGCAGAGGCGGTGGCGGCCTTTATCAAAAAAAGCAAGGAAGAATACGGCGAAATGGTGGCCCGCGCCTGACGGCTGCCGCACGGAATCAAGAACCCGCATGCAGAGACACTGCATGCGGGTTCTTGTATTTCCAACATGGGTTTTTCCTTGCGCAGTTTTTCATTATTATGACTTCCTTTTTTTCACTTTTTATGCTATGATAAAGGACGGTGATTTGGGTGCAACTCAAAAGGAATGACGAGATGGAACTGAATATAACCGCCCTGACTTCCGAGGGCAGCGCCCTGGGGCGCTGGGACGGCGTGCCGGTGTTTTTGCGCGGCGGCGTGCCTGGCGATCGGGTGACCGCCCATATTATCAAGGCCAAGAAGAATTACGCCGTTGCCCGGCTGCAACAGGTACTGGAGCCGTCGCCCCATCGGGTGGCGAGCGATTGTTCGGTGTCTGCCCGGTGCGGCGGCTGTGCTTTCCGTACAGTGGATTACGCGGAGGAATTGCGCTTTAAGCAGCAGCGGATCAATGACGCTTTTCAGCGGATCGGCCACCTGGACTTGCAGGTGGAGCGCGTGCTGGCAGCGCCTGCTACGGTGCGCTATCGCAACAAGGCCCAGTACCCGGTGCAGCTGCAAGACGGCCGCCCGGTCGCCGGGTTTTATGCTTATAAGAGCCACCGTGTGGTGCCCACCGGGGATTGTCTGCTTCAGTGTACGGACTTTTCTGCCGGTGTGACGGCCTGCCTGCAATGGGCGGAAGAAAATCAAATTTCCGTATATAACGAGGAGACCGGCACCGGCCTGCTGCGCCACTTGTATTTCCGCAAGGGCGAGGCCACCGGCCAGGTGCTGGCTTGCATTGTAATTAACGGCACGGACCTGCCCGGCGGGGACGCACTTTGCACTGCTTTGCGTGACGCTGTGCCCGGTTTGGTGGGCGTGGTGCTGAACAGCAATACCCAGCGCACCAATGTGATCCTGGGCGACCGGGATCGGGTGCTTTGGGGCAAGGGGGAACTGCTGGACAAGCTGTGCGGCAAGACTTTTGCCATCGGTCCCCACGCATTTTATCAGGTGAACCATCGTCAATGTGAGCGCCTGTACGCCCTGGCCGGTGATTTTGCAGGTCTGACCGGCGACCAGGTGCTGCTGGATCTGTACTGCGGCGTGGGCACCATCGGCCTGACATTAGCGGATCGCTGCCGCCGGTTGATCGGCGTGGAGGTGGTCCCCCAGGCGGTGGAGAACGCCCGGGAGAATGCCCGGCGCAACGGCATTGAGAACGCCGAATTCCTGTGTGCAGACGCAGCCGGTGCGGCAACGCAGCTGGCGGCCCAGGGCGTGCGCCCGGATGTGGCCATCGTAGACCCGCCCCGCAAGGGCTGCGCGCCGGAGGTGTTCGCCGCCATTGACAAAATGGGCATTGCGCGGCTGGTGTATGTGTCCTGCGACCCGGCTACCTTGGCACGGGACCTGGCGCTGCTGGCCACCATGGGCTATACCGCCCGCCGCGCCTGCGGCGTAGACCTGTTCCCCCGCACCCCCCATGTGGAGACGGTGGTGCTGGTGGAGAAGGATAGATAAATCTCTGTACACAGACCGATTGAATAGAATTTGGATAAAAATATAAGAATAGAACGCAGATCGTTTGACGAAAGGACGAGGTAAATGAAACTGAAAGACGGTATGGTGCTGGGGCATGTGGACGGCGAGGATTTTGCCATTGCCACCGGCAAGGCCATGAAGCACTTTAACGGTGTGATCCACAACAATCCCACGGCGGCGTTTCTGTTTGAGCTGCTCCAGACGGAGCAGACCGAGGACAGCCTGGTGGCGGCGCTTACGGAGAAATACGATGTGGACGCAGACACGGCCCGGGCAGATATTCGGGAAATGCTGGATACCCTGCGGGCTGCCGGGGTGCTGGATTGAGTATGCGTGCGATTACCGGAGATCCTTTACAGGACACGCTGCTACACCTGCTGAACTGTGCCCTTAAAGGGGAGGCGCCATCTTTGCCGTCGGTGCCGGACTGGGAAGCGCTACTGAAGCTGGCCCGTCGCCAACAGGTTTACAATACGGTGCTTCCGGTGCTGGAAAAGGCCGCTTTGCTGCCGCCGGATCAGCTGCAACATTGGAACGACTTTCGCTTGACTGAATTGCAGCGCACCCTTTTTGTAAACAGCCAAAGGCAGGCGGTTTGTGCGGATTTAGAGGCACAAAATATTCATTATATGTTTCTGAAGGGGTTACTGCTTCGAGAGCTTTATCCGCAGACCATGATGCGCCAAATGAGCGACAATGATATTCTGTTTGATCCACAGCGGCGCGGTGATCTGGCCAGAATTATGCGGGCGCATCGGTTCACTTTAACCGTTGCTACGGAGAAATCCGATGACTACTACAAGGATCCCAACTGCTTGATTGAATTCCACCGGGAGCTTTTTAATCATATGGATTTACAGGCGGCTTTTCCGGCGGCGCTGGTGTGGCAGCATGCGGTACCGGATCCGGATCATCCCTGTTGCTTTTGTATGTCTGCCGAGGATAACTATTTGTTCACACTGGGGCATATGTATAAGCACTACATTATGGAAGGGTGCGGTGTGCGCTTCCTTTGTGATGTGTATTTGCTGCGTGCCAGGCAGCCGGGCATGGATACCGCGTATTTGCAGTCGATGATGAACAGGATGGGCATTACCGATTTTTGCCAAACGGTAATCGGGCTGACAGACGCTGTATTTGCAGATGCGCCGCTGACTGCGGACGGCCGGCGGCTTTTAAGTGATATGTTTGCCGGCAGCGTTTACGGCAAGGGGAAAAGCATGACAGAAAAAGTGGAGGCCCAGGGCGGTAAGGGAAAGTATATTCTTTCCCGTCTGTTCCCGGAAGCTTCCGTTATGAAGAGCACCTATCCGGTTTTGCAAAAGCATCCGCTTTTGCTGCCGATGTACTATCTTGTGCGGCTGGTCAGCCGTATGAAGCATAGAAAGAAAGAGATCAAAAAGGAAATCAGTCTGTTGAAAAAGAGCGGAGGCGATCCGTCGTGATCCGTATGCTTTTTGTGGGGCTTTGCGGCGGGTTTGCCACCTTTTCCACCTTTTCGCTGGAGGCCTACGACCTGCTGAGCAGCGGGCGCACGGCGCTGGCGATCCTGTATGCCCTGCTGAGCGTAGGCTTGTGCCTGCTGGCCATCTTCGGTGCCCGGGCGCTGATACATTGACTTTCGGAGGAAGACCATTGGCTGTCAAGAAAGAGAACATTCGCAATTTTTCCATTATTGCTCATATTGACCACGGCAAGTCCACTTTGGCAGACCGGCTGCTGGAGCTGACCAGTTCTGTGCAGCAGCGGGATATGCAGGAGCAAATTCTCGATGATATGGAACTGGAGCGGGAGCGGGGCATTACCATTAAGGCCCACGCGGTAACCCTGGGCTATGACGCAAAAAACGGCGAGCACTACGAGTTTAACCTGATCGACACCCCCGGCCATGTAGACTTTAACTACGAGGTCAGCCGCTCCCTGGCGGCTTGTGAGGGCGCCATCTTGATCGTAGACGCCTCTCAGGGGGTAGAAGCACAGACTCTGGCCAACACCTATCTGGCTTTGGACCACGATCTGGACATAATGCCGGTAATCAACAAGATCGACCTGCCGGCGGCGGACCCGGATCGGGTGGCCGAAGAGGTAGAAGAAGTGGTGGGTATTCCCTGTATGGACGCCCCCCGCGTGTCTGCCAAGACCGGGCAGAATGTGGAGGAGGTGCTGGAGCGGATCGTGACGGAGATCCGCCCGCCGGTCGCCAACGACAATGCGCCCCTGCGCGCGCTGATTTTTGACTCGGTTTACGACAGCTATCGGGGCGTGATTGTATATGTGCGGGTGACGGACGGCAAGATCAAGGCCGGCGACACCATGCGCATGATGGCCACCGGCGCCCAGTTTACCGTGGTGGAGGTGGGCCGAATGCGGGCCACTTCTATGGAGAACACCGGTGTGCTCTCCTCCGGCGAGGTGGGCTATATCACCGCTTCCATCAAGACTGTTTCCGACGCCCGGGTGGGCGATACCATCACCTTGGCCAATGCGCCGGCGGCGGAGCCGCTGCCCGGTTACCGCAAGGTGAACCCAATGGTGTTCTGCGGCGTGTACCCGGCAGACGGTGCGGATTATGAGGCCCTGCGCGACGCACTGGAGAAGTTGCAGCTCAACGACGCGTCCCTCAGCTATGAGCCGGAGACTTCCGGCGCCCTGGGCTTTGGCTTTCGCTGCGGCTTTTTGGGCCTGCTCCATTTGGAGATCATTGAGGAGCGCCTGGAGCGGGAGTACAACCTGGACCTGATCACCACCGTGCCCTCGGTGATCTACAAGATCCATATGACCGACGGCACCATGGTGGAGATCGACAATCCCACCAATTACCCGGATCCGTCCCTGATCGACTACTGTGAGGAGCCGTTTGCGGACTGCAATATCTATGTGCCCAGCGAGTTTGTGGGCACCATTATGGATATGTGCCAGGATCGGCGGGGTATCTTTAAGAATATGAGCTATATCACCCCGGACCGGGTGGATATTCACTACGAGCTGCCGCTGAATGAGATCATTTATGATTTCTTTGACGCGCTTAAGTCCCGCACCCGGGGCTATGCTTCCTTTGATTATGAGATCAAGGAGTATCGCCGCTCGGATCTGGTAAAGGTGGATGTGCTGCTCAATGGCGACACCATCGACGCGCTGAGCTTTATTATCCATCGGGACAAGGCCTACCAGCGTGGCCGCCGCATTGCGGAGAAGCTGAAGGAACATATCCCGCGGCATTTGTTTGAGATCCCGGTGCAGGTAGCCATCGGCGGCAAGGTCATTGCCCGCGAAACGGTAAAGGCCCTGCGTAAGGATGTATTGGCCAAGTGCTACGGCGGCGATGTAACCCGTAAGAAAAAGCTGCTGGAAAAACAGAAAGAGGGCAAAAAGCGTATGCGCCAGTTTGGCCAGGTGGAGGTGCCCCAGGAGGCCTTCCTGGCAGTGCTGAAGCTCTCTTCCGATGACGAATAAGCGCCAAGCAAAGCTGTAAATCAAAAATCCCACCTTTACAGGTTATACCTGCAAGGGTGGGATTTGTTATCTATTACGGAAGGTGCGCGGATGATTTTGCTTTTAGGATTTATATTTTGTCCAGGTGTCCATTACCAGTTTGTTATTATTATCGACAAAAGCATTCATTTTGTTTGAACTTTGCTTTTCCAAAAAGACAATGATTTTTCGATCGCCGTCATAAAAAGCTGCGATAAATAGATCATCGTTTACAATACACAGCCCCTCATAGCCATTTTGGTCATACGGAGAACCGCTTCGATACTCCAGGTTGTAATAGTTGTACCAGTCGGTCAGGTGGTAAGTCAGGACAAAAAGAACAGGATTATACTTCGGATATTTATTGGCCAGGAACTTTGAATTCCATTGTGTGTGATTTAAGTAGTGGCTAACGCTTTCAAATTCGCTGATACTGCTAAACGCACTTTGTTCGCCGTTCAGTTTCGTCGAACTTTTAACAAGTATGCTTGCATAGGTATCAACGGCAGATTTACCGCTTTGCTGAAAACCGAGAACATTGGAATTCGCTTTGTATACGACTTTATACGAAATGCCGTATGCACTGAAGGTGACCGTATTTCCGCTTTTTTTGTATTTTACTTTCTTTGACTTGTCCTTTTTATAGCCGGTAACATGAACTTTAACATTTCCTTTGCCGTCAAATGTAAAAGTATAGGAATCACTGCCATCACCGGATATAGCGTTGCTAAGGATTTTCCATTCGCCTTTGAGTTTGCTATCCGGTACGGTGTATTTCTTTGTTTTGGCACTGGCAACGCTGCTGTAAGCGCTTGTTTTTTTACCGTTTGTGTAGGCACGCACCTTAAAATAGTAGGTTCTGTTTGGGGAAAGAGAAGAAATGGTCTTTGCGGTAGATGAACCGCCCTGAACCGTCGCAACTTTTTTGTATTTTCCGGATTTTTTAGTAGATTGATAAATGTAATAGCCGGAAGCGCTTTTTACCTGTTTCCAACTGACCTTAATGGACGAAGAGCTTTTTGTTTTAGCCTGAATGCCTTTTGGCTTTGCTGTCTTGGAGATTTTAATTGTTTTCTTCGTGGTTGTGCTGTTTTTACTGCCAGCCTTCTTGCCGTAGGCATAGATTGTTTTGGCAGAATTAACCTTAAAGGGCTTTGTATATTTTTTGTAGTCTGCGTTTTTAGAAGTTTTGTAGTAAATGGCAGCGTTTGCGGTTTTACTCTTGAGAGATACTGTTTTGCCGCCGATATACCCTCTTGTGCTGATTGTCGGTGCGGATACCTTGCCGATAGTCACTTGCTTTACACCGGTACTGCTTTTATAGTAGTTCGATTTTTCTGCATAAGCAGATATTTTTTTGCTGGCAGTCAGCTTGAATGCGCCTGTGTATTTTTTGTACTTCCCATTGTCTGTTTTATAGTAGATACTTGCTTTTGGTGTTGAACAGCGGATACTGATTTTTTTGCCGCCGGAGACATTGGCGACAGATATGGTCGGGGTTACAACCTGGCATTTGATGTTAACATGTTTTGTGTTTGCGCTTGCCGTGTTATTAGAGGTATCCACAGCGGTGATTTTCGTATAATAAGATCCGCTTAACGCAGCCTTTGAAAAGGTGTAAGACCATACGTTTTTGTTTGAAGTACCATACCCACTATCTATAAGTCCGGTGCTATTGTAGGTTTCAAACTTGACTGAAGACACAGCGGCGTTATCTGTGGCTGTGCAAGTGATTTTGTATCCTTTTTTATTTTGAGAAGTGATTTGGACATTTGAAATGACAGGGGGCTCAGAATCAAAGTCAGGCCGAATAACACCGTAGAAGGTCCCTTTTGTATATGAAAAATTGCCGGAATGGCATTTGTAATGATAACTTCTGCCTTGATCGACCACATTCATACTGCTTGCGTCAGCCGAAGTCACGATCGCAACATGGCCATACGCACTGGTAAGATATGTCCATACAGCAATATCGCCGCGCTCTGCAACAAAACCGGGATAATAGGGGATCCGCTGCCAACCGTCTGGAAGTGCATTCCATGCATAGTCGCAACCGTTACCTTTTACAGAAGCAACGCCGAGATATTCATAATACGCCTTGATCAGTGCAACGCATTCACCGCTGCCAACCTGGTAATCCACCTTGGATGTTGCCCAGGCCACCGCCTCTTCTTGAGAATGAATTGTTTTTGCATAAGCGCAGCATTCGGGCCCCGTAACTACGCTCAGTAGGATAATAAAGGACAAACATGCAGCCAGTATTTTTTTCATTTGAAGCACCTCTATGACAGAAATATACATATCCATTTTATAGCCCGAACCCCAGAAAATCTATATGCTGTTTGCGTACAGCATAGGCAATATACAAAAAAAGAATGAACACCGAACATAGCATTCGGTGTTCATTCTTTTAAGGGGGGTAAAATTTATGCAAAAGCCATAAATTTGTATATGTCAAAAGGCTGCCCGGAAAGGGGGAGAGAAGGCAACCTTCTTGGCATCTTACTTATCAGTCAGACTGTAAGCCTGACTGTATAACCGGGTGTTGTTACCGGGAATAGCACCCAGAGAATTTTTCCGCATGGCGCCTTTGATCATGAAGAATGCCACATCCTTGCTGATCTGCGCGTAATCCACATTGAAGATCTTTGCGGAAAGGGTTTTGTTAAAGAAGTTGATCAGTGGGCCCATGCAAAAGGCGGTGATCATGGTGCCGATGCCAATGTTTTGAATACTGGCAAAGTCGCCGCGCGCAATGGCGGTAAAGCCGCCGCTGACCAGCAGTCCGATGGACACCACGGTTACATCCGTCGCCACACGCACCCATTTGTACGGCAGCTTGGCGAACCGGCTGAGCATAAAGCCCAGGGCGTCATAGGGACCAACGCCGATGTTGGCCGTGAAGAACAGGCTGCAGGCAAAGCAGAGAACGAGAATACCGGCAAGGAGAAGGGGGATTCTAATTGACAGGGTGTCGTTCTGCTTGACCATCGGCATCAGCAGGCTGCTGAATAACTCACAGCTGTAGCCAACGCCCACCATGTTAAACACGGTGCCTACACCGACCAGTCCCCGGTGCGCAACGATCACCACATACAGCAGGATCAGCGCATTGACGATCAGCTGGTAGGTACCAAAACTGATCCCCAGAACGGCGGCCACGCTCATGTTCATAGAGGTGAACGGGTCTACGCCGAAACCGGACACATTGAAAAGAGCCGTACCAAACCCCATAACCACAATGCTCAGGAAAGACAGCACGGTCCGCTTCACCATATGGTGCTGCGCAAACATATCCAAAATATAACCGCGTGCGTTGTTTCTGAGCTTCTTCATTGCTTGTACCTCGGGTCTGTTTTTCTCTTTTCGTGACACATTATAGACCCGATTTTCAAAAATGCAAGGCTTTTTTTGCCATTTCTGCGTATTGGCTACTATGCACTAAAAACGCTATGACTTTTTGTGCAATATGCACAATACCGCTTATTCCATTTGGCGGCCCAAAAAGGCAGCGCCTACCTGGATCAGCCGAATTTGCGCCTCGTCCGGCACTGCGCCGTCCTCTCCTTGCAGCAGCAGTACCGTGCCGGACACATCGCCGCCGTACACAATGGGATAGGCCACCTCTGCCGGTCGGTTGTAGCCCTCAATGGCTTGCAGGCACTCGCCGGGCGCCTTGGCGATCCGCGGAGTGCGGGCGTCCATTACATCCTCCAGTGCTTTGGTCACCCGCCGCTCCATCACCTCTCGTTTGCTGACCCCGGCAGCGGCTACCACATGGTCGTTGTCTGTGATCACCACCGGGGAGCAGCCGTTCTTGTGGAGCACCTCGGCGTATTGTCCGGCGAATTGGGACAGCTCGCCGATGGGTGAGTATTTCTTAAAGATCACCTCGCCGTCAGCGTTGGTGTAGATTTCCAGCGGGTCGCCCTCCTTAATGCGAAACGAGCGGCGGATCTCCTTGGGGATCACAATGCGCCCCAGGTCGTCAATGCGGCGTACAATACCGGTAGCTTTCATAGAGCATATCTCCTTAGATGTTAATATATCCCTATTATTTTGCACCTGTTTTGCCCGGCGATACGAAAATTTTGTACGCCTGTTTTTCCAATTTACGGCAAAAAAATCCCCGGCCGTACAGCCGGGGGTAAAATCCTTGCTTTTTATTCTTTCTCACCGATGAAGCGCAGGATCAGGTCTGCCACGCGGCGGCTGGAGCGGCCGTCCAGGTGGTCAAAGAATTTGGTCTTAAAGGGCGGTACTTTCTCGCTCTCCAAGTCGCCGGTGATGATGGCCTCTGTCAATTCCCGCTGGGAAAAGACGATCTTGCCGGGCACAAAGCTCTCAAAATCATAATAGAAATCCCGCTTGCTGATGTAGTCAAACAGATCAAAGGCATAAAACAGCATGGGAATATCCAGCAGCGACGCCTCAAACACCACGCTGGAGTAGTCGGTGATCAGCAGATCGGTAACGAACAGCAGGTCGTTGAGCTCGTCCTCGTCGGACAGATCCAGCACACGGTCCTTGTAGGCCTCCGGGATCACCGGGCGCTCCGGGCAGAAGGGGTGGTACTTGATCAGCAGCGCCGTATCTGTCGGCAGGGCGTCCATAAACTCGTCCACATGGAAGGCGTCTGCCGGGTAGTAGGCGCTCATTTGGCCGTTGCCCCGGAATGTGGGGGCAAAAAGGATGATCCGCTTGCCCCGCAGCTGCGGGTATTTGGCATAGAACCCGTCCCGCACCGTTTGGGCGTACCGGGGGTCCATAATAATATCCGTTCTGGGAATGCCGGTGGCCAGCACCTTGTCGTCAGACAGGCCAAAGCCCTCGGCGTAATGCTTGGCGATCTCCGCAGAGGAGACGATGGCCACATCGTACATTCGGTGGTTGGGGTCCGTCTGCTTGGGGCCGCCCACCTTGCCCAAGCGGGTAAAGCCAAAGGTCTTAAAGGCGCCGCAGGCGTGCCACAGCTGCATCAGCTTCACCTCCGGGCGCTTGTCCACCATATTCAGCAGGCGGAAGTAATCGTCCACGATCACCACCTTGGAGGAGGCGTACAGCTTGACAAAGCGGAACATATTTTTGGCCTTGTAGTGGCCGTTGGGGTCGGAGAACAGCAAAAATTGAAAGTCGATATTCGGGTCGTCCTTGAGCTGATTATAAACGAACTCCGGGTTGCCGCCCAGGGTGTCCCGCCGGCCGGACATAAAGGTGACCCGGTTGGGCACCACTTCCTTTTTGCACAGCAATTTGTAGTAGGCGTTGTAGATCGCATACACCGGGCGGCGAATGTTCTCTACAAAATTGGCCCGCTTAAAACTGGTTTTAATAAAAGAAGACACATTAATCTTAAATTGCACAAAAATGTTTTTGCCCACGCCCTCAATGGGTGCGGTCTTGCGCCGGGGCACAATATCCAGCCCGGCCAAAATGCCGTCAAACAGGAACAGGGGCAGCAAAAGCAGGGCGAACAGGCACCGCAGGGCAAAGTCCATGAACCGGAGCAGGGGCACCAGCACACGGCTGCGCTGCACAAAGGGGCGGTCGCCGCTTTTCTTCTTTTGGGAGAACAGCAGCAGGGCGCTGTTTTCGCAGTCAAAGCCAAAGGAATAGGTGCGGTTGCCGGTTTGCGCCGGGGCCACATACTCATTGTCCGGGGCGTCAAACACTGCTGCACCGTCAAAGCACTCGTACTCAATGTACTCCTCCGGCAGCTCTATGCCCGGGTTCTCGTGGAGCACATTGGTGGACACGGTAAAGGGCAGCGCCTGCACCGTGTGGCGGCCGTATTCAAAGTCAATGGTGACGGTCACCGGGCTTTCCGGCTGGAAGTGGTAAAAGATCTGGCTCAGCAGGTAGGTGTAGTTGCATACCACAATGCAGCTCTCCTCCTGCTTTTGGCGAAAGTAGTTGACCACCCGCAGGGGCAGGCGGCGGGTCTGTCCGTCACATTCAAACAGGATCCGCGCCTTGGGGGAGGACACATCCACATCAAAGGGGCAGTTGATGGCCACCCCGATCTCCATACGATCGTCCTCAATATGCAGGCGGTTGATAATCATTTTGCAGTCAAACATGAACAGTCTCCGTTACTGGGAATTACAGGGGTAAGCGATCCGCCGGAATGCTGAGCAGCTCTTTGGCAAAGTCCACCACATTCTTGGTCGCCTTGCCGGCGGTATCGTCAAAATTACGGGCGTAGAAAGGCGCCACCTTCTCTTGCTGGCAGTCCCCGGTTTGCAGGGCGTGGGCCAGCTCCTCCATGGTGCGCACAATGCGCCCGGGCACAAAGGAGGCGTAGTCGCAGTAAAAGTCACGCTCCTTGCAGTAGCTTTCCAAGTCAAAGGCATAGAACAGCATAGGCAGATTCAAAATAGACGCCTCGTACACCACGCTGGAGTAGTCGGTGATCAGCACGCTGCTGACAAACAGCAGGTCGTTCACATCGTACCCATCGGACAGATCCACCAGCCGGTGGGCGTTCTCCGCCTTTTGGCAGGCGGGGCGCTCGGTCAGGTAGGGGTGCATTTTGACGGCCAGCACCGTGTCCTCCGGCAGGGCGTTCAGCAGGTCGTCCGGGCGAAACTTTTCCAGCGGGTAGTAGCAGTTGCCCTGGCCGCCGCCACGGAATGTGGGGGCAAAGAGCAGGATCTTTTTGCCTGCCAGCTGCGGGTTCTCCGCATAAAAGCGCTTGGTAAAGGCCGCCTTGTATCGCCGGTCGGCAAAGCGGTCGCACCGGGGGGAGCCAAGGGGCAGCACCTTTTGCAGATCAATGCCAAAGCCCTCTGCATAGCAGGGACAAACCTGGCGGGAGCTGACGATGGCGTAGTCATACTGCCGGTGGTTGGGCGAGCCTTGGGGCAGCGCCTGTTCCCCCTGGCGGGAATAGCCAAAGGTCTTAAAGGCGCCGCAGGCGTGCCACAGCTGTACCAGCTGCACCTCCGGTTTTTTCTTAACATAAGACAGCAGGTGATAGTAGTCGTCCACAAATACCACCTGGGAGGTGGCATACAGGCGCAGAAACTGGTGCAGCACCGGCAGGCTGTGGAGCAGGTTGCCCTTGCGGCACAGCACGGTGATCTCCACCCCCGGCACCTTGGTCATCTCTAAAAAGACCGATTTAATATTGCCGGACAGCCGATCGGAGCGGTTGGAAAGGAAAGTCACCCGCCCGGGCTGCACCTTGCGGTGCCGATAGGGCAGAGCCAGCAGGGAAAAGCAGGCCCCGGCCAGCTGCTTTAATTTTTCTTTCCGGCTGCTGTGGATAAAGTGGCGCAGTGCTCGGCGGGGCGGGCAGGTCACTTGCTGTGGCCGATCCGGCTCCACCGGCTGGTAGCCGTGGACGCCGTCGGTATAAAGAAAGGTAATGCCCATAGGCTGCCCCACCGGCGGCTCGTAAAACACATAGGCCAGTTCCACCGCCTTTTGGGCGCGCAGGGCGGTGCCGTCGCTGTGGGTAAGCGCCATGGGAATGATCCGGGTGCGTGCACCACAGGTAAACACTACACTGAGCTTGGGGTACACCGGGGGTGCCGGGCAGGTGAGGGTCACTTGCAGCTCCAGTCGATCACCGGTCTGTCGGCAGTGTTCAATTGTAACAGTGGGGTTGGTCATACATTTCTCCGCCTATGTGGAAGTTACAAAAAATCTTTGTTTTTTATAGTAGCATAAATTGCATGATTTGTCTATATTCGTCATAGCAGGATTTGCCTTTTTCAGAAAGAATATTGACATTATCCGCTATCTATCTATAATATTGTATAGAAACCCTGTGAAAGTGAAGAGGAAGCCATGGATTGGTATAATACAGACAATTTAGAACTGCTGTACGCGCCCCACAGGCGGGACCTGCGCCGGGATCTGTTTAAGAAGATCAAAAAGGTGGCCATTGATGTGGCCAAGCGCAGCACGGTCTTTCGCAAGGCCAGCCGCCGTTTGTTGCTGGACGAGCGCATGAGCACATATCAAAAGCGCACAGCCCATATCGCCACGGACCCCAAGGTGGTGCTATTCTCTACCTTTGACGGCCGGGGATACAGCGACAGCCCCAAGGCCATTTATGAATATATGTGCGGCGATCCCCGCTTTGCGGACTACACCTTTGTGTGGGCCTTTCGGGAGCCAAAGAAGTTCACTTATGTGCTGGACCACCCCAATACCTATATTGTTACCGTGAACACACCGGCTTATGAGGAGGTCTGCGCCCGGGCAAAATACTGGTTTTTCAATTACCGCATTGCGGACCATATCTTCCCCCGGGAGGACCAGGTGTATGTGCAGCTGTGGCACGGCACCCCGCTGAAGCGCCTGGGGTATGACATTGCCATTTCCGACAATGCCATGAATTCCAAAGAGGAAATTCGCCAAAAATATAAAGTAGACGCCGAAAAGTTCAAATATATTCTGGCGCCCTCGGCCTTTGCGGCGGAGAAGTTTATTTCCGCCTGGAATTTGCAGGCAGTGGGCAAGGCGGACACGGTGCTGGAGGCAGGCTATCCCCGCAACGACTTTCTCATCAACCACACCCCGGCGGACGAGGCACGGATCAAGGGGGAGCTGGGACTGCCGGCGGACAAGAAAGTTATTCTTTACGCCCCCACCTGGCGGGACAATCAGCACGACGCCAAGCTGGGCTATGTGTACCGCACCCACATGGATTTTGACGCCCTGCGCCGGGAATTCGGCGAGGATTATGTGATCCTGTTTCGTGCCCACTATTTGGTGGCCAATTCCTTTGATTTTGAGAAGTACAAGGGCTTTGTGTACGACGCCTGCGGCGTGACGGATATAAACCGGCTGTATGTGGTGGCGGATGTGCTCATTACCGACTACAGCTCCGTGTTTTTTGACTATGCCAATCTGCACCGGCCTATGCTATTTTATATGTATGATCTGGCCAGTTATGCAGGAGAAATTCGCGGGTTTTATATTGACCTGGACTGCCTGCCCGGCCCCATTGTGGAAAATCAGGCGGATCTGCACCGGGCGCTGTGCACCGTAGAGGCGGACAAGTCCCGGTATGCGGAGAAGTACGCCGCCTTTAACGCCCGCTTTAATTATCTGGACGACGGCCACGCCGCACAGCGCGTGGTGGAGCGTGTGGTGCTTGACAGAGAGGGCGCCGGTGTGGTTTAATAAGTATACCGAACCGCTTTTCAGAAAGGCAGGAAAAGAAAATGAAACGCATTTTAACATACGGTACATTCGATCTGCTCCATTACGGCCACATTCGGTTGTTGCAGCGGGCTAAGGCCATGGGCGACTACCTGGTGGTGGCCCTGTCTACCGATGAATTTAACGCCGAGAAGGGCAAAAAGGCTTACCACACCTATGAGACCCGCAAAAAGATGCTGGAGGCGATCCGCTATGTGGATCTGGTGATCCCGGAGAACAGCTGGGAGCAGAAGATCCACGATGTGCAGGAGTATCACATTGACACGGTGGTGATGGGCGGCGACTGGAAAGGCAGCGACAAGTTCGATTATTTGAAAGATTACTGCCAGCTGGTATTCCTGGACCGCACGCCGGGCATTTCCACTTCTCAAATCAAAGAGGACCTGGGCTTGCAAGAGGCGGTGGGCGGCGTAGATCAGCTGCCGGATGAGCCGGACGGCGCCCCCGGTCGGGATCAAAAATAAACAGAGTTGTCCAGTACCCTGCCGATTTTCGGCGGGGTTTTGTGGCTTTATAAGTAGCAAAATACAGGAGATAGTGTGAAAAAATCACACTAACAAATTATATTGCCTTCAAAATTTGCCTGCGGCATAATTTTGAAATGGC
>CAVCUL010000024.1:0-18972 GCA_963605415.1 bacterium | reverse complement strand
TTATTTTGATATCTGTCATAAAGGAAATCCCATTTATTATAAATTAGAAAATTCTAAATATAATAGAATAGTTGAATTAATTGAGTCATGCATCGTCTAAAAAAATAATAAGCAGTATACTTGAAAAACATCCGCATACTTCAAATAAAGAAAATCGACATATGCACCTCCGCAGTAACATTTTCTCTTTTCATCGCTTTTAATTGTATCAAGCACCAATTTAATACTTTGTTCTTTGGCCATTTTGTATGCGATAATGCTGTTATCATATAAGTCTCTAATGATGGATAAGTAAAGGAAGTCTTTTGTGAATCCAAGTTTTGTTCCTGTTTCTCTCAGAGTCATTCCTTGTGTCTTCAATTCTAAGATTTCATTTTCATAATTGCTTATGTGTTGATCACTTCTTGGCATAAAAATTCCCTCCTGATGTATATTCTACATCAAGAGGGATCTTTTTTCTATTGTCCACTTTTTACGAACTTGTTCATTCTCAGCCGCGTTCCTTTTGTTTTACTTATTCTGTATAAAGTGCCGTTATTTGCTGTAAGTGTCGATCCGGATCAGGTCCGCCTCGCTAAGGGGCGGCTGCTCCAGCGCAGCAAAATTCTCCAGCAACTGGGCCTTGGAGTGCACACCCACCAGCACGGAGGTGACCCCCTTTTGCTGCCACAGCCACTGGATCGCCAGCTGGGACAGGGTCTCGCCCCGATCCCGGGCCAGCTGATAGAGCTTTTCAATCTGCTGGGCACGGCGCTGGTCGTAGCCCACATGGGCTTGCAGCTTTTCGTTGCCAAACAGGCGGGCGCCCTCCGGAATACCCTTGGCGTATTTATCCGACAGCTGCCCCTGGGCCAGCGGCGAGAAGCAGATCACGCCCTTGCCCTTGTCCCGGGCTTCTTTCAGCAGCTTGTTTTTCTCCACCGTGCGATCAAAGATGGAGTAGCGATTTTGGTTGATGACAAAGGGCGCGTGCACATCGTCGCACTTGTGGTACATCCGGTGCATGGTCTTGCCGTCATAATTGCTCATGCCCACATACAGAGTCTTGCCCCGGCGCACCAGGTCCGCCAGGCACAGGGCCGTCTCTTTCAGCGGCGTGTCCGGGGTCATACAGTGGTGATAAAAAATATCCACATACTCCAGCCCCATCCGCTGCAAGCTCTGGTCCAGGGAGGCAGTCAGGTACTTGCGGCTGCCGCCCCGACCACCGTATGGCCCGGGCCACATCTCGTACCCGGCCTTGGTGCTGATGATCAGCTGGTCCCGGTAAGGGCGCAGGTTTTCCTTGAATATCCGGCCAAAATTGATCTCTGCCCGGCCCGGCTCCGGTCCGTAATTGTTGGCCAGGTCAAAGTGGGTCACCCCGTGGTCAAAGGCCGTCAGGATGATCTCTTTCATGGTATCGTAATCATCATTCACGCCAAAGTTCTGCCACAGCCCCACCGACAGTGCCGGCAGTCGCAGACCGCTTTTGCCGCACAAATTATAAAGCATGGTCTCATAGCGTGTTTCGCTGGGCTCATACATACTTGCTCACCTCTTCTGCATTTTACCACACCGGTACGCCCCTGTAAAGAGCCTCACCGTCCGGCTGCAAAATCAAGAAAAATAAAATCGACAGGCACCTTGCAATACCTGTCGATCTTTGGTCCGCCCGGAGGGATTCGAACCCCCGGCCTTCAGAATCGGAATCTGCTGCGATATCCAGCTTCGCCACGGGCGGATGTCTTTGCCGTAACAGCACTTCATATTATAATTAGAAAAAGCGTTGCCGTCAAGGCTTTCTTGTGTTAAAATTAGAAAAAAGACAAAATTCCCGAGAACGGAGAATGGATATGAAATTGCATTTCAAAAACGACACCTTTAAGATTTTACAAATTGCTGACACCCAGGAGGGCCGCAAGGTCAGCCCGGATACCTTGGCGCTGATCAATGCCGCCCTGGATCGAGAGGAACCGGATTTGGTGGTGTACAGCGGCGACCAGATCTGGGGTCGCGGGTTCCATGGCGATGAGGACGAGGTGCGCCGGGTTCTCAAAGAACTGACCGCCCCGGTGGTGGAGCGGCACCTGCCCTTTGCCATCTGCTTTGGCAATCATGATCGGCAAGTTGGTCTGGACAATCGCGCCCAGTTCGAAATTTATAAAGAGATCCCCGGCTTCATCGGCGAGGATACCCCCGGCGTGGACGGGGTCGGCAACTGCGTGCTGGAGATCGCCGACGGTGACCGGCCCGGCTATCTGCTATATCTGATCGACAGCCATTCCAGTTTGAAAATAGGCTACGATCATGTGCACCAAAACCAGATCGACTGGTATCGCGGCGTGCGTGACAGCTACGAAAAGCAGTACGGCCACACCATTCCCTCTGTGGTGATCCAGCACATTCCCGTGTGCGAGGTGTTTGACCTGCTCACCCGGGTGAAGAAGTCCACCAAAGGCGCGGTGCAGGGCTTCCGTACCCACGCCAAGGAATGGTTCGTGCTGAACAGAAAGCGGGTCAACAAAGAGGGCTTTATGAAGGAGTCCCCCGCCGATCCCCAGGAGAACAGCGGCGAGTTTGACGCCTTTTGCGAAAAGGGCGAGGTGAAGGGCCTGTACTTTGGCCACGACCACAACAACGCTTTCCACGGCAACATTCGCGGCATTGATGTGGGCTACACCCAGGGCGCCGGGTTCCATGTGTACGGTCCGGGGCTGGACCGTGGGGTGCGCACCATTGAGCTGCACCGGGACGGCAGCCTGTCCACCCGGGACCTGCGCTACCGGGACCTGGTAGGCAAAAAGCTGCAAGAGCCGCTGCATTTTGCTTTCTTCCAAATTATGCCCACCAATGTATATGACGCGGTGTCCCGCGCGGTCAAAATTTTTGCCGCCCTGGGCGGTATCGCCGTTGTGGCCCTGCTGTTGGTACTCTTTCTCGGCAAATAAAATACAAAAAGGACCTCTGTGCACCAAACGCAGAGGTCCTTTTTCTATCTGTCTTTCGTTAATCTTTCATATCCCGCACGGCGGCAATGCAGCCTACGCTGATATAGCAGGCCAAAATATACAGAGCGGACACCGCCAGGCAGAACACTCGCTCCCCCACCGAGGTGGCGCCCAGGGTGGTATAAATGGAAATGCCAAAGAGCACCAGCGGCACCACGGCGGTCAGCGGCGGACAAGCCCGCAGCACATCCACCGGGCCGTAGCTGCCGTCATTCACCAGCGCCGCCACCACAATGTGGATCAGGGTGGTCACCAGGAACACCGCCAGCAAGTTAAGATACAAGATCTGCTGGGTGCCCATCTCCACCACCGGGAACAGGGCCATAAAGTCCCAATGGAACAGCCCCACCAGCTGGGTGTACACACCGGCCACCAGCTGAATGGCGCCGATAAAATACAAGAAGATCAGTGCAACTTTTTTATTCTCCACGCAAAAACGCCTCCGTTCCCTGCAAGAATGCGTCCATCTGCGGGTCGGTGCCAATGGTAATACGCACATAATTGTCGATCCGCGGCAGATCAAAATAGCGAATGTAAATATGCTTTTCTTTCAGATACAGGAACAGCTCCCGCATAGACGCGCCGTCCTTGGTGGCAAAGAGGAAGTTGGTGCGGGAGGGCAGTACGGAAAAGCCCATCTGCTCCAGCGCCCGGCGCACTCGCTCCCGGGTGGCCATCACCGCCCCGGTGGTCTTGGCAAAATACGCCTCATCGTCCATAGCGGCCGCGCCGCACAGCAGGGACAGATTGTCCACCGTGTAGCTGTTGTAGGAATTCTTCACCGCCTCCAGCACGCCGATCAGCTCCGGGCTGCCAATGGCAAAGCCCAGCCGCAGCCCGGCCAGGGAGCGGGATTTTGAGAATGTGCCGCACACCAGCAAATTGGGATAGTCCGCCAGCAGCGGCACAGCGCTGACGCCGCCAAAGTCCGCATAGGCCTCATCAATGATCACCACCGCGTCCCGGTTGCCCTCCAGCAGCGCCTGCACAAAGGGCAGGTCCTCACCGATGGAGGTGGGGGCGTTGGGATTGGGCAGCACCACGCCGCCGTTGGGCGCCGCGTAATCCGCCGGGTCAATGCGAAAGTCCGCCGTCAGCGAATGGGTCACAAAGGGAATGCGAAACAGCCGACACCACACCGGGTAAAAGCTGTAAGTAATATCCGGAAAGGCAATGGGCTTGTCGCTGTTAAAAAAGGACTGAAAGGCCAGTGCCAGCACATCGTCCGAGCCGTTGCCCACAAACACCTGCTCCGGCGCCACGCCGTAGTGGCGGGCAATAGACGCCTTCAGCAGCCGGGCGTTGGCGTCCGGGTACAGGCACAGCGCTGCCGGATCGTAGTTGCGCAGCACCGCCTCCACACCGGGGGCCGGAGGGTACGGGTTCTCATTAGCATTGAGCTTGATCCGATCCGGGTCGTTGCTTTGCTCCCCGGGTACATACGGCTCAATCTGCCGCAAATTCTGTTTCCAAAGCTGATCCATAATAAATACCTCAAAGGTATTTTAACACAAACGCTTTCTCGGCGCAACCGCCAACTGCCTGTATAACGCCATCTTGAATCACATATCAAAAAATGGTATACTGAAAAAAACAGAAAGAAGGAAGATGATCTTATGCGTATTCGCACCCTTGCGCTCTCTGTACTCTTGCTGCTGGCGCTGCTTTTTGGCGGCACCGTAACGGCATACGGCGCTCAAAATCTGGAAGTAAAACGCACCTACGCAACACTGGGGCTAAAAGAAAAAGCCGCCTGCATCCAGCTGGCAGATGCGACCGTATCACCGCAAGCCTGCACCTACAAGCCTGCGGATCAGAAGATTGTCTCCGTCAGCAAGACCGGTGTGGTCACAGCCAAGCGTGTAGGCAAAACCACCGTAACCGTATCGCACGGCGGCAAAAAGGCAACCGTAACCATTCGGGTAAAGACCGCGGCAAAAGCAGTAAAGCTAACGGAAACCGCGCTGACTCTGGGCGTAGGCGAAACCTTTGATATTGATTCAAAAGTCTCCGACGGGGCCTCTTATCAGCGCACCTTCAGCAGCACCGACAGCGGTGTGGCAACGGTACGCGGCAGCATTATCCGTGCCTTGCAACCGGGAAAAACCACCATTCAGGTACGCACCTTTAACGGCAAAACCGCCACATGCACGGTAACCGTAAAGTCAGCGCCTACGAAAATGCAGATCAAAGGCGGCGACGCAGTCATTCAAAAAGGCGCAAACAACCACAAGGTGCAAATCCGGTTGAACGCCGGTGCCGCTGCAAAAAACATCACCTACAAAATCAAGGATACCTCCATTGCCACCGTCAACAGCAAGGGATACATCACCGGCAAAGCCAAGGGCAGCACTGTGCTGACGGTACGCACTTATAACGGACTGGAGGATCAGATCACCATTCGTGTGCAGGACAAGGCATTGTCCTTAAATGCAAATGCCGCCCAGTTGGCGCTGGACTACGCCAATGTGTCGCAAATCATTTACGGCAAATCCGTACAAAAACGGAATTTGGAGGGCTACATCATCACGCCTGCAGACGGGAAGTACAAAAAGACCCTGTTTATAGACTTTGCCGTACACGGATTTGAGGACGCCTATGCAAAGGACGGAAAGAAACTGACTGCTTTGGCCAATCAACTGATTGCCTACTTTGCCACTCACCCGGACGAACTGGGCAGTTACCGGCTTGTGATCGTTCCCTGTGCCAATCCGGACGGCACCATCGCCGGCAAAAACAATAAACGCGCCTGCAAAAGCGCCTTTGGCCGCTGCACCGCAAAACATATAGATATGAACCGGGATTTCGGGCCGTTCAAGGCCAAGGAAACCCGTGCACTGCGGGACTTTATTCTGGACAGCAAGCCGAATCTTTACATCAACGCCCACGGCTGGCTGAACGAAACGCTGGGCACAAAAAAACTGTGCAAAATTGTAAATCGCAACTTAAAGCTGAAAAAGATGAAGGACGGCGTTTATGCAGCCGACTCCGGCTACGCCATCGGCTGGGTACACAAAAAGCTGAACATTCCCTGCTGCCTGCTGGAATATAAATCTCCAAAGGCATTGAGCAAAAACGACAATGTGCGCATGATTAAAGAAATCATAAAAGCCTATAAGTAACCAAAACAGGCGGCACTGCAAACACGCAGCAGCCGCCTGTTTTGGTATGATTTTTAAATTGAATCCTGCAAAATCGCTTCAGCCGCGTCCGGGTCATCCAGAGTCTCCACCCGGCGCAAGTGCTTTTGAATAATGTCGTTGCGGTGGTCCGCCTCGTCCAGCACTTTACCGGCCTCGTCCACCTTTTTGCGAGCCTTTTGCAGCAGATCGCCGAATTTCTGGTACTGCATTTTGGCAGCGCCCAGTACCTGCCACACCTCCGTGGCCTTGCGGTTGATGGCCAGGGTACGAAAGCCCATAGCCAGCGCATTGAGCAGCGCCGTCACCGTGGTAGGCCCGGCCAGCAGGATCCCCTGCTGCTGCAACTTCTCCGCCAGCCCGCTGCGACTGCCCAGGATCTGCGCATACAGCCCCTCGGTGGCCAAATACAGCACCGCAAATGGCGTGGTCTCCGGCGCAGAAATGTACTGGCGCACCAGCTTGGCCTCGTCACGCACCCGCTGCTCCAGCGCCTTTTGGGCGCTCTCCATTCCCTGCCGATCCCCGGTCTGGGCCGCTGCGGTCAGGCGGGCGTAGTCCTCCATAGGGAACTTGGAGTCAATGGGCAGCCAGGCGTGGCTGCTGCCGTCTGCCGCCGGGATTCGCACCGCGAACTCCACCCGACCGTTATACTTGGGGTTAGTGGCCACATTGGTATCGTACATACCCGGCACCGTCTGGTCCAAAATATTGCCCAGCTGCACCTCCGCCCAGGTGCCCCGGCTCTTTACATTGGTGAGCACCCGGTTCAGCCCGTTGACGCTCTCCGTCACCCCGGAGGACAGCTTTTGCATTTCGCCCAGGCTCTTGTACACGCTCTCCAGCTGCTGAGACACAGTCTGGAACGAGGCATTCAAGCGGGTATTCAGGGTGCCGGTGAGCTTTTCGTCCACCGTTTGTCGCATTTGGTCCAGCTTTTCCTCGTTGCTCTTTTGCATTTCTGCCATAAAGGCGCCCACCCGCCGGGTTTGGCTGTCGCTTTGGTTCTGTACCAACTCCAGCAACTTCACCTGCTGGCGGTAGTTATCCTCCCGCAGGGTCTGCACCGCCGCTTCCAGCCGCTCCATTTGGGCGCGGCGCTCATTGTCCTGGGTTTGCAGCTGCCGTGCTAGCAGCTCCGTTTGGTGCCCTGCGTCCCCGCTGCGGCGGCGCATCAGCAAAATCATGATCGCCACTTGCAGCACAATAAACACCGCAAATAAAATCCAATTGATCGGTTCCATTCTTCTACCTCCTTGGTAAAGAGCATACCATAAAATGCACCTACATACAAGCTGCCGTCCGCTTTTTAGGACTTGCGTACCCTGCGGCAGCTGTGCTATACTGGAGCCAAAGGAGCACGCTATGATTACCACGATTTTTTTAGATTTAGACGATACGCTGTTCAGCTTTCAGCAAGCGGAGCAGGTGGCACTGGAGGAGACCATGCGCCACTATGACCTACCCTATTCGGACAAAATTTTGGCTCTGTACAGTGCCGGAAACGATGCGCAGTGGAAGCTGCTGGAGCAGGGCAAAATTCAGCGCCGGGAGATCGGCTACCGCCGATTTGACCTGCTGCTGACTCACCTGGACAGCGGCCTGAACCGAGAGGAGGTAAACCGCTACTATATGGAGCGTCTGAGCAGCCGCCACTTTTTCCTGCCCGGGGCGCAGGAGTTGCTCACTGCTCTCCACGGGCACTACACACTATGCCTGGCCTCCAACGGCACCGGCTGGATACAGGAAGGACGGCTGAAAAGCAGCGGCATCCTTCCTCTGCTGGATCAGGTGTTTATCTCCGAGTACCTGGGGGCCAATAAGCCCCAGTCCGGTTTTTTTGACGCCTGCTTCGCCAAATTGCCGGGGGTCCGGCGTAGCGAAAGCCTGATGCTGGGCGACAGCCTGACCTCCGATATGTTGGGCGGCAAAACCGCCGGTATGCACACCTGCTGGTACAACCCAAACCGCCTGCCCCTCCCTACCGACGACACCGTAGAATACCAGATCCACCACCTGCCGGATCTGCTCGCGCTGCTGGAGAAGATGTAATACGAATTTTCCAACATTCTAAACCTCACAGACACAAGCCTTTACCCTATGCGGGCAAGACTTGTGTCTTTTCTTTTTTCACAGCAAAAGAAGCCTATGCAAAAAACAAATATTACGGCAAATAAAGATTTCGTATAAATAGATTGACAAGCCGGATTCTTTTGCAGTAAAATAAAAAAGAAATAGTATAGGCTTTTTTCATTCTTTTTGTCTCCTTTTGTCAAAGCAAACGACATGCGAGCAAGCCTATAAATACGGAGAAGAAAAATGGCAATATTCAAATGTAAAATGTGCGGCGGCGACCTGAATGTGACAGACGGCGCATCGGTCTGCACCTGCGCCTATTGCGGCACAAAGCAGACCCTCCCCAAATTGGACGATGAAAAACGAGTCGCTATGTTTGAACGGGCCAATTATTTTTGGCGGAACAACGAATTTGACAAGGCCATGGGCATTTATGAAATGGTCCTTGCAACAGACGATACGGATGCCGAAGCCTATTGGTCCATTGTGCTGTGCCGCTATGGCATTGAGTATGTAGAGGACCCCAAAAGCCACAGAAGAGTGCCGACCGTCAATCGGTTCCAAACCAAGTCGATTTTGCGTGACGGGGATTACTTAAACGCCATCCGGTGCGCAAACAGCTATCAAAAAGATATTTTTGAAGCGGAAGCGGCACAGATCGACACCATACAGAAGAACATCTCTACCATTTCCAAAGAGGAAAAGCCCTACGATGTATTCATCTGCTACAAAGAAACGGACGGCACCGGCGCACGCACCCACGACAGCGTATACGCCCAGAAGATCTATGACGCACTGACCCGGGAGGGACTGCGGGTCTTCTTCTCTCGCATTACGCTGGAGGACAAGATCGGCACGGCCTATGAGCCGTACATTTATGCCGCCCTGCACTCTGCCAAAGTAATGCTGGTGGTGGGCCTGTCGGCAGAGAATATGAATGCCCCTTGGGTCAAAAACGAATGGGACCGATACCTGTCCATTGTGCAGCAGGACAGCACCAAGGCATTGATCCCCTGCTACAAGGATATGTCGCCTTATGACATGCCGGAGGAGTTTACCTATTTGCAAGCGCAGGATATGGGCAAGATCGGTTTTTTGCAGGACTTGGTTCGGGGCGTCAAAAAAGTCCTGGCAGCAAGCGCACCGGCGCCGCAAACACAGGAACTGGCGGTGCAAACGGCCGGCGAGAAAGCCAAACCACTGCTGGAACGCGCCTACATTTTTTTGGAGGACGGCAACTGGAAAAAGGCCAACCAGTATGCGGAAAAAGTGCTGGATCTGGAGCCGAGAAACACAGACGCCTATCTTTGCAAATTCTTAGCCGCCGGGGAGTACCTCTCCTTTGACAGACTGCAAGCAGAGACTTCCGCACTGAACAAAGTCGTTCCGCTGGACGCGGACTTTTTCAACGCAGTCGAATTCGCCAACGAAAAGCAGAAAGCCCGATTGGACGCTTTTCTGGAACTGAGAACAGAAGCGCAATATCAAAATGCGTGCCGGGACTTGGAGCAATGCAAATACGAAAAAGCCCGGTTTACCTTTGATCTTTTGGGCGATTACAAAGATGCCACCGATAAAATCATCGCCTGCGATACCGCCTTAAAAACCTTATCCGAAAAGCGCCAAGAAGTTCTATTCTACCAAAAGCAGGGCAGCGAATTGCAAAACCTGCAAAACAATTATGACGATATAAAAAGTGACATCAACCGGCAAATCGATCACGGGCAGTGGATACTGGAGCAAATGCCCAAAGAGATCAAAAAAGCAAAAAAAGTGCTCAGCCTGGCACTGATCGATTGGTTGATCGGCTGCTGCATTTGCATATGCACCGCTTCGTTTTCAAACGCAAGCACGCTGGAAGCCCTATTGGTTTTGTCCTACTATATCATTGATTTTGTGTTTTTGGTTCTCTGGATCAAACAGCTTAAATGGCTCTCTGAATATACGGAAAATAAGAAAAAAGTATATATTGCGCTCGGTATTCTCTGTCCCCCTATCGTACACGCCATTGCCATGGTACGGAGCGGTCGGGATATTGACGCCTACCATACCAGTATAAATCAAACCAAATCGAGCATCCTCACCTTGCAGAGCACACTTCGAACAGCAAGTCATGAGCAACAGAAGATCCATAACGATATGGAGAGAAACAATGCCGCTCTGCAACAGGCAAGCGATATTATCCGTTCGCTGAATTTGAGTAAGTATGAATCCCTTGACCCGCTACTGGAAGAAGCAGGCAATATTGTGATAGACAACGGAAAAGCCAGCGCCTCTGTTTTGCAACGCAAGATGGATATTGGTTACGGCCGCGCCGCTGCCCTGATGGATCAATTGAAGCAGATCGGGCTGATCTTACCGCAAGACGGCGCAAAAGCACAGGAAGTGCAAATGAATAAGCAACAATGGCAAGCCATACTCCACAAGGCAGGTGAAGATGAATGAACAGCACGCAAGGTACAGCACAGCGCCAAAAAAATGTATCCGCTCCGACTGATACCGCCACGATTCTAAGCCTTAAAAACCTGATGATCCTGGTCATCATACTCACAATCGCCATCTGTGCAGTCTCCTTTCCCATCAGCAACGCCGTACAATACGGCCGTGCAGAAAAGTTGTTAGAAAGCGGCGATTACGATGGAGCGTATCAAGCCTACGGTCTGCTGCTGCACCGAAGCAGCGACTACAAAGATGCCACCGCCAAGCAAAACGAATGCATCTATCAGCAGGCCAAAGCCCTTGCAGCGCAGAAGGAATACATCGGCGCATATGAAAAATATGCGTCCATTGCCAAGTACAAGGACAGCGGCGACCAGATGAAAGCCATTTACGACCAATACAAGGCCCAGCAATTTGCCCGGCTGAAAGCCGCCAAAAAAGGCGACACCGTCACGCTCGGCACCTATGACGGTGAACCTATTGAATGGATCGTACTGAGCAAAAACAAAGACAAAAGCAAAACGCTGCTGGTCTCCAAATACATATTAACGGAAATGGCATTTCACAAAAACAGCTATGCAACATGGGACGAAAGCGCCATTCGCAAATGGCTGGGTGGCTATTTCTACGACAAATCCTTTGACAACACGGATAAAAAGCACATTCTGGTCACCAAAGTCAAAAACAAAAAGAATACAGACTATGACCAAAGCAGCGGTAAAAATACCAGCGACCGTATTTTCCTACTCTCCATAGATGAGGCAAAAAAGTATTTTTCCTCAGACGAAGCGCGCATTTGCAAAACCAAAAGCGGCAGCGCAAAGGCCTGGTGCCTACGTACGAAGGGAGATGCCATTTTCCGCATTTCCTTAGTTGCCAGTGACGGCAGCGTCAATACATCTGGAGACAACGAAGAGGACGATTACGGTATTCGACCGGCTATGTGGGTCAATACCAAGTAAGAAAAAGGAGGCACTTTATGGCAAAAATCGCAGATATTATCAAATATGAAGGCGACAACACCACCTTCATCTGGAAGCACCCGTGCGAGGATTTTAACGCACTGACGCAACTGATCGTACACGAAAGTCAAGAAGCGATCTTTATGATGAACGGCCAGGCGCTGGATCTGTTCGGCCCCGGTCGTTACACGCTGGAGACCCAAAACATTCCCCTGATCGGCAAAGCGCTGAACATACCCACCGGTGGGCAAACGCCGTTCCACTGCGAGGTCTACTTCATTAACAAAACCGAGCAGATGGCCATTAAGTGGGGCACAGACAGCAAAGTGCAATTTATGGAACCCACTTTTAACTTTCCCCTTGCCATTGGCGCCAGCGGCGAAATGAGTCTGCGGGTCAACGACTCCCGCAAGCTGCTCATCAAACTGGTGGGCACAGAGGACTTTCTCGGTCAGGCCGGACTGACCCGCTACTTCCGTGCCTTTTTGATGACCCGGGTCAAATCCTATATTGCCCAAGTCATCCGGCAGCAAAAGATCAATATTTTTGAAATTGACGCCCATCTGAATGAATTGTCTGCGGCATTGATGGAACTGCTGCGCCCGGATTTTGACGATTACGGCATTGCACTGGAGCGCTTTTTCCTGACCACCGTGGTCAAGCCGGAGGGCGAACCGACTTATGAGAAGTTCAAGAGCCTGTATTTCCGTCAATACGCAGATATTACGGAGGCCAGAATTCGCCAGCAGACCCAGGTGATCGACGCAGAGACCGAGGCACAAAAGACAGTGATCGCCTCCCAGGCTATGGCCACCAAGCGCGCGCAGGAGGGCTACACCTACCAACAGGAGCGCAGTTTTGATGTGGCGCAAGATGTAGCCAAAAATGAAGCGACCGGCCAATTCACCAATATGGGTGTGGGACTTGGCACCATGGCCGGGGTAGGCGGCGCCGTTGGCGGCCTGGTAGGCAATGCGGTAAACGGTGCATTAGACAGTGCCGGCTCTCCGCAACCGCAGCAACCCGCGCCATCGGACGATATGGCCGCTTTCCAAGCCAAGTTGCAAAAGCTGCAAATGATGAAAGACGCCAATATGCTCTCTGACCAGGAATTCGCGCAACTGAAGCAGCAGCTGCTGGCCAGTATTTTATAGGAGGTGTGCGTATGAAACCTTATTTTAAGTATTACGGCATTTGTTGGGCCATTCTCTTTCTTGCATTTCAAGTGATCACCTTTGCTGCCGCCGGTGCCACAGTCGGTCTTGCCGCCTTGCGCCCGGCATTTTGGATCAGCTATGCTTTTATCGACCTGATTTTCATCGGCAATCTGGTATGCAGCATTTTCTTCTTTAGAAGCGATCATACGGATAGGATCTTTCTTCGCTATCCGGTGGTCAAGCTGTCGTTCACTGCTCTAGTGGTATCTGTGATCGCCGGTGCATTGGTGATGGCTGTTCCGGTCATTCCTTACTGGATCGGCGTGGTCATTGATGTTTGCATTTTCGCTTACTACGCCGTTGCCATTGTAAAATCCACCGCTGCGGCAGAGGTCGTAGAACAAAAAGGCCGGCAGGTCAAAGAACAAACCGCTTTCATCAAATCCCTCACTGTTGACGCAGAGGTGCTGATGGATCAGTGCAAGACGCCCCAGACCAAAGCCTTGGCTGAGAAAGTCTATACCGCCGTTCGCTATTCCGATCCTATGTCCACACCGGCATTACAACAAGCGGACAGTCAAGTTCAAGCCGCCTTTGCCGCATTCTCCGCCGCAGTGCACAGCGGCGATACACTTTCTGCACAGGGGTCTGCCGATGAACTGCTGGCACAGATCGACGCAAGAAATAAAAAATGCAAAGCACTGAAATAACAGGAGAGCCAAAAATGACGGATCATATCGACTATATGGATTACGGCACATACAAGGGTGCGCCGATCCACTGGCGCGTGCTCAAGCAGGACAACGACGCGCTGCTGATGATCACAGATCAAATTATCGAAACACTTCCCTACAACAGCGATGAAAAGCGGGAAACCACCTGGGAAAGATCCACCCTGCGCAAATGGCTCAACAGCGAATTCTACCGCACAGCCTTTACTGCGGAGGAAAAAGCGGATATTATCGCTTGCGATGTACAGGCAGATGGCAATCCCTTGTACAGCACCGACCCGGGCAGGGCCACCAATGACAGGGTATTTATACTCTCCATTGCGCAAGTAGAGCAATTGTTCAAAAGCAGCGACCAGAGAAGCGCCACCGGCACGCCCCACGCGGTGGAAAACGGACTGTTTGAGGACAATCGCCACCAGTCCTGGTGGTGGCTGCGCTCCCCCGGCAAGCATGGACTGGCCACAGCCAGCGTGCACAGTAACGGCACCGTTTTAACCCACGGCATCCCGGTGTTCTATTCCAGCGGCGGCGTGCGCCCGTGTATTTGGCTGCGCAGATAACGCTTCCATTTCCATCACTTTGACGCACAGGCAATTTGTCTGTGCGTTTTTTATGCTCAGGTTTGAACTGTGGATGTTGCATTTGAAGGCGGTGACGCACGCAATATTTTGCAATTTGCATAAAATTTCTATATTATTTCTTGATTTTTTGTGCAATGTGAGTTATGATAGCCTTGACCGTTTCTGCACAAAATCGGGTTCAAAACCGCCACCGGCGGATATAATTCGGCAACCGTTTCCATTCATGAAAAGAAGGGGGATATGCTATGGAACAAACGGGACTGAAAGAACGACGCTATGTAGGGGTCAAGGAGACCCTGATCTACGGTGTTGCCAACGGCGGCCAGGTGATCGGCTACAACCTGGTGCGTATGCAGCTGACCTTTTTCCTGGTCACTGTATTCGGCATACCCGGCCAAGCCGTGTCGCTGATGATCTTCTTTATGGGGATCTGGGACACCATGAACGATCCGATCATGGGCACCATTGTAGACAAGACCCGCACCCGCTACGGCAAGCTGCGGCCTTATCTGCTGTTTGTACCCATTCCACTGGGCGCCGCCACCATTCTCTTTTTCGGCGGTGCGGAGTTTTTGCGTGGGGTGGACTCCACCACCGTCAAAATCGTCTATATGTGTATCACTTATTTTATATGGGAGTTCTTTTACACCATCGGCGATATTCCCTTTTGGGGACTGTCGGCAGCTATTTCTCCCAATCCGGAGGATCGAAGTCGGGTTATCACCTCTGCCCGCCTGATTTCCGGCGCCATCGGCGGCCTGGTCAGTCCGGTCATCTCTGTTTTTATTGACCTGCAAAAAAGTGGCAAAATCGGCATTGATATGCGGGGGCTGTTCTTTATTTTAGGCATTGTGGCCGGCACCTTCGGCATGGGTCTGTTTTCCCTGGCCGGACTGTGCACCAAAGAACGGGTCATGCAGCAAAATGAAGAACCCAAGATCTCCGACTGCTTTAAGTGCCTGGCGAAGAACAAGCCGCTGCTGCTGATCGTGTGCTACAATGTGCTGGGCACCGTAGAGAGCATTGCAGACGCCTTTACCCAGTATTTTTATCTCTTTACCCTTGGCAGCGCCAGTCTGTCCATTATCGCCGGGATTCCCGGCACCGTAACCGGCTTTTTGGCCTATACCTTTATTCCGGCACTGGAACGGCGCTGGACCTCCAAGCAGATCGTCATTCGCGCGGTGATCGTCAAGGCCGTGGTATCCAGCGCCATCTTCTTCATCGGCGCCCACTGGTACCGCGACCCGCGGGTGATCGTGCCGCTGATGATGGTGTGGGGTGTGTTTAACTCCGCCGTGGGCAGCATTAAAATGGTGATCCCCACCAAGATGATCGGCGACACGGTGGACTATATGGAGTGGAAGACAAAGGAACGCAGCGAGGGCACCTCGTTCTCTCTGCTCACTTTTGTCAGCAAGCTTACCGGCTCTCTTTCCACCGCCGTGTCTGCAGCACTGATCCCGGTGATCGGGCTGCAAGAGGTGAACCAGGATATGGTGCTGCCGGAGGGCGGCGAACTGAACACCCGCTTCCTGCTTTGGGCCATTGTGACCATCATTCCCGCGGTGCTGAACCTACTGTCCCTGATCCCGTTTATCTTCTACGACCTGGAGGGCGAGAAGCTGGACACCATCCACCGGGAGTTGGCCCAGCGGCGCGAAAACCTGACCGGCGCTGCCGCAGACGCAGAATAAGGAGGAGCTTATGGAAAACAAATGCCCCAAGTGCGGCGCCAAGCTGAGCGTATTCTACTTAAAGCCGGAATGCCCTAAGTGCGGCTGCAATATTATGAACTACAATATGGAGGAGCGGCTGGAAGCGGACGCCGACAAGGCGGAGGCCGAGTGGGCCAAGGCGGAAAAGCTGCTGGCGAAATTCAAAAAGAAAAAGAAAGCGGATAAGGAGGAACCACAAGATGAAGACCCTGCGTAACGCCTTGACTGCCCTGTTGGCAGCCCTACTCATCTTAGGCACCCTGCCCTTTACGACACTGGCGGCAGACAACACCGCCGGCGCGCCCCTGCAATTCAAAAACGGCAAATTCAAGATTTTGATCTTAACAGATATTCAAGACACCAACACTCCCCAGCAGGCCACGGTGGATCTAATGAACAACGCCATTGACCAAACCCAGCCGGACTTTATCGCCCTGGGCGGCGACAACATTGCCGGTTGGTGGAAAGGGGTCACCCCGGAAGAGACCAAGGCGGCGGTGGATATTGTGGGCAAGGCCATTAACGACCGCAAGATCCCCTTTGCTCTGGTGTTCGGCAATCACGACCACGAGGGTCTGTGCGACGAGCAAAACGGCATGACCGAGGAGCAGGCCAAAAAACAACTGATGGCCTGGTTTCAGGAGTACGAATACTGTATGGCGGTGGACGGCGAGGAGATGACCGGCGTGGGCAACTACAACCTGCCCATTCTCAACACCGCCGGGGACAAAACCGTCTTTAACCTGTGGTTTATGGACTCCAATCCTTATACGGACGAGAGCGAGGGCGGCGGCTACGGCTATGTGCACAAGGACCAGATCGACTGGTATGAGCGCACCTCTAATGCCCTGAAAGCAGAGAACGACGGCAAGCCTGTCCCCTCTCTGCTGTTCCAGCACATCGTGGTGCCGGAAGTGTACAATATGTTTACGGAAGTGCCCAAGGGCACCGAGGGCGCCGTGCGGGGCAACGCCAACCACACCAGCCAGTATTATGTGACCAATCCGGATTATATCGACTCCGGCCACCTGAACGAAGGCCCCTGTCCCGCCAATACAGCCAATGACGGCCAGCTGGACAGCTGGGTCAAGCAGGGCGATATTTTAGGCGCGTTCTTTGGCCACGACCATGTGAACGACTACGCCGGTACATATAAGGGCATTCGCCTGCTGGCTTCCCCTGCCGTTACCTTTTACAGCTACGGCAATTACCGTGGCGTGCGCACCATTGACCTGGACGAGAGCGACCTGACCCAGTTCCAGACCCAGGTGATCACCGCCGACAAGCTGCTGGATTATACAGTAAAGAACCCCTATATCCGGGAGCGGGGCTATTCCGAGTACAAAAACACATTTCTCCCCGCCCTGTGCGGCGGCATCGCCGGCTTGGCGGCCTTGGCCGTAATCATCACCGTGCTGGTAAAAGTGATCAAAAAGCATAAAGCCAAAAAACAAAATCAATAAAGTCAAAAGAAAGCAGCCATCGACCAAAAGCCGATGGCTGCTGTTTTGCGCCTAAAAATCAATCGTAATACTTATCAGGGTATAGAGCGCAGAAATGCCAGCACCAGGTGGGCCAGTTTGGGGCTGTGGACGATATAGGTGCCGTGGCCCTCGCCGGGGAGCACTTGCAGGCGGGCGGTGGGAATGGCGGCGGCGATGGCGCGGCTGTCTGCCGGGCGGATCATATCGTGGGCGCCGCACAGAACCAATGTGGGTGCCTGAATACGGCTCAGCATAGCGGGGGTGATCTGTGGCTGACAGAGCATCATCTTAGTCCGCGGTTCCCGGCGCACCAAATAGTTCAATGCCATCCCCAGGCGCACCGGCCACTTGAGACCCGCCGGGGTGGTATTGGCGCCGCAGGCGATCAGCGCTCCGGGCAATTCCGGCGCTTGGATCGCTACCAGCAGCGCCACAATCCCACCATCTGAGAAACCGCAGATCACCGGCTTGTCCAACTTTAATGCCCGTATAAATGCCGACACATCCGCCACCATTAAGTCATAGCTAAGGGGCACATTGGAGCTGCTTTTGCCGTGGCAGCGGCTGTCAATGGTATAGACGGTATAATGGGGCGCCAAAACCTCTGCGGTGCGGTCAAAAATGCGCCCGTCCTCACCGTTTCCGTGGAGCAGCACCAGCGGCGGCCCGCTGCCCTGCTTTTCATAATATACTGTAATGCCGTTTACCTGCACATTCATCGCTGATCCTCCAACTTTCTGTTGACCTGCAAAGCAATGCAAGATATAATAGAGTCACTATCGCAAAAGAGGTCTATTCATGATTTGGAATGTATTTTATATGGTTTTTGCCGTCCTTGTTCTGGCCGCCATTGGGCTGACCGTTTGGGTTTTGAAACGAGGCAAGCGCTTTTTTCTGCTGATCCCACTGTTGCTCCTGGCCGGTAGTGTGGCGTACTTTGCTTTTTACTACACGGCAGACGACAGCTTTCCCCCTGCACAGGTGATGATCGCCTCCAACTTTCCCTCTGCGGTGGACAGCACCCTGGTAGAGGAAAAGCTGCAAAAGACAGACGACAACTACACCCGCACAGATGAATATGACGCCGGCACCGTGCGGTACACCCTGCGCCTGACCTCCGGCGAACAGCAAAATGCCTCCGCGTTCTTTGACGCCAAGCCCACCATCAGCGGCGGCGAGTACACCCGCTCGGACATTAAGACCAGCCTGGCTATGAAGTACACGGATATTTGTGCCCAGCGCACCGGCGCCTTAAAATTGCGCACCGGCCGCTATCAGCAGGAATTTTATGTGCGCACCGCAGGCTACACCTGCGATGTGGTGATTACCTCTGACAGCAAGGACAACAAAGTGCTCCTCTCTGCCATGAAAAAAGAGCTGACCGCACTGCAAAAATAAAATTGTCTCTCACCGGATTTTTTCTGTTTTCAGTATAGCGAAAATCCGACGATTTTGCAAGGTGGCGCCCCAAAGGCAACGCGAACACACCGCTTTGTCCCGGAAAGCGCAGTTTTCACCCATGGCGTCTGAATTTTTTGCCGACAAATTCGCATTTTTTCTTGACAACCCCTGCCGAATATGCTAATATTATTCAGCAATGCGAAACCGCCTTGCCAACTGAATATATAGCGGTATAGTGTAACGGTAACACTCCGGACTCTGACTCCGTCATTTAAGGTTCGAATCCTTATACC
>CAVCUL010000023.1:0-20105 GCA_963605415.1 bacterium | reverse complement strand
CAGCATTTGGCAGAAACAGTCCGGTGGACTGTTTCGCAGCGAGTGCCTTATATTTCTGTGACCGGTTCGCATTGTCTACCGGTGGAGTAGCACTTTTTTCCGGCGTTGCAGTACTTATTGCAGTACTTGGTAATGCGAGGTATAGAAAAAGCCGGGCAGTTCAAAATCCCCCTATGGTAGTTTTCTTTAATTCTACCATAGGGGGCCTTTTTCTCTATTGTCCACTTTTTACGGACTTGTGCAGCTCTCAATTGCTTATCCTTTATTTCTGTTGCTGATTCAGGGCGTTTTGCAGCATATTGTTCTGCTTTTTCGGCTTATAGGGGGGCGGGTTCTTCAGCTTCTTGGTCCAGCGGTTGTTCTTAGCGGTGAGCTTGTTGATCTCGTGCACCGGCCCGGCCATATACTCGGTCATATACCGGTCGGCGATCTCCATCAGCTGGGGATCGTTTTTCATCTCACCCAAAATCGTTACGCCGATGATGTCCTGCACCTCGTTGGTGCCGTCCTCGTAGATCTCACCCAGGGCCTTAAACAGCTTCTTAATATCTGTCTCCCGGCCGGAGCGCATCACTTCCAGCACCCGGGGTGTACCGTGTTCGGTAAAGAAGGTCTCCGGCAGGAACTCGCCGTAGGCGGCAATGTTGCGCTTGATCTCGTCTTTCATATCCGGGTACAGCACGCCAAAACGGTTGGCCAGAGAATCTACATCATAACTGATCACGCCGTTCTTGGCCTTGGAGCGGGACACGGCCTTGGGCATTTTGATCTTGTCCAGATCCGCCTTTTTCTTCTTGGCAAACAGGCTGCGCACTTCCTCGCCTACCTCGTTGGCTATGGACTTGACCTCCCGGTCGTCCAGCGCGTCCAGCTCAAACAGAGAGCGGGAGACGGTGCTCCACTGGGGATTTTCCTTCTCATAAGCGCAGTCAAACTCCAGCAGCTGTCGGTCGGCCACATAATGCAGACGGTACAGCCCGTTATCCCCGGCAAAGGTTAGGGCGTCCTCGGCCCCCACCTCCCGGTTAAAGTGCAGTTCGGTATTGATGGCGGCAAGCTGCTTTTCCAGCGTTGCAAAAGCCTGGTTCAGTTCCATATAGGCACTCCTTACTCGGTCATTTTTACTTGGTGCAAGGTATTATAGCATTTTTTACTCCTTTTGTCACGCTTTTTTATGAAGTCTGGCAGCGGGCGGTGGGTTTTGCCGATATTTTTTTGTAAAAGGCATAGATTTTAATAGAAGATGACGGTTGCGCGGGCGTTTCTTCTGTGGTACAATATTATAATCAATTTTGACTTAGGAGCAGTTTTGCATGAATAAAATCACATTGGGCGTATTGTTCGGTGGCGCATCCTCCGAGCATGATGTCAGTACCGTATCGGCAAAGGGCATTCTCTCTGCTATTGACAAAAGCAAGTATAATTTGATTTTGCTGGGTATCACCAAGGATGGGCGTTGGTTCCTGTTTGATGATGATATTGACCTGCTGCCTGAGGACCGGTGGCTTACTTCCTCCAGCCTGGTGCCTGCCTGGATCAGCCCGGACCGGAGCGTGCACGGTGTGGTGACCGCAAAGGGCGACACCATTCATCTGGACGCAGTGTTCCCGGTGCTCCACGGCAAGAACGGCGAGGACGGTACCGTCCAGGGGCTGCTGCAGTTGGCGGGTATTCCCTTTGTTGGGTGTGACGCTACTGCCTCCGGTGTGTGTATGGATAAGGCGGTGACCAATGCGGTGGCAGACGCGGTGGGTATTGCCCAGGCCAAGTGGTGCACTTACACCCGCTTTGCTTACGACAGCGACCGGGAAGGCTGCCTGCAAGCGGCAGAGGAAAAACTGGGTTATCCCATTTTTGTGAAGCCGGCCAACGCCGGTTCCTCTGTGGGCATTACCAAGGCCACGGACCGAGAGAGTCTGGTGCGGGGTATGGAAGTGGCCTTTGCCGAGGACAAGAAAGTGGTACTGGAAGAATGTATCGTGGGCCACGAGGTGGAGTGCGCCGTAATGGGTAATGACACCCCCATTGCCGCCCAGGTGGGCGAGATTGTGGCGGCTGCAGAGTTTTATGATTTTGACGCTAAGTATAATAACCCTCAAAGCGAGCTGCACATTCCGGCAGACTTAAGCCCGGAAAAGCTGGAAGAAGTGCGCGCGGCTGCTTTGCGTGCCTACGGGGCTATGGGCTGCGAGGGCCTGAGCCGTGTAGACTTTTTTGTTACCTATGACGGGGAGCGGGTGCTGCTCAACGAGATCAATACCATTCCCGGTCAAACCCCCATCAGTATGTATCCCAAGCTGTTTGAGGCGGTGGGCGTGCCGTATAGTGAGCTGATCGACCGGCTGGTGGCCTACGCCCTGGAACGGGGTGCCGTATGACGGAGAAGCAGACGGACACCCGGGATGTGGTGCTGGAGATTGTGGGCACCCAGCGGCTCGGTGGCGACAGCGATAAAATCGAGCTGACCACCGTGGGCACGCTGCAAACAGAGCCGGAGGCTTTGGTGTTTCGCTACACGGAGCAGCAGGAGCCGCCGGAAAAGCCCATTTATGTGCAGGTGCGCCTACGCCGGGATCAAACGGAGGCGGAGATTGTGCGTACCGGCGCCTATGGCTCTTGCCTGACCATTGCCAGAGGACAGCGGAATTTGTGCCGTTACGGCACCCCTTACGGCGATGTGCTCATGGGCATTTACGGCAAGGCGGTGGAGATCCGGGAGAATGCCGCCGACGGCCGGGTGCAACTGAGTTATGAGATTGACATTAACGGCACATTAGCCTCTAAAAATCAACTAAAAATCGACTACCGGGTCACCGGGTCGCAAGGAGAATAAGCCATGTCTAAATTGGTTAAGCAAACGGAACTGGAATTAAAAGAGAAAATTATGGACGCAATGGGGCGCGCTGTGGCGGACGGTGTGCTGGACGAAGCACCCATGCCTGCCTTTATTATCGAAGTGCCCAAGGAACGCCAAAACGGCGACTACTCCACCAATGTGGCCATGGCCGGTGCCAAGGCGTTCCACAAGGCGCCCCGGGTGATCGCCCAGGCTATTGTGGATCGGCTGGATCTGGCGGATACCGTGTTTGACCGGGCAGAGATCGCCGGTCCCGGCTTTATCAACTTCTTCCTGGGTGACCGGTTTTATGCCGCTGTGCTGGAGGACCTGATGGCACAGGGCGAGGATTACGGCCGCTCGGATTACGGCAAGGGCAAGCGGGTGCTGGTGGAGTTCGTCTCTGCCAATCCCACCGGACCTATGCACATCGGCAACGCCCGGGGCGGTGCCATCGGCGACTGCCTGGCAGCAGTGCTGGACTGGGCCGGGTATGATGTGCAGCGTGAGTTTTATGTAAACGACGCGGGCAATCAGATCGAGAAGTTCGCCACTTCCCTGGAAGTGCGCTATTTGCAGCATTATGATCCGGCGGTAGAGCTGCCGGAGGACGCCTACAAGGGCGTGGATATTGTGGAGCACGCTGAGAATTTCATCAAGGAATACGGCGACCGGTATGTGAATGCCCCTTCGGAGGAGCGGCGCAAGGCGCTGGTGGATTTTGCTCTGCCCAAGAACATTGCCGGGCTGGAGCGGGACCTGGGCGCCTATCGTATTCAATATGACCGCTGGTTTAAGGAGTCCTCCCTCCACGGGGACGGCTCTGTGCAGCGGGTGATCGACGCACTGAAAGAAAAGGGCGTTACCTATGAGCAGGACGGCGCTTTGTGGTTTAAGGCCAGTGAATTTGGCAACGATAAGGATATTGTGTTGGTGCGTGCCAACGGCATTCCCACTTATATTGTGCCGGACATTGCCTATCATTATAATAAGCTGGTGACTCGCGGCTATGACAAGGCTGTGGATGTGCTGGGTGCGGATCACCACGGCTATGTGCCTCGGATGAAGGCGGCGCTCACCGCCCTGGGGCTGGACGCGGACCGTCTGGACTGTGTGATCATGCAGATGGTGCGCCTGGTGCGGGACGGCGAGACCATTAAGCTGTCTAAGCGCTCCGGCAAGGCCATTACCCTGAACACCCTGCTGGAGGAAGTGCCCATTGACGCGGCCCGCTTCTTCTTTAATCTGCGGGAGCCCAACTCCCACTTTGATTTTGACCTGGAACTGGCAGCCAGCACCACCAATGAAAACCCGGTGTACTATGTGCAGTACGCCCATGCCCGCATTTGCTCCATTCTGCGCAAGGCAGCAGCGGAGGGCGTGATCCTGCGCACCCCCACCACCGCCGAGCTGGAGCAGTTGACGGCGCCGGAGGAGCGGGAACTGATCCGCCACCTGGCCGCCCTCACTGACGAAGTAGTTACCGCAGCCAAGACCTATGACCCGGCCAAGATTACCCACTATGTAATCGACCTGGCCACCCTGTTCCACAAGTTCTACAACGCCCAGCGGGTGATGGTAGAGGATGAGGGACTGATGCAGGCGCGGCTGTACCTGTGCACTGCCGTAAAGAATACCATTCGTAATGTACTGACCATGCTGAAGATCAGTGTACCGGAGCATATGTAAGCGGCACTTGAGGTGAACGATGAACAGAAACATTTTGTACGCAGTGGGCGACCGTCTGCTGCGCTATGTGTACAAAAATCCCCGCCGTAATTTGATTAAGCTGGTGAAAGTGGGCAAGTTGGTGGCCGGTAAAATGTTCCCCCCCAGCACCTTTACCAAGCCCATTGAGATCATTGAGGATGAGGACAATGTGTGGCACAAATTCCTGTTTCGTGGGCTGGACGAGGTGGACCCGGCGCTGTTTCGCAGCATTGCGCTGACCTTTGCCATTGATCTGGGCTATTTTGGCACCAAGACCCTGCGTGCCAATCGGGAAAAGGAGCACTGCAACATTCCCTGGGTGGTGTTGATGGACCCCACCAGCGCCTGCAACCGCCGTTGCAAGGGTTGCTGGGCGGCAGAATATGGTCATAAATCCAACCTGACTTTAGACGAAATGCGCCGCATTGTGCGGGAATGTAAGGCACTGGGCACCCATTTCTTTATGTACACCGGCGGCGAGCCGTTGATTCGTAAGGTGGATATTATAACGGTAGCTAAGGAGAACCCGGACTGCCTGTTTTTGACCTTTACCAACGGTACCCTGGTGGATGACGCCTTTTGTGAGGACATTAAGTCCTGCGGCAATTTGGCGCTGGCCCTGTCCGTGGAGGGCAGCGAAGAGACCACGGACGCTCGTCGCGGAGAGGGTTCCTATCAGGACACCATGGCGGCCATGGCGCTGCTGAAAAAGCACGGCTGCCTGTTTGGCGTGTCTGTCTGCTACACATCGCAAAACTGCCAGGCGGTCACCTCAGATGCGTTTTATGATATGCTCATTGAAGCCGGTGCCCGCTACGCATGGTACTTCCATTATATGCCGGTGGGCAGCGACGCAGACAAGAGTCTGTTGCTCTCCCCGGAGCAGCGGGAGCATGTGTACCGTACCATTCGAGAAAAGCGGGATGGTAAGAACGGCAAGCCTATTTTTACCGTGGATTTCCAGAACGACGCGGAGTTTGTAGGCGGCTGTATTGCCGGTGGTCGCAACTACTTCCATATCAATTCCGAGGGCGACGCGGAGCCTTGCGTGTTTATCCATTACAGCGACTCCAATATTCGGGAAAAGAGCATTAAAGAATGCCTAAAGTCGCCGCTGTTCTATGAATATTACAAAGGCCAGCCCTTTAATAACAATATGCTGCGCCCCTGCCCTATGCTGGAGAACCCGGCGGCCCTGCGGCGGATCGTCAGCCAAACCGGCGCCAAGTCCACCAATTTCCTGTCCCCGGAAAGCGCGGAGACACTGTGTGCCAAGTGCGACGCTTACGCTGTTGCCTGGGCGCCCACAGCCAAGCGCATTTGGGAGGAGAAAAGCCGCTTCCGGCCCTTTACCCAGTATTATCGGGACACCCCGGAGGGCAAAACGGACGCAGAGGTGCAAAAGCTGCAAAACCTGCCCCTGCCCGCGGAGAAATAAAAGAGAATATAAACTTAAAAAGCGCACGGCCATATCGGTCGTGCGCTTTCGTCTTTCTCCGGGTTTACGGTGCGTGTTTTTTGTTTATACTTATTCAAAATTGGTCGCTACGATTTTCAGTACCTGCTCCCGGGAGGGGAAGTCCACATAGGTGGTGCCGTAGTACACGCCCTTTTTCAGCGGATAGTCCATAAACTTGGCGTTGATGTATTTGGCGTTGCGCCGGGGTCCTTTCAGTCCACCGGCCGTGGACAGGTAGTTGATCACATACTGCCCGTTAAAGGGAACTTGCTGTTCTAAAAACGGCCAGATTACCTGGGCCCAGCGGGGCTTTGGCTTGTATTTGTACCGGTCCTGAATGATAAAGTCCGCGGTGCCGGTACACAGGGGCAGCGCCGTGGGCACCGTCTCCGGCTGCTCCACCCAGGTGGAAAAGTCAATGCCTGTGTTGTGGCGGGTAAAGTCCGGCTTGGACTCCATTTTGCACCGGCGGATCAGTACCAGCTTGCCCCGGGCAGCGCCCAGGGTAGGTACCCGGTCCTCCAAGTACCAGTAAGGTTCTTTGCCTTTAATATAGGTGTGAAACAGGTTGTCAAAGCACTGCTCGTTCTCTTTGCCGTTGTCGTTCTTGAACTGGAATACCACTGCCTCGCCCGGGTATTCGTCCAAAAAGCGGTAGCACTGGGACAACACATCGCCCATGTCCATCAGGTTGGCCCGGCGGCAGGAGTGGTTGTAGGCGGGGAAAATGCCGTGCACCATAGTCAGACATTTGCCGTCTGCCCGCACGCGAATGTCCAGCGCCCGCACGCCCAGGAGCAGTTGCTCGTAGATGGTTCGATCTTGGCAGCAAAAGAAGTGGGGCAGTCGAATGTGCTGGGTCACGCAGTCGTGTGTGCCGCACAGGTTCAGCGCCAGCAGGTCGCTGCTGTCCGGCAGGTCCCGCATCCAATTTTTTAGATCAATTCCCATTGTTATCACCGCCTTTATTCTAACATCTTTTGACAGGAATTGCAAATTTCTGCGGTATCGGTTATAATCAAGGAGAAGAGGGGGCGCTTTCCATGGTGCTTTTTGATGAGACGCGGGTGCTGGACCCGCAGGCGGACAAGACCAACACGGCTTTGTCCTTTACCGTTCCGCCCGGGCTGACGGCCTTGCAGGTGGAATTCAGCTACGACCCGCCCACCCCGCCGGAGCCGGTGGCGGTAGAGGCAGTGAAGGCTGCGTTGGCGCGGTATGCCCGTGAGATGACTCAGCCGGATCCGTATGCTTATTTGCCGGTATATAATTTGGTGACCCTGTCCCTGGACGATCCGTCCGGCTATCGGGGCGCTGCCCATCGGCGGGCCACAGAGCAGTGCCATCGGCTGACGGCGGAGAGCGCGTCACCCGGCTTTTTGCCCGGTGAATTGCGCCCGGGGCAGTGGCAGGCGGTGCTCAGTGCCCATTGTGTGCTGTGCCCGGTGACCTGCCGTGTGCGTGTAATCGGGGAGGGAACAGAATGAGCTATTTGCCTTGCGAACTCCACTGTCACAGTGTCCATTCTGACGGCGGCTTTTCCGTGGCGGAGCTGCTGCGCCGAGCGTATGATGATCATCTGGCGCTGATTGCCTTGACTGACCACAATACCACCTCCGGCCATGGGGAGCTGGACGACAGCATTACCCCCGCCGTGCCGGGCATTGAGTGGACCACCTTTTTTGGCCATATGCTGGTGCTTGGCGCCCGTGACTTTGTGGATTGGCGGGATGCGATACCCACCAATATAGAAGAAAAAATAGATCAGGTACACGCGGCCGGCGGACTGTGCGGCGTGGCGCACCCGTACCAGATGGGCTCGCCCATTTGCACCGGCGGGCGCTGGGCCTTTGATGTGCAGGATTGGAATCGGGTGGATTATCTGGAAGTGTGGCACGATGCCTTTGGTCCGGATAATAGTGAGAACACTCCGGCAACAGAACTGTGGAAGTCCCTGCTGGACAAGGGTTATCACCTGCCCATTACATACGGTCGGGACTGGCATCGCCAGTCGGATCGGCACTTCGGAGTTACCTATTTGAATATGGAGGCTCCGACAGGGGCCTGTGCATTGAATGCCATTCGCGCCGGGCGCACGGTGGTCAGCTACGGTGCCAAGTTCTTCTTCCGGGTGCACCGCTGGGGCGACACCTACGGCATTGGCGACACCCTCAAGCGGGGGCGGGTGATCTTCAGCTTCTTTACGGATCTGCACGCCCGGCGTAAGGATGAGGGGGATGAGCCGGTGAGCTATGACACCATTCGCATTATTACCAACGGCAACAGGTGCGTGCTGGAGACAGCGGTTACTGAGCGCCACGCCCGTTTGACCTTGGAGTCCGGGCATTGGTATATCTGTGAACTGTGGGGTACCGTTGAGGGAGAAAAACAGCCCCTGGCCATTACTTCTCCCATTTATACAATATAATAAGTGAAAAAGGCACCGTAACGGCTTTCGTTACGGTGCTTCTCTATTTTTAGCGGCGCAGCAGGCGCTCCCGCGCTTTGTAGTCCGGCAGCACACTTTCCACCAGCCGGTAAAAGGCAGGGGAGTGATCGTGGTGGCGAATGTGGCACAGCTCGTGCACCACCACATAGTCAATGGCTGCCTGGGGGTACTGCATCAGGTAGAGGGAAAAGCAAATGCTGTTCTTCCCGTTGCAGGAGCCAAAGCGCTTTTTGGCGCTTGTGATCTTGATCCCGGTGGGGGTCACCCCCAGAATTTGGCTGTAATAGGTCACTCGGGGCGGCAGTTCCGCCTTGGCTCGACGGCGCAGGGCTTCGATCTCTGTCTCCGTTAAGGGTGGGTGGTCCTGTAAGTAGGCGGCCTTGGCGGCTTTTTGTCGGCTGATCCAGTCCGCCTTTTGGGCAATAAAGTGATAGATGGCCCGGTCTGTGATCCATAGGGGTGCCTTTACGGCAATTTGCAGATCATCGTCAATGGACAGCTCTATGCTTTTGCGCCGAGAGCGGGTAATGCGCACCCCCTCCATCAGCGGATCCAGATGGGGTTGGTAAATGCCCAGAAAAACGGCGGCAGATTGGCCACATCCGCGTGGAGATATTTTTCCTCCACCGTGTGGTACAGCGCCCGCATAGCCGGGCGGAAGGTATAGTCGATCTCTGCCCGGATAAAGCCCGACTGCCGGATCTCAAAGTCCAGCTCCAACCGGTCGCTGTTTTGACCGGCGGTGTGTTCCAGGATCACATCGTTGTTGTTAAACACCTTGATGGTGTGGCCTTTTTTAACCTTAGTCACCGCCACCTTGCCGGTCAGACCGGGCGCGTAGGGCACCGTGTCGCCCACATTGGCGTCCCCCACAGTCAGGTAGATCATACTGGTGTCCGGCTTATTGGTCACCACGGAGCGGCCCTCTCGCAGCGCCTGCAAAATGGCCTCCTCCGTTTTGGCGGTGGTGTGCACAATGGTGGTGGGATTAGCCAGCAGCTTCAGCGGGCCGATGTCCTTATGAAAGTCGGAGCCGCCCACTGCGGCAATGTGGTTGCCCTGCAGCAGCTGGTTGTGCCACCAGTTCATATTTTTAATGTTATCCGAGTGCTGAATGGTGTTCCACACCTCCACGCAGTCAAAGTGGAAGTGCTCCAGATCCATGTGGAACCCGCACATGGAACAAAACGGGTGGTTGACGGAGATAGTAGCACCTACCTCCCGGCAAGGCGCCAGCACCGCGTCATAATCCTCCATAGTTTTTAAGATATACGGTGGGTCCTGAGGCACCTTTTTGCCCCAAACATTGATGTGGCCCAGATCGTCGGTGATCTCCTGGCCTTGCATTACCAGCAGATTTTTGTCCGTATAGCTGGCTTTTACAGTATTGTAGTTGTGGTCGGTGATGATGGCGTAATCCAGCCCGGCCTGTTGGCACGCTTCTACCAGCTGACCGGGGGTCAGCTTGCCGTCGCTGTTGCAGGTGTGCAGGTGGGTGTCGCCTTTGAGCCAAATGCGGTTTTCCATAAGTGTTCACTCCTGTATGCGTTTGTGGATTTGAATGTATCTGTATCGGCGCCGGCCGATGGGGTTACGATTTAGGGGCGATCAGCGCTTCCAGCCGGTCGTTGTCCCGGGCAAAGCGCCGCTGGCTCACCATCACCACCAGCGTATCGCCGGCGTGGAGGGTGGTGTCGCCCTTGGGGGTCACGGCAGTGTCGCCCCGTTCAATGCTGACGATCAGACAGTGGCGGCCCCAGTCAATGTCTTTAATGCACTTGCCGTCCAGGGCGCTGCCCAGGGGGAGCACATAGGTTTTCAGTACCTTTTCGCCGGGACGGTTGCGGCGGGCAGCTGCCTTTTCTTCCGGGCGCAGCAGATTTTCCAGCAGAGCGGTGTAAATGGGCGTGCTGCCCAGCAGATCTGCCAGGGTGTAGCTGGTCAGGCTCACCACCGCCAGGGGCAGCAGACTGTCCAGATTGCCGGTCATCTCAAATACCAGGATAATGCCGGTCATAGGCGCCCGCACAATGGCGGCAAAGAACCCGGCCATAGACACTACCACCAGCTCCTGCCACAGCTCCGGCGCCAGCCCAAACCAGGCAATGGCCGCCTCGGCATAGATAGCGCCCAGGTAGGTGCCCAGGATCAGCAGCGGGAAGAAGATACCACCCGGCGCACCGGAGGCAAAGGACAGCAGGGAAAAGAGAAACTTGCCCAGCAGCAGTAAAATCAGGATCTTAACGGTAGGGTGCTCTTGCAGCAGCAGGGTCACCATGGTGTGACCGCCGCCCAACAGTTGGGGCACAAACAGGCCCAGCACGCCGCTGCAAACGAAAATCAGCATCATACGCACCGGCGCTTTGATCTTGCCGATCCATTTTTGACCCAGCAGCATCAGCGCGTTGTAGCCCACACCGGCCAGCCCCAGCACGATCCCCAAAAGCAGCAGAATCCAGTAGCTTTTTAACGGAATGTTGGCGGTGGTGTAGTGGAACACCGTGTTTTGGCCGAAGAACAGCTTGGAGATATAGTCCGCCGTGATGGTGGACACAATGCCCATGCACAGAATATTGCCGTCCAGGGTCTTATGAATTTCCTCCAGGGTGAACATCATACCTGCCAGCGGGGCGTTAAAGGCTGCCGCCAGTCCGGCGCCGCCGCCGCAGCTGATCATGCGCAGTTGGGTAGTCTTGTCCGCCTTGGTGACCTTAGCCACGCCCTTGGCCGCCATGCCGCCCAACTGAATACTGGGGCCCTCGCGCCCCAGGCTCAGTCCGCTGAAGATGGACAGGATGCCGCCTACGATCTTCACCAGCAGCACCTGCCACCAGGGGGCGTCCATGTGGCCGCGAATTTCGCCGGTGATCTGGGGAATACCGCTGGAGGACGCCAGGGGCTGCCATCGTACCAGTTGGGAGACCAAAAATCCAATCCCTGCCAGTGCTACTAAAAACAGCGCAATGTACAGCGGCTTGCCGGCAATGGCACCGAGCACCGCGTGGTTGGCGCTTTCCGCTTTACTCAGGAGAAAGCGGTAAAGAGCGGACACCAGCCCGGCGACCACGCCCACTTCCAGCCCCCGCACAATGAGAAAGAAGGTCTCCGTGCGGTGGTATTCGATTTTGCGAAAGGTGGATTTTTCTTTTTTTCTCATAAATGTACCGGCAAACGCCCATTCCCTTGTTGAAATTTACTAAATAATTATAGCATAAATTCGCCGATTTGCAAAAAAAGTTAAAATTTGGTGTCAACATACAAATCGTCCTTGCAAATCGGGGGCTTTCGTATTATCATAATTCTATCATTTTATTTCTGTTTCGACAAGGATTTTAGAATGGAAGCGTTAGAAAAAAAGATTCTCGCTGAGGGCGAGGTGTATGAGGGCAATATCCTCAAGGTGGATTGTTTTTTGAACCACCAGATCGACTTTCCGTTTATGAAAGAGGTGGGGCGGGAGTTCCATCGTCTTTATAAGGACGCCGGGGTGAACAAAATTCTCACCATCGAGGCCTCCGGCATTGCCGTGGGCAGCGTGGTGGCGCTGGAGTTCGCCTGCCCCTTGGTGTTTGCCAAAAAGAGCAAGACCAAGAACATTGCCGGCGATGTGTATAAGACCCAGGTGGCGTCCTTTACCCACGGTACGACCTATGATGTGATGGTGTCCAAGCGGTTTTTGACCCCGGAGGATCGGGTGCTGATCGTAGACGACTTTCTGGCGGTGGGCAATGCCCTGCGGGGGCTGATCGACCTGGTGCACCAAAGCGGCGCTACCCTGGTGGGCTGCGGCACCGTGATCGAGAAGGGCTACCAGCACGGCGGCGACCAGCTGCGTGCCGAGGGGATCCGGGTGGAGTCCCTGGCCATTGTGGAGTCTATGGATCACACCACCGGGCAGATCTGTTTTCGGGACTGATTGGGTTATTTGAGCGTGCGCTCTGATAATAAATATTTTTTTCGGAGGAATCGAGAATGAAAATGGCAAAAAAAGTACTTGCAGTTCTTCTCAGCGTCCTGTTTGTTGTGGGTGTGTTTACCGCCTGCTCTTCAAGCAGTGATGACAAGAAGGAAGAAAGCACCACCAATGCTGCAACCAGCAATTTGAAGGTTGGCTTCATCTTCCTGCATGACAAGAACTCCACCTATGACCTGAACTTTATCAAGGCTGCGGACGCTGCCTGCGAAAAGCTGGGCATTACCGGCACGCAGAAGCTGTACAAGACCAATGTGCCTGAAGGCCAGGAGGCTTATGATGCCGCTGTTGACTTGGCAGAGCAGGGCTGTAACATCATCTTTGCAGACAGCTTCGGCCATGAGCCTTACATTATTGAGGCTGCCAAGAAATATCCCAAAGTGCAGTTCTGCCACGCTACCGGCACCAGAGCGCACACCGAGGGCCTGTCCAACTACCACAACGCTTTTGCTTCCATCTATGAGGGTCGTTATCTGGCCGGTATTGCCGCCGGTATGAAACTTAACGAGATGATCAAGAAGGGCGAGTTCAAAGAGTCTGAGGCCAAGATGGGCTATGTAGGCGCTTACACCTATGCCGAGGTGATCTCCGGCTACACCTCCTTCTTCCTGGGCGCACGCTCCGTATGCCCCTCCGTTACCATGGAAGTGACCTTCACCGGTTCCTGGTACGACGAGGCTGCCGAGAAGGAAGCTGCCAACAAGCTGATCAAAGACGGCTGCAAGCTGATCAGCCAGCATGCGGACTCCATGGGCGCTCCTACCGCCTGTGAGACTGCCGGCGTTCCCAATGTTTCTTACAACGGTAGCACCGTTTCCGCTTGCCCCAACACCTTCATCGTGTCTTCCCGCATCAACTGGGAGCCCTACTATGAGTATGCCATCAACTGTGTGGCTGAGGGTAAGACCATTGATGCTGACTGGACCGGCACTCTGTCCACCGGCTCTGTGGAGTTGACCGATGTGAACACCACCGCTGCTGCCGAGGGCACCCAGGAGGCTATTGACGCTGCCAAGAAGAAGCTGGAGGACGGCTCTCTTCATGTGTTTGACACCTCTACCTTTACCGTAGACGGCAAGAAGTTGGATTCCTATAAGGCAGATGTAGATACTGATGCCAACTACACCGCGGACACTGAGGTAATCAAGGACGGCTATTTCTCTGAGTCTACTGCCCGTTCTGCCCCCTATTTTGATGTACAGATTGACGGCATCAAGCTGCTGGACAAGAAGCAGTAATTAAAACAGCACAGTTTGCAAACACCCGTGACCGCAATTTTTGCGGTCACGGTAGTGTTGTATATAGGAACTTTATTTTTTCGGAGGTAGACCATGGGCGTACCTGCTGTTGAGCTGAAGGGCATTACCAAAGTATTCGGCTCCATTATTGCCAATTCCGACTGTTCCCTAACGGTGGAGAAGGGCGAGATCCTCTCTGTGTTAGGTGAGAACGGCAGTGGCAAAACCACCTTAATGAATATGCTGGCCGGCATTTATTTTCCGGACGCCGGACAGATTTTTGTCCAGGGGGAAGAAGTGGTTATTCGTTCTCCCAAGGATGCATTTAAGTACAATATTGGTATGATCCACCAGCATTTTAAGCTTGTGGATGTGTTTACGGCGACGGAGAATATCGTGCTGGGTATGCACGATGAAGAAAAATTCAACTTGGCGGAGGCCGAGAAAAAAGTGCGGCAAATTACCGAGCGTTACGGCTTTGTCGTGGATTTGAAGAAGAAAATATACGAGATGTCTGTTTCTGAAAAGCAGACGGTCGAGATCATAAAGGTGCTGTATCGCGGCGCCAATATTCTGATTTTGGACGAGCCCACCGCTGTGCTGACTCCCCAGGAGACCCGGAGACTGTTTGATGTGCTGCGGCGGATGCGTGAGGACGGCAAGTCCATTATTATCATCACCCATAAACTCCATGAGGTGCTGGAGATTTCCGATCGGGTAGTGATCCTGCGCAAGGGTAAGAATGTAGGTGATGTTGCCACCAAGGACGCCACGGAGCAGTCCTTAACAGAGATGATGGTGGGCGAAAAAGTGGACCTGCACATTGAGCGCACAGCGCCGAAAAATCCCCAGGAGCGCTTGCGGGTGGAGCACCTGACCGTGCGCAATAACGAAGGTGCACATGTGCTGGAGGATGTGAGTTTTACCGCCTATGGCGGCGAGATTTTGGGTATTGCCGGTATTTCCGGTTGCGGTCAAAAGGAACTGCTGGAAGCGATTGCCGGACTGCAGACCGGCGAGAAGGGCTCTGGCATTGTGTACAAGCCGGCAGACGGCGAACCGCTAAGTCTGGTGGGCAAAAGCCCTAAGGCCATTCGCAGTCTGGGTATCGCTCTGTCCTTTGTGCCGGAGGACCGACTGGGCATGGGCCTGGTGGGTAATATGGACATTGTAGACAATATGATGCTGCGCAGTTATAAGCGTGGGCATACAGCATTTTTGGAGCGCAAGCGCCCCAAGGATTTGGCAGAGAGCATTATCAAAAGTTTAGAGATTGTTACGCCGGACGCCAACACACCGGTGCGCCGACTGTCCGGCGGTAATGTGCAAAAGGTGCTGGTGGGTCGTGAGATCGCCCAGAACCCCACAGTACTGATGGTGGCCTATCCGGTGCGCGGACTGGACATTAACTCTTCTTATATGATTTATAACCTGTTGCAAAAGCAAAAGGAGAGCGGCGTGTCCGTAATTTTTGTAGGCGAGGATCTGGATGTGCTGGTGGAGCTTTGCGACCGTATTATGGTTCTGAACTCCGGGCGGATCACCGGTATTGTGGACGGCCCGGCCGCCACCAAGGAGGAACTGGGCATCCTGATGACCAAGAGCGTGAAGGAGGGTGAATCCCATGCATAAGAATAAAGCCAAAGAGCCGCTCTTTCACATTGCCAAGCGGGCGGCGATGCCCTGGTATCTGTCCTGGGCCATTCGCATCGGGGCCATTGTACTGGCGCTGGTGGCGTGTGCGGCGCTGACCGTGTTTCTCACCCATGAAAATCCGTTTCAAGTATACGCTACCATGTTTCGGGGCGCTTTCAGCACCCCACGCCGGATCTGGAATTTGCTGCAGAGCCTGGCCATGCTGCTGTGCGTGTCTTTGGCATTGACACCGGCGTTTAAGATGCGATTTTGGAACATCGGCGGTGAGGGCCAGGTGCTTATCGGCGGTTTGGCAACGGCGGCGTGCATGATTTGCTTGGGGGGCAAGATTCCCAATGGGCTGCTGATTTTGACCATGATCGTGGCCAGTATGTTGGCCGGTGCCATTTGGGCACTGATTCCCGCATTCTTTAAGGCCCAATATAATACCAACGAGTCCCTGTTCACCCTGATGATGAACTATGTGGCCATTCAGCTGGTGGCGTATTTTGTCATTCGATGGGAGGTGCCGAAGGGCTCCGGTAAGATTGGCATTATCAACCAAGCCACCCGAGCCGGTTGGATGCCGGTAATCGGTGAGTATGATTATTTGCTGAATATTCTTGTGGTGCTGGCGCTGACAGTCTTTATGTCCATTTACTTAAAGTACAGCAAGCACGGATATGAGTTGTCCGTTGTGGGCGAGAGCGTAAACACCGCTCGCTATATCGGCATCAATGTAAAAAAGGTGATTTTGCGCACCATGGCACTGTCCGGTGCCGTGTGCGGTATTGCCGGTCTGCTGCTGGTGGGTGGTACGGATCATACCATTACCACGACCACTGCAGACAATCGGGGTTTTACGGCCATTATGGTATCCTGGCTGGCAAAGTTCAGCCCGGCTTATATGATTTTGACCTCGTTCCTTTTGGTATTTTTGGAGAAAGGCGCAGACGAGATTTCCACCGTCTTTATGCTGGACCAGTCTTTTTCAGAGATCATTACCGGCATTATCCTGTTCTTTATCATCGGCAGTGAATTCTTTATCAATTATCAGATGAAGTTCCGCAGCAATCGAAAGGAGGCCGCTTGATGTTTAGTTTAACCACCTGGGTTACGCTGTTTCAGCGTGCCATTATGCAGGGCGTTCCCATCCTTTACGGTGCCACCGGTGAAATTTTGACGGAGAAGTCCGGCAACCTGAACCTGGGTATTCCGGGTATTATGTATGTGGGCGGCATCAGCGGTGTCATCGGCGCGTTTCTTTATGAGCAAAGCGCCACGGCGCTGAATCCGTTTTTGGCGGTGTTTATTCCGCTGATCTGTACACTGCTTGGCTCCCTGCTGATGGGACTTTTGTATTGCTTCCTAACCGTGACCCTGCGGGCCAATCAGAATGTAACCGGTTTGGCTATTACCACCTTTGGTGTTGGCTTCGGTAACTTTTTCGGCGCCTCTATGGTGCAGTTGACCAACAGTGACATTCCGTCCATTGCCCTGACCCGCACCAGTGCCTATTTTCGCGCCCATCTGCCTGTTGCAGAAAAGTGGGGCGCTTTTGGTGAGATGTTCCTGAGTTACGGCTTTTTGGCGTATGCTTCCATTATAATTGCTATCTTTTGCGCTGTGTTCTTGAAAAAGACCCGTGGCGGTCTGCATCTGCGGGCAGTGGGAGAGAACCCGGCCACGGCAGACGCGGCAGGGATCAGTGTAAAGCGCACCAAGTATATGGCGACTTGTATCGGCAGTATGATTGCCGGGCTGGGCGGCTTGTATTATGTGATGGACTACGCCTGCGGTGTGTGGTCCAATGACGGCTTTGGCGATCGCGGTTGGTTGGCTATTGCATTGGTGATTTTTGCCATTTGGCGGCCTAATCTGGCGATTTTTGGCTCTATCCTTTTCGGTTTTCTGTACATAGTGTATCTGTTTATTCCCGGTCTGGATCTGAGCAAGCAGGAGCTGTTTAAGATGTTGCCCTATGTGGTCACGATCCTGGTACTGATCGTCACCTCTATGCGCAAGAAGAAAGAAAATCAGGGACCGGCCGCACTGGGTCTGTCTTACTTCCGGGAGGAACGCTAATGCACGAGAATATTGAACGGGTGCTGGTGTCTGAAGAAGAGCTGCACCAGATCAACGCCCGCCTGGGCGCCCAGATCACCAAGGATTATGCCGGTAAAAATTTGCTGGTCGTTGGAATTCTGAAGGGCTCCGTACTGTTTATGGCCGATTTGGTTCGGGAAATTCAGTTGCCCTGCAAGCTGGACTTTTTGGCTGTGTCCAGCTATGGCAGCGACACCCGCTCCAGTGGTGTGGTGAAGATTGTAAAGGATATTGATATTCAGCTGGAGGATTATGATGTGCTGCTGGTAGAGGATATTCTGGACAGCGGGCGCACCCTCTCCTATGTTTGCGATATGCTGCGTACCCGCCACCCGGCCAGTATTCGCGTGGCTACCCTGCTGGATAAGCCGGAGCGCCGCGTGGTAGACTTAAAGGCGGACTATGTGGGCACCAGCGTGCCGGACGAGTTTGTGGTGGGCTATGGCTTAGACTATGACCAGCGCTACCGCAACCTGCCGTATATCGGCCAGTTGAAACGCTCTGTTTACGAAAAATAATATTTATATATTTAGGAGGAACCGCAATGGACAGAAAAGTAGTCATTATGGATCACCCGCTGATTCAGCACAAGCTGAGCATTCTTCGCGATGTGGAAACCAGCACCATGGAGTTCCGCGAGTTGGTTAACGAGATTGCCATGCTGATGATGTATGATGCCACCCGTGACCTGCCCCTGGAGGGCAAGCAGGTGACCACCCCCTGCGGCGTGGCCGATTGTAAGGTGCTGGCCGGCCGTAAGCTGGCATTTGTACCCATTCTCCGTGCCGGCCTGGGCATGGTAGACGGTGCTTTGCGCCTGGTGCCTGCCGCTCGTGTGGGCCACATTGGTCTGTATCGCAATGAGGAGACTTTGGAGCCGGTAGAGTATTATTGCAAGTTGCCGGGTGACATCGGTCAGCGGGATGTGTTTGTACTGGATCCCATGTTGGCCACCGGCGGCAGCGCTATTGACGCTATTGGCCAGATTAAAAAGCGCCAGCCCCGTAGTATCAAGTTCCTGTGCATTATTGCTGCACCGGAAGGCTTGGAGGCACTGAAGAAGGCGCACCCGGATGTGGATATTTTCTGCGCCGGTATGGACGATCATTTGAACGAGAACGGCTATATTGTACCCGGTTTGGGCGACGCCGGTGATCGAATCTTCGGCACCAAATAAGCAGAGAACGAAAAGAAGGGAATTTATTTCATATGTCAAAAAATAAAATTGATTTTTCTAAAGGCATTTATGATGCACGCCAGCTGGGCGTACCGCGGATGCTGCTGCTGGGCTTCCAGCATATGTTTGCCATGTTCGGTGCTACCGTGCTGGTGCCGCTGATTACCGGACTGGATATTGCCACCACCCTGCTGATGGCCGGTCTGGGCACTTTGCTGTTTCATGTGTTCACCAAGTTTAAGGTGCCTGCTTTCCTAGGCAGTTCCTTTGCCTTTCTGGGCGGTTATGCCACGGTAGCGCCGAAGCTGCCAGATGCCAGCGGTGAGTTGACCATTGCCAATACGGAAATGCTGCCGTATGCTTGTCTGGGCGTGGCTTGCGCCGGTCTGGTATATTTGGTTCTGGCCACCATTATTAAGATCATCGGTATTGATAAGGTAATGCGCTTCTTCCCGCCGGTTGTGACCGGCCCAATCATTGTGGCCATCGGTCTGGGCCTGGCACCCACCGCCATTTCCAACTGTCAAAACAACTGGGCACTGGCACTGATCGCTTTGGGCATTGTGATTGTGGTGAATGTGTTTGGTAAAGGCATGGCCAAGATTGTGCCGATTTTGATTGGCATTCTGGGTGCCTATGCGGTGGCCGGTATTGTGGGTAACGGCTTTGGTGTAGAGAGCTTTGCCATTGATTTTTCTTCTGTAAAGAACGCAGCTTGGGTCGGTTTGCCCATTCATTGGAGCTCCACTGTATTCGGTGGTGTGCATGACACCGGCAAGGCAGTGTCTGCCATCATTGCCATTATGCCCATTGCACTGGCAACTATGATGGAACACATCGGCGATATTTCTGCAATCAGCGCTACTTGCGGCAAAAATTATATTGCCGATCCCGGCCTGCACCGCTCTCTGGCCGGTGACGGTCTGGCAACCACCCTGTCCGCTCTGTTCGGCGGCCCGGCCAATACTACATACGGTGAGAACACCGGCGTGCTGGCGCTGTCCAAGGTGTATGACCCCCGGGTGATCCGCATTGCTGCGTACTTTGCCATTCTGTTCTCCTTCTCTCCCAAGTTTGCTGCGCTGATCGACTCTATGCCCGCGGCGATCGTTGGCGGTATCTCCTTTGTGCTGTACGGTATGATCTCCGCCATCGGTATCCGCAATGTGGTAGAGAATAAGGTGGACTTCTCCAAGCCCAGAAATACCATTATTGCCGCAGTGATTCTGGTGTGCGCCCTGGGTCTGGGCGACGGCGTGGATTTCCGTATCGGAGAGTTTGATATCAATTTGTCTGCACTGGCAGTGGCTGCCATCGCCGGTATTATTCTGAACGCCATCTTCCCCGGTAAGGACTATGACTTCTCCAAGCAGTCCGCTGCGGATGTAAAGTCCACCAAGGACGACAAGGCAGAGGCTAAGGCCGAGTAAGCCAAATCCCCATAACAAACAAGAACCACACGCTGCCTGAACAAGTCCGTAAAAAATGGACAATAGAAAAAAGAGCCCTCCTGTGGTAGAAT
>CAVCUL010000022.1:0-25566 GCA_963605415.1 bacterium | reverse complement strand
ACTCCCCGCAGTGCGGGGAGATGTCGCGTAGCGACAGAGGGGACGGGCACCGGTTCGGTGGTGGCAATGCCGCAGGCATTGACGGAGGGATTTCGAGCCGATGTGGGCATCGGCCCCTACAAAAAATGTAAATACAGGTAGGAATTTTCTGCACAAAAAGTTTCTTTACATTTGCCGGGGAATGGGCTATAATGAGGGCGCATTGTATCCGTAGAGAAAAAACGAACTTTCTCGGAGCGGCGCACGGTTTGCGTGGTGCGCGGCTTGGAACAGTAGCAGAAAGGAAAACTGAATATGAAAGTGAACGCAAAAAAGATTGCAGGCGTGGGTCTGCTGACAGCCTTGGTGGCGGTATTGCAGCTGCTGGGCTCGTTTATCCGTTTCGGTACCGTGTCAATCTCGTTGGTGCTGATTCCCATTGTGGTAGGTGCGGCTCTTTACGGCGTAGGCGCCGGTGCCTGGCTGGGCGGCGTGTTCGGTGTGGTGGTTTTGTGCCAACCGGATACGGCACTGTTCCTCAACATGAGCATTATAGGCACCGTTTTAACGGTGATGGCCAAGGGTATTTTGGCCGGGGTGCTGTCCGGACTGGTGTATCGGCTGCTGAGCAAAAAACATAAGTACGCCGGTGTGATTTGTGCCGCTGTGGTGTGTCCGGTGGTGAATACCGGGGTTTTTCTGTTGGGGTGTCGGTTATTTTTCTTTGACTGGATCTTGCAGAATGCAGGTGGCGCCAACGCGTTCATTTTTATGATTACCGGTTTTGTGGGGCTGAACTTTGTGGTTGAATTGGCTGTGAATGTGGTACTCAGTCCCGTAATTGTACGGCTGGTGCATATCGGCAAAAAGCAGTTAAACTAAAAGAGAGAAGGTGCGGCGATGATCCTGGCTATTGATGTGGGCAATACCAATATTGTGATGGGCTTTATTGAGGGCGATACCATTGTGGACAAATATCGTCTGTCTACTAACAGTAATGAGACGGCGGAGGAGTATGCCATCAAGTTGCACAGTGTGCTGGATTTGATGCACCTGGAGCCGTCTGCTCTGGAGGGTGCCGTACTGGCCACGGTGGTGCCGCCTTTGGCACGCACCATTTCCAAGGCTGTGGTGCTGGTCACCGGCAAGGTGCCGATTTTAGTAGGCCCCGGGGTAAAGACCGGGCTGAATATTAAGACGGACAATCCGGGCGAGGTAGGTGCGGATATGGTGGTGGGCGCTGTGGCGGCCATTGCCAAGTACCCGGCACCCATTATTATCTTTGATTTGGGCACGGCTACAACGGCTTCCGTAATCAATAAAAACGGCAGTTTTATCGGCGGTGCGATTCTTTGCGGGGTAAAGACGGCTCTGGGCGCTTTGTCCAGCGGCACAGCCCAACTGCCCCAGATTGATATCGCAGCACCGTCCAAGGCCATTTCCACCAATACGGTGGACTGTATGCGCTCCGGTACGGTGTACGGTACGGCCGCTATGATTGACGGTATGGTGGCGCGCTTTCAGCAGGAGCTGGGTCAGTCGGCCACGGTGGTAATCACCGGCGGATTGGGCACGGCCATTGCCAAATATTGCACTGTAGACGCAGTGGTGGATCGGGATCTGCTGTTGGACGGTCTGCGTATTGTGTACGAAAAGAATAAAAAGTAAATTTTGCGCGCAGGGCGACCTGTGCGCTTTTTGTATGGAGCTGCATACAATAAAATGAAAAAACAACTTTAAGGAGGGGTATAATGGCTGTGTTTCGTCCGTTTCGGGCTTTTCGGCCGCTGCCGGAGTACCAGGCGCTGATCCCGGCACCGCCCTATGATGTGTTGACCGCTGCTCAAGCGAGCGCGTTGGCGGCGGAGAATTCTCTGTCTTTTCTCCATGTGGATAAGGCGGAGATTGACCTGCCGCCGGAGACGGACCCGTACAGCCCGGCGGTGTATGAAAAGACCCGGGAGAACCTGCGGGCACTGGAGCGCACCGGTGCGCTGGTGCAGGACCCTGCTCCTTGCTTTTATATTTACAAGCAGGTGATGAACGGCCGCGCCCAGGTGGGGCTGGTGGGTTGTGCCGGGGTGGACGATTATTTGAACGGTGTGATCAAGCAGCATGAGTACACTCTGGCTGCCAAGGAGGCGGATCGGATCCGCCATGTAGACACCTGCGATGCCAACACCGGCCCCATCTTCCTGACCTATCGCCGTTCCCCGGCGGTGGAGTTGGTCCTGTCCACCTGGATGAGTGAGCACGCGCCGGTGTATGATTTTGTGCAGGATGAGGTGCAGCAGACGGTTTGGGTGGTAGACAGCGCGCCCTTGTGCGCCAAGCTGCAAGACCTGTTTGGCACGATTCCGGCACTGTATATTGCCGACGGGCACCACCGCTGCGCCTCTGCGGTCAAAGTGGGGCTGAAACGGCGGGAGAAACAGCCGAATTACACCGGGCAGGAGGAATTCAACTTCTTTCTGGCGGTGGCATTCCCGGACAGCGAACTGGAGATTTTGCCTTACAACCGGGTGGTGCGGGACTTAAACGGCCTGTCGCCGGACGCGCTGATCTCTCAGATCGAGCGGCGGTTTATTGTTAAACACAGCGATGTGCCGGTGGAGCCGGAGCAAAAGGGCACCTTTGGTCTGGTGGTGGATCGGGAGTGGTACAGTTTGCAGATTAAGCCGGCACTGGTGCCGGAGGACCCGGTGGGCGCCCTGGATGTGTCGCTGCTGCAAGACCATCTGTTGTCGGCCATTTTGGGTATTGATGATCCAAAGACGGACCCGCGGATTGATTTTGTAGGCGGTATCTATGGAGTGCGGGCGCTGGAGAAGCGGGCCAAAACGGATATGAAGTTGGCGTTTTCTCTCTATCCCACTACCATAGCGGAACTGATGGCGGTGGCGGATGCCGGGCGGATGATGCCCCCCAAGTCCACCTGGTTTGAGCCGAAGCTGCTTAGCGGCCTGTTTGTGCACCCGCTCTCCACAGACGGAAAAAAGGCTTGACATTTGACTATAATATGCTATTATAGTTATCGGTAAGTTGTAAGTTTTTCAGTGAGAGTGGTCCCCGGGGACCGCTCTCCTGTTTTTGTAGGGAGGTTTTTCATTGGCAGGTAAGGGAAATGTGGTATCCCGTGTGCAGGCGCTGTGCGCCCCCATTGCGGCCGAGCTGGGGCTTTCGCTTTGGGATGTGCGGTTCGTGAAGGAGGGCACCCAGCACTATCTGCGGGTGTTTATCGACAAGGATAGCGGCGTGAGTATGGACGACTGCGTGGCCATGAGCCGGGCGCTCCAGGAGCCGCTGGACAGGGAGGATCCCATCAAGGAGGCCTACACCCTGGAGGTCAGCTCTCCCGGTATTGAGCGGGAGCTGGTGCAGGACAGCCACTTTTTGCAGTATATCGGCGCGCCGGTATTGGTGCGCACCATTCGCCCGGTAGACGGGGCGCGGGATTTCTCCGGCACGCTGGAGCAATATAATAACGGCCAGATAACCGTTCGCTTAACTTCCGGCCAGGCACTGTGTGTGCAAAAGAAGGACACAGCCTTTGTGAAGTTGGACGATTTTAATATAGCAGACTTTGAACAGGATTTTCAGGAATAAAGGAAAGGTGATCGGAAAATGAGTAAGGAATTATTTGACGCAGTGCAAATGCTGGCGCAGGAGAAGGGGATCCCGGAGGATTACCTGTATGAGAAAATTTCTGCCGCCATCGTGGTGGCTGCCAAGCACGACTACAACGGCAAGGACATTGTCCACTGTGACATTGACCCGGAGAAGCAGCGCTTTAAGGTGTATGTGACCAAGAATGTGGTAGAGGAAGTGGAGGACCCGGATACGGATCTGACTTTGGAAGAAGCCCAGGCCATCAAGAAGAGCGCCAAGGTGGGCAAGATCATTGACATTCCGCTGAAAACCAAGGAGTTCGGCCGCATTATCGCCCAGACTGCCAAGCATGTGATCCGCCAGGGTATTCGCGAGGCGGAGCGCGGCAAGCTGATGGAGGAGTTCCAGAGCAAGAACCAGGAGCTGATCTCCGCCAAGGTGCTGCGGGTAGACCCGGTCACCGGCAATGCCACTCTGGAGATCGGCAAGAACGAGGCGGTGCTGCCTAAGGCCGAGCAGGTGCCCGGTGAGGAGCTGGTAGAGAACAGCCTGATCAAGATCTTTGTTGTGGATGTGAAAGACGGCAGCAAGGGCCCCAAAATTATGATCAGCCGTACCCACCCGGGTCTGGTGCGCCGCCTGTTTGAGCAGGAGGTGCCGGAGATCTTTGACGGTACGATTGAGATTAAGTCTGTCTCTCGTGAGGCCGGCTCCCGTACCAAGATTGCTGTGTTCAGCAAAGAGGAGGATGTGGATCCGGTGGGCGCCTGCATTGGCCCCCGCGGCCAGCGCGTGTCCAACATTGTGGATGCTTTGGGCGGCGAGAAGATTGATATTGTGAAGTATAACGACGATGTACCTACCTACATTGCCGCCGCTTTGGCGCCGGCCGATGTGGTTGGGGTAGAGATCCTGGATGAGGAAGCCAGAAGCTGCCGTGCCACCGTGCCGGACGATCAGCTGAGCCTGGCCATCGGCAACAAGGGGCAGAATGTGCGTCTGGCTGCCAAGCTCACCGGCTGGAAGATTGACATTAAGCCGGAGTCCGGCTTTTACGACGGCACGCAGCAGTAAGCGGCTGCCTGCAAACAGGGAGGCGGAAGGATGAAACCAAAGAAAGTGCCTGTGCGTATGTGCGCCGGCTGCGGTGGACGGTTTGACAAGCGCGATCTGGTGCGGGTGGTGCGCACTCCCCAGGGGGATGTGCAGTTGGACCTCACCGGCAAGATGGCCGGGCGGGGCGCCTATGTGTGCCACGACCTTGCCTGCCTGCAAAAGGCGCGGAAGAAGCGGGCCTTTGAGCGGGCGCTGGAGGTGACCATCTCCGACGCGGTCTATGACCGTATGGAGGCGGAGCTGAAAGATGAATAACGCCAAGTGGCTTTCTATGTTGGGGCTTGCCCGCCGTGCAGGCAAGCTGGCAATGGGGCACGACCTGGCCTTGCAGAGCGTGCGCGACGGCAAGGCGCAGCTGGTGCTGACGGCGCGGGATGTGTCGCCCCGGCTGGTCCGCGAGTTTGAGACCGCCGGCCAAAAGCGTGCCAAAGCCCCCCGTATGCGTGCGCTGCCCTGCACCATAGATGAGATACACTTTGCCCTGGGTTACCGGGCGGGGGTGCTCACGGTGGAGGACGCAGGCTTTGCAGCACGCATTGAAGAATTATTGCAACAGGAGGAAAAGGAATGGTCATAAAAGTTAAGGTATCCGATGTCGCTGCCGGCTTCGGTGTACAGAATAAAGAAGTTTTAGATCTGCTGGCCCAGTGCGGTGCGGCCAAGAAGTCGCCGTCCACCGTGTTGGAAGAGGGGGAGCTGAACGCCCTCTTTGACCGCATTACCAAGACCCACAGCGTAGAGAATTTTGACAAGTTCTACGCCTTGCGGGCCAATAAGCCCAAGAGCCAGGCGCCACAGCAGAAGAAGGATAAAAAATCCCAGCCCACCGGTAACACGGCCAAGGACAAGAAGCGCCAGAGCCAGGCGGCTATTTTGCAAATGGCAGAGCAGGCGGCCAAGCGGGCGGAGGAAAAGGCCAAGAAAAAGGCTAACCAGACCCCCCAGGCACGCACCAAGGGCGAGACCCGTCATGTGGATACCCGGGTGAACAATGTGGACCTGGAGAAGTACAATCAGAAGTACGAGGACATTGCCCCCGCTTCCAACATGGGCGATTATCAGAAGAAGCAGAAGCTCAATCAAAAGAGCAAGCAGTACCGCAAAAAGCGGCCCCAGGGTATGCGCGCCCGCTCCAAGAGAGAGACGGAGGCTCAGCGCCTGGCCCGCATTGCGGAGCAGCGTAAAAAGCAACAGATCACCATTAAGGTGCCGGAGGAGATCACCGTGGGTGATCTGGCAAGTCTGTTGCGTATGACCGCTACGGAAGTGATTAAGAAACTGATGAGCCTGGGCGTGATGGCCAATGTTAACGAGGTGATTGACTACGATACTGCGGAGATCGTGGCCACCGAGCTGGGCGCCAAGGTGGAGAAGCAGGTGGTGGTCTCCATTGAGGAGCAGATCATTGAGGAGGACGACGAGAACGACGAGAACGCCATTAAGCGCCCGCCGGTGGTCTGCGTGATGGGCCATGTTGACCACGGTAAGACCTCCATTTTGGACGCCATTCGCCATACGGATGTGACCTCTACCGAGGCCGGCGGCATTACCCAGCACATCGGTGCGTATCAGGTAGAAGCGAACGGCGAGAAGATCACTTTCCTGGACACCCCCGGCCACGCGGCCTTTACCGCCATGCGTGCCCGCGGCGCCATGGCTACGGATATTGCCGTGCTGGTAGTGGCTGCGGACGACGGCATTATGCCCCAGACCATTGAGGCTATCAACCACGCCAAGGCAGCGGGTATTGAAATTATCGTTGCCATTAACAAAATGGATAAAGAGGGCGCCAATCCGGATCGGGTGCTGCAGCAGCTTACCGAGCACGAGCTGGTGCCGGAGGAATGGGGCGGCAATGTAATCTGCGTGCCTGTGTCTGCCAAGACCAAAATGGGCATTGACAAGCTGCTGGAGACCATTCTGCTGGTGGCGGAAATGCAGGAGCTGAAAGCCAACCCGGACCGTACCGCCAAGGGTACGGTGATCGAGGCCAAGCTGGATAAGGGCCGCGGCCCCATCGCTACCTTACTGGTGCAGAACGGCACGCTCCATGCCGGTGATGTGATCGTGGCCGGTACTGCGGTGGGTAAGGTGCGCGCCATGACCGATTATCGCGGTCGCAAGGTGAACGCAGCCGGCCCCAGTGTGCCGGTAGAGATCATGGGCCTGGACAGCGCGCCCATGAGCGGTGACGGCTTTAACGCCGTGTCCGATGAGCGGCTGGCCCGCCAGCTGGTGGAGCAGCGGAAGGAAGCTGCTAAGGAAGAGGAATTCAGCACCTTCCACAAGGTGACGCTGGACACTCTGTTTGATACGCTGCAGGCCGGCGAGCTGAAAGCCTTTAATGTGGTCATTAAGGCGGATGTTCAAGGCTCTGTGGAGGCTGTAAAGCAGTCTCTGCTGAAGATTGAAAACGACGAGGTGCGGGTCCATGTGATCCACGGCGCCGTGGGCTCTGTCAGCGAGAGTGATGTAATGCTGGCCGCTGCCTCCAACGCCATTATCGTGGCATTTAATACCGGTGTGGACCCGGTAGCCAAGGAGAATGCAGACCGGGACGGCGTAGAAGTTCGCAGCTACAATATTATTTATGACGCCATTGAGGAGATCGAGGCGGCTATGCGCGGTATGCGCGCGCCCAAGTACAGAGATGTAGACACCGGCACCGCCGAGGTACGCGAGGTGTACAAGATCTCTTCCGCCGGCACCATTGCAGGCTCTCTGGTCACCAGCGGTAATATCCGCCGGGAGGGCAAGGTGCGCCTGGTGCGTGACGGCAAGCAGCTGGCCGATGTGCCGCTGAAGGGCTTAAAGCGGTTTAAGGACGATGTAAAGGATGTATCTTCCGGCTATGAGTGCGGGATCAGCCTGGAGGGCTGGGACGATATTCAGCCCGGCGATGTGCTGGAGTGCTATGTGGTCGAGGAGTACAGAGACTGAGTAGGAGTGCAAAATGCCCGGTTATCATATTGACAGAATTACAGAGGATATTAAGCGGGAGATCGTGGCAATCCTGCGGGAGCTGAAAGACCCGCGGATCAGCGGTATGCTTACGGTAGTGAAGGTGAGCGTTACCAACGATCTCAGCTATGCCAAGGTGTATGTAAGCGCCATGGAGGGCATGGAGGCGGCCAAGGCGTCCGTCAAGGGCCTGACCGCCGCCCAGGGCTATATTCGCCACGAGTTGGGCTCCCGACTGCACCTGCGCAAGTGCCCGGAGCTGCGCTTTATTGCCGACGACTCCATTGAGAAGGGCTTTGCCCTTTGGGATAAGCTGAAGGAACTGGAACATGAGGATTGATGTAAAGGACTGTGCCCGGCTGCTTTTGGAGCAGGACAACATTTTAATTCTGACCCACGCTCACCCGGACGGAGACACCCTGGGCTGCGGCTTTGCCCTTTGCCGGGCGCTGCTGCAAAAGGGCAAGTTCGCCTATGTGAAGAACGAGGCGGACATTCCCCCCAAGTACAATTATCTCTTTGACGATATTGTGCCTATGAAGTTTGCCCCCCGGTTTGTGGTGGCGGTGGATGTGGCCACCGAGGGGCTGCTGGGCGCCATTCAGGGCAAGTACCATATTGACCTGTGTATCGACCATCACGGCACCAACACGGATTATGCGGATCGGCTGCTGCTGGATTCCGGCGCCGCTGCCGCCAGCGAAATTATTTATAAGGTGATTCGGGAAATGGATGTGCCGATAGACAGGGGTATTGCCAACTGTTTGTATACCGGCATTTCTACGGACACTGGCTGTTTTCGCTACGCTTCCGCCACAGCGGAGAGCTACCGCATTGCGGCGGATCTGATTGAGGCCGGGGCAGACAATGGCCGAATCAATCGGGTAATGTTTGAGACCAAGACCAAGACCTATGCCCGGCTGGAACGGCTGGCGCTGGAGTCCATGCGCTTTTATCTGGACGAGCGGGTGGCCATTATCACCGTCACCCAGGAGATGTACCACCTGACCGGCTCCAACGAGCAGGAGACGGAGGGCCTGGCCCCCCTGACTCGCCAGATCGAGGGCGTGGAAGTGGGCATTACCATTCGGGAAAAGCCGGACGGCACCTGCAAGGCCTCTTTGCGCACCTTTGAGAGCGTGAATGCGGCGGAGATTGCCAAGGCCTTTGGTGGCGGCGGTCACCCCCAGGCGGCGGCCTGTAAGCTGGATATGGATGTGAAGACGGCTCGGGCCAAGCTGGTGGAGAAGTGCGGGGAAGTGCTGGTATGACCGGCGTTCTGTGTATTTGCAAACCGGCGGAGATCACCTCCTTTGGCGTGGTGGCCAAGGTGCGGGGGATTACCCGGGAACGCAAGGCGGGCCATACCGGTACCCTGGATCCCATGGCCACCGGCGTGCTGCCGGTGCTGCTGGGCGGGGCTACCCGCTTTCTGGATTATTTGCCGGACAGCAACAAGCGCTACCTGGCCACCTTCCGCCTGGGGGAGACAACGGACACCCAGGACTGTACCGGCACGGTGCTCACCTGCCAGCCGGTCACTGCGGATCGGGCGGCTGTTGAGGCGGCGCTTTCTGCCTTTCGGGGCGAGATTATGCAGGTACCGCCCATGTACTCGGCGGTGAGCGTAGACGGTCAGCGGCTGTATGAGCTGGCTCGCCAGGGCAAGACCGTGGAGCGGGCGGCCCGCCCGGTGACCATTCTGGATTTGCGCCTGACGGCAGCACAAGAAGAAAAAAACACCTATACCATTGATGTGACCTGCACCAAGGGCACCTATATTCGGACCTTGATCCACGATCTGGGCCAGGCCCTGGGCTGCGGCGCGGTGATGACCGCCTTGCAGCGCACCTGTGCCATGGGGATAGAGTTGGCGGACTGCGTGACCTTGAAGCAACTGCAAGCCCTGCGAGACAGCGGCGGCGATTTTTCCCCCTGCCTGCGCCCGGTGGATGACCTGCTGGCGGCGTACCCGGCTTTGCAGGTAACGGCGCCTCAGGCCCGGCGATTTGGCAACGGCGGCGCGCTGGACGCGGTGCGGCTGCACCGGCAGCTGACAGAGCGCTACTACCGGGTGTATGACCCGGCGGGGGCCTTTTTGGGTTTGGGCAGTCCGTCGGCAGACGGCAGCCAGCTGCTGGCTGCCCGCGTGATGGTGATGAGATAAATTTGTATGCAAGAGTGTGAGAACCAAAAGAGAATAACGGCGGTAGCGATTGGGGATTTTGACGGTATGCACCGGGCGCACAATATTGTGTGCACCGGGGCGGAGCAGGTGGTGATCTACTGCGTGCACAACCGCTTTTCCCTGCTGCAAAAGAGCATTTTTCAGCGCCGCTACCCCACGGCGGTGTTTGCGGATTTTGATGCCATTCGTAATATGGACGGTCGGCAGTTTGTGGAGGATGTGCTTATCGGCCGCTTTGGCGCCGGTATGGTACTGTGCGGGTTTAATTTCCGCTTTGGCAAGAACGCTGCCTGGGACGCAATGCGCCTGCGGGCGTACCTGGAGGACCGGGGCATTTGGGTGCGTATTTTAGAGCACCAGGACTACCAGGGCGCGCCCATCAGCTCTACCCGTATTCGTGCGGCGGTACAGGCCGGCGAGATGGAGCAGGCGGCGGCTATGCTGGGCTACAACTTTACTTTTGAGAACCCGGTGCTTCACGGCGACGCCCGGGGCCGTACCATCGGCTATCCCACCATCAACCAGCAGTACCCGGAGGGGCTGGTGCTGCCCAAATTCGGCGTGTATGAGAGCCGCATTTTGGTGGGGAATACCTGGTATCGGGGCTTTACCAACATTGGCGTGCGTCCCACCTGGCAGGTGGAGACCCCCTTGGCAGAGACCCATATTTTTGACTACAACGGCGACCTGTACGGCCAAACGGTGCAGGTGGAGCTGGTGCGCTTTTTGCGCCCGGAGCAGAAATTTGCGTCTGTGGAGGCGCTACGGGAGCAGCTGGATCATGATAAAAGCAGTATTCTTTGATTTTGACGAGACTTTGCAGGACCGCACGGCGGCTTTTGAGCGGTATATGGACGGCTTTTTTGCCCGGTTCTTTCCCGGTGTGACCGGCGGGGAGTTGGAGGAGAAAAAAGACCAAATGCGCCAGACCGGCAACGGCGGCTATGTGGACCGGGTAGAGTGGTACAAAGGGCTGATTGCCCTTTGGCACTGGGCGGACGCCCCCACGGCAGAGGCGCTGGCGGAACACTATGACCGCACCTTTGGCGACTGCTGCGTGATCTTTCCGGACGCGGTGCCGATGTTGCAGGCTCTGCGGGAGAAGGGCATTGTTACCGGCGTGATCACCAATGGCCCGTCCTATTTGCAAAATCATAAGATGGACGAAAGCGGCCTGCGTCCCTTTCTGGACCTGGTGGTGGTCAGCGGCGATGTGGGGGTCCACAAGCCGGATCCGGCGCTGTTCCTCTATGCCTGTGACAAAGTGCAGCTGCCTCCGGCAGACTGTATGTATGTGGGCGACCACCCGGTGAACGATATTGCCGGCGCTCTGTCTGCGGGTATGCAGGCGGTGCGGATGAATTGGGGCTGGTTCAAGGACCGGGACCTGCGCGCCGATGTGCCGGTGATCGAGCGGGTCAGCGATGTGCTGCGGTATGTGTAACGCCCACTGCCGCCACTATAGATAGGAATAGACGAAAGAACGCCGTCCGGTGTGCAAGTTTTGCTTGACAGGGGCGGCACTTTCTGTTATACTACATAGGCTGTTCCGTAGAACAGTAATCCTTGCCGTGCACAGGATGTACGGCCAAAAGACCAGAAGGAGGTGCTTTAGAATGGCATTGAAGAACTATGAAATCGTATTGGTTTTCTCCCTGTCCAAGGGTGAGGAGGCTGCGCAGGCGCTCAAGACCAAGTTTACGGATCTCATCAGCAAGCATGGCACTCTTGGCGAAGTTGAGGAATGGGGCAAGCGCAAGCTGGCTTATCCCATCAACTACGAGACCGAGGGCTACTATGTGATTGCGCAGTTCAGCAGTGAGGAGTCTTTCCCCGCAGAGCTGGATCGTGTGATCAACATTACAGACGGCGTGCTGCGCTCCCTGATTATCGCTAAGGGCGAGTAAGGAGGCACACATGATCAATGTAGTGGCTATTATGGGTCGTCTGACCTATGATCCGGAACTGAGAACAACGCCCACCGGCGTTTCTGTCGTGCGTTTTCAGGTGGCCGTGGACCGCAACTTTCAGCGATCCGGCGAGGAGCGCAAGGCAGACTTCATTGATGTGACCGCCTGGCGCCAGACTGCGGAATTCGTATCTAAGTATTTCCGCAAAGGCTCCATGATCGCTGTGGAGGGCTCTATCCAGACGGATAACTTCACCGATAAGGACGGAAACAAGAGAAAGAGTGTACAGGTCGTTGCCAGCAATGTGTCCTTCTGCGGCTCTAAGGCAGAGAGCGGCACTACCGGCGCAAGCTCCAATCCCGCTTTTGCGCAACCGGCGCCCAGCTACGCCAGCGCAGATAACAGCGATTTTGAAGAGATCGTGGATGACGACGACGATTTACCATTTTAACGAAGGAGGAAACCAAGCATGGCTTACAATAAGGGCGGCGCTCGCAAAGGGCGCAAGAAGGTATGCGTTTTCTGCGTAGAAAAGGTAGACGAGATCGACTACAAGGATGTGTCCAGACTGAAGAAATTCACCTCTGAGCGCGCCAAGATCCTGCCTCGTCGTGTAACCGGCACCTGCGCAAAGCATCAGCGTGAGCTGACCACCGCTATCAAGAGAGCGCGTCAGATCGCCATTATGCCTTACACCGCTGACTAACAGCAGTACAGCAGAACCCCGAGTCCATTGGACTTGGGGTTCTTTTGTGCCTATCGGTGTTTACCAGTCGTATTTGGTCAGGTGACCTTTGGAGGTTAGCGCCGGATAGCCCCACTGGCGCAGCACCTCGTAGGTGCCCACCGCCACGGCGTTAGACAGGTTCAGACTGCGAATAATCCCCCGCATAGGCAGCCGCACACACCGGTCGTGGTTGGCCTTGAGCAGCTCCTCCGGCAGGCCCTTGGTCTCTTTGCCAAACACCAAAAAGGCGCCGTTTGGGTACTGCATATCGCTGTGGGCGATCTCCGCCTTGGTGGAGAAGTAGAAGAATTCCGCCCCGGCGTTCTTTTCAAAGAATTCCGCTTGGCTGTCGTAGTAGGTGATGTCCAGCTTGTCCCAGTAGTCCAGCCCGGCGCGCTTTACCTGCTTGTCCGTAATGGTAAAGCCCATAGGCCCTACCAGGTGCAGCCGTGCGCCGGTGGCGGCGCAGGTGCGGGCAATGTTGCCGGTGTTTTGGGGGATCTCCGGCTCGATTAGCGCAATGTTAAGCCTGTATTCCATCTACATACACCTCCGCTACATTCAGATCTTCATCAACAAACAGCAGGTCGGCGTACTTGCCGGTGGCAATGGAGCCGATCCGATCGTCCATGCCGATGGCACGGGCCGGGTTGATGGTGCAGCTGCGCAGGGCGGTCTCAAAGTCAATGCCAAAGCGCAGCAAATTCTTAAATTCCGTAAACAGGTCGGTAATGGACGCGGCAATGGTGCCGTCCTCCAGCACTGCGTAGCGGCCGTTCTCTTTTACATACACGGTCTGGCCGCCCAGCTCGTAGGTGCCCGGCCCCAGCCCGGCAGCCCGCATACTGTCGCTGATCACGCAGGCCCGGTCCCGCCCCAGCAGGCGAAAGGCGTTGCGCAGCATAATGGGGTCAATGTGGCCCCCGTCGCAGATCAGCTCGCAGGTGACCTCCGGTCGGTCCAGCGCCGCCCCCGGCAGCCCCGGCGCCCGGTGGCTCATAGGCGGCATGGCGTTAAACAGGTGGGTCACATGGCCCGCCCCTGCGTCAAAGGCGGCGTTTGCCTGTTCTGCGGTGGCACAGCTGTGGCCCAGGGACACCCGGCAGCAGCCGCTGATCTGGCGGATCAGATCGGCGCTGTCAAAGGCTTCCGGCGCCAAAGTAATTAGCTTTACGCTGCGGCCGGATGCGTCAAACAGGGCGTTCCACTCCTCCACGGTGCCCGGGCGAATGTAGTCGCCGTTTTGGGCGCCTTTCTTGGCAGGGGCGATAAACGGCCCCTCCAGGTTCACCCCCAGCAGGCGGGCGCCGGCCTCCTTGCCCATATAGCCCCGGGCGGTGGTGAGAATATCCGTCAGCTTTTCCCGGGGCAGGGTCATGGTGGTGCCGCAAAAGGCGGTGACCCCGCACTTGGACAGGGAGGCGCTGATTCGGTCCATACTGCTTACCGTGCCGTCGGAGAAATCGCCGCCGCCCCGACCGTGAATATGAATGTCCACAAACCCCGGCAGCAGGGTATAGCCCTGCATATTCCGGCCCTCCTGCTCCAGTACGCCGATGGCGGTAATGCGGCCGTTCTCTACCTGAATATCCGCCACATCTTTTTGGAATACTTCGTTATAAAAGGTCACATTCTTAAAAATCATTCTGCATTCTCCTGTGCAATTTCCGCAGCCAGCTTTGCCAGCTCCTCAAAGTGGCTCATTTGGCAAATGCGGCGGCGGAACCCGGCGCCGCCCCGCAGCCCCTTGGTGTAGTAGGCGGCGTGGTGGCGGGCCTCCATCATGGCGGTGCGCTCGCCTTTGTACTGAATGGTGCGGTCAATGTGGCGCAGCATGACGGCCATGCGCTCGTGCATGCCCGGCTCCGGCAGCACCCGGGTGTCGGTCAAATAGGCATTGATCTGGCGAAACAGCCAGGGGTTGCCCATGGCGCCCCGGCCGATCATCACCGCGTCGCACCCGGTCTGTTCCAGCAGCAGGGCGGCGCTTTGCACATCGGTCACATCGCCGTTGCCGATCACCGGAATGTGCACCGCCGCTTTCACTTGGCGAATACAGTCCCAGTCTGCGTGGCCGCTGTACATTTCTTCTCTTGTGCGGCCGTGTACCGCCACGGCGGCAGCGCCGTTTTGCTCTGCGATTTGGGCCAGCTCTACCACATTGGGGTGGGCCTTGTCCCAGCCCTTGCGCAGCTTTACCGTTACCGGCAGGTCAACGGCCTGGGCCACGGCGTAGATGATCTCGCCTGCCAGCTGCGGGTCTTTCATCAGAGCGGAGCCTGCGCCGTTGTTGGCTACCTTGGGCGCCGGGCAGCCCATATTGATGTCAATGGCCTGGGGCTCAAATTCCAGGCACAGCTTGGCGGCCTGCGCCATCACCTGTGGCTCCGTGCCAAACAGCTGAATGGCGGTGGGGCGGTCGCTGCCCAGGGTCATCAGCTCCCGGCTTTTTCGGTCGCCCATCACCAGCCCCTTGGCGCTGACCATCTCCGTGACCGTGTAGGCGGCGCCAAAGTCCCGGCAGATCTCGCGAAACGCCCGGTCGGCCACCCCGGCCATAGGGGCCAAAAACGCCTTGCCCCCGGGCGGTAAATTTGTAAAGTCCATGGTATCTCCTGCCTTTTCTGTCTTACTAATATACCACATAAGGAATTGTAATTCAAATCAAACTGTGATAAAATAAAAAACAGAGTGCGCCCGGGCGTTTGGCCGGGGCCACAGCGCGATTTTTAGGAGGGCTTCCATGAATCTTTTGGTGCTGGACGGGAACAGTATCGTCAACCGTGCCTTCTACGGCATTAAGCTGCTGACCACCAAGAGCGGCTATTATACCAACGCCATTTACGGCTTTTTGAATATTCTTCTCAAGCTACAGGACACTTGCCACCCGGACGGCGTGGCGGTGGCCTTTGATGTGCATGAGCCGACTTTCCGCCATAAGCAGTATGCGGATTATAAGGCCGGGCGCAAGCCCATGCCCCAGGAGCTGCGGGCGCAAATGCCGGTGCTTAAGGAATTGCTCACCGCTTTGGGCTACACCACCGTGGAGTGCCCCGGCTGGGAGGCGGACGATATTTTGGGCACCCTGGCTGCCGCTTGCCGAGACAGCGGCGACGCCTGCTTTATCGCCACCGGGGACCGGGACTCTTTGCAGCTGGCCCACGGCGGGGTAAAGGTGCTGCTGGCCCGTACCAAAATGGGCCAGGCGGTGACCGATGTGTACGATGAGACAGCCATTGCCGACGAGTACGGCATTACCCCCCAGGCGCTGATCCAGGTAAAGGCCCTGCAAGGGGACAGCTCGGACAATATTCCCGGCGTGGCCGGGGTGGGCGCCAAGACGGCGCTGGATCTGGTGCAGCGCTTTGGCACCCTGGACGCCATTTATAAGGACCTGGACGCGCTGGATATTAAGCCCGGCGTGCGGGAAAAGCTGCGGCGGGACAAGGAAAAGGCGTATCTTTCCCTGGACCTGGGCACCATTCGTACCAATGCGCCCATTGATACTGCCCCTGCCCATTACGCCGTCACCGGCGGCGACCCGGCGGCAGCGGTGGCCCTGTTTCGCAAATTAGAATTGTTTTCTCTCATTGATAAATTCAACCTGGATCGGGACCTGGTGCCCGGCGGGGAGACGGAAGCGCCTGCCCCTGCTCACCGGCCGGAGCGGCTCACCTGTGTGGACGCGGACGATCTGCTGTCCCGCCTGCGCAAGGCGGTCGATGTGTATGTGGTGCCCCAGCTGGCAGAGGGCACGGTAACGGACCTGTTCTTCCCCCTGGGGGACACGGTGTTCGTCATGCCGGCAGATACGCCGGAATTCGGCTACTTTGTGCGCACCCTGCTGGCGGACGACACAGTGCGCATTTTTGGCTACAACACCAAGGAGCTGCACCGCCTGGCGCAAAAGCAGGGGGTGCGGTGCGGGAATATCTGCGGCGATCTGCAACTGTCTGCCTATCTGCTGCGCCCGTCAGACGCTAAGTATGACCTGGCCCAGCTGGCGCTGGAATACAATGTGCCGGTGCCGGAGTACCGCAACAGCCTGGATCAGGAGGAGCCGGCGGTGGCGCTGGCGGTGATCCTGCCGGAGCTGTTTGCCAAGACGGACGCTTTGATCGACGACGCCGGGCAGCGCAAGCTGTTGACGGAGATCGAGCTGCCCCTGGCCGGGGTGATGGCCCGTATGGAGTGCGCCGGGTTCGATGTGGACAAGGCGGGGATCGAGGCGTTCTCCAAGAAGCTGAGCGCCCGCATTTCCACCTTAACGGATGAAATTTTTGAGGCGGTGGGGCACGAGTTTAACATCAACTCGCCCAAGCAGCTGGGCGTGGCCCTGTTTGAGGACCTGGGCCTGCCTTGTAAGAAAAAGACAAAAAGCGGCTATTCCACCAACGCCGAGGTGCTGGAGGGTCTGCGCTCTGCCCACCCGGTGGTGGAGAAAATTATGGAGTACCGCACGCTGACGAAATTAAAAAGCACCTACTGCGACGGCCTGCTGAAAGTGATCGACACGGACGGGCGGATCCACACCCGCTTTAATCAGGTAGAGACCCGCACCGGGCGGATCTCCTCTTTGGAGCCCAATTTGCAGAACATTCCCATTCGCACGGACCTGGGACGGGAAATGCGCAAGTTCTTTATCGCCGCTCCCGGCTGCCGACTGGTAGACGCGGACTATTCCCAAATCGAACTGCGGGTGCTGGCGTCTATGGCCGGGGATCAGACCATGATCGACGCTTTTAACAGCGGCGCGGATATTCACACCGCCACGGCAGCCCAGGTGTTTGGCCTGCCGCCGGAGATGATCACGCCCCAGCTGCGCAGTCGTGCCAAGGCGGTGAATTTTGGCATTGTTTACGGCATCGGCGCCTTTTCGCTGGCCAAGGATATCGGGGTCAGCAATAAAGAGGCTAAGGAGTATATCGACTCCTATATGCACACCTATCAGGGTGTGGCGGACTATATGCAGCGGATGATCGACACCGCCAAGGACACCGGTTACGCCACCACCTTGTTCGGTCGGCGGCGGTATCTGCCGGAGCTGGCCGCCAGCAACCATATGCTCCGCGCCTTTGGGGAGCGGGTGGCCCGGAATATGCCCATTCAGGGCACCGCGGCGGATATTATTAAGATCGCTATGGTGCGGGTGGATCGGCGGCTGTATGCCGAGGGGCTGGAAAGCCGCCTGATCCTCCAGGTGCACGATGAATTGATCGTAGAGGCACCGGAGGCGGAAGCCGACCGAGCGCTGCAAATCGTAACGGAGGAGATGGAGCACGCCTGCGATATGGCGGTGCTGCTGCGGGCCGACGGCAAGATCGGCCAAACCTGGTATGACGCACATTAAAGACGATAAGCTGCAAATTTTGCCCTTTGCTCCGGCACATCTTGCCGGGGTGGAACGGCTGGAACAGCTGTGTTTTGCCCACCCTTGGCAGCGGGAGGATTTAGAAGCCCAACTCACCAATCCCTGCGCTCGCTTTTTAGTGGCGGTGCTGGACGGTAAGGTGGTGGGCTACCTGGGGGTGCAGGTGGTCTGCGGCGAGGGCAGCGTTACCAATGTGGCGGTGGATCCCGCTTATCGCCGCCGGGGCATTGCCCGGGCGCTGTTCGGTGCCTGCTTTGCCGGTGAAAAACTGGATTTTTTGACTTTGGAGGTGCGGCCGTCCAACGGGGCGGCGCTGGCACTGTACCGGGAACTGGGCTTTCAGCCGGTGGGGCGGCGCCGGGACTTCTATACGGACCCGGCGGAGGACGCCCTGCTGCTAACCAAGACCTTTAAGAAAGAGGAGCAAGATGGGCAAAAAGAAAGACAAGCTCTATAAATTAGAGCCGGAGACCAAGGCCATGATCGCCGCTGTACGCAGCGCCGTGGAGGACTGCGCCGCCACCGGGCTGTATGGTCGGTTTATGGGCTTTGAAGAGAGCCATACGGCAGACGACTACCGACTGATTGCCGTGTTTGACTGCGGCGAATACCGGCTGCGGCTGCGGTATCTGCCCGCGGTGATGTTGCTGACCGAGAACTTTTTGGACATAGATCTGGACTACGGCCACGCCGGACGGTTTACCCTTTACGATGTGTTCAATGTGCTGGAGATCGAGGATTTTAACCAGTATTACCACAGCGGCTTTTCCACCACCGGCCAGGTGCCGGGCCTGGTGCAGGAATTGTTGGAGACGGTACATAAGTACGATTGTGACCTACGCCGGGCGGCAGAGCCGCCGCTTTTGGCGCAGATGAAAGCCAACCGACTGGCGGATATGAAAGCTGTGCGGGGCAAGCACTTTGACCCGAATGACCCGGACGGGGAGGATCAGGAGATCTTCGGCGTGCTGCCCACCCACCCGATGGTCACCGCCGTGTCCGGTGCAACGGACAGCGCCAAGCTGCTGCGGCACCTGGAAAAGGCAGAGGCCAAGGGCCGGTTAGATACCCTGTATGAGCGCCGCCTGCTGGACTATATGCGCCGGGGCAATACAGTGGTGGACCAAACCGAACAGGCCAAGCAGGATTTTGAACGGCAGTATAAACGCTGCGCCCGCAAGGTGAATGGGATTTTTGCCGTTGTGGGGCTGGCAGTGGCTATGGCGCTGGTGTTCGGCCTGCGTGCCCTGCTGTTCCGGGGCACCCGACTGGTGGAGTACACGCTGCCCATCGGTGCGCTGGAGATCAGCGTGGGCACGACCAAGTGTATTCTTTTCGGGCTGATCAGCGCCCTGGGCGTGTACAGCGCCGGCAAGGTGCTGCTGGGCACTGCGCTGATGAAGCGCTTTTATCCCAAGGACGAAAAAGCCCGGGCCTATTATGCCCGGGAGAATAAGAGTGCCCGCACCGGCAAGCAGGTGGCAGAGGCCGTTGTAGGTGTGCTTTTAATGATGCTGCTGTCTGTCTATGCAGCCACCAATAATTTTGGCATTGGCGCTGACTATGTGCGCTACGCCCCGGACGGCTCCCTCTTCCAAGTGGTGCAGGTGGAGAACCGGGACCTGCGGATTTACAGAGTAGAGGGCGAGACGGACGACGACGGCGCATTCGCTCCGGTGGAGAACGGCTACGCCATTTCAGACGGCAAGGACCATTCCTACTATGTGGGCGAACTGGTGCCCGGCGGCCCGACGGAGAAAAAACTGCTGGCCATTGCGGAGAAAAACGGCCAAACCATACCCACGGTCAAGACCCAAGAGGATATTCAAGAATGAGAATTTTAGGAATTGAAAGCTCCTGCGACGAGACGGCGGCAGCCGTGGTGCAGGACGGACGGCAGGTGCTGTCCAATGTGATCGCCACCTCGCTGGAGGAGCACAAGCTCTACGGCGGCGTGGTGCCGGAGATCGCCTCTCGCCGCCATGCAGAGAGTATCAGCGGCGTGGTGCGCCAGGCGCTGGCGGACGCCAACTGCGATATGGCCGGGATCGACGCCATTGCGGTGACCTATGCCCCCGGGCTGATCGGCGCCCTGCTGGTGGGGGTGAACTTTGCCAAGGGGCTGGCTATGGCTACAAACACGCCCCTGGTGCCGGTGCACCACCTGCGCAGCCATGTGGCGGCCAATTACATTACCGGCGATCTGCAACCGCCGTTCCTTTGCCTGGTGGTCAGCGGCGGCCACAGCCACATTGTGGCGGTAGAGGACTATACCACTTATAAAGTACTGGGCAAGACCCGGGACGACGCGGCCGGTGAGGCGCTGGACAAGGCCGGGCGCACCCTGGGACTGCCGTACCCCGGCGGGATCAGCATAGACAAGATCGCCCCCACCGGGGACGAAAACGCCTTTGCCTTTCCCCACCCCCGGCTGGACACGCCCTATGATTTCTCATTCAGCGGGCTAAAGACGGCGGTGATCAACACCGTGCACCGAATGGAACAGAAAGGGGAGACCCTGCCGGTGGCCGACCTGGCCGCCTCGTTCCAAAAGGGCGTTACCGACTGCCTGGTGGAGAAGCTGGAAAAGGCCGCCACGGACTACGGCTACGCTTCCATTGCCCTGGCCGGCGGTGTGTCTGCCAACTCCCGCCTGCGCCGGGAAACGGAGCGCCTGTGCCGCCAAAAGGGGTGGCAGCTGCACCTGCCGGCGCTGAAATACTGCGGCGACAACGGCGCTATGGTGGGCGCCCAGGGCTATTACGAATATTTGGCGGGTGTGCGCGCCGGGGCAGACCTGAACGCTTATGCAACAATGCCAATAGACGCGCCGACTTTTTGAAAAAATTGTGAAAAAGTTCTAATTAGAAGGCATTTCTATTGAATTTTTTGCCGTTTTTGGTATAATGATAGTAACAAAAAATACACTGATTTTTTGCAAATTACTTATAAGGAGTATAGAGTTATGGAAACAAATTTGACTTCCAACAAGTCCCTGCTTGCGTGGCTGGACGAAAAAGTGGAACTGACCAAGCCCTCAAAGATCGTTTGGATCGACGGCTCTAAGGAACAGATCGATGCCCTGAAGGCGGAGGCTGTAGAGACCGGCGAGATGATCAAGCTCAACGAGGAGCTGCTGCCCGACTGCTATCTGCACAGAACCGCAGAGAACGATGTGGCCCGTGTGGAGGACAGAACTCTGATCTGCTCCAAAAAAGAAGAGGACGCCGGTCCCACCAACCACTGGATGGAGCCCTCCAAGGCTTATAAAATGCTCTATGACATCGCTGCCGGTGCTTACGAGGGCAGAACCATGTATATCATTCCCTATTCCATGGGTCCTGTTGGTTCTCCTTTCTCTAAGATCGGTATCGAGATCACCGATTCTATCTATGTTGTGCTGAACATGAACATCATGACCAGAGTGGGCAAGGCTGTTCTGGATGTACTGGGCGACTCTGACGATTGGGTGCGCGGTATGCACTGCAAGTGCAATGTGGACCCGGAGAAGCGCTGGATCTGCCAGTTCCCGGAGGACAATACCATTATTTCCGTTAACTCTGCTTACGGCGGCAATGTGCTGCTGGGCAAAAAGTGCTTCGCTCTGCGTATCGCTTCTTACCTGGGTAAGAACGAGATGTGGCAGGCTGAGCACATGCTGATCCTGGGTCTGCAAAAGCCCTCAGGCGAGATCAAGTACCTGTGTGCTGCGTTCCCGTCTGCTTGCGGCAAGACCAACCTGGCTATGCTGATCCCGCCGGAAGGCTATCAGAAGAAGGGCTACAAGATCTGGACCGTTGGCGACGATATCGCCTGGATCCGCAAGGGCCCGGACGGCCGCCTGTATGCCATCAACCCGGAGAACGGCTTCTTCGGCGTGGCTCCCGGCACCAATATGAAGTCCAACCCCAACGCACTGAAGTCCACCATGAGCGGCACCATCTTCACCAATGTTTGCCACAATATGGACAACAACACCGTGTGGTGGGAAGGTCTCGATAAGAATCCGCCCACCAATGCCATTGACTGGAAGGGCAACCCCTGGAACGGCCAGACCAGCGACGAGAAGGGCGCTCACCCCAACAGCCGCTTCACCGCTCCCGCAAAGAACTGCCCCTGCATTTCTCCCGAGTTTGAGAACCCGCAGGGCGTGCCGATCTCCGCTTTCATCTTCGGCGGTCGTCGTGCAAAGCTGACTCCCCTGGTGTACCAGTCCAAGAGCTGGAACCACGGCGTGTTCGTTGGCTCCGTGATGGGCTCTGAGACCACCGCTGCCGCTACCGGCGCTGTTGGCGTGGTTCGTCGTGATCCCATGGCTATGCTGCCTTTCTGCGGCTACAACATGGGCGATTATTGGAAGCACTGGATCGAGATCGGCCAGACCCTGGATCCCGATAAGGCTCCCAAGATCTTCAATGTAAACTGGTTCCGTAAGGACGATGAGGGCAACTTCCTGTGGCCCGGCTTTGGCGACAATATGCGCGTTCTGGACTGGATCATCGACCGCTGCGAGGGCAAGGTGGATGCACAGGAGACCGCCATCGGCTACCTGCCTTATGCCAAGGACATCAACCTGGACGGCCTGGATATGACTGAGGCGCAGCTGGATAATATCCTGGATGTGGATAAGGCTGCTTGGGAAGAAGAGCTGGAGGGCGTTGAGGAGCTGTACGCTAAGTTCGGCGATCACCTGCCCAAGGAACTGGCTGACGAGCTGGCTACCGTAAAGGCCAACCTGGAGAAATAAGTTCCAATTATCAATCAAAAGAACGGGTACTTCGGTATCCGTTCTTTTTTGTTTGCGGTTACAAACCGATTTGCCTCCCTTGTAAAGGGTGACTCCCCGCAGTGCGGGGAGATGTCGCGCAACGACAGAGGGGACGGGCACCGGTTCGGTGGTGGAGGGATTACACGGCGGGCGGATGGTATCCGCCCCTACCGGTAAATGGAGCGTTCCTTTCGTCGTAGGGGCGGCAATCTGCCGCCCGCGGCCCGATGTGGGCATCGGGCCCTACAGCTTATTGATTTGCTGAATTCAATTTTGTAGGGTGCGATGCCCTCATCGCACCGCATAAAGAATTCGAACAATCGCAGGGCGCCCTTTGCTCCCCCTTGCAACCCTCTGGAGGATTTGGTAAAATGAGGGCGGAAGGTGAGATTATGAAAAAGATCAGCAGTGCACTGCTGGCGGCATTTTTGCTGCTGGCAACGGTATTTACCGGCGCACCGGCGGCGATGGCGGCCGGGGTCAGTGTAAATGCCATGACGGTAACAGTTTATTTTCTGAAACAGGATTTTAGAGAGAAAATCAGTCAACCGGCAGCGTACCCGGCCAGCTTTCAGCTGAAGGTCACCGGCGCGGACAAGGCGACCTACCGGGTAACGGCAGGGGAGTCCGCTACCGTTAGCAGTACCGGGCTGGTGGAACCGCTGTGCACCCGCTACTATTGGTACGGCAATGTGGGCTCTACTGCGCCAACGGCGGGAAAGACGCCGGATCGGGTGACCGAGTCTTATACTGCCGGGGACAGCACCGTGCAGGTGATCGCCGGGGGCAAGACCTTTTCCGTTACAGTGCATGTTCAGGACTATGCCCAGGTGTATGTGGACGGGGTGATGCAGGATTATATTGCCAAGAATCTGCCTGCCAATCCCACAGACTACGATAAGGCGGAGACAGCGGCCAAGTTCGCTGCCCAGTACGCATACAGTTCCAGTTACAGCAGCTATCTGTCCATGGTGATTCTGGGTGGCGGCAGCTGCTGGGCCAGCACCGGGGCGGTGAACCGGATGTGCACCCTGATGGGGTTGCCTGCCTGGACCCGCAACGGCAACAAAGACGCCGGTGCCGGCGGTGGCCATGTGAACACCCTGGCCCAGTGCAGCGACGGCACCTATTATCAGATTGAAGCCGGTTTCGATATGGATGCCCCGCGCTTTTATGAGATTACGCCGCGCACCTCTTTGTTTAGCTATCGTACCTCTGCTGCCGGTGCCACGGTGTATCAGTACGACGGCAAGACCATGCCCGCCACGCTCACTGTACCGGACACGGTGGAGGGCTATACGGTGGTAGGAATCGGTGACGGCTTTTTGTACGGTACTGACCAGGTGACCCGGGTGGTACTTCCGGAAACGGTGAAATCGATCGGCGACGGCGCCTTTAATAGCTGTAGCCAGCTGCGGCAACTGAATTTGCCCGCCGGGTTGACCACACTGGGGGAATATGCCTTTACCCGGTGTCCTAAGCTGACCCAGATTGCCAGTCGCTCCGCAGCTTTTCCGGCAGAGAATGGCGTAATTTATAATGCAGACCGCACGGCGCTGTTGTATGCGCCGGGGGCGGTGCAGGTCACTGTGCCCTCTACCGTGATCCGTATTGGCGACCACGCTTTTTACTACGGCGAGCAGTTGCAGTCTGTTATCTTGCCTGCCGGTTTGCAGTCCATCGGCAAGGACGCCTTTGCCGGTTGCACGGATCTGCAGACGGTCAAGGTGCAGGGTACGGCGCTGACGGAGATCCAGCGGGAGGCTTTTGCCGGTTGCCGCAAGCTAAAATCCCTGACCTTGCCTGCCAGTGTGCAGACCCTGGGCGAGCGGGTGTTTGCCTATATGGCGTCGGATTTTGTGCTGTACGGTCCCGCTACCGGCGCGCTGGCGGACTACGCGGCGGCCAATAACATTCTCTATAACCATAGCCACAACTTTGCAGTGGCTTCGACGAGTGCAGCCTCTTGCCTGTATGACGGAAGCAAGACCTATACTTGTGCCGGTTGCGGCGCCACAAAGACGGAAACCGTAAAGGCTCTGGGTCATCAACCGGTAAAGTTGATAGATTCGGCCACTTTCCAGTATGACGGCTCGGTGATGACCTATTGTAAGCGCTGCCGCTGGGTGCTGGAGGACAGCTGTACCATTGCCCGGGTTACCGGGGTAAAACTGTCCGCCACTGCCTACACCTATAACGGCAAGGTGCAAAAACCGTCCGTAACGGTAAAAGACAGCAAGGACAAGACCTTGAAAGATAAAACGGATTATAGCGTGTCCTATAGCAGCGGCTGCAAAAATGTAGGCCGTTATACCGTGAAAGTGACCCTAAAGGGCAATTACAGCGGCAGTAAGTCTATGACTTACAATATCAACCCCAAGGGCACCAGCGTGTCCAAGGTGACGGCGGCCAAGAAAGGCTTTAAGGTCACCTGGAAAAAGCAGGCCACTCAAACCACCGGGTATCAGGTGCAGTACAGTACCAGCAGTAAGTTTAAGAACGCTAAAACGGTGACGATCAGCAAAAACAAGACTACTTCCAAGAGTGTAAGCAAACTATCCGCCAAGAAGAAGTATTATGTGCGGATGCGCACCTACAAGACCGTCAAGGTGAACGGTAAGAGCGTAAAGCTGTATTCCGGCTGGAGTAAGGCCAAGAGTGTGACGACCAAGAAGTAATATATTCTTGCAATTGCCGCCCGCCAATCCCCCTGCGGCTACGCCGCATTCGCCTCACGGGCGCCCGTCCCCTCTGTCGCTTCGCGACATCTCCCCACACCGTGGGGAGTCACCCTTTGCAAGGGGGACAAAGATACTGAAACCGATTTGCCTCCCTTGTAAAGGGAGGTGGCTGCGAGTTTGCGAGCAGACGGAGGGATTTAAGCGGGCGGCAGATTTGTACAGTGTAGTATGATCGTATACAAGAGTGCAAGATGAG
>CAVCUL010000021.1:0-28349 GCA_963605415.1 bacterium | reverse complement strand
AATATTTGATAAACACCTCCTGAACAATATCCTCAGCATCATCTTTATTCAAAAGAAAATTGTATGCTGTTCTAAAAATCATACCAGCATACTTTTGATATAAATCGTCAAAACGTTGATTGTCAAATTCTATTATGGACATATAATTCACCACCTCCTATAAATGAAACACATATTGACTAAAAAAAGTTGCAAAATTTTTTTATATCTATACTGCAACTTTTTAACATGGTTAAGTGTTTACATTATAAACGCTATTAATTACAAGATAGTTATATGAAATTTGGAGGAACGCAAATGAAAATTATTAAAAAATCTTTAGCATTATTTTTTTCTATTATGATGTTAATATCGGCAATTCCCATTTCGGCATCTGCTGAAGAAAATCTTAACACGCACACAAGTTTATATGACAGTTTATCATCATCGGGTGAATTAAAGACAACGAATAATGACATTGTCAGTAAATTAACTATGGAGATACCTTTAACAGAAGATTACATATTAGACATTGATAATAATAGAGTTATTGAGTCAATGAATTTTTCTTCTAATGATGTTGATAGCTTCAATCAAGTTGATGATTCGTACAATTCTGATATAACATATGAATCAACATTTGATAATGGTGCAGTAGTAAGTTTTAACAATAGTATGGAAATGGTAGCTAACTCTAATTTTGACAGAAATGGTGCAAATAGTCAAACAGTTGTTAACGATCAAGATATATCAAGTGAAAATCAAGTTCTTGTTTAACGGCGTTCAAGATTGCAACGCTAACCGGCGGTGCAGAACTTTCACTATATTCACCGGGAGGTGCATATGGTCGATTTTCTTTATTTGAAGTATGCGGATATTTTTCAAGTATACTGCTTATTAGTTTTTTTGACGATGCATACTTAACTGTACGATTGCCTCGTTCATTAACAGCGTATGTTTCTTCAAATTTAATACCCCACTTGAAGAATAATTGCAATTTCACCTTCATAGGATAAACGCCTGTTTTCATAACAATAAATTGTCCTTTGGGCATTGATTTAAGCTCATCGGCAGTCATTAAAGGTCGTTCAATCATTTGAAGTGACTGTGAAGGATCATTAACACTGCGACTGACAGAACCGCTCATAACAGTCCTGCTGCCAAGAGCCTTTGACATCGACTCGGCAGTAACAGAGTTTGGAGCAAGGCCACCGGGATCGGTTCGCGGCGGTGTTCCAGGACTTCCAACTGTTTGCCTGCCGGGTGGGGGAGAATGTGGCCCTTAGCCCGCAGTTTGACCCGGAGCGAGTGCGCCGTGCGCTGGACCACAGCGGCTTTCAGCGGCCGCTGCCCCGAGGGGTGGATACCCAGCTGCTACGGGAGTTTGACGACGACGGACTGATGCTCTCCGGCGGCGAGAGCCAAAAGGTGGCGGTGGCCCGGGCGTTTTACAAGGACTGCCCCTTTGTGATCCTGGACGAGCCGTCTGCCAACCTGGACCCGGTGGCGGAGTACCAGCTGAACCGGGCTATGTTGGAGGCTGCCCAGGACAAAACGGTGATCTTCATTTCTCACCGGCTGTCCACCACTGTGCAGGCAGATAAAATTTATGTGATGGAGCAGGGCCGGATCATTGAGAGCGGCTCGCACAGCGAACTGATGGCGGCGGACGGCACCTATGCCTATATGTTCCGCCTGCAAGCGGAGAAATATAAGAACGCCAAAAGCGAATAAGAATAGAAAAAGCGAACGGTTTTTTTGCTAACGTCACATAAGGCAGTAATTGAAAATCAATAAATAAAACCTTATAGGGCATAGTAAAGAGGCGATTAAGGCTTTGACTGTAAAAGGTCAGAGCCTTTTCTGCGTTTTGAAAATCCGCACATTCGCAATCTGCTTAAAATCACGCTACAATATGATTACAATAAATTTTGTAGGTTTGATTATGAATGTGCAGTATGAACAGCAAGGCGATTACCTTATCCTTGCATAAGAACCAAGAAGCAGAGAGAAATACATATCGGCGTGTGGGCGAACCGCCACAAACAATATCTGAAACAGAGCCATAAGGTGCGGTATTACAATCTTCTGACAAGTGAAAAGCTCTATGATTACCTTGCTGATGTCGAGCGACAAGGAGAGAATTTATTTGAACAGACAGTAAAATTACTTGTCGGGCAGGAGCAAGTTACAGAAAAACTCAAAGCAGAAAATATGATGTTGTGGGTACAAAAAATGAATAATATCCGTAACCGAGCAACAGAAATTGTTAATGAACAAGTGATCTATAAATAAGAAAAAGGCACAGCTTACGGAGAAAAATCCCGTAGGTTGAGCCTTGATTTTGTTTGTGAAATTTGGATGTATAATCTTAGCAAGCAGACCATTTGGTTATCCAAACGGTAATTTTCTCGTTAGAGACACCCTAAGACCCGCTTTTTGTATTTGACTTTAATCTTGAGGAAACAAAGTGGCTCAATGTTGCAAAGGAAAACATTATTGACATATAATCAAAGAGATAAAGCGGTAGGTGTTCGTTATCGCCGAGGAGGAAGAATTGATTTTTTAGAAACAAATAACTTGCGATATCTCGTTTGAAAAATGCGTAAATTCCGTATGTAAAAATGAGTGTTAATATTATTTTGAAAGCAGTTTTCACTTTTGGTGAAAGTTGCTTTTCCTTTTTTATCATCAGCAAAATCATATTGAAATGAAGTCCAAGGTGGAGTGATATGAATACAAAGCCCCAATATGCCGATAGCATATGAATTCTGTTCGCCGCATAGGTCGATTTTATATTCAAAAAAGTGAATAAATGCCTTGAAACAACCACACCGCTGACGATTGAGCCGACAAATGATATAAGCACAAGCAGGACAAGAATATTTTGAAAAATTCTTATAGGTGTTTGCCTGCCTTTTGCTAAATGCTTTACCCAATTTATATTGAGTGCGTGATGAACGACAAAAAGCATAAACATAACAACACCGACGATCTCGTGTGCTGTCGAGCCCAAAAGTTCGTAAGACATCAAAAGAAGCAGAGCAAATGTCATTAAAACATCAATTATCGGCTTTAGTTTTAATTTTGTTTTTGAATTCATACGGTTTTGTTTAAGTTTTTAGCCTCTTTGCTGTTCGTTGCCATTCCCATATATTCCATACTGTAAAGACCGGCAAAGCGTTTCATTGTGTATTCGCCTGCATCAAGCATCCATTTTTCGGGTGCCGCACCTTGGAAAACAAAATAAAGTTTTCTGCCTGCGATGCAGTTTCGCCGCCACCCGAATAGCTTTCGATATAAACCTTAGTTCTGTCTATATTGTAGGCAGACAAGAGATATTCAACAAGAGCGATAGTTTCATTTGCTGCTTCTTCGTCCCAGCCGTTTAGTTGAGGTGCGGCGATAATCATATTGCTGTTATATTTTTGTGCCTCAAAGCCAAAGTTTTCCTGACGGATATTTACGCCGACACCCTGAAAATACAAGCCCTCATAACCCGGCAAGGTGATGAAAAGAGCATACGCCTTACTGCCGTCATAGGTTTTCGGAATATAAAGATTAAAATGAATATCGCCGTTATTTTCATTGTGCAAAACATTGTCAACGCTAAAACCACGATAGGTGTCCTTACCGTTTGTGACGGCATAATTTTGTTTGGCAGGCTGAGTGGCTTGTGCTTTTGACGAGCTTTCGGCTGTTGTGTTTGTTGTATAACTGCTCGGAGAATTGCCATTAATTGAACAAGCTGAAAGCATAATTACCGTAACAGTAACCGTCAAAAGCACAACTGTAAATTTGTGGATTTTATTTAAGGCCAAGACCGTTTACCCAGGATTCAACATTGCTTGAGGAAGCACCCGAAGAAAATCTTTCGCCGTCGAGCCAATCACCTGTGCCTGCCATATCGGCTAAAAGCTCGCCGCTTTGACCTAAGCCTGATGATGCGGATGTGCAAAACGGAATGACGGTTTTGCCGCTGAAATCATTGCCCGTAACAAAATTGTTTACAGGCCATGCGGCAATGCCCCACCAAATCGGATAGCCGATAAATACTGTATCATAATCTGCCCAATTATCGGGTGTGGTCTTTGTAAGCGGTACATCACGCTTGCTTTCGTCGTTGTGCTCAACGCTTACACGGCTGTTGTCATTCGTCCAGTTAAGGTCGTCGCTTGTGTAAGAGTCGACAGGTGTGATTTCAAACAAATCCCCTCCGGCGGTGTCTGCGATCGTTTCGGCAACGGCTTTTGTACTGCCTGTTGCGGAATAGTAAACAACAAGGATTTTGCTGTTTGAAGAGCTGTTTGTATTATTATCGGAGGACTTATCGGTAGATTGTGCGTCCGCCGGAGCAGAAGTGGTAGAATTTGTTGTGCTTGTATCATTATTGGAACTGTTAGAGCAAGCTGCAAAAGAAAAGACAAGCACAAGCGCTAAAAGAATTGAGGTTAATTTTTTCATAATGTTAATCTCCTTTAGTTTAATTATTTTTGTTCGTCAACAGGCGGTATCCTCTCGGGATATTTTTTAAGCATTTCAGGCGTTGAAGTGTAATATCTGACACCCTTATTAAGTGATGATATTTCTGCCATTTCTTCATCGGTAAGTGAAAAATCAAAAATATCAAAATTAGCCTTGATATGGTCGCTGTTCTTTGAACCCGGAATAACAATATTTCCGTCTTGAATATGCCAACGAAGAATGATTTGAGCTGTCGACTTGCCGTATTTTTCAGCAAGACTCTTAAAGAGTGGCTCGTTAAGAAGTGCACTGTCACCGTGACCGAGCGGATACCAAGCCTGAATTTTAATATCCTCATGAGAAAGGAATTTTTTAAGCTCCTTTTCCTGATAATACGGGTGCACCTCGGTTTGAAGAACCGACGGCTTAACCTCGCAGATATTCAAGATTTCGCAAATCTGCTTTTCTTTAAAGTTTGAAAGACCGATTGCACGAACCTTGCCGTCCTTATATGCCTTTTCCATTTGCTTATATCCTGCAATGTAGTTACCGGCAGGCTGATGAATTAAAAGCAAATCAATATAATCTGTTTGAAGTCTTTCAAGCGTTTTGTCTACTGCGTCGTCCTGTTCGTAAAATGACGGCCAAAGCTTTGTTTCGAGAAAAATATTTTTACGGTCAATGCCCGAATTTTTCATTGCTCTGCCTACAGCCTTTTCATTGCAATATGCGTTTGCCGTATCAATAAGCTGACAACCGTTTTTGAGTGCGTAGGTTGCCGATGTCTCAGCCTCGTCGGGGGACAGCAAATATGTTCCGATACCCTGCATCGGCATTTGAACGCCGTTATTTAACTTTGTAAATTCCACAACAGTTACTCCTTTTCTTTTTGATAATTTTATTGTAACATCTAAAGTTAACTTTAGGTCAAGAGTTTACTTGCATTCTTCAAAAATTTTTAATATTTCTTCATGCGTCATCTTTTTATAAGCACCCGGTACAATACCGCAGGAGTCCGCAATTTCTTTAAGGTTGATATTTTCATCAATGCCAAGTTCCTTAAAGGTTGTCGGCATACCGATTTCCTTAATGAAATCAGCAAGAGCCTCGACGCCTGCCTTTGCAAGCTCCTCGTCTGTTTTGCCGTTTTTTGAAATGCCCCAGACATTGGTTGCAAACTGAGCAAACTTCTTTTCGCCTGCCTTGCAAATATGTCTGTAATAAACAGGGTGAAGAACGGCAAGACCTGCACCGTGATTGCAGTTCGTGTACGCACCGAGCTGGTGTTCCATTTGGTGACACTCAAAATCCGTCTTTTTGCCAAGCTTAATGATACGGTTTTCTGCCATTGTAGCATCCCACATCAGGTTACTTCTTGCTGTGTAGTCCTCGGGATTTTTGATAGCGGCACGCAAATTTGCGATAACATTTTTCATAAGAGCCTCGGATATATCGTCCGATACATTGCTCTCGTTCGGCTCGCTGAAATAGATTTCCATAATGTGTGAAAGCGTATCAAAAGCACCTGATACCATTTGGAATTTAGGCACGCTGTAGGTGTAGGTTGGGTCAAGCATAACGAATTTTGCGTTAAGCTGAGGATAATCTCTGCCTGTTTTGATTTTAAGCTCTTCGTTTGTGATTACAGCACCGCCGTTACATTCACTGCCTGTGCCTGAAACGGTGACGATAATACCAAGCGGCAACGGCTCAAAGTCAATCACACCCGGTCTTGCCCAAAAGTTTTCCCAAATATCGCCGTCATATTTTGCACCCAGTGAAATTGCCTTACAGCAGTCCATAACGCTTCCGCCGCCGACTGCAAGAATCAAATCGGCATTGCTCTCTTTTGCAAGCTTAACACCCTCAAGCACCTTGCTGTAAGTCGGGTTTGACTCAATACCGCTAAACTCAACAACTGCCTTGTTTTCTTTTTTAAGTACGGTTAAAACCTCGTCATAAATGCCGTTTTTCTTAATCGAGCCACCGCCGTAGCAGAGCATAACCGTGTCGCCGTAGGCTGAAAGAATATTTGAAAGATATTCCTTTACACAGCCTTCGCCGAAATATACCCTTGACGAATTCTCAAAAACAAAATTATTCATAGCTTTTTCTCCTATCCTGAAAATTTGATTCTTTTCTTCTGCCATATCAAAGGCAGGCAGGTAATTATCAACGCAATGCACCGTGTCGATATAATCAAAATTGATACCGAGAGCCTTGAACTCGTTATATGTAAACTCGGGGCAGTCGCTTGCACTGTTGCCGTAGGTTAAAATGAGATACATATATTTTGTATCAAACTTTGACTTCTTCAAAAACGCTTTTACCGTATTCGGTATTTCGCCGCAATAAACAGGGCAAACGATACCGATTTGGTTGTCGGAATAGATTGACGAATTTTTAATAACCTGCGGTATGCTGACAGGGTATTCATCAATACATTTTGCAACATAAAGGCTGTTGCCCGTTGCGGTGAAACAAAATACCATGCTTTTCCCTTCATTTGCTCTGCTCTTGTTTATCTTTTCAACTGTATTATAAGAAAAACGAGGCCTCGTATGAAGTCTCGTTTTGTTATTCAGTATATACTTTTAGGTTATAACTGCTTATTTGGCTTTTACTATATTCTTAGCTGCATCTAAAACTCGTTTGACATTTTCGCTCGGAGTCGGTGAATGCAAAAGACCGTACGGAATACTGTATTCCCACTCAACAGGAATCACTTTCAATAGCGGATGAATATTTGCCCAACCCGGAATTGCAAGCAAAACATCGTTCGTGTTTTCACATCTGTTAAATATGCTCATGCTGTAAAAATCGAAGTCAACAATATGTATCTGCGTATGATTTTGCCAAATATCGTCACGCAAACGGTCAACATAATTGCTCCAGCCACGGTGCATAAGCATTAAATTTTCGCCGTACAAATCACTTATTTGAAGCTTATCCTTTTGTGCAAGTCTGTGGTGAATGGACACGGCACAGCAAAACGGTTCACGGGATAATTGCAAGCCCTCGCATTTTCTGAGTTTAAGCATTGTGTCGTCAAATATTCCGCCGATAATATCAATATTTTTGCCCATATTCGCAAGTATTTCTTTAGCGTTTTCGGGTGTGTTTTCAAACGGAATAATTTCAAATTTAATGTCTGGGCATTGCTCTTGAATTTTTGGCCACATTTGCATAAGCAATTGAGCAGGAGTTGTAGGCGATGAGCCGATACGAATAATATTTTCGCCCTCGCTCATTGCGTTTTTCGCTCTGACAACACTATCTTTGCAATAGCCGATAATGTACTTAGCGTCCTGATAAAGTGACTTGCCTGCGTTAGTCAGCATCAACCCGCGGTGCGTACGCTCAAACAAAACGAGGTCAAGCGAGCTTTCAAGCAAATTGATTTGCTTAATAACAGCAGTCGGCGTGATATATAGTTCCTCCGCCGCTTTGTTAAAACTGCCTGCGTCTGCAACCTTTATAAATGTTTCTATCTGTGGATTATACATCATCTCACCACCTACATAACAATATTAAATCACAATCTGTTGTATATCAAAATGATAAATTTTTTCTTTAATTATACTTTTAATTATACTTTAAAACTCTCGAAAAATCAAATTGTCTAATGAACAGCCGTCTGAATACACAGGCGGTTATTTTAATTTTTTTACTTTTTTGTTTTACAGGGGGTACAAAGTGCCTCTCCCAGTTCACTGTTGAACGCGGAGAAAAAAGAATAGCTGAAATCGACAAGCTGATTGAGAAAGTTTTTGAGCAAAACGCTGCCGGAATTCTTTCGGACGAACGCTTTTCCAAATTGCTTCAAAACTACGAGCGTGAGCAAAATCAGCTGCAAGCAGAAATAGAAGAAGGGAAAGCGGCATTAGATGATGCAGGTCAGAAAGTTACCGATCTTAGGCTATTACTCCATACTCTCCGTGAAATTACAGAGATTAAGGAACTTACACCGACACTGGTAAATTCACTTATTGAACGAATTGAAGTTCATAACAATGATAAATCAAGCGGTCACTGTTTCGTCAAGGTTGATGTGTACTTTACAGCAGTCGGAATGGTTGATATACCGACAGAGCAGGAACTTCTTGCCATATTGGACGAAGTTCAGCGAAATCCTCAGGAATTTCGATTTATCGCCTAAGCAAAAAATCGGTGCAACCCGTCTCCGAGTTGCACCGTAGCTATTACATTAAAACATCCTTATGTGGTGTTGACTTTATGCCGTTCGCTTTTTTATGTTAAAAAATATTGCCCACCGTTACCTTGCTGTCGTCGTAGATCTCGGCCAGTTCCGTTTGGCACTGGCGAATGGTGGGGCGCAGGTCGTCGCTTTCGTCCCGGGCCAGGGGTTGCAGCGTGCCCAGGGTCACCCCTGCCTGCTGCAAAGCGCTGTGTTCCATGAGCACGCACAGGGTGGGGTAGCGGGTAGTCCAGATATTTTGCAGCTGGCGGGCCTTGCGCTCTGCCTCCGGGTAATTCTCCTCTGCGGCGGCTGCGTCCATGCTTTGCAGCAGGGTATCCATATTCTCAAAGGTGGTCTTGACCGTGTGCTGCTCAAAGATACACAGCCCTGCGGCCAGCAGCAAAAATAAAAGGGCAAACCAGGTGCGCTTCACTTTTTCTTCTCCTTTTTTACGGCAAAGACGGTGCCGCTGTCGTCAATGGTCACCACCAGCAGTTCGCCGGGGCACAGTTTTTCCTTTTGCAGCGCCCGGGCGATGGCCGCAGGGTTGCGTATTTCATCGCCGAAGTATTCCTTTACAATATGGCCATCGGTGACCACGGGCATGGGAAAGCCGTCGTCCGGCGCCGGTACGCCCAGCTGTTTGGGGGTCACAGGATCGTGCTCTGTGCGCAGCCGAACGGACAGGTTGCCGTTGGTTTCTACCACCGCTTCCTCCACGGTGGACAGGTCAAACACGTCCTTCTGCCGCAGGGCGTCTACCAGGTCGTCTACGGTAAAGCGCAGGCGGCGCATCTGCTTTTCGTCCGGCTTGCCGTGGCGAATGAGAAAGACAGGCTTCCCTTGCAGTGCATTCCGCAGCCACAGGCTTTTCATAGAGGCTACGGAGGCGAGAATTTCCAGGCTTACCAGTAGCAGCATGGGCAAAAAGGCGTTGGCCAGGGGCATGGCGTTATCTTGCAGGGGAATGGAGGCGATCTGGCTTACCAAAATGGTAATGACCAGCTCGTGGGGGTTCAGCTCGCCGATCTGGCGCTTGCCCATCACCCGTACCGCCAAAATAACGGCAAAGTAAATCAGCAGTGCGCGAATAAGAATAACAGTCAATAGGATCACCGCTTGTATTTTGTGAATAAATCCCCCGGTTATGCCAAAATTAGTATGGGTGATAGAAATTGGAAAATTTACGACGGCAATACGATTATAATGTGCAGAAGTTCCGGGCGGATTTTGCGGACTGCTCGGATTTTTTGCTCAAGGAGGCGGAGACCGGCGGGCGCAAGTGCTTCTTTGCCGTGATGGACGGGCTGGTGGACTCCCTGCAACTGGGCCAGATGATCATGGGGCCGGTGTTGGGGGCGCAGGTGGAGGCCCGCACCCCCGGCGAGCAGTTCCGGCAGCTGATGCGCACCTGCGTGCAGTCGGTGGAATTGAGCCAGGCGGAGACCTTTGAGGACGCTTATTACTATTTAATGAGCGGCTTTTGCGTGTTTGTGCTGGACGGCTGCCCCCGGGCTATGGTTATGGGCATTCAGGGCTGGACCAAGCGCAGCACCGACGAGCCGGAGAACGAGACCAATGTGCGGGGCGCCAAGGAGTGCTTTGTGGAGTCTGTCAACGACAACAAGGCCCTGCTGCGCAAGCGGATGAAGACCCACCACTTAAAGCTGCGCCAGATCCAGCTGGGCGCCGCTGCGCCGACCCCGGTGGTGCTGGCCTTTTTAGACGACCGTGCCGCGCCGGAGTTGGTGGAGGCGGTGGAGCAGCGGCTCAAGGACGCAGACCTGAACACGGTGGCGGATTATGGCGAATTGCTGCCTTTTTTAGACACGGATATGCGCTCTTTTTTCTCTGCCGTGGGCACCACGGAACGCCCGGATGTGCTGGCGTCCAAGCTATATGAGGGCCGTGTGGCGGTGCTGGTAGAGGGCACGCCCTTTGTGCTGTATGTACCCTATCTTTTCAGCGACAATTTTCAGTCCCTGGACGATTATGATTACCCGCCGTTTTTTGGCGGCTTTGTGCGGCTGCTCAAGTATTTCAGCTTTGGCATTTCCGTGTTTTTGCCGGGGATGTATGTGGCGCTGGGCACTTTTCATCAGGAGCTGATCCCCACCAATTTACTGTTTACCATTGCGTCGGCAGAGTTCCGCACTCCGCTGTCTCTAATGAACGAGGCCATTATGGCCCTGATTTTTTATGAAATTATGCGGGAGGCGGGTCTGCGGCTGCCCAAGGCCATCGGCCACGCAGTGTCCATCATCGGCGCCATTGTCATTGGCGAGGCCACCGTGTCCGCCGGGCTGATCGGTGCACCTATGCTGGTGATCATTGCCATTACCGCCATTGCCTCTTATGTGGCGTTCCCCCTGTATGACAGCGTGGCGGTGCTGCGGCTTTTGTTTATCCTGGCCGGTGGACTTACCGGGCTTTACGGCCTAATGCTGGGTATGGCGGCGCTGTTTGTAAATATTTGCAGCCTGAGTCCCTACGGTGTGCCGTATGCCGCGCCCATCGCGCCGCTGAATGTGCGCTCCCTGGGCGATGTGTTTTATCGGGAAAGTTGGACCAAGCTGGCTCGCCGTCGGGTGCGGGTGCAGGATCTGCGAGGTGCGCATATTGATGAGAGCGAATAAGGGCAAGATCTCGGCGTTCAGCCTGTTTGCCATGCTGTATATCAGCCGCCTGGTGGTGAGCCTGACCCATGTGCAGTCCATTATGGCCGGCAAGCTGTCTACCCAAATGCTTATGAGCGTGGGGCTGGCGCTGGTGCTGTCCCTGCTGTTTGCGGTGCCCACCCTGCTTTGTGTGCAACGGGGCTGCTCGCCGCTGGAGAACAGGGCGCTGGGCACGCTTTATGCCTGTAATTTTATCTTTTTGGCGGGGATCAATGTGTGCCGCTTTGCCTACTTTGCCTCTGCCCGGCTAAACCCGGAGGCCAAAAGCTGGGGCTTTGCCCTGCTGATCATCCTGTTTGCCGTGTACGGCGCGCTGCTGGGGCTGCAGGGGCTTTCTCGCTTTTCCGGCTTTGCCTTTTTCCTGATCGCGCTGGTGGTGGCAGTGGTGCTGGGCTTTAATGTGCAGCACTTCCAGTGGTTCAGTCTGTTCCCGGTGGGCAGCAATACTGCCGGTGAAGTGGTGTGGAACGGTGTGGTGCTGGCTGCCAATACGGCGGAGATCAATCTGTTTTTGGTGCTGGCAGAACGGGTGGTGCCCGGCGGGCGGCGCTTTGGCGCTTTTTACGGCGCACTGGGGTGCTCGTACCTGACCACCTGCCTGCTGTTCCTTTTTGCCATCGGCGTGATGGGGGACGCGGCCGGGTTGCAGGCGTTTCCGGTCTATACTCTTTCGCAGCTGGCAGGTAGCGGCGCACTGGTGCGTATGGACGCGCTGTACACCGGTTTTTGGATCTTTGCCATTTTTATTAAGGCGGCGCTGCTGCTTTACTGTGCGGCGGTGACCCTGCCGGGCAGCGGCGGGTACAAGGGCAAGTGCCTGGGCGCCGGTTTGGCGGCCTTTGCCGTCAGCTGCGCCCTGGGACGGTTGATGACCGTGGGCCAGCACTCGCCGCTGATCACGGTGGTGCCCTTTGTGGTGTTCTCCACTCTTATTCCCCTGGCCTGGCTGCCGGGGCACAGAAAGGCGCGTGGTACAAATGAGACGAACGGTTAGAATTTTGCTCTGTCTGCTGCTGGTGGCGGCCACCCTCTCCGGCTGCGTCGGACGGCGCACTCTCAGCAATTTGGCAGTGGTGGAGGGTATGAGCATTGACCGGACAGAGGAGGGGATGTCCGTCTCGGTGCAGACTCTGAATCTAACCAAGAGCGGCAACGGTTCGGAGGCTCTGTCCGGCAATATTACCATCAACACTGCAGAGAGCGGCGCCGGTATCTCCCAGGCGCTGTCCAAGCTGTCCAAGGACTTGTCCCGCAATCTGTTTTTGGGGCAGAACAAGATCACCATTTTCAGCAGCAGCGTGGCCCGGCAGGGGGTGGGCGACAATATGGACTACTTTGTGCGCAGCGCCGCCAGTCGGCCGGATGTGCTGCTTTGCGTGGCAGACGGCGACGCCAAGGACCTGCTGGAGAGCAAGGAGGACGACGCTCTGGTGCCCAGCGAGAATATGGTGCGCCTGCTGGAGAATGGGCAGGACAGCGGTATGGGCGCGGTGGTGTCTGTCAATGACGCCCTGCGCCGCTTTGCCAGCCCCACTTCGGATATTTATTTGCCTATCTTAAAAAACAAGAGTGACCACACGGCTTTTGTAGGGCTGGCCCTGTTCGACGACGGTAAAATGACCACTGCGGCGGATTTAACCGACACCTTTGGCGTTCTGCTGATGAACGGCAAGATCAAAAGCGGGCTGCTGACTCTGAAAAATGATGCGCTGGGGCATATCGGCGTGGAGTTGGTGTCTTGCAAGGTGAAGACGAACAGTGTTATGAAGGATGGCCGGTTGGTGTTCCGGGTGACGGTGCAGGCGCAGTTGATGCTGGATGAAGTGCAAAAGGGCTACATCAGCACCATAGATAATCAAGCGATTGCCGCGATCCAGCATTTGGCGGAGCAACGGCTGGTGGAGCTGTGTACCGGGGCTTACGCCTGTTTGCAGGCCGCCGGTTGCGACGGTGTGCAGGCCGGGGCACAGCTGGCTATGACGGATCCGGCTGCCTATGCGGCGGCAAAAAAAGATTGGAACCGGGTGTTCTCCGCCTCTGCGATCGAGGCCAGCTGCCGCTGCCGGATCACCAAGATCAATGATAATTCCATCAGAGAATAGGCGCCGTCAGCACCGCAGAGTGGAGCAGGCGTACCAGATCGTTGCCCGAGTCGGTGTGAAATGCGGCGAACATAGGCACCCCAAGGGTGAGCAAAAACAGAAGTAAAAACAGGAGAAATACTTTTTTCAAAGCCAGACCCTCCTTTCAGATAACTTGACATTTGTCTATTATAATTGTATAATGAATGTTCCTAATGTATGTTTGAAAGGAGCGATTTTGTGGCTTCCAATTATATTTCGCCCATCTCTATGGACGCACTGTCTAATTTGTGCCAGGAGCTGGGGAAGAATAACTATATCAATGCCCACGATTTTGAGCGCTACCAGGTGAAGCGGGGGCTGCGCAACAGCGACGGCACCGGTGTGATGGCCGGACTGACCCGGATTTGCTCGGTAGAAGGCTATTATATTCTGGACGGTGAGCGGATTCCTACGGACGGCAAATTGTCCTATCGGGGATATGATATTCGGGATTTGGTAGAGAATTGCATTGCTGAGGATCGCTTTGGCTACGAAGAGGTGGTGTGGCTGCTGCTGTTCGGCAACCTGCCTACCGCCAACCAGCTGTATTCTCTCCACGAGGTGCTGTCTGAGTGTCGGGCACTGCCGGACGAGTTTGTAGAAGATGTGATTATGAAGCACGCCTCTAAGGATATTATGAATAAGATGGCGCGCTGCATTTTGTCCCTGTACTCATTTGATGAGAACCCGGACGACACCTCCATTCCCAATGTGCTGCGCCAGTCGCTGCAGCTGATCGCCCAGACCCCTACCATTATGAACAGCGCCTATCAGATTAAGCGCCGTACATTCTACAATAAGACCATGTTCCTGCACCCCATTAACAAGGAGCAGACCATGGCGGAGTATATCTTAAATCAGCTGCGGGTGGATAAGAACTTTACCCGGGAAGAGGCCAAGCTGCTGGACATTTGCTTAATGCTCCACGCGGACCACGGCGGCGGTAACAACTCTACCTTTTCTACCCGTGTGCTTACCTCCAGCGGTACGGACACTTACTCGGCCATCACTGCCGGTTTTGGCTCGCTGAAAGGTCCCCGCCACGGTGGCGCCAACATTCGGGTGACCCACATGATGGAGGATATTATTGCCCATGTGGCGGATCCCAGTAAACCGGAACAGGTGAAGGATTATCTGGTTAAAATTCTCAATAAAGAGGCCGGCGACGGCTCCGGCTTGATCTACGGTATGGGTCATGCGGTTTATACCAAGTCAGATCCCCGCGCGGTGATCTTAAAAGCCAATGCCCGCAAACTGGCCTATGAAGCCGGGTTTGAAAAAGAGTTTAAGACCCTGGAGAATGTGGAACTGATGACCCCGGAGGTATTTGCCGAGGTAAAGGGCGACAACAAGGTGATGTGCGCCAATGTGGATCTGTACTCCGGTTTGGTCTACAAGGTGCTGGGGATCCCGGAGGATCTGTTTACTCCGCTGTTTGCCACCGCCCGTATTGCCGGTTGGTGTGCCCATCGGCTGGAGGAGCTGATCTCCGGCGGCCGCATTATGCGCCCTGCATATAAGAGCGTGTCCCATGCCAGAACCTACATTGCCCCGGCAGACCGGGAGGTTCAGGGCTGAATTTAGAAGAAAGAGGAGCGAAAAAGTGCGTACCAAACCACAGCGGATCCCCTGGATCCTGACTTTTGTGATCGCCGGGGCGGCGGTGGTGTTGCGCTATGTTCAGCTCCTCCTTTTTACGGACAGCAGCACCGGGCGGGTCACTGCCGCCGGTGTGCCGCTGACCTATGGGCTTTATGTCCTGCTTTTGTGTGGCGGTGTGTGCTCCACGATATGCGCCCTGCACCAGCGACAGACAGCAGTGGCTGTAGCTGCCGACGGCGGCAACCGCAGGCTGTCCCTTGTGGCTTACCTGGTGTCTGCGGCGTTCTTTTTTGATTTTATATATCGCTGCTTTTTATGTTATGATTTGGCGGATGATGCGGTGTACCTGCAGTGGAACGACCTAATCAGCGGCGGTCTGACGGCGCTGTTTGCCCTGCTCAGCTGCGCATATTATTTTATTGTGGGGCGCAGCTACGGCGGCGGACAGTATGATTTTCGTGCCTTTCGCTTTTTCCATTTTGCGCCGGCGCTGTGGGGACTTTGTCGCCTGTTGACTATCCTGGCCAGGCTGGTCAGTGTGTGGGCAGATACCCAGACCGTGTGCGAGGTACTGTTTTTGGTGGCACTGCTGCTGTTTCTCCTGTCCTTTGCAACGGCGGTGGTTACCTCCCGCCATGCAGGACGCGCCGTGGTGTTTTTCGGCTTGCTGACCTTTGTGTGCAGTTGTGTGCTGGCGTTGCCCGGACTGCCGATTCTTTTTGCCGGTCGGCTGAATGCGGCAGACGGCAGCGTGTATTTTGGCCCGGCGGATCTGCTGTTGGGCGTGTTCGCCTTGGCTTTTGTACAGGATCTGCGTCGTCGCAGCGCAGCGAATTAGGAGCGTGCCTTTGTTTTTTGAAACCTTAAAGACCGTGGCCGGTCAGGTGCTGATGTTGTACCTGATTTCTCTCGTCGGCTTTGTGACGGACAAGTTGGGCGTGTTTCGCCAGGCAGATGCCAAGCGGGTGATCGATCTGCTGTTTAATGTGGTGCTGCCCATAGCGATTATTTATACTTTTATGACAATGGAATATACCCATGCACATGTGCGGGGGATTCTTTTGGCCTTTGTGTGTGCTTTTGCCACCCACCTGGTAGGCGGTGCGCTGGGTCAGCTGTGCTTTCGCCGCCGCAGTCCTATGGAGCGGGGCGTGTACCGCTACGGTATGCTGTTCTCCAACGCCAGCTTTTTGGCGCTGCCTTTGGCCCAGGCGGTGATCGGCGCAGAGGGTGTGTTCTACTGCTCTGTGTATGTGGCCGTTTTTAATGTGGTGGCCTTTACCTACGGCATTTATGAGATCAGCGGTCATACCGCCAAGATTGATCTGCGTCGTTTGGTGCTGAACCCCGGCTCCATGGCGGTGCTCATCGGGGTGCCTCTGTTCTTTTTGCAGCTCCGAATGCCACAGGTGATCCTGCGGCCCATGGAGATGGTGGGCAGCTGTAATTCTCCCCTGGCCATGATTATTTTTGGTACCTTTCTGGCCAATGCGGACTGGAAGCGCATGTTCGCCAAAAAGGAGCTGTACTTTTGCTCCCTAATGCGCCTGGTGGTGATCCCCCTGTGTATGGTGGGGTTGTTTTGCCTGTGCGGCGTGCGGGGCGATTTGCTGATCGCTATGGTGATCTCCGCCTCTGCCCCCACGGCTACCAACACGGCTATGTATGCGGCCAAGTACGACAATGACGCCGCCCTGGGCAGTGAGTTGGCCGCCCAGTCCTCGTTGTTCTCCATTGTCACCATGCCGGTGGTGGTGGCGCTGGCAGCGGTAGTTTAGCACCCAAAATGGCAGAATTTGTCCAAATGAGTACAAATTGTAAATTTTATTTGAAGTGATAATACAGATAGTTGTAAAATTGCAAGCCAAGGCGTATAATAGGAAGCAATAACGGAAAGGATTGATGTTTACATGAAGCTGGTTATGGCTGTAATTTCCAATAAAGATGTTTCCAATGTTTTGGACGCCATCACCCAGGAGGGCTTTGCCTCCACCCGCATTTCCACCACCGGTCAGTTCTTGGCCGATGGGCACACCACGCTGTTTATCGGCACGGAGGACCACAAGGTGGAGCAGTTGTTTGATGTGCTGGAAAAGCATGTGACCAAGCGGGTGGTGCGCCAGGTGGGCGTGGCCAGTACGCTGGAGGGCTCACTGCTGCGCCAGCCGGTGGATGTGGAGGAATACGGCGCTGTGGCGTTTGTGATCAATGTGGATGAGTTCCGCAAACTGTAAAGGCAAGTATGGAATTTAAGCACTTTCTCGGGAATGAAAAAATCAAGGCCCAGCTGTCTGCGATGGTAGACGGCGGCCGCCTGCCCCACGCCGTGGTGCTGGAGGGGGAGAGCGGTCTTGGCAAGCGCACGCTGGCTACGGAACTGGCAACGGCGCTGGTGTGCCGGGGCGAGCGCCGCCCTTGCGACAGCTGCCCCCAGTGTCACAAGGCCCGCGCCGGGGTGCACCCGGATATTTTGATCTATGCCCCGGAGGGGGGCGCCCGCTCGTTCCATAAAAAGATGGTGGATCAGATCGTGGGCGATGTGTATATGACCCCCAATGAGGCGGATTATAAAATATACATATTAGTAAATGCGCATTTGATGAGCGTACAGGCGCAGAATGCCATTTTGAAAGTGCTGGAGGAGCCGCCGGCTTATGTGCGGTTCATTTTAACAGTAGAGAATAAGAGCGCCCTGCTGCCTACGGTGCTGTCCCGCAGTGTGATGTTTCAGCTGGAGGGCGTGCCGGTAGAGATCGGTGCGGACTTTATTATGCAGCGGCAGCCGGAGGCGGACCCGGAGCGGGTGCGCCAGGCGTTGCAGCTGTGGAACGGCAATATCGGCAAGGCCATGGAGAGCCTGGAGGACGGCGAGGCCGCCAAATACAGCGCCCTGTCTGCCGAGCTGTGCCGGGCCTTGGTGGCAGAGAATGAGTATGCGCTCATTTGTGCCTGTGCACCATTGCAAAAGGACAGGCAGGCGGTGCTGAATATTTGCCGGGTGCTGCGGGATCAGTTTCGGGACGCATTGGTGCTGGACAGCGGCGCCGATTTGCTTTCCGTCGGCGACCAAATCCCTCGGCTGTTGGGCTCCAAATGTACAAGAAAACAACTGCTGCAACTGGTATCTGTGGCAGAGGACACATATCAGCGGGCACTGCAAAATGCCAATAATGCCCTGCTGATTACAAAATTTTGCGCCGATCTGCGCCAGGCGATCGGCCGTTAGGAGGATAGATTATGACGAAAGTGGTAGGTGTTCGGTTTAAGGATACCGGCAAAACCTATTATTTTGACCCCAAGGAGTTGGAGATCAAAAAAGGGAACACCGTGGTGGTGGAGACCGCCCGGGGTATGGAATGCGGCGTGGCCCAGTATGCACCCAAAGAGGTGGCGGAGAATGAAGTGACCGCACCGCTCAAGCCGGTGCTGCGGATTGCCACTGCCAGAGATTTGCAAATTCTGAAAGAGAATAAAGAAAAAGAGAAGCGCGCCTATGAGGTGTGCCTGCAAAAGATCGAGAAGCACAAGCTGGATATGAACCTGACCGAGGTGGAATACGCCTTTGACGGCTCCAAGATCCTGTTTTACTTTACCGCAGACGGCCGTGTGGACTTTAGAGAGCTGGTCAAGGACCTGGCCTCCACATTCCACACCCGCATTGAGTTGCGCCAAATCGGTGTGCGGGACGAGGCTAAGATGCTGGGCGGTTTGGGTGTGTGCGGGCGGCCGTTTTGCTGCTCCACCTTCCTCAATGACTTCCACTCCGTGTCCATTAAAATGGCCAAGGAACAGGGCCTGAGCCTGTCACCCTCCAAGATCAGCGGCACTTGTGGGCGGCTGATGTGCTGCCTGAAATACGAGCAGAACGCCTATGAATACTTGGAAAAGATCACCCCCCGCCGGGGCACGGTGGTAGATTGCCGGGAAGGCCGGGGCACAGTGGTAGACGCCGCTCTGCTTACCGGTAAGCTGAAGGTGCAGCTGGACAATGCGCCGGAGGGTGCGCCGGTGATCGTCAATCGGGAAGAGGTGCGTGTGGTGCGTGCGCCCCGCCATGGCGGAAAAAATGAGAAAAAAGCGGACAAGCCTGCAAAGGCCGAGAAGTAAGGCATGACTAATTTTTTTGAATTTGCTTGCATTTTGAAAACAATGCTGTTATATTTAGGTTGAGAAACATACAGGAGGTGTTTATCATGGCATATCAAATTTCTGATGATTGTATTTCCTGCGGTGCTTGCGCAGCAGAGTGTCCGGTTTCCGCCATCTCCGAGGGTGACGGCAAATTTGTGATCGACGCCGACGCTTGCATTGAGTGCGGTGCGTGCGAGGCAACCTGCCCCGTGGGTGCGCCTGCCCAGGCATAAGCGGATTTTGTAGATTTTTCTGCTTTTGTACAAGCAAAAGGAACACGCCGAGAGCTTTTGGCTTTGGGCGTGTCTTTTTTTGCCTGCTTGCCAAAGCGGGGCGGCGGGTATATAATAAGCGCAAAGACCCGGGCATAGCCCGGTAGTGGGAGAGCCTATGAACGAGACGGTTATGCCTTTGGCAGAGCATATGCAAATCGTGGTCAGTGACCGCCACACCTTTGGCACGGACGCCGTGGTGCTGGCGGATTTTGCCCGTATTCGCCGCCGGGATCGGGCGCTGGATCTGGGCACCGGCTGCGGGATTATTCCTCTGCTTTGGCTGCGCGATGCACAGCAGAGTCCGGTGGCGTGCCTGGATATTCAGCCGCAGGCGGTACGGCAGGTGCAGCGGGCGGTGGCCATCAATCATTTGGAAGAGCGGCTGACGGTGCAGCAGGCGGACCTGCGGGACTATCGACAGCTGTACCCGGCAGGCAGCTTTACCCTGGTGAGTATGAACCCGCCGTACAAGCCGGTGGACACAGGCATTTTGTCGCCGGAGCCGTGGGACCAGATCGCCCGGCACGAGGTGTGTTGCACTTTGGAGGACGCCTGCGCGGCAGCGGGTTATCTTCTGCAGTTTGGCGGGCGGTTTTGCATTTGTCATCGGCCGGAACGGCTGGCAGATATTGTAACGGCCATGCGCGCCCATGATCTGGAGCCCAAACGGCTGCGGCTGGTGCAGCACCGGGAGGGGGAGGCACCGTTCCTGCTACTGATGGAGGGGCGCAAGGGCGCCAAGCCGTACTTAACTGCGGAGCCAACGCTGATTTTGGAAAGCCCGACGGGTAAAGCGGAAATGCAGAAAATATACGGTGCATATTTTGAAGGAGGCGCAAAGTGAGCGGTATTTTATATGTGGTGGGTACGCCCATCGGGAATTTAAGCGACTGGTCGCCTCGGGCAGTAGACACTTTGGGATCGGTGGATTTTATTGCCGCGGAGGACACCCGGGTGACCTTAAAACTGCTTAATCATTTTGGTATCAAAAAAGAGATGGTCAGTTATTATGAGCACAACCGTCGGGAGCGGGGCGAGATCATCACCGCCCGTATTGCGGCAGGGGAGGACTGCGCCATTGTTACGGACGCAGGTATGCCTGCCATTTCAGACCCGGGGCAGGATCTGGTGCACCTGTGCCACTTGCAGGGAATCCCGGTGGTGTCCGTGCCTGGGCCGGTGGCCTTTGCCACGGCGCTGGCGGTGTCCGGTATGGAGAGCGGGCGCTTTACTTTTGAGGGTTTTTTGTCTGTGAATAAAAAATCCCGTCGGGACCATCTGGAGGAACTGAAGGATGAGAAGCGCACCATGATTTTTTATGAGGCGCCTCACAAGTTCATCAATACCATTACGGACCTGCACCGGGTGTTCGGTGACCGAGAGATTGCCATTGTGCGGGAGCTGACCAAGGTGCATGAGCAGGTGGTGCGCACCACTTTGTCCCAGGCGGAGAAAGACTATACGGAGAACAAGATCAAAGGGGAGATCGTGCTGATCGTGGCAGGCAAAAAGGCTGAGCCGACGGACGCCATCACCTTTGACCAGGCGGTGGAGCAGGCTCGGACGCTGGTAGAGAAAGGCGCTTCCGTCAACGCTGCCGCCAAGGAGATCGCTGCGGTGACCCCGTACAAAAAAGGCGATCTCTATAAGGCGCTGCTGTGAGCGGGTGCAATGCCTGTCCACGCCGATGCGGCGTAGACCGTTCCGTGGCCACAGGTGTCTGCGGTGTGGGTGCAGCTTTTCGTGTGGCGCGTATGGCGCTGCACGCCTGGGAAGAGCCGTGTATCAGCGGCAAGTCCGGTAGTGGGGCTGTGTTCTTTTCCGGCTGTCCGCTGAGGTGTGTGTTTTGCCAAAATACGGAAATCAGTCGGGGTTGCAAAGGCGTGGATTTGACCGAGGACCAGTTGATTGCCGGTATGCAGCGATTGATTGACGCCGGTGCGCAGAACATCAATTTGGTCAGCCCTACCCAGTATGCACCGGCCTTGGTGCAACTGTTGCGCCGGTGGAAGCCGCCGGTGCCGGTGGTGTATAACACCGGCGGCTATGAGCGGGTAGAGACCCTGCAGCAGCTGGAGGGGCTGGTGGATATTTATCTGCCGGACTTCAAGTACACCCGCCCGGGCAAAGCGGCGGCTTACAGTGCCGCGCCGGATTATGTGGAGCGGGTAGGCCCGGCATTGCAGGAAATGCGCCGCCAGGTGCAGGATCGGTGGGACGGAGACAAAATGCTTTCCGGCATGATTGTGCGTCATTTGATTTTGCCGGGTAATACCAATTCCGCCATTGAGGCGTTGGATTGGTTGCATAGCCATTTGCCGGGCACTTATGTGTCTCTGATGGCTCAATACACCCCCATGCCTGGGCTGGATGGCTATCCGGAGCTGACGCGCCCCATCACCCGCCGGGAGTACGACAAGGTGGTGGATTATGCGCTGGCGCTGGGTATGGATAAGGTGTTTTTGCAGCAACGTAGCGCTGCAGGCAAGAATTTTATTCCGGCATTTGATTTTACCGGCATTGTGTGATAAAATACAGGCAGGTGCTGTGCGCCGAAATGCGTAAAGAAAAGGGTATGTACAAAATGAAGAAGTTTTTTCAGGAGTTTAAGGCGTTTATTTCCCGCGGCAATGTGATGGACCTGGCCGTCGGCGTGATCATCGGTTCTGCTTTTACCGGTGTAGTTACCGCTTTGACGGACTCGATCATCAAACCGCTGCTCAACTGCATCGGCGGGGCGGAAATTCAGGGCAAAATCCACCTGCTGGGGGATAATTATCTGGACTACGGCGCCTTTTTGTCCGCAGTGGTGAATTTCCTGATTATGGCGCTGATTATCTTTTGCATGGTTAGAGCACTGAATAAGCTGTCTGATGCGGTAAAGCGCGCGGCGCATGAAAAGGAGGAGCAGGCGGCACCTGCTACCAAGGTGTGCCCTTACTGCAAAAGCGAGATCGATATTACGGCTACCCGCTGCCCCCATTGCACTTCTGTGCTGGAGACGGAAAAGGCGGAGTAACCGCTGAAAAGTTACATAGTATTTGTGACCAACGATTTGACATAGAAGTAGCAGGCACAGCCTGCATAAAGGGGGATTTTTCTATGAAGATGAAAGCGTATACCTATCCCAGCACCAGCTCGCTGGCGACGATCCACGCCTGGCAGTGGAGTCCGGAGGACGGCAATGTAAAGGCCGTGCTTTTGCTTCACCACGGCATGGCCGAGCATTGTGGGCGCTATGAAGGCTTTTTACAGGCGTTTACGGATATGGGCTATGCGGTGTTTATGCACGACATGCTGGGGCACGGCCAGTCTTGTGCCACGCCGGAGGATCGAGGCTTTTTCGGCGAGAAGGACGGCTATAATTTTTTGATTCAGGACGCACGGCAGCTTTATGATATTGCCCGGGGCGAATATCCGGACAAAAAGCTGGTGATCGCCGGCCACTCCATGGGCAGCTTTATTATGCGCTGCTTTACGGCGCGTTATCCGGATCTGGATTATGCGGCGGCGATTTACATCGGCACCGGCGGGCCGAATCCACTGGCCAATATCAGCGTGGCGCTAACCACGGTGGTGGGGGCACTGAAGGGCAAGCGTCATCGCTCCAAGTGGATGGAGAATACCGGCTTTAAGGGCTATAACGATCGGTGCGAGGGACGCACGGACAGCGATTGGCTCAGCCGGGACCAGGCATCGGTGGATGATTACCTTGCAGATGATGCTTGCGGCTTTACCTTTACTGTGGCCGCTTACGGCGATTTGGGCCGCCTGTTGCTGGAGAGCAGCAGCGATCAGTGGTATCAGCGGATACCGGCACAACTGCCCATTCTCTTTGTATCCGGCCAGGAGGATCCGGTGGGCAATTACGGTGCAGGTGTGCGTGCGGTCAGCGAAAAACTGCAGGCTACCGGTCACACCCGGGTGCAGGTGCTTTTGTATCCCGGTGCCCGGCATGAGATCCTGCGGGAGACCAACAGCCCGGAGGTGTACCGGGATATTGACGCCTTTATTGCCAAAGAGGTTCTGCAGGCGGAATAATAAAAACAGTGAAAAACAGCCGAGGATTTGCTTTTTTGCATGCCCTCGGTTTTTGCTTGTCTTTTTGTGCCATTTTTGCTTGTCATTTTGTGCCATGCAGAGTATAATTAGAATTGGAAGATACTCTTTTTTATTTTTGTATGGGAGGTATGGGTATGAACAGACTGCGCTTGCCGGCGCTGTTGCTGGCAATAGTACTGGCGTGTACCGCCATGCCTGTTTCGGCAGCGGCTGCCGATGAACTGGAAAGTGCCACTGCCTGTACAGTTCATACGGCCCATGCCGAGGGGCAGAGCGCAGAGGATTGCACCGGCCTGGCCCCATACCTGGCGCCGGACGGCACCGCCTGGGCAGTAGTGTCAGACGATACAACCGGAGAAAAAACATGGCACTGCTTCCAGCGGGATATAGATACGGCGCTGACAGACGCGCTGCACCGTATGCTCCGGCGGGAGACTGCCTTCACCTTGTATATTGCGGTGAATAAAAGTGCTTACGACCCGACCACCCATGATTTGCAAACTGCGCTGGCTAAGCGCCTGGTGAGCAATGCTCTTGCAGAGAAAGTCGGTACTATAGAGGGCGGCGACTTTTTGGATGCCCAAATTCAGGATTTTCAACCTGCAGATTTGCAAACCCTCTGGGTGAATGTGGAGGATTATAGCGATTTGGCCGGCACGGTGGCTTTTTACGAGGTGCATTGCACCTTCAAATACTGCGACACCCTGCAGCAAATGGAGATCCTGCGCAAGGGAGCGGAGAAGTGGAACCGGCTGTTCATTACAGATAATCCTACCATCGCAGCAGAGACGGATACAAACCGCCGCCAGTACCTGATCGTCAAGACCATCTATGATTTTCTTACGGAGAACACGGTATATAACACTGTCGCATATGATGATTTTATGAATGAGGGCAAAACCGATTGGTACGCCCACACCGCCTATGCGGCGTTCTTCGGTCTTGCCGGGCAGAATGCTGCGGATTTGGACGACACCGGATATGACTGGACCACCAAGCAAAAAAACAGCCTGACGGTGATCGGCACTGCCGGCCAGGGCAAGTCCGTGTGCGAGGGCTACGCGGCGCTGCTTTACTACCTGTGCCGCCTGAACGGCATTGCCTGCAACACGGTGATGGGCAGCAAAACGGTGCTCAATGAGACCACCGGGGAGCCGCAGCAGGATATGCACGCCTGGAACTGTGTGTACCTGGACGACGGTACCGGCAGCGGCTACCAATGGTATCAGGCGGACGCCACCTTTGCGGCCACCAACAGCCTGCGGTTCCCGGACTTTATTAACTATTACTATTTCCTTTGTGGGTCGGAAAATCCGTATTTTTCCGCAGAATATGATCATCAGGAGATGTACGGTACTCTGCAGGGCAAGTCTTATCCGGCGCTGTCTGCAACGGATTACCGCTTTGCCACTACCGGTGAGGGATTATCCGGTTATGACAGCCAGGGCTATCTGGCACTGGTGCGCCGCGGCGCAACCGGCCAAATGCAAATGCAGGATTATATTTTAATCCGCCGTGAGACGGACGGCAGCTGTACATATTATAAGGCAAAAACAGACGATAACGGTACGGTTTTGACCGATGAAAACGGTCAGGTACAGGTGATCCCGCTGGAGGAGAAAACCGGGCTGGCCTATGGCGGCGAGCGGGGCAACTTCTTCCTGCTGATCCCCGGTTATGTATTCGGTCGGGAGTATACCACCGTGTATGAAACCGGCGACGATCGCTACGACCCGGGTTGCCACACCATTGCTGCAACGGATGGCACCGTGCAACTCTCTTGCTCCTTTTATATCAATAAAATTGATATGGCCAAGGAAAAAAATCAGGTGGAGCTGCGCAATCTGGACAAAAACGGCGCCATTACCTATAATGTTTGTCCCATTCAGGTGGATGTGCATGTGGTGGACGGCTACGGTCACACCGCCGTGCAGGATGAGGATTATACCGTATCTTTTTATGATGAGAGCGGCGCCCGGGTGGATACACTTACGGAGCCGGGCAAGTATACCATTGCGCTGGATTTTTCAGAGAGCGATCGTTATACCGGCAAGTTGGTAGGGGACAGCAGCAATTTGTTGCGGTTTGAAATTGCCAAGCTGCCGGTGTCGCAAGTGAATTTTAACAAGGTGCAGGCGGCCTATTCCGGCAAGAGCATTGCCGATGTGATGAACACCATGACCTTTTCCGGCGTTTCAACAGACGGCAAAGTCTACAAAAAGGTGCTCAGGCAGGGCGAGGACTATACGGTTACTTATAGTGGTTCCACGGTGAACGCCGGCACCGGCACCTATACCGTAACGGCGCTGGAGGACTCCAAGTACCTGACCGGCAGCGTGACCTACGCTTATACCATCGCCCCGGCGTCCATTGCCGGGTACAGCGGGTCGGATATTGGCGCTCCGGTGACTTATAACGGCAGCGCCCAGCGCCCGGGCACCGCCTGGTTTGACAGCCAAAGCGGTCTGAAGTCTGGTCAGGACTATACAGTGGTGAGCTACAGCGCCAACACCAATGCAGGCACCGCCAATGTGACGGTGCAGGGCAAGGGCAATTATACCGGCACCGCGGTGCTGCACTTTAAGATCAATCAAAAATCCCTAAACGACAGCGATGTGACCGTCCAGTGCACCCCCACCGCCACTGGCGCTACGGTAAAGGTGGCCTACAAGGGCAAGACCTTGCAGCAAAATAAAGATTATGCGGTTTCTATTGCCACCAGCGGCACCACCCGCACGGTAACGGTGCAGGGTAAGGGCAATTTTAAGAGCACGCGGCAATTCAAAATCCATGTGCACGCCTACAAGTGCACCGCCACGAAGGCAGCTACCTATTTCGCTACCGGGTACAAAAAATACAAGTGCAGCGGCTGCAGCGCCAAAAAGACGCAAAAACTGGCGCAACTGAAGCCGGCCATTTCTTCGTTGAAAAGCAGCAAAAAAAAGCAGCTGACGGTGAAATGGAAAAAAGGCAGCGGCATCAGCGGCTACCAAATCAGCTACTCCACCTCGTCTAAATTTACCAAATCCACCACCAAGACTGTGACGGTAAGCAAGGCGGGTACCACTTCCAAGACCCTGACGAAACTAAAGAGCAAGAAAAAATATTATGTGCGCGTTCGGGTATACAAGAAGCAAAAAGGCGGTAAGCTGTACGGCGCCTGGTCGCCGGTGAAGAATGCCAAAACCAAGTGATTGACTTGCAGGGCAGATACCGCTATACTGTAGTAAGATTCGCGACCAAAGTGAGGTAAATCAATGAAGCAAAAATGTAAATCCCTGTTTTGTGCCCTGCTGTGCCTGGTGCTGGTGTGCACTGCTGCATTTCCGGCCTGGGCTGCCGCCACCGCGCCGGTGTTTGGCACCGATGTGTCCCAGCATGACGGCGACGGCGTGGACTACGCTGCGTGGAAGAATGCGGGCAAGACCTTTACCATGATCCGTATGAGCTACGGCAACGACCACCTGGACCCATGGTTTTGGGCCAATGTGAACGCGGCGGAGGCGGCGGGCGTGCCCTTTGGCGTGTACCATTACAGCTATGCGTTCAATACCAAGGAGGCCACCGTTGAGGCCAATTATGTCAAGAGCGTGCTGGACCAGATGAAGGGCAAGTACAAGTATTTTGTGCTGCCGGTGGCGTATGACCTGGAGGACCCGCAGATCCTGGACAATAGCGATCAGTCAGCCATTACCCAGCACGCCGTCACCTTTTGTGACGCCATTCGCGCCGCAGGCTACACCCCTATGGTGTATGCCAATTTGGATTGGTTCACCAATTATCTGAATGTGCAGACCCTGCGCAGCAAGGGCTATAAGCTGTGGTACGCCAACTGGCAGCCAAAGACTACTGACTTTTCCGCCCCGGTGCAGATCGGCAAAACCGGTGTGTATGCGGATATTTGGCAGTACGCAGAGGGCGATATGGACGCCGGTGTGCCGGATTATAATGTGCTGTGGGATTTTGCGGCGCTGGCTAAGGATTATACAGACGGCGGCAGTTATACCCAAACTGCCTATAAGGCAGCCACTTGTAAACAGCTGGGCAGTATGACCTATACTTCTACCGGTGGCAATGTACTGTCTTTGACCTTGCCTTATGGCGCTCATCGGTATGACCAGATCGGTAATAGCCTGACCCGGGCTACTGCTTCCAAGGACGGCAAGCGGGTCTATACCTATCGCTGCACCGTGTGCGGCAAGCAGTACACCAAGACCGTTGCGTACTATAAAGCCAGCAATATCAAGCTGAGCAAAACCGCCTACACCTACAACGGCAAGGTGCAAAAACCGTCCGTAACGGTAAAAGACAGCAAGGGCAAAACCCTGAAAAACGGCACGGACTATAGCGTGTCGTACAGCAGTGGGTGCAAAAATGTAGGCCGTTATACCGTGAAAGTGACCCTAAAGGGCAATTATAGCGGTACAAAGAGCCTGACCTATAACATTAACCCCAAGGGCACCAGCGTGTCCAAAGTGACCGCCGCCAAAAAAGGCTTTAAGGTCACCTGGAAAAAGCAGGCCACCCAGACTACCGGCTACCAGGTGCAGTACAGTACCAGCAGCAAGTTTAAGAACGCTAAAACGGTGACGATCAGCAAAAATAAGACTACTTCTAAGTCGTTGAGCAAACTGTCCGCCAAGAAGAAGTATTATGTTCGGGTACGTACTTATAAGACTGTAAAGATCAATGGCAAGAGTGTAAAACTCTATTCCGGGTGGAGTAAGGCCAAGAGCGTGACGACAAAGAAATAAGTTTTATTTCGGTTTTTCAATATCCGTAGGGGCGGCAATCTGTCAAGAGCATGAGTGTAAACAGGAGTGCAAGATGAGTG
>CAVCUL010000020.1:0-32619 GCA_963605415.1 bacterium | reverse complement strand
CTTTCAATTCTGATTTTCTCATCTTTATTAACCTCCTTTGTGAGAAAATAAGCTGCACAGTTTGTACAGCTATGTACGATGGGCACAAAAATCGAAACTCTTTCCGTCATCTTGTGCCGATTTTGTTTGAATGTTGGGGTATTTTATGGATTTACCCCTTCACTACTTATAAATGGGGTCCGAAAAATGTACACCCAACTTTCAAAAATGTTTTTCGCCCAAATACAAAAAACAGCCGAAATCCCTTTATTTACAAGGGTTTTCAGCTGAAAATATTTTTTAAAATATTTTTGTGATTGATAGAAAAAGGGGCAAAAATCTGTTATAATGGCAAAAAGGTCAACTTACGATATGACGGTGATATTATGATTTTAGAAAGAATACCTGATGAATTAAAAAAGAAAATTGAGAAGTTTCATTCTTATCGCACAAACACTAATAAAGCATTGTTTTTCTCGGCAGATTCCGGAATGGGAAAGACCTATGCGGCGTTGTCTTACTGTGCAGAAAGCAAGGACAGCCTTTACTTTTCCTTTCGCAATATAAGTGCAGACCTTGCACTGAAAACATTTGCCGAGCGTTACCTCAATGTGTTCAAAGACTGCACAACTTGGACAGAGTTTTTCGACTGCTTACAGATTTACGGCAAAGAAAAACACCCAACAGTCTTTTTTGACGATGTGGGTGAGCGAAACGATAAAAATGAGTTTTATGATGCACTAACGGATTTTATATATGAAAGTAACTGTTGCGGTGCACTTATAATCTTAATCGGAAAACCGTGGGAACAAGTTGAAATTCCATGCCAAGAGATAACAATAATGCCGTATTGTATGCAAGAAATTGCTAAAACGCTGTCCGTAAGCGACAAGGAATCGGCAGCAATTTTTTGCTTGACGGCAGGTATTACGGAACTTTTATCTTTATACGATACCAGTATTTCTTTTGAAGAAAATGTAAAAACGCTACTCAATATAAATTCACCCTTTTACCGCTTAATGAAAGATAAAATGAGTGAATGTTTCCGAACACCTGAAAGTTACAACACGCTGTTATACGCAATGGCAAACGGTTATAACCGAATCAATGAACTGTCTGCGTTTTCGGGTTATCCCAAAAACAAATGCGACAAGTACATTAAAACGCTGTGCGAATTTGATACTGTACGAAAAGAACCCGGAAAGAACGGTCATACAAAATATTATCCGTCAAACAGTTATATCGCCATTTGGTATAAAATTCTGCTGACTGCCATACCCAACGCAGACGGCAGTTTCGGCGAAGATGTTTATGAGCGTTTTATGGAATATTTCAACAGCGTTGCGCTATCGTCATTTTATAAAGATATGTGCAACTATTGGCTGAAAGAAAATCTCATTTCTTTATCAACTGACTATATTAACGCCAAAGATTCAAGTTATCACAATGTTAAAATCGGAAATGTAACCTTTGATTTTGCCTATGAGAAAAAGCGAGCGTTATATGCCTATTACGATACAATTCCGGGTGGCAGATTGACGAAAAAACTGTGGGAAGAAATTGAGAATAGCACCACCAAAGGCAGACCGTTTTACGAGAACGAATATATCCTATGCACCGTAAACCGTGTACCCGACAGTTTTTGGGCTTTGAGCAGTCAATATGACAATGTTCATATTGTAAAACTTTCTTCTCTTTTTTCTGCATATAACAAAGAATATAATCGCCGTGTGCACCCTCGTTTTGTTCCTTCGTTTGTATGGAATCAGAGGCTGTTTTAGGGCAAAGTTCATTGACACAGAGTATAACATTAGATATAATATTTTATAGAAACATTGTTATATTTAAGAGGTGGCATTATGCAGAAACTTATAAAACAGATAAGAGCATATTTGAATATGAGTCAAACCGAGTTTGCCGAGCAACTTAATGTTACCTTCCAAACCGTAAACCGTTGGGAAAACGGTCGTGCCCTGCCCAACAAATTGGCACAGTCAAAGATGTTTGATTTATGCAGGGAAAAGCAAGTCCCTGTTTATGATATGATTCTAAAAAAGATTGCAGATGAATCGAAAGCAATCAAACTTGATTCAAACAGGGTTCTTCTTTATCACGGTTCAAAAGCCGGCATTGAAGGCACTATCGAGCCAAAAAGCCGAAAGCAATGCGATTTCGGCAAAGGTTTTTATATGGGAACCGACCCCGGTCAGGCACTCACTTTGATTTGCGACTATGAAAAATCTAAGTTCTACATTGTTTCCGTAAATACGGATAATCTTGCACAAATTGAAGTGCCGGCAAATATCAACTGGGCAATGCTTGTCGCATATCACAGAGGAAAAATGGAAAAAATAAACGGTACGCCTTTTTACAATAAGTACCGTGATATGACAAAAGATAAAGATTTGATTATCGGCAATATTGCAAATGACCGTATGTTTTTCGTTATCGACAACTTTTTTGTCGGCAATGTTACCGATATGGCTCTTATCAACAGTCTTTCTGCCCTTCAACTCGGCAAGCAGTATGTGGTTATTTCACAAAAGGGCTGTGACGCTGTTCGCATAGAAGCGGAGGTTGAACTTTCTTACCTTGAAAGACAGTTTATAAAAGAAATAGCCGAAGAAAACCGTGCGAGAGGTATTTCTCTTGCAAACGATATTTGCAAGAATTATCGCCGTGAAGGTATGTACTTTGATGAAATACTCGACGAGGCTAAGAGCGGAGGAAAACAATGAACGAAATTCAGTTAAAACTCTGTGATATTCAAGGAAGATTATTTGAATTATCTGCCGAGAAAAAATATGACAGCGTCGCTTTTATCAAGGCGTTTATGATGTCCGATGTTGCAAAGGAACTTGATTCGACTTACAACCGTATGCAGTGGGCAGGAGAAGAATATCTGCTTGAGGAAGTTGCCGCCGGTGCAGACGAAATGCTTACAAGCAACGGAGAAATATTCTCTGCCGATATGCTGTACTGGATAGGCTATATCTACCGTTATTGGCATTATTATAACGGTGAGGACAGTGCAAAAATTTATAAGCAAGCCCCTGCCCTGACTATGAAACGCAACTATATGATTTTTCACACGATGGATCCCGTTCTCGCTATCGAGGACTTGAAAGAAATCCATAATCAGAAACAGTAATTCGTTTTGGAGGTGCAATATGGCACTTGAAAATAAATTAGGTCTGACAAGCTCTGCCGACCTTGCCCGTGAAGAGGAACGCATCAGCAAGAAAAAGGCTGTTGAACTTTTTGAAACAGGCTTACTCGATACTCTTCCGGCAGGTGAATTTGCAACATTGCAGGCAATTCATAAGTACCTCTTTGAGGATATTTACGACTTTGCCGGAGAAATTCGCACGGTCAATATGGCAAAGGGTAATTTCCGTTTTGCACCGCTTATGTACTTGCAAGCGGCACTTGAAAATATTGACAAAATGCCGCAGTCAACTTTTGACGAGATAGTAGAAAAGTATGTTGAGATGAACATAGCCCACCCGTTCCGTGAGGGTAACGGTCGCAGTACTCGCATTTGGCTTGACCATATCTTGAAAAACGAAATCGGCAAAGTTGTAGACTGGAGCAAGGTGGATAAAAAAGATTATCTTCTCGCAATGGAACGCAGTCCGATTAAAGATATTGAAATTAAGGTGCTTTTGAAAAACGCACTTACCGATGAAATTAACAGCCGTGAAGTCTATATGAAAGGCATTGACCATAGTTACTATTACGAAGGCTATACAACTTTTAAGGCTGAAGAATTATGATAACGAAATGAGGTGCAAATATGCCGGACAAGAATTGGCAATTTGAACTTGAAGAATATATAAAGCAAGGCGAACCCGACAAGGCCGAAAAAAGCGAAGCGTGGCAAACTGCCATTGGTTTGCAGGCTGTTGACGGGCTGAATACTTCTGACTATTTGTTAGACACCGCCAAAGAGCATATCGAAGGTAAAATCACAATCGACGAGGCTCAAAAGCGTATTCACAGTTACTATGAGCAGCGTTCTGTACGCACCGAAACCGAAAACGAAACCAAAGAAGCAGACATCGTTTCGGCAAGAATCACAAAGTTATTAGGCGAAAAAGCATTTCAGTTCTCCCCTGCCGAGTGGCTTTCGATTCATCGCAGATTGTTCGAGGGAGTATTCAGTCACGCAGGACAAATCAGGCAGTACAACATCACAAAGAAAGAGTGGGTACTGAACGGCGACACGGTCATCTATGCGGATTGGAACAGTATTAAGGAAACTTTGGATTATGATTTTTCCACCGAAAAACAGTTTTCTTATGAGGGTTTGTCCGTAGATGAAGCTGTAAAACATTTGGCTAAATTCGCTTCCGATATATGGCAAATTCACCCGTTCAGCGAGGGAAACACCCGTGCAACTGCCGTATTTATGATAAAATATATGAAAACATTCGGCTTTAGCGTAAACAATGACGCATTCGAGAAAAATTCTTGGTATTTCCGTAATGCGTTGGTTCGTGCAAATTACAATAACCTGCAAAAAGGCATCCATTCTACGACTGAGTTTTTAGAAATGTTCTTTTCAAATCTTTTGTTAGATACGCATTACGAACTGAAAAACAGATATATGCACATTGATTATGCGGAGAGCGATTCCCAAAGTATCAACTCCAAAGTTCCAAAGTATCAATTTGATACTTTAGACTGCACTTTAGAAGAACTTGCAGTTTTAGAATTGGTCGCAAAGAATCCGACAGTAAAACAGCAAGAGCTTGTAGAAGTAACCGGAAAATCCATTGCAACAATAAAGCGAATTATGAAATCCCTACAGGATAAAAACTATATCCGCCGAGAAAGCGGCAAGAGATACGGTAAGTGGGAGGTACTAGTTTGATATACTGTTTTCTCGATTCATGACTGGCAAACTGGAGGTGTAAGTATGAGTGAAAAGACTTTTGAAATCGGAATACCAGTAGATGAAAATGGATTCTTGGAGATGGAATGTGATTTTTGTAAAAATCGTTTTATGCTTCATGCAGATACATTTCAAGATGAAAGCTATTTGCACTTCTTCTGTCCAGTATGTGGGCTACCTAATGGAACCAATACATTTTATTGCACGGAAGTTCTGGAAAAGATGGAACAGGTTGCATTGAATTATATGTATTCAGAATTAGAGAGAACTCTGGGAAAATCCATCAAGAAGTTCAATAAGAATGGCTTAGTGAAAATGTCAATGGATATTTCTAAAAAGGAGCCGGAGAAAGAAATATATCAACCAGTTAATGAGTATGAAACTGTTGAATTGAAATGCTGTGATTCTTCTGTGAAAGTACAGTATTTTGATAAGGAAATTGGCATTTATTGCCCGTTGTGTGGAGGGGCTAAACTGTGACAAAAAAAGAGTTAAGAAAAATTTCATTGCAATATAGAACGCTATCTTCTCAGATGTTGAAGATAGATTCCCAAGAGGAAATCAATTGTATCAAGATTTTCTTTGATTACATTACCAATACTTCGTTCATTATGAAATATATTTCTGAATGTCATAGAGAAGATTACGATTTTGCAGAAATATATAAAAACAAATCTTTGAACAATATGTTGACATTGCCTGATTCTCAGGAAGCAATTATCGACTACGGATACCAGTTGTTGCAATATATCTTGGATGGTCCAAAACAATTATGCTCGTTGGCTTTTGGATATACAAGCAGCAGAAAATTTAAGGATATGATTGCTGCCTTTATGCGTAAGACCATCGAGCCGTTTGTAACAGCGATCAAGAGTTATCTGGAACTTTCTTTGATTGATTGCCCAGAAAGTGAACAGGAAGTGACTGATGAATCACATGAGAAAACATTGTTTTTGTCCTATTGCCAGAAAGATTCTGACATTGCAAATTTGATAGAGGAAGGACTCGCACCACACATCAATGGAAAGGCAAGAATTTCACGAGATATTCGAGATGTTGAGTATCATGAAAGTTTCAAAAAATTCATGCAGACTATTGAGACACACGATTTTGTAATAATAATCATTAGTGATCACTATTTGAAATCCAGAAACTGTATGTTTGAAGTGTTGGAAGTAATCAAGGATTCTCAGTTCCAGAAAAAGCTTGCATTTATTGTTCTTTCTGACGAAGATATTCAATACTACAAGAATCAGAATATTTCCTCTATTGGTGCTAAAGTATATTCTCCTGAAGGACAAACTACATACATCTTATATTGGGAGAATGTAGAAAAAGAATTACAAAGACAGATTGAAACTTTAGGCGATCCTACTCGTGCAATTTATCAAATCAAAGAAAAACGCATTGTTCAGAGAATTTTACTGGACCTACCTGAATTTATAGAGTTTATTAAAGATGCCAAAGGGCTACCTCTTTCTGAACATATTGATTCTGGGTTTAAGGATATATTGAAATTTTTAGGAATTTAATTAACTGTCGAAACCATATATCAAATAACAAGTGAGACAAGCCGAGGTGACAGCAAATGGCAGAAAGTAAACATTATTATGATTTTACAAATGAATTATCTACAGATGAAATCTATGAGGGATTGCTCGCTCACGGTCTTTTTACCGAAAAGCTTCCTCCGGTGTTCACAGCAAAAGCATTTTTCAACTATTGCAAATCCAAATCGCCTGCTTTTCCTAAAAAACCAGCAAATTACATTTATCACGAAAACATGAGAAATATCAACACACCCCGTCCCTTTGGTATTCCTAATCCTGCTGCATATCAATGTTTGTGCAAATACATATCAGAGATATGGCCGCAACTTCAGCAATATTTTGAAAAAGAAACTAAAGGACAGGAGCATATTATCAGCAGAACCCATATCCGTAAAATGAAGGAATCCGATTCACTGTTTTCTATGAACTATAAGAATTGGAAAGACGATGGAACTCCGGAGCCTGATTTGTTGCTTGGAGCAAGATATTTGGTCCATGCTGATGTTTCAAACTGTTTCCCGAGTATATATACCCATGCTCTTTCGTGGGCACTTGTTGGAAAAGATGTAGCAAAACAGAAACAAAATGACAATTCGCAGTGGTATAACAAACTTGATTTCAATACAAGGAATGTAAAAAATGGAGAAACACATGGATTGTTGATTGGTCCACATGTTTCGAATTTACTATCTGAGATCATTTTAGTTAAAATTGATAAAATCTTATATGATAGAGAATGGCGTTATATTAGGAATATCGACGATTATACTTGTTATGTTTCCACCTATGAGGAGGGACAGTTGTTTCTAACCGAGTTATCTGAACAGTTAAGATCATATGATCTGACTCTCAATTACAAAAAAACTTCTATAGATGAACTTCCAACAGCATCAGTTGAGCAATGGGTTCGAAAAATCAATACATTCACTGCATTCGATACCAAAGAAAAGATGAATTTTAAGGAAGTCCGTGCTTATTTGGATATGGCAATCGAATTAATGCAGGAAAATCGTGATAATGCTGCAATTTTGAATTATGCCATAAAAGTATTGTTCAAGAAACAACTTACAGAAAACGCCAAGTCGTATTATGTAAAAACAATTTTTCACTTAGCTCTAATTTATCCATATTTGGTATCGCTATTGGAAGAATATGTTTTCAAGCCGTTTGACGTTGAAGAAACTGTGATTTCGAAAATATCCTCCCTGCTTTATAACGAAGGCATAAAACTCAAAAATTATGAAGCAGTGTGTTATGCGCTGTATTACGCCAATAAATATGAGTTTGAAATTACAAAGCTCGACTTTGAAGTTGCAAAAAACAGTAACAACTGCTTGTTCTTGCTATTTACCTATCTTTATTATGAGAAAAAGAAAAATAAAGCAGCAGTGAAATTGTGCCAAGATTATGCTCGATCGCTTATTACAACAGAAATGGATAATTTCTGGCTATTTATATACGAAGCATTACCACAAAATGATTTGCAAGGTTATTGGAAAGCAATGAAGAAAAACAAGGTTTCATTCCTAGTAGAAATCTAGAAAGCAATCCTATGCAGAAAATCATAACATAAATATGATTGAACAAGCCGTTATTAAAACTTTAACCTCCTAGTATAATGCGATGCCACTCATATTATACTAGGAGGTTATTTCCTTTTCTTCAATTCGCCTTGCATTAAACTCGGCATATTCATTTTAATTATAAATACTTTTCTTTAAGTAGTTTTGCTATTCTTATATGCGCTATATTTGAACTTGTATAGAGGTCTTTTACAACTTCTGGAACTGATTTACCTGCATATATACCTTTGTTTTCTTTTTCTGTATCAATCCCATAGTAGTTTAGGAATGTTTTGCTAAGCCATCCATGGTAATCTTCTGTATTAAATAGTTTTATTTCAATAGCAGTCAAACTTAAGCCTTGAAATAAATAGCAATAAACTATTTCAGGAACAAGGTCATCGATACTTCTGTGATTAAATAAGTCATAAGTTTTAAACATTAATAGAACTCCTTTTTAATTCATCAATATTAACTTGAGGTTTATCCATCAAACTCATTTTATAAGAAAGATTTGATATTTCGTCAGGAATGTTTTTAAATGGATTAATAGTTTCAGCTCGATAAATAGAAATTTCCTTTAATATAAACCTTTTTGTTTCGGCATCTACAGGTGAAACTCTCCTTTTTTCCTTTTCTATATTTAAGGAAAAATTGAAACTGTTAAAGCATTTATGATTAGATAACATATTGTTTATAAGTTCGTTTAACGACATACCGGAATTATCTTCATTAATAATGATCGAAGCAAGATAGTTATTTTCAGTATTAAATATCTGAATATGTTTTATCGTTATCAATTCATCTTCAGATGATGTAGTTTTTATTTCAATATTGCATTTTGGTAAAACAATATCATAATTATCACTACTACCATAAGTATGCCAATAGTCTGATATATCAAAATCGTAATCTTCCGCAAAAGATTTTAATAGAAATAGTTCTCCAATAAATCCAACAAGGTTTTTATAATTTTGTTCTTTAGGTGTTTGGAAAAGACTAATTAACGAATAGAAAAAACTCACGAAATTTTTTGCATTCATATATGTAGTGTGTGATATACAAAGATTAATAAATGATGATAAAAGTTCATCTGGATATTCATTTGCAACAGGTATGATTTCGAGTAAATTATACTTTCCAGTTTTAAATTTTTGGTCATTTTTTACAGACACTATGTCTATGTTGGTATTTAGTTTTAAATATTCTGTAGACAAATTTTGATGGGAGGTTTCCTCAGAATTATAGACCATGTATAGTAAATGTCCTTTTACCATGAAAAAACCTGAAATATCTGATAATTTATCAATCAAATAAATTGAACCGTCACTAGGACATTTAGAAAGAGCATTTTTAATCGCTGAAAGCATGTTAATTCTCCTTTACAAAATATGTTTTTTCTTTTGGAATATATATTGCAAACATATATTGCGTTTTACTATCCATTGGTGATTCCTTATTTATACCTGGCGTAATTTTATATATTTGTATATTGATTTTGTTTTTGTCTATAATAACACTGCTATCTCCTTCGTAAGTAATTTTATCTTCATCTGTAGAGTTAGCACCTTGCTGTAAAGCCTTTATTTTCATATCTTGAGGATAAAGTGTACGGTAACGAGGCTTTTTATCCGCACCCATGCGAATAATTGGGATATTATCTTGTCCCAATAAATTAGACAAGGCTTTCTTTTGAAATGGCTCATAATCAAATGTATCATGAATAACAGTTATTAGTTTTCTTAAAGTTTCTGCATCAAAATATGCATATTGAGCAGTAACACTATCATTCCTACTGCCGAAAGTTGTATCATTCCATTCTGTATTATTAAACAGACTATCAATAATTTTATTGTTCTCTAAAATTTTGCTTTCATCAGTAACAATGAACTTTTGCTTTATCCATCTGCTTTTAAAAGAAACTTTGGTGTACTTTACCCTTTGTTTGCTAGTAGGACTTTGCTTAGTATTATCTGATTGCACTAAAATATCGTCAATCTTAAGATTACCATTTTCAACATCTTGAAACTGTTCCCATAAATCATCCTCGATTTCAGCTAATGCTGTAAATTCTTGAGCAATTTCATTTGTAGTAAATATTTTACACAAATCAAGATACTTGTTTCTATACCCAAACCATCTAGCACGCTGAAGGTTTGTATCCATATTTCCGCCACTTTTAGCCCAACGTGTAAAATATGTTGTTATTAAATTAGAAAAAGTTAACCCTCTTTGAATTAAATCACCGCCAACATATATTTTGTGCCACTTAAGTTTTTCATTTCCTTGTGTCAACTTTCCTTGACCATTTTTCAGAATAACTTTAGTTTTCTTTACAACTGTAGATATCTCATCTTTTATATCTTTGAATGATAAACTTTCTTGTATCTCTTTAGAGATGAATCTATTAAAACATTCTTCAAAGTCATCCATATATGCTTTAATATCATCATCACCATATTCAAATGAAGTTTTGATACACGAAATATAATTATCTATTGCAGTATAAATATTACTATGCTGTGATACTTCTCTAAAATCATGGACTATCATATCACTATAGCGACCTGAATTACTAGTTGCTCTTTTCCTCTTTATAGCGCTGGCAACTATAAAGTATTTTACTGCATCCCATAAAGAACTTGGAATATTTCCATTTTCTAAATCATCATGGTCACTATCAGGTACTATGGTTATAATATCATTTTCTGACAAATGATATTCTTCAGCTCCGTTATATCCTCTTCCAGGGTGTATTAGTCTAATGGAATCGGGACGTAAAGCACTCAATTCATCTAAAAAAATATTTGCTTGAGGAGTAGCAGTTACCGATAAATATAAGGGATCATCAAGAAGTTTTTTCATATCAATAATTTGTTGATATGTAGAAGAAGCATCTTCAACTTTGTTTTTTGCATTGTTTAAACTTGCTTGGTCACCCTCATCGTCGATTATAAAAGCTTTAAACATTGATTTGTCTAAACGTTTAAACAATGAGTTGATTTTATTCATTGCAGCCGGACGCTTCATAGACACAAATATTATCGGCTTATTGTTATCTAATAAGTCTGTCATTATCTCGTCATCAATGCTTAATATTTGGTCACTATCATCTGTCGTATAAATAGCCGGACTGTCATCGTCATAACTTATATCTCCAGTAGCATTAAAAGTGCTTTTAAATCTATCGGTGGTCTGCTTTAATAGTGTTTTATCATAGCCTCCGTAAATCACAAGAACATTATAACCGTTATCAAACGCTAAAGCTGTGAACAATTCCAAGTTGGAGGTCTTACCTGATTGAACCTTACCAACTAACAGTACATTATTATTTTTAGTAATATCTTTTAATTGAATTTGAATACTACGATAGGTTTCAACTGTATTGGAAACAATATTGTCAGCTCCTGTTTGGCTATATGAAGCAATATGTTTATTATGAACCAAATTATAGTACTTGTCAAATTTTATATTATCATTTTGAGTGTCGTTTTGAATGGTAATATATTTTTCCAATGTTATTCCTCCGAAACTTTTGATAAAAACTCATTCATTTTATGCCTAATGGTATTTGGTCTAATATATCCATCTTTATCAGATATAGATTTTGCCTGCTCTTCAGCAACTAAAAAAGAAATTACAAACTTTTCAAGGACAACCTTAAAATCTTCATTATTGCTATATGGTTTAAAAAAAGGATGATTAATGTTTATTGTAACATTCATTTCATTATCATTTTCGCTTTCTTCAGCCTTAATCCAATACTTCTTTGTCCCTATTGCCCATTCTACAATAAAGTTTTTCTTAACAACTTCATTTATGTTTATCTGGTAATTTCTCTTAGTACCCACGATTTTTTCATCTTCGTTATTTGTGCTTTTCAGATATTCCTCATACTGCACTAATTCATCACTTGTGGTACTGCTGTTATTATCAATGTTATCAGAAAAATCAGATGTATTTGAATCTGAAATTGCATTTGCAAATGTTTCAACTTGTTTTTGAACATTATCTGATGATTGCTTAGAAAACTCCTCCTCTTTTGCACGCTCTTTATTTGTCATTTTGGCAATATTTATGTAATCTTGAATTTGTTCCTTAAGTGCTTCGTCAAATACTATTTCAAGACCATCATCCCAAACGAAACCATCTTTTGCCTGATTAACGGGAAAGTCATTAAGATCTAATTCTCCAAATAATTTATGAGAAATCGGACTTTGTGCTTGATGAAAAATAATCTCTGGTTTATAGTTTTGTTCCTCACCGCCGACAACAACTCTTCCTCTTCTAAATAATGCAAAGCCTGCCTTACCAAATCCACCATTGGCAAGTATGCCTACAAATCCTGTCACATGATGTTTCTGTCCGTCAAAATCGAAGTTAAAATCAAGTTCTTTTCTCCAAACCTTATCTCTGAATTTTAAACATCCGTATTCATCAAAGTGAAGAGGTATATCGTTAAACCAGATGTTAACTTTTCCTGAATTCAGATCCCTTCTATACATACTTTCTAAAAGTTGAATTATTTTGCCTTTTGTTCGTGAACCATCTATTTTTTTAGTAATGTCTTTAATTGTTATAATCGTATAATGTTCTTCGGGTTGGCAATCGACAGATATAATATCAATGGTATTTAATTGTTTTTCACGCAATTCTTGAATATTAACTTCTGTGTAATATTTGTTTTTCGAACCGAATTGAGTACTCTCAACAGTCCATACATTGCCAAACCAACTTGCGGCAGTCTTTAAACCCATACCGAACTCATTTCTGCCGTCTTTAGACTCTGGGGGAGAATCAACCTTTACAGCTCGTGCAAAATCAGACATCTCCATACCGTATGCGTCATCAGTAATTGTTAAAATATTTTGTTCAAAATCATATTGTATTTTTACAGTTACATTTTTAATATTTGATTCAAGCAACTCTTTTTCATTGTTATAAAAGGATTGCGTAGAGTTGTCAACAAATTCTGCAATAGCGTACCAAGGTTTATAATTCAATCGAGAAAAAACGCCTAAAACACCAGCTTGAGGCTGTATGTTTAATTCTGTTATCTTTTCCATAGCTTATCTCCTTATAATTTCAACAATGATTCTGCAAACATTCTAATAAGTTTTACATTAACAGAATTTCCTAATTGCCTATATGAAACAGAATCAGATTCATCGAATATATATCTATTTTTAAAACTTTGCAATTTTGCGGCTTCTTTTGGTGATATGTATCTATACCTTTTCGCATTTTCGTCCCAAACTATTGGCGTGTTATTCATTGCTACTAATGAAGGAAAATAGTCGGGATTTTTCACTCTGATTCCAGATTGACGAATTTGGATTATTCCTTCACATATTCTTTCACAATCTCTTGAAGCGTTCCATTCGAATTTTTGATGTAATAAACTTCGCTCTGTCATATGGTACTTTTTTGCCCAACCATCAATAAATTCGTGATTTTCGTTATACATAACCCTGCTTTTCCAAACCAGGTGCTTTTTCCAGTCTGGCATTTCACAATATCCAATATTAGGGTCGTTTTTATATTCATCATCATCATATATACCAAGACCCGCTTTATGAAGCCAAAAAGGGCTCTTAATATTTTTTACATTTTCTAAAAATTCCTCCCAAATCTTGAGTAATTCTGAAATTTCATCCGGAACAAAATATTTTTCTTCAGGTTCATCATCTAATAACATAGGAATGCAGTTTTTAGGGCATTTTTTATAGTGCTTATCTAATTCTAGCATTTCACGAGTTATTTTTTGTTTTTCTTTAAGTTTATTTGATTTCACATATTCTTTCTTTACACCTAAAATATATACACGATCACGAATTTGAGGAATACCAAAATTATGCGGAGATTCAATAATAGGTTCTTCTGTTATGACGAATCCCTGCTTCTTAAGTTCAGAGCATACAACATCCCAATTATCTTTTTCATCTGCTAAATTTCTGACATTTTCTAAAATTACATATTTGCACTCAGGATGCATTTCTAAAATATCGATTATTCTAAAAAACAATTGACCTCTTTCATCTTTTGTGCCATCTACATTGTCAACAATATCAAATCCATTTCTCTTACCTGCTTTCGAAAATGTTTGGCAAGGAAATCCACCGCAAAGCACATCAAAATTCGGAATAGATTTATTTTTTACGGACTTTTTAATATCAGCTTCAATTATTAAATCGTCATTTGTTTTTTTGAAGTTGTTTTTATATACCTCACGGCACTTTTTATTAATATCGCAAGCAAATACACATTTTCCACCTAAATCTGCAAGTGCTTGATGAAACCCACCAATTCCGCAAAACAAATCAATAAATGTAAATTTAAAGTTTTTCTTAAGCCTATTATCCTTTGGTTTTTTGGCACTATCGGGTATCATCCATCTTCCTTTGATTTTTTTTGCGTTCGTTATTTTATTATCGCTGCAATATTTTGAAACTATTCCAGTGCCAACATTCCATTTTTCAGCCGCTTCTTTTACGGTTAAATAATTCATTTCAATAAACTCCAGTTAATTATTTATATTGTTTTGCAGAAATCAACAATTTTCGCATTTAATAGTAACTTAATCACATTATAAACAATCAAAGCAAAAATTCAATACATAGTACAACTAATGGTGCTTTTCTAATTTTAGACATTGGTTTTTTAGCAATCAAATACTATCAATCTGTTTCATTTCATACAGGGGCAAATTAACAAGCTATTTTTTCCTTTGTAAGATTTGCTTTTCTTTACAAACAAGTTCAGTTGAATCAGTAATGTTCAATTTATTGGCAATTGTCATTACATTCAATCCATTGCTATATATTTTTTATTTGCACCCCTGCCGACAGCGACAATCAGGCTTTCATCGCACATTTGCTTTGCAACTGTATATGCTCTTGTTCTTTTAACGCCGAGCAATTCCATAATTTCTGCCTCTGTTATCTGTCCTTCTTTTGAAATAAAGTCCAAAATTTGTTCCTTTTGCGGCGTTAAATAAATTTTACGTTCCAAGGGCTCAACAGCATTCATATTTGGCAAAATCATTTTGAATGTATTATGCGTTATCTCAATGCGAGGCTGTACAGAACAAAATTCATATAATTTATAAATTCTTCGTATCCCTGTACCGTATGCTTCAATAAGTTTTAGGCGATGGAATACTTCGGCAAGATTTTTGTTTCTTGGCTGGGAAATACCGCTACGAATATCATCTGCCGTTAAGCCGGGAAGAAGTCCGCCGATAGATACAAATTCCATTTGCTTATCATTGATGTTGATAATTATACTTCCGCTGTAACTGTAATCACGATGAACAATCGAATTAAGCAATGCTTCACGCAGAGCAGCTTCGGGATAATCGGATTTATCTATGCGTTCAAGCCCTTTGAAAACAGAAGATGTTCGGTTGCTAAGCATAATATACTGAAATGCTTCGTCAATTTGTTTAAATATTGAGCCTTTGAATTCTCGGCTATCATTAAAAGTTGTGTTTTCGTCATCGCCAAATATTGCAACTTTAATTGAATGCTGACATTGATCTGACATAAGCAGTGCCAAGTTGGTAAACATTCCGTCATTTTTATGAATCATACCGAGAGCCAAATATTTTTCTTCCGAAAAATCAACGCCATAATTCTTAAATGCTGTAGCGGCAGAAGTGAAAGTCAATTTTTGCTCAAGAGAACGCATTGACTCAAAATCGTCACCATCGCTATCCTTAATCATTTGACGAATTTGTTCGCTTGATGCCTGCACACTTGAAGTTCCTTGTCTTACATAAACGCCATTTGGCTTTAACCCTTTTGAACGCAGGTAATATGGTTTATTCGCACCTTCGCTTACCGTAATGCGAACGACCTTATTTTTTTGAATAGTGTATTTCACGAACATCGTAACATCAGGAAGAATAGCATCACGAATCCCGTTTGTAATTCGAGTGTATTCATCGTCAACATTTTTCAAACCGACAGCATTTCCGTCGTTATCAATGCCGATATATAAAATACCACCATCAGTATTTGCAAATGCGATAACCTCTTTATATATATCTTCGGTGAATCCGGATTTGAATTCAATATTTTCTGTTTCAAAATTCATATCGCTACTCCTTCAAATAAGTTTCAGCCTTACAGTTATAATTATACCCATTTTTCATTCTTTGTCAACGAGTAAAGTGAAAATTCAGCGAATATTCACTTTGCTGATGTATATATCGAAAGTGTAAAACAATAATCTAAAGTACCATTTCAAAATTCTAAAGTATCAATTCGATACTTTAGATTAGTTATATGAACAAAAATCAGCACAAACAGTGAATTTACATTCAGAATCAGTGCTGATTTCCGTTAGACTTATTCGTTATATTCGTTATTTTCGTTTGTTCAAATCAAACGAAAGGCAAACAATTACTTTTACACATAGATGATTTCATTATTTATTATTTCAGTTACTCGATTACTGATATTGTTCATCTTCTGAACCCAGAGCATCATATTGGTGGCTTTGAGTTCTTCGGTGACGCTTTCTTTTTCGGCATATTGTTTTACCATCCGAGAAAAGAGTTGTTGGGCTTGTTCTTCGGTATCGGCAAGGTGGGAATGAAGTTTGCCGGAAGTGAGCAGATTGTAATACAAAACTTTGCGGTGGCACTTTAAGTAGTTCAACCTGCGTTGTCCCCACACTCCGATGTAACCGGTTTCTTCTTCTGCCGGTAAAATTAAATTTGGCAAAAGATAATCACCTTGTTTAGTATATGTACCGCCGAATTGTTCAAATAATGTTTTTTTCATAGTAAAAACCCCCTTTGATACTCAAATTGTACCAAAGGAGGTTTTCTTTTGCGAATGTGCGATTTAAAAATTTACAAATTTAGTTTATGCAAAAATTACAACGAACTTTTGCGATCTGTACGACTTTTTACGACGAATAATGTGTGTTTTGGATTTATTCGTTATGTTCGTTATATTCGTTTGGTTGAAGCAAACGAATATAACGAATGCCTAAAGTCTCCTTTACAAATTTAAGAGAAATAGTCAAATGTTAACTCAATCAATGTGTGTTATCCAATACCCTCTACACTTCAACCTTTTGCAGTTCATTTGCCTTATAAGTAACAACATCGACAGGATATTCTTCTGAATTCCACAATTCTACTTCGTAAACATCTGCTGCAGCATACTTGCTTACAATTACTCCAATAGTTCCTTTAGCAAAACCCTCTTTTTCAACAAGGGTTACAACTCTGTCATTTTCAAAAAGCATTTATTTTCCCTCCAAATAATTTGTAATAAGACGGGGAATATCAAATCCCTTATCTATTTGATAAACTGCAATTACATTTTTTGTTTTCCCATTTGGACCTGTAACCCTAATTTTATATTTGTATTTTGTTCCGTACTCGTTTACTGTTACTTGATAGGGAGATAAACCGGAGGTAACAGCACTATGAATTTGATTAATCAGACCATGATAATTAGATTGATTATAACCCAGTCCTTTTTCATACGCTTCTGCTTTGCCTATTGCATTTTTGTTAGAGTAGTCCAAAGAATACTTGACGAATTTTTCTTCAGGTGTTACAGCCTGTGCATGATTAGGCATAACAAGAGAATTTTCATTTGTTTTTTTATTATGTTCTTTCGCTCCTTGAGTTTTACCAAACCCTCCATGATATCCTGCACCCATCAGGCACTCACCGCCTTTCGGCTTTGCATGAAATCACTGTCAAATTGCAATATTTCAATACCCATTTCTTTGTATTTCCTAAATATTTTATCCGGTGCAGTTCCATATACAACAAGCGTGCGTGGCTCTAATTTGTCAACAACACAACTTAAACCGTTTATGAAATATTTGCGGTCATCCAATAGTTTTATACATCCGTGGGAACCTATGGCAATAATTCCATGTTTGTTTATGCCGGCACATGATATTTCAAATGTGCGTTCGTCACCATATCGTACATTAGGGATAACAAGAATACCATTTTCCTGCAGCCAATGACCGATTGCTCTGCTTCGGTAAATGTTCCATTGTTGCATAACTAATGGCATATCACGGTAGACGCTAAAATCAGGTGATATTACACCTCTGAATTTCTTTAAAATCGGAAGATATGTATTGGATCTGTTCCATATTCTTTCAAACTCGGCATCATCCTCATAAAAATGCACCCAAGCATCATAATCTGTACTGCGTATTGCTTTAGAAAATGCAATCAGTTTATTTGGTTTTTGAAACTCCGGCTTCAAACACGGAACTTCATATTTATCATCATAAGTAGCATTTTTTACTAAAAATGCGTGAAAAACATCTCTGCACCCACTTCTGGTGCTATTAATTTTAGACATAATAATGTGTCTCCTTTCTGCTGATATATCAGCAACATAATTTTAAATTTTGTTCAAATTGCCAATTGCAATTTGAGAAAGGATATGTTATTATATCTTTACTTCAAAGGGGTATAACAACATATCCTGATTTGCACCTTGTAATTGCTGGAACAATTACAGGGTGCTTTTTTGTTTATTGCTTACAATCAAATAGCATTACCTCCTTCTTGAATAATTATATTACATAGCTTCTTCAAAAAGCTCAAGTAATCTCATTTCATAATCTTTATAATATTCGCCACCGTAATTTAGCCATTTGATATAATATTCAAATGCATATTTGGCAGCTTCATGACTGATGTCAAAATGATCATAGACATCATTAGCACTCTTCAATTTTAACTTATGTATAAGCACTGGTGGTGCAATAGCATATTTAGCGAAAAAATTTGCTTCTGCTTCAGCTAATTCACTTGCTTGCGTATGATCCAATACTATATGTCCGCATTCATGAATAAGAGTATTATTAATGCGTCTGTATTTTTTACTTCGCATATTATCATTGTAAAAAATATACCAAGTGCCATCTTTTTTAACGGAAAAACCATCTTCACTTTCTTCAAGCATAAGTTTTATCACTGATTCTGGTTTTGAGGAATAAGGTACAATAACAACTCCAAGTTTTGTTGCGATTTCAAAACCGCTAATCGGTGTACATCGTATATTTAGTTTTTCAAAAGTGCGAACAACTATCTCTTTGATTTCCTCACATCGTTTAGCATGTAATCTGAATGCCAATATTAATCCTCCCCAAATAAAGCGGAAATCAAAGTCTTTTTCTGCTTTTCCGTCATTGTAGCCGAATTCCTTGCAAGCAAACGCTCCACTCTAGGAAAATCGAATTCATCTTGCTCAATGCCAAGCAAATAATCTGATGTGGTATGCAAAGCAGTTGCAATATTTGCAAGCATATCCGCTTTTGGTTCTCTGCTACCTGAAACATATCGTGACAATGTTGCCTCGGTTGTGTTAATTTTATCAGCAAGTTCCTTTTGCGTCATGCCTTGTTTTTGCAATAAAGTCAATAACCTCTGTCCGAATATTTTGCTCATATTGTAGCCTCCTTCTTGTATAAGTGGCGTCGCCACTTACCAAAAGTATAATTGATATTACCGTTATTGTCAAGTGCTTTTCAAAAAAATTTTCATTTTGTATAGCGTTAATGCTTTGACATAAAAAATGTTATAAAAGCGACAGAAACAATATCTGTCGCTTTTTTATATGGTACAATTATTTTTTTGCTTTTTTATTTTCTGCCAGCCAAGTCGAAAAATGTTGCAGCGTTCTGATATGCCAATCGGATTTTCGGGTGATGGAGCGAAAATACTTTGAGCATAAAAATTCTATCAAATATGCTTTTGGTATATGGTTCGCATTATTTCTTTTGAATGATTTTATGTACCCTTTATTGCACCAATTATTAACAGTCGTTTTGCCATAGCCGATAGTTTTTGATACCTCTTTTGCTGTCAACACATCGGGATACGTCGCAAACATCTGTGTATAATATTTCCGCATCTTTCTAAGGTTACTATCGGGAATATCGGTTCGCATTTTTACATTATATTTTCCGCTGTACCACCCTGCCGGTGCGGAATAAGATTCGGGAAAGACTTTTCTGTTTTCAAGATATTTTATAACATCGGTCTTTTTGATTTTATAGCAATGCGTTTTCTTGCCGTTATATTCGCACGGTATCTTTCCACTTTGGAGCAAATACAATGCCGTTGATTTGCTGATATGGCAAATTCGGTAAAGTTGGTCTTTGGTAATAATATCGGGAATTGAATCCCAGTTGATTGCAGTTTCGTTCATAGCAATATACCTCTTAAAATAATATTTTGTCGGCGTAGGTTTGTCCTGTGTATTGCCATTTAACTGTATTTTGCCTCAATTCTTTCCTCAGTTCTTGCGAAAAGTTTTTCGAATCGTTCATAAAACGGGAAAATGCCGATATTCGAACTCTCCGTTATTTCGGTTGTATAAGTGCTGAAAATCCTTTTATATCAAGGAATTTAGCTGCCAAAAACAACCTGTGAAAAATATTAAGCTGTCACTTGCACAAATGATTCTGAAAGTAATGCTACAGGTCAATTTAGGTTGATTCGGTAATTTATAGGCTTTTTTGTCCTTAATTTATCACAGCGATTGCTCTAAATTTTCCATACTCAAGACTATGTACTCAATAATATTGACCTTTGGTATCTTGTATGAATTGCCGAGTTAGAACGCTTTTATCTTCTTTTCGCAGATAAGCTCATAAGCCGAATGCCGCTTTATTCCAAGCATTTCACTTAGTTGGGCTGCATTTACAACATCGGGATAATCCGAAAACATCGTCTTATATTTATCATCAATTTCAATATTATTCATTATAAAATCCTCCTTTTTGTTCTTTCCCCAGTTCTTTCCTGAGTTCTTGCGAAAGGGTAAAAAACGGCAAAAAAACGCTGATTTTTCGTTGACAAATTGCTCAAACATCATCTTAATCAGCCTGAATCTGCCTGTTTTTAACCGTTTTGACAAAAACTCGAAATGCGTTTGCCTTCACGGGCACGAGGGTTCGAATCCCTCCGTCTCCGCCACAAAAAGCCTGTAATCAAGCCGATTTCAGGCTTTTTTTATTTTTCTCAAGTTTTATCAAACTCTATAAAAATCATCGAAATTCGTGTTAGAACAGCGTTAGAACGCCGTGTTTTGGCGTTAGAATAACCGTTTTTTACTGAATTTGAGTAGGTTCATATTCATTTATTATGTTTTTTACTCTGTCACTTCGTTCCAACGACTTTCAAAGTCATCCGCACTGGGAAGAAGCATTCCCTTTTCCATTGCCTGAGCAGATGAAATTTTTGATTTATAGTCCAGATGAGCATATATATTAGCCGTTGTGCTGAAATCAGAGTGACCAAGCCATTCTTGAATTTGTTTTAGCGGTACACCATTCCTCTGCCATTTTTGATAAGAAAACAGTGCCTGAGCACAATCGATTCAGACACTGTTTTGGTGAAGTTTATTTATTTTGAATATAGGCGTCAATGGACTTGGCAGCGATCTTGCCAGCACCCATAGCCTTAATGACAGTTGCGGCACCGGTGACCGTATCGCCTCCGGCAAATATGCCGTCCCGAGAGGTGCGGCCGTTCTCATCTGCCACAATGCCACCACGAGCGTTTACCTCCAGCCCACCGGTGGTGGACTTGATCAGCGGGTTGGGAGAAGTACCGATAGCCATGATCACGCAGTCCGCGTCGATCACAAAGTCCGAGTCCGGCACCGGCACCGGGCGGCGTCTGCCGGTGGCGTCCGGCTCGCCCAGCTCCATCTGGATACACCGCACGCCGGTCACATTGCCGTCGTCGCTGCCCAGGATCTCTACCGGGTTGGTAAGGGTCCGGAACCGGATTTGCTCCTCCTGCGCGTGCTGCACTTCCTCCTGCCGGGCAGGGATCTCCTCAAAAGAGCGACGGTAGAGCACATGCACTTCCTCCGCACCCAGCCGAATGGCGGAGCGGGCCGCGTCCATGGCCACATTGCCGCCGCCTACCACGGCCACCTTGCGGGCGTGGTAAATGGGGGTGGTGCTGCCGGGCTGGTACGCTTTCATCAGGTTCACCCGGGTCAGGTACTCATTGGCAGAGTACACCTCTTTCAGGCTCTCGCCGGGAATGCCCATAAACCGGGGCAGACCGGCGCCGGAGCCGATATAGACCGCCTCAAAGCCCTCGTCAAACAGATCGTCAATGCTCATGGACCGACCGATCACCACATTGGTCACGATCTTTACGCCCAGGGCCTTTAAGCCGTTCACTTCCAGCTCCACGATCTTTTTAGGCAGGCGGAACTCCGGAATACCGTACACCAGCACACCGCCGGCAATGTGCAGCGCCTCAAACACCGTTACATCATAACCCAACCGGGCCAGATCGCCGGCGCAGGTCAAGCCGCTGGGGCCGCTGCCGATCACCGCCACACGGTGGCCGTTTTGCTCCGGCACCGCAGGCCACACCTTGCAGTGGCTGTTGTGCCAGTCCGCCACAAAGCGCTCCAGACGGCCGATACTCACCGCGTCGCCCTTAATGCCCCGCACGCACTTGCTCTCGCACTGGCGCTCCTGGGGGCACACCCGGCCGCAAACCGCCGGCAGGGAGCTGCTCTCGCTGATGATCTGATAGGCGGCCTCAAAGTCGCCCTCCGCCACCTTGGCGATAAAATCCGGAATGTGGATCTGCACCGGGCAGCCGCTAATGCAGGGCTTGTGCTTGCAGTGCAGGCAGCGCAGCGCCTCGTCCATAGCCGTCTGCTCGTCGTAGCCGGTGGCTACCTCTAAAAAGTTCTTGTTGCGCACCAGCGGGTCCTGGTGGGGCATTGCATTGGCCTTTAAGGGGTTCATCAGTCCTGCACCTCCTGTCGCAGCAGGTTGCAGTCCGCTTCCCGCTCAAAGTCTTTATACAGCGCAGCCCGTTCCATAGCCGCGTCAAAATCCACCAAGTGGCCGTCAAACTCCGGCCCGTCCACGCAGGCAAACTTGGTCTCGCCGCCTACCAGCAGGCGGCAGCCGCCGCACATACCGGTGCCGTCGATCATAATGGGGTTCATGGACACAATGGTGCGGATACCGTACTTCTCCGTGGTCTTGCACACGAACTTCATCATCACCAGCGGGCCGATGGCGATCACCAGATCGTACTGCTCGCCGCTTTGGATCAGGCTTTCCAGGGCATTGGTCACCAGCCCCTTTTCGCCGACGGAGCCGTCGTCGCTCATGAGCACATACCGATCGCTGACCTTCTCAAACTCCTGCTGCAAGATCACCAGGTCCTTGGTGCGGAAACCCACAATGCTGTGCACCTGGGCGCCGTTCTCGTGCAGCGCCTTGGCCACCGGGTACGCAATGGCGCAGCCTACGCCGCCGCCAACCACAGCCACCTTGCGGTAGCCGGTAACCTTGGTGGGATTGCCCAGAGGGCCTACAAAGTCCTGCAAGCTGTCGCCCACTTCCAGCCGCGCCAGCTGCTTGGTGGTAGCGCCCACCAGCTGAAAGATAATGGTCACCGTACCGGCGGTGCGGTCATAGTCCGCCACCGTCAGGGGGATCCGCTCGCCCCGATCGTCTACCCGCAGGATCACGAACTGACCGGCCTGGGCTTTCTTTGCCACATACGGCGCCTGAATTTCCATACGCACAACGGTGGGGTTCAGCACCTGCTTGGCAACGATTTTATACATAGAATCACCTACTTGAAATTAGACATTTCTTAGAAAAAACGCCGCATAACCTGTATGCAGCGTTTTTGATATTATACCAGTTCCCGCTTATAAGTCAACATTTATCAGCCGGAAATCGGAATTTTTAAGAATTGTTAATAAATCTGCATTATTTTGGATTGGTTTTTTGGTGATAATTCCGCCCCTTGCCAAATGCTCCGGAGTGTGGAAGTCGGAGCCGGAGACCATCAGCTTGCCGTTCTCTTTGGCCCACGCCAGCGCCTGGGCGTTGCGCTTATCGTCCGTCTTGCCGTTATAGACCTCCACCCCGTCAATATTCTTCGGGTCCGTGCGGCGAATACCTACGCGGAAAGGGTGCGCCTGGTAAATAAGAAAGCCGTTTTGCTGGCACAGAGCCTTCACCCCCGGCTCCCACACATTCATCAGATTGCCGGCGTTCTTGATAAAATCCTCCGTCACGCCGTAGATCAGGTAGTCATTGGCAGTCCAGTAGTGGCGCAGCTCCATCCCCAGCAGCACGGTAAAGCCCGCCGGGGCCGCCGCTTTCATCCGCCGATAGCCGGACAGGTAAAAATCCGCCGCCTTTTGGGGGCACGCCAGCCGATGAATGGGAAAGGTCATAGGGCTGTAATGGTCCGTGACCACAATGCCGTTGTACCCGGCCTCCACATACATCTCCACAATTTTTTCCGGCTCCACCCGCCCGCAGCGGCTGACAGCGCCGGTGTGGCAGTGAAGCTCATATTTATATTCCATGACCGCACCTTCTTTGCTTTGCTCTATGCCTATTATAAGCCCTGGGCGCCCTGCCGTCAATCGTGCCGGCTTTACAAAAATAAAGGAATATGTTATACTTTTTTTAACTATTTTGGTAAGAAAAAGGGGTAAAAATGAAATGAATAAAGTATCGAATGTCGAATTAGATGCCTTTCGCAAAGAAGCGGAATCCATCTATAAAAACAAAGTCTCCTTTTCAACACGCGCCGACTACTATACCGCACGAAAGGATTGCGAATTAGATGACCACATGATTCTTTATGAATGCTTTAACGGTCGTGGTATCACCTGCAATCCGGGCGCTCTCTTTCGCTATCTACATAATGACCCGCGCTTTGCCGAATTCACCCATGTTGTGGTGCTGGAAGAAAGTGAAGATCATGATCGGGTGGTCTCTGAATTTGAAAACGATCCCCGTGTCCGCTTTATCGACATCCACAATCAAGAGTATTATACCTATCTGTCTACAGCCAAATATTTGATCACCAATGTGACCTGGCCCAGTTATTTTGCCAAAAAAGAAGGACAGGTCATTATCAATACTTGGCATGGCATTCCACTTAAAAACCTGGGCTATGATGTACCCGATGGCAGCCTGTATGCCGGCAATCAAATTCGAAATTTTCTTATGACGGATTATTTGATCAGCCCGGTGCCTTTTACCACAGAGAATTTTAAAACCGCATTTAAACTGGACGGTATCTTTCCGGGGAAAATTATTGAAACCGGCTACCCACGCATTGATCGCACAGTTCATGTAGATCGTGCACAAATCCAAAATGATTTGCGCAAAAGCGGCGTTAACTATGATCCCAACAAAAAACTGATCCTTTGGGCACCTACCTGGCGTGGCGCAAAATATGCGACCCCGGACATCAACCCTGCAGAATATCTGGATTTTGCCAAGACCATCTACCGGTATATTGACAAAGAGCAATATCAGGTACTCTTTAAGCCGCATCAGGTCGTTTACAAAGCGCTGCGAGATAACGGCTTGCTGGAAGATACATTCATCCCTGCTACTGTAGATACCAACGCACTGCTAGGGATTACCGATATTCTGATTTCCGACTACTCCAGCATATTCTTTGACTTTTTGGTGACCGATCGCCCCATTCTCTTTTACATTCCGGACTTGGAGACTTATACGGAAGAGCGTGGTTTGTATACGCCGGTTGACGCTTTGCCCGGTCCCATCAGCAATGATCCGGAGCAAATTGGTCAATGGTGCGGCCAAATTGAAGATTACAAAACTTTCTTTGAGCCGGAAAAATATACGGCAGCCAAAGAAAAATTTGTATGCAACGACGACGGAGATGTGTGCAAGCGTGTTGTCGATGCCGCATTCTTCGGTGATACCAGCCACTGTATCACGCTGGAAAACAAAAAGAAGAAGTTGCTGTTCCACACCGACGGTATTATGCCAAACGGCATCAGCTTTTCCATGCAAAATTTACTGAACAACATTGATTGTGACAAATACGATGTCAGTTTTTATGCCATTGGCAGCACGGGCAACACCCAAAAATATTTGGCCGGTATTCCGGATGGCGTGCGTGTTTTATATAAAACCGCACCTATGATCATTAACTGCGAGGACTATGCACGGCGAGAATATTGCTTAGAGCATGCGATCGTTGAAAGTGACGGTGATCCGCTGTTCCCGGCAGAATTCTACGACACAGAATTTCACCGTGCCTTTGGTGATGCGCAGTTTGACTGTATCATCAATTTTTCCGGCTTCAGTGCCTTATGGGCAAATTTATATGTATCCCAAAAGCAGCCCCGCCAGGTCATTTGGATGCACAATGTCATGCAGTCCGAGTACAATCGGTGCGTAAATGGGAAGTACACTTTCCGTCGTAATTTGGATAATATTTACAAGCTTTATCCCCAAATAGACAAATATGTCAGTTGCTCTCACGCTGTTATGGAGGTCAACCGTGCAGATTTATCTACGCCGGCAACATACAGCCGATTCGGATATGCCAAGAATTTAACAAACAGCGTGCGTGTGTTGCAAGGGGCCGCCGATCACAATATTGTGGAAATCAATGAAAAAAAGTACCTGCTGTTTATCGGCGCCAATCAGCAAAATCACGCCTTGGTCCCCGCACCGGAAAAAGGACAAATTTGTTTTGCCACAGTGGGCCGTTTGGCAGAAGCCAAAAACCATGCCCGCTTGATTGATGCCTTTGCCGAACTATCCAAAAAGCAGGACAATCTGCGGTTATACATTATCGGTGACGGCCCGCTGCGCAACAAGTTACGCCGCCAGATCACCAAACTGGGATTAACCGGTAAAGTTATCCTCACCGGCAATATCAGCAATCCGTTTGCCCTACTGGCCGATTGTGATTGCTTTGTTTTGCCCTCGTTTTACGAAGGGCAACCAATGGTACTGTTAGAGGCACGCACACTGCATCTTCCCATCATTGTCTCCAATTTTGCCAGTGTAAAAGACAGTCTATATCAGGACGGCCAGTTGTGCATTGAAATGGAAACACAAGATATCTACAATGGACTACTGGCATTTCTGAACGGCAATGTGCCTAACGCATATCCTTTTGACCCGAACAAATACAACCAAGAAGCTATGGCAGAATTTGAAGTCTGCTTGGAAGATTAAGGAGGAAAACAAAATGGAAGAATATCCAGTCTCTTTCCAAGACTATGCCTTGTTCCACTTTGACGAACCTTTTGAGCAGACCGAGTATTGCAAACAACTGGCACAACCGCTGGATCCGAAATCACTTTTGATCCTCACAAAATCAAAAGCCAGTCTACCTCGCGTAAAAAAATTGGTAAAAGCCGCTCGCATTGCCGGACTGGAAGTATATGTCCGTGAATACTTTGCAAAGACCTTTTCCGGCAACAAGCATGTGCACCCGGTGGAGAAGAATTCCGCCGCGTACTACAATGCCATGGCTACCGCCAAATGGGTCTATACCGATACGGTGCTATATACAGATTTTGCCAAACAGCCGGGGCAAGTGCTTATTGAGCAGGTAGAACTCCAGCCAACCAACTGCAAAAATCGCATTCACTTAACATCACTGGAGAACAAAGCAGACTATCATGTGCAAACAAAGAGCCGCACAGGCAATCTGTCCGACTCGGCACTGTTGCGCAAACTGGCCTTACGGCAATTGCGGCCGCAAACGCCCAAGCCGAATAAAACCAATTTACTGTTTGTCATCAACTTCAAATACTACGCTACCTTCTACCCATTCTTTACACGACTGACGCAGCAAATTGACTACGATCAATATGATGTTACTCTGTTGATGGAAGGAAAATTTGCAGATCAATACGCTACCCAATTGGAAGCACTGGATTCTCGTGTGCACTTGGCCGTCAAGAAAGGAAAAATGCTTTGCGACGCAGAAACCAATCGGCGTTTAGCATACTTAAAAGGCGAGCATCATTTTGTTGAAGACGCCTCGGATATTGACGCATTCTTACCGGATGGCCTATTTCAGCGGGAGCAACGCCGTCTGCTGGGCAGTAAAACCTTTGACTGTATTTTCAATCTGAAATATGATGTTTTCTACTGGCGCTGGTTGTTGCGTGCCTATCCGGGTGCCAAGGTCATTGCAAACTTAAACAACTACACCTTACAAAATCAAAGCGCCGTAGAATCTAAAACTCGTCATATTCAGGAACATACCCACAGTTTGTTTCTCAATCAAGACGCCCTAAACGCCGCTGCAGAATTTGACCGATCCGGGCTGTGCAGTGCTTGCACCCTGCTGCCCTACATTCCCGCAAAACTCGATAGTTCTCCGTCTAAGGCGCTGTCCCTCACTATGCCTGATGGTCAAAAAATGCTTGTAGTAAACAGCAAAATGCCAATGGGCCTGGACACAGTGCAAATCACCACCATTCCGGCATTTGACACAAAACCGGCCTATCTGGTACTGGACAATCATATTCCTGCACAGTCCGCACTGCAGCAGGTACAAAAGCTGGCCGATCGTGTGGGTTCATTGGTTGTTTTTGACTTTTTCTCCGTATTTCAGGCCGCACAGCGCAGCGCCATACGCCATGCGGATCATATCTGCTATATAGATCTGCCTGATGCCTATATTTCTATGCAGGCAGAACTTGGTGACTGTTATCTGCCATGCCAACAATATTTGTCCGGTGTACAAACCGAAGCAATGGCGACCGGCCATGCGATCCACTACTTTGATGAAAACGGTCAGGATGTTTCCGCACCGAAAGAGACACCGCCCTTTGATTTAAACGCATGGCTAAAGGTCATGTTAAACACATAATTAAAAAATGCCGTACGGTATCTTCCGTACGGCATTTTTGCTTCAATATCCCAGTGATTTTAAGAATTTGTAGATCCGTTGGCTGTTATGGTGGTCACGGAACATAAAATACTGCTTGGCCATTTTGCGGTACTTGGGCTTCATCTCAAAGTCCGCTGCCGCGTAGCTGTCCAGGCAAGGCACCAGATCCTCGACCTGTGTAAACCGATCGCCGGGCAGCTGGGTTGTCATATCCAAGTAGGATCCGTGCACCTGGTTATACAGGTCGTAGTCAAACTGGTAATACACCACCGGCTTGTTCTGGTACAGCACATCCCAACACACACTGGAATAGTCCGTTACCAGCAGCTTGCAGCGCATCATCAGTTCATTAAGCGGCTGCCGGCCAAAGGGAATACAGGTAACCCGGGGACTGATCTTGTCCTTAAAATTATCCATATACCCGGCAAATTTGGGGTGCAGATAGAACACCAGGCGGGTATGATTGCGCCGGAGCATCTCGTCCAACGCCGGGTCCGTCAGCAGAGCGGAATAATTCTTGTAGTAATCGCTCTGCAAAAAGGTGTCGTTATCCACCTCCTCCAGCCAGGAACGCCAGGTGGGCATCATCAGGATAAAGGGATCCTCCGGGGTGGACTTGTCCTCCAGCACATCCCAGCGGGCAAAGCCGGTAATGGGCACATTCTCCGGTTCGTAGTCAAACTCACGCACCACAATATCGTGCTCCGGCCGGGAGCAGGTGACAAAGTAGGTCATGGGGCTGCTGCCCTTCTTGCCAAACAGATGATCCACCCGCTTCATGGCGGTAACGCCATGCTGCAAGAACAGCTCTTCCTTTTTCTTGATGGTTCGGCGCACAATGCTGGGTTTGGAGCGCCACACATACAGATGAGAGGTGGAGTCCGAGGAAATGCAAATGCGCATGGACAGAGTCAGCAGCATGTGCCTGAGGCTCATAAAGGGCACCACCTGGCGGCCGTAACCGGCCACATTCTTGTAGTCCGGCTCCCGGGGGTCCATAATGTAATAGATATGCCGCCGCTCTTTCTCCGGCAGATGCTCCATACAGTATTTGAAGAAATAGTAGCTGTTGTCCTGGGCAGTCTTGCAAAACTTCTCATACACCACCCAGTTCTTTTGCCGCTGCCACAGAGGGCGCAGCAGCAGATACAGGGAATACGCGGTGATCTCTCGCAGGCGCACCGCCGCCGTATCGTACTCGCACAAGGGGCGATAACAGTAGCACAACTGGCCGCCCTTTCTGTAATAGGGGAACAAAATATGGGTATCGTCCACCAACGCCTGGCAGTTGGTAAAGAACAGCTGCCACCGCTGCAAAGGCTTAGCAGACACGATCTTCACCGGATACACGGCGCCAAACTGGTAAATCTGCACATAAGCGTCCCAATACAGCTCCTTCAGCGGCAAACGCGCGTCCAGCTGCAGATCCAGGCGCACTGCACTGCCGCCGCGGCGGCGCTTGACTCGCGCGTCAAAGGGAACGGCGATCTCTTCCGTCTTGGAACGGAACTGCAACACGCCGCCCACCACCTGGTTGGGGTCAATCCCCTTAAGCGCCAGGTGCATGGTGCACCGGTGGCCCTTGCAACGCAGCCGTTGCAAGGCCGCGCCCCGCTGCAGCCGGTTCATTGCCAGCTCCGGCGTGGTCAACCAAACGGTCAGGCACCGAGGGGCATTCTTCTTGTTCTCTAAAAATGGCAACAGCACCAAAGGCTGGGGCTGCCGCTCCGCCGAAAAGGCGGCCAAGGCTGCCTGCCGATCCGGCAGCAGTCCATTCTCCGCCATGCGGCGAAAGGCCGGAGACAAATAGTCTTTGGAAACCCCGTAGGTGCTCTGATCCACGCCGTAGTAATACGGTGCCTTGTTCCAGGCATTGGCTTTCACCTGTGCCCGGCGGCGCTTTTGGGGATCATCAAAGGTCAAGAGTACCCGGCGACCGGTTTTACCACTGCGGGCGATCAACGCCGGCACGCACCCTCTGCGGATATACAGCTGCACATCCTCTACCACCGCACGCAGGTCATACCGTGCGCAGGTGGCAACGCCCTCCGGCGCATCCCACACCGCCAGCACGCAGCCTTTTTGGTTCAGCACCGCCTGCTGCAAAACGGTATAATCGGCCGAAATGGCGCCATACTGCAACTGCACCACGCCGTCCTGCATGGTGCACTGCTCCAGGGGCACACGCACGGCTTTTTCCAAGTCCGCCGTGTAGCCGGGTGCAAACACACTGCTGTGGCGCCGATACTTGCCGTCGATCTTCAAATTGGGGAAGATCCGCTGCTGATCCCGCCGCAGCAGGCGCTCTTGCACCCGCCGCACGCCCAGGGACGCCAGCAGCGCCTCAATATAGGTGCGCGGCACGGTCATGGTGGTGATCACATACGGAAACGCGTCATTAAACTGATCGTGGAGCACTGGGCTCAAATCCCCTTTGAACCACTTTTTCTCCATAAGCACCAATGTGTGATCGTCTGCCTTTTTTGCCAAAGTGCGCAAATCAGACAGCTGGGTAATGGGCTGAGGATACAACACCCGCCAAGTTCTCTCTTTATTCTTGCTGTAATCGATCACTTCTAGATCGCCGGGGTCGCCGGTAAAGGCCAACTTCAGCAGCTTTTCGCTGATATCCGGACTATCATACTTGGAGAATGTACGGTAATACTCCGTATTGCTGTAATTATCCTGCAAACAGGCTCCGCTGCTTAGGCAGTCCGCCAGCTCGTCCGTCTTGTAAATCTGGCGAAACGGCAGGGTACGCACATCCATATACAGCCCACGGTCCGCCAAGTATGTATCGTAATCGTACATAAACAGGATAATGGGCTTCCTGGTCAGGGAGAAATCAAAGAACACGCTGGAATAATCGGTGATCAGCGCGTCAGCACAATTCAGAAATTCATAGTTGCTCACTTCTGCCGGAAAAGGCAGAATGCGTTTATAATTGCCCAGGTGTACTGCTCCGTGCAAAATGGGGTGGAAGTTCACAAACAACAGCTGATCGTCCTTTAAGCTGTTGTCCAGCTTTTTCAAGATCTTCTTCACCTGAGCGGCGTATTCCAGCACATCCACACTGTGGTTGCTCTGCCCCCGCCAGGTGGGCATATAGGCATAGACGGTCTTGTCCTCCAGCCCCAGCTCCCGGCGCAGGGCGGCGCCTTTCTCCGGCTCCATAAACACCTTGTTGCGGGGGTAACCGGCCATCACCACCTTGCCGGTGTACAGCGCCTCCAAATTGTAATCCCGCAGGATCACATCCCGGGTAAAGGCGTTGGGCTGGGTCAGGTAGTCCGCTTGCAGAAAGTTGTGCTGCACATTGTACATGGACTCAATACCCATGCGCATTTGCTTGCCCAGGGTCTTCAGCGGGGTGCCGTGCCAGGTCTGCATATACACCTGGCCGGACCGCTTGATAAAGTAAATGGGCAGCGACGCATTGGAAAAAATATGCTGGGCGCAGGCCAAAATGCGGGTGTAGCGAAAAGTGGTCACATCCACCAGCTCCACTTGCAGCCCCGCCGCGTCCACAAAAGCCTGGTGTTTCTTCTTATCCTCCGTGGCATAGAACACCCGGTACTGCCCCGGGTACAGCCGGGCGATCTCCTGGGCCAGCACCAGTCCGGAGTCGGACACCGTTTGGCCGTGGAAGGACTCAATGAGCACCCACTTGGGCCGCAGGCGGCAGTATTTTGAAAAGAAGCCGTAATAGAACTTGCGCTTAGGGGTCTTGCTGACCATACGGCGCAGCCGCTTCTTGATCGCTTTTAATTTTTTCCGAATTCCAGCCATAATAATCACCATAGCCTTTCAGACAACAAATAGTTTATTAAAAATCACCTGATTGACCTGTGTTGCCTGAACAGGCGTAAATGGTGATTTCAGCCATTTCAAAATTATGCCGCAGGCAAATTTTGAAGGCAATATAATTTGTTAGTG
>CAVCUL010000019.1:0-35911 GCA_963605415.1 bacterium | reverse complement strand
GGCGCCCGTCCCCTCTGTCGCTGCGCGACATCTCCCCGCACTGCGGGGAGTCACCCTTTGCAAGGGGGGCGAAGATTTTGTAACCGATTTGCCTCCCTTGTAAAGGGAGGTGGCAACGCCGTTAGGCGTTGACGGAGGGATTATTCGGTTCGCGTTTTGTACCCGGTTGACCGTAGGGGCGGCAACCTGCCGCCCGCCTTGAATGTCAACCATGTAGGGCGCGATGCCCACATCGCACCGCCGGTATCAGTCCTACATTATTCCTCTGCGGCGCTGAGTTTTGCTGCCGTGTCGGCGGTGATCAGGGCGTCGATCAATTCGTCCAGATCGCCGTTTAAGATCTGTTCCAGCCGATAAAGGGTCAGGTTGATCCGGTGGTCGGTGACCCGTCCCTGGGGGTAGTTGTAGGTGCGGATCCGCTCGCTGCGGTCGCCGGTGCCTACCTGGCTTTTTCGCTCGCCGGCAATGGCCGCGTCGTGCTTGGCCTTTTCTGCGTCATACAGCCGGGCCCGCAGCACTTTCATGGCCTTGTCTTTGTTTTTATGTTGGCTGCGCTCGTCCTGGCACTCCACCACCGTGCCGGTGGGCAGGTGGGTAATGCGAATGGCGGAGGAGGTTTTGTTGATGTGCTGGCCCCCTGCGCCGGAGGAGCGGAAGGTGTCGATCTGCAAGTCCTTGGGGTCCAGTTCAAAGTCCACTTCCTCCGCTTCCGGCAGCACCGCTACCGTTACGGTGGAGGTGTGGATCCGGCCCTGGCTCTCCGTCTCCGGCACCCGCTGCACCCGGTGCACCCCGCTTTCAAACTTAAAGCGGGAGTAGGCGCCGTCGCCGTCTATGGAAAAGCTGATCTCCTTGTACCCGCCCAGTTCCGTGGCGTTCTCGGACAGAATTTCGCTCTTAAATCCCTTTTGCTCCGCGTACATACTGTACATACGATACAGCACCCCGGCAAACAGGGCGCTTTCGTCGCCGCCTGCGCCGCCGCGGATCTCAATGATCACATTCTTGTCGTCGTTAGGGTCTCGGGGCAGCAGCAGGATCTTCAGCTGTTCTTGCAGCTGTTCCAGCGCTGTTTCGTTCTCTTTCAGTTCTTCCCTTGCCAGATCGCACAGCTCCGGGTCGCTCTCGCTTTGCAGCAGCTCCCGGGCTTCTTCCGCCGCCGTCTTGGCGGTTTTGTAGCGGGCAAAGGTCTCTACCACCGGCGACAGGTGCTTTTGCTCTTTCATCAGGGCGGTGTAGCGGCCGATGTCTGCCACCACCGCCGGGTCGCACAGGTCCGCGGCGATTTTGTTGTACCGTTCTTCTACACGGCTGAGTTTTTCAAACATATACTTCTCCTTTTATATATATAATGAAAAGGAGCCGGGCTACTCGTCCTGTACCACTCCGCGGATCAGCTTTTCCGCCTTGATCCGGGGCAGCAGCACCTCGCGCCCGCAGCCGGTGCATTTTAATTTGTAGTCTACGCCCAGGCGGGTCACCTCAAAGATCGCGCACCCGCAGGGGTGTGGCTTTTTCATTTTGACCCGGTCGTGCAGTTGTAATTCCATGGGGCTCTCCCCTCGTTTAGTCTTATATTACAGTATAGCACCTTTTGGCCGATTTTACAACATATCCGCCTATGGGCGGGCATATATTTATAGCACAGGCAATTAGGAAAGGCGTGAGAACATGGTATTCTACCCGGAGGGACTGGAGGCGGAGCTGGACCGGCAATTTACAACGCCGGAGGCGCTGCGCCGGGCGATGATGCAGGGGTCCGTGCTGGAGAGCCGGGTGCTGCTTTGCGACCGGGAGCATAATCTCCATGTGGACCTGGGCGCCATGCGGGGGATCATTCCCCGGGAGGAGGGTGCCGTAGGGATAGACGACGGCACCGTGCGGGATATTGCCCTAATCTCCAAGGTGGGCAAGCGGGTGTGCTTTTCGATTTTAGGCTTTCAGCGGGAGGACGACGGCCCCTTTACCGCCATTCTCTCCCGCCGGGCGGTGCAGCTGCGGTGCAAGGCAGAGTTTTTGGACACCCTGGAGCCGGGAGATGTGATCCCTGCCCGGGTGACCCATTTGGAGAAGTTCGGCGCGTTTATTGATGTGGGGGCGGGGCTGAACGCCCTGATCCCCATTGATATGCTCTCTGTCAGCCGCATTGACCACCCCCGTGCCCGCCTGCGCGAGGGGCAGGCATTGCAGGTGGTGCTGCGCAGTCGAGAGCCGGATAAGCTGACCTTTAGTCTAAAGGAGTTGCTGGGCACCTGGCAGCAGAATGCAGCGGGCTTCTCCCCCGGCGAGACCGTGCCCGGTGTGGTGCGCAGCGTAGAGCCGTATGGCGTGTTCGTAGAGCTGACCCCCAATTTGGCGGGCCTGGCAGAGCCCAGCGCCGCTCTGGAGTCGGGCCAGCCGGTGGCTGTGTATGTGAAGTCTATTTTGCCGGAGAAAATGAAGATCAAGCTGGTGGTGGTAGAGGCCTTTGACCCGCCGGCACCGGTGACGCCCCTAACCTATTATGTGGACGGCACCCGTATGGACCGCTGGGTGTATTCCACCCCCACCGCCCCCCGCCAAATCGTCACAGATTTCGCCGCCCTGCGCAACATAGAAAAAAGCACCCTGTAAGGGTGCTTTTTTGTGTTAGAGATCAAACGGCTCCCCTTTTATGTAATAAAGGGGAGCTGTCACGAAGTGACTGAGGGGATAAAAACAAATCCCTCCACCACCTGCGGTGGTCCCCCTCCCTTTACAAGGGAGGCAAATCGGTTGAAATTGTAGGGCCCGATGCCCACATCGGGCCGGGGGCAAACGGTATTTGTTCTTATTTTATATACCGAATATCGTTGCCTACCAGCACCAGGCGGGAATAGGCGCCGGCGATGCGGGAGGTGATGCGCTGGTCGTACTTTTGGGCCAGCTCGTCAAAGCCCAGGTTGGTGCTGATCACGGTGGGGCGGCCGCAGAGAATGCGGGTATTGATGATATTGTACAGGCAGGCCACGGTATAGGCAGAGGTGTACTCGGTGCCCAGGTCGTCCAGGATCAGCAGATCCGTATGGAGCACCCGCTCCTCGGTATATTGCAGGTTGCCGGTACGGCCGAAATTCTCATTTTGCAGGTCGGACAGAATATTATAGGCGGTGCCGTACTCCACGGACAGACCCCGGCCGATGGCCACATTGGCAATGGCCAGGCTCAAGTGGGTCTTGCCCAGGCCGGTCTGGCCCATGAGCATCAGGTTGGCCGGCTCTCGCAGGGACACCCGCTGGGCGTAGCGGTGGCAGGCCTCGGCGATCTTCTCCGCCTTGGCCCGGGGCGAAATGCCGTTGTCCTCCGCCGTCTCCGGGTAATAGTTGGTGTCAAAGCTGTCAAAGGTGCAGCTGTCCAGGGGCGCCAGGCGACGGATGGCCTCTCGCTGCAGGTCCTTGAGCAGCTCTCGCTGGCAGGTGCACATTCGGTCGCCTACATAGCCGGTGTCCTTGCAGGTGGGACACCGGTAGTGGTGGGCCAGGGCGTCCGGCGCATAACCAGCAGCCACCAGCAGCCGCTCCTTTTCCCCTTGCAGGCGCAGGCTCTCCGCTTGCAGCTCGTCGATCTCCGCCTTTGCGTCTTTGGCAAAGAACGCCTTGGAGATGGAGAAACCCACTTGTCGCAGCTGATTTTGAATTTCCTCCAGCCGGGGGACCTTGGCGCTGACCTCTGCCAATGTGGCGGCGGTGCGCAGCTCGTCCTCCTCTCGGCGGCGATCCAGCCGGTTCAGCGCTTTTTGGTAAAGATCGGAACTGTACATAGCTTCTCCTTAGAATTTAATATCCGTATTGTTCATGGTGTCTCTCTTGATCTGTTCCAGGTCGTAGGAGGGCTTGCCTTGCAGGCGGCCGTCGGTCTTTTTGGCCTTGGCGGCAGTAAAGCTCTGTTGCTGCTCCTGCACCTTGGTGGGGGTGGTCAGCCCCTCTTTCTTCCACCGGCGCAGCACGCTGTCCATATATTTCAGCGAGGGCTTGTCGGCGTTCTCTTTCATAATATCGCAGGCCAGTTGCAGCATATCGTCGCTGAAATCCCGGCCCCAGTCCGCCACCATTTGGCGCTGGCGGGCGGTGGGCGACCGATGGCGAATGCCGGTCATGGCGATCACCTTGTCCCACAGCTTGTCCGTGCCGCTCAGGTACAGCAGCTTTTCGTCTGCGTCCGCCACAGTGCGCACCCCGTCCTCGGACCAGGAGTTGGCCATTTTGTTAATGTAGGCCAGGTTGATGGAGCGGCCCTTTTCTTTTTCGCCCCGGTAATAGCCCAGGAGCATCAGGATCACTTCCGGCGGCAGCTCGTAGTAGGTGTGCATATTCACCAGCATTTCCTGCTCGGCGGTGCTGATGGTGCGCCCCAGCACGGTCTGGGCCTCGGCCAGCAGGTCGGACAGGGCGCTGTTCTCCCGGCACAGGGTCACAATGTCCCGCGGGGTCAGCCGAGGGGGTGACAGGGTCTCTTTTTTCGGCTTTGGCGGTTCCGTCACCGGGGGATGAACCGTCAGGCTGGCCGGTGCGCCCATATTGGGGGGCACTTTTGTCATCACCGGGAACTGTACCGTGGCGGGCTGGGCAGGCGCAGGGGCCACCGGGGCGTCGCCGGTTTGGAGCAGACCCTCGGCCACCCAAAAGTCCATAATGCTGTCGGCGTCCCGCTCCGGGATACCCAGGGCGGCGGCCAGCTCTCGGGTGCTGAGACTGCCGCCGTGGCGCAAAAGCAGCAGCAGCGCCTGAAGTTGGTAGGCGCTGGCCAGTTTTAAGTAACGGTCGGCCACGCAGGTGGGCACGGTAAACACGCCGTCCGTCCACAGGGGGCCAAAGGGGGGAATGGTGTATTGCATAGGTGGGTTTTTCCTCTTTTCTGCGCCGGTGGCGCTCTGCCTTTTATTGTAGCAAATCCCCGCCCCCTTGTAAAGCCGCAAGATATGGCGGTGCCGGTCAATTCGGCCACAAGTGGGGCGGGGTATGGTGTGCAAAATAGGGTGCGATTACCGTTCGTAGGGCGGGGGCTTGCTCCCAACCTGCGTTTGTTTATGGCACCTCCGGTGCAATCCCTCAGTCACTTCGTGACAGCTCCCTTTGCAAGGGAGCCTTGGAGTTTGTAACCGATAAGCCTCCCTTGTAAAGGGAGGTGGCAATGCCGCAGGCATTGACGGAGGGATTTTTGGCAAATGGATATGTATTTGCACCCTGGCGGATTACGAGACTCGCCCGGTGCGCTTCTGCGCGCACCGGCACGCACGCGGGCACCGCAACAGTCCCCCGGACTGTTGCTACCCTGGCGGGTTGCCCTGTTCGAGTCTCGTTATAATTGTAGAATAAAAAAAGCAAGGCAAAAAGCCTTGCTTTTTTTATTGGAGCGGATTACGAGACTCGAACTCGCTACCTCCACCTTGGCAAGGTGGCGCTCTACCAGATGAGCTAAATCCGCAAACGGTAGTGTTATTATACTGGACAGCGGCGGGTTTGTCAAGTCCTTTTTTATACCTGAGGGAAAAAGCGCCGCCGCCTTGTAGGCATAAGAAAAGGAACCACAACATATAGGTGAGAGACGGGGTTTGTCTAAAGAATTTGCCGATATAGTTGCGTATTGGGCCGATCCGTGCTAAAATGAGGGAAGAATTGGGCAGTATCGCCAAAAGGAGGTGGCACCGTGAAACCGTACAATTACTTTGACGATGAGGAGGAACCGTCTCGTCCGTCTGCGCATATGCGCCTGGCACGGTTGGGTGCTGCCTTGCGAAAAGACGGCGCCGCACTGCGTCGGTCTGTGCGCCGGGACGAAGAGATTGTAGAAGAACTGCGGGATTATCCCAATCTGCGGCGGGCGGCACTGAAGTGGCTGGCGGTGGTGCTGTTTGTGCTGGCAGTGGTGATTGCCATCGTGCTTTTTGCCACTTCACTACACAGCCAAAGTAAGTGGAATGAGCGCTTTTGCGACCAGGCGGGGCAGGTGTGTACGGATTATATTGCCAAGTACGGTGCCTGTCGCTGGGAGTCCATGGATGAGAGCTATGGCAAAAAGATGGCCAAAATGACCGGTGTGTCCTATTTGCGCCGTATGGATTTTAACGGCGACGGGCGGGATGAGCTGCTGATCTGCTATCTGGAAAAAGGACGCTACTTTTTTGATATTTGGGGCTTTGACGGCAAAAGCTTTAACAAGTTTTATTCCGGCGACGCCTGCTATGCTACCGGCGACGCTAAGTTGGGCAGCTGGGTCGTGCTCTACCATACCGGGCGCCGCTACCAGGTGGGGCTCTGCGATCCGCAAAAGCCAACGGAGATTACGCTGTATGCCATGCGGGGCAAGCAGTTTAAGAAGGCCGGCAGCTGCCAATATAATGTGGATACCGGCGTATTCTCCCGGAATGACAAGGCCAACACCGAGGATTTTGAGCGGTTGCAGCTGTCCTGCATACGGGAGGCACGGGCGGAAATTATGGTAGATACGGTTACCGCGGCCATGGAGGAATTCAACACCAAGACCACGGCGGAGATTGAGGCCAGCCTGCCGGAGGCCACGCTGAAAAAGCAGGCCTATTACGATGTGGTAGACGATTTGAATCGCCAGTACGGCGCAGCCGCTTACAAGACCGAGGGCAGTATCGGTTATGTGGACGGCTTGGCTGTGGTGGAGCAAATCGATTTTGACGGCGACGGCAACCAGGAGTTGCTGACGGTCTATCGCCACCAGGTAAAAAAATCAGAAACCAATGACTGGACCGGGGAGCAGACTCTGGTGAATGTGCCGGTGTACAGCCTGCGGGTATATAACTGGAACGGCAGCATTGCCAAGTGCATTTTTAGCCGGGAACAGATTTGCCAGCCTTTTACCGACGATGAGGAAGAGGGGCAGGACACTCAGTTCTATATTCTGCGCAAAAGCGGCAAAAAGACGGATCTGTGCTTTAATTCCTATCGGCGGGAGAGTCAGTCGGTGTACACCGCGTCTTCCCGGATCTTCCGACTCAAGGGAGAGCAGTTCTCTGTGGTGTATGACGCCAAGATGGAGTACGAGTACGGCTACAAAACCTATTATTTGGACGGAGAAAGCGTGTACGAGTCCACCTTTAATACAAAAGGCTATACGGTGCCGTACTTTATGAACGATGCCGGGTACGATGCCGGGGTGTTTACCGTGGTGTACCTGTCCGGTGATAAGACCCATCAGGACGCTATCCGCAGTCGGGTGAGCGCCGTGGAGGAGAATATTCAGGCGCTTAATGATGAGTATGTGCCGGAGCGGCTGCAAAATGTGAATTAAGCAGAGATTTCGTAGGGCGGGGGCTTGCTCCCGCCCTGCGTTTGTTTATGGCACCTCCGGTGCAATCCCCCCCCTGCGGCTGCGCCGCTTCCCCCCCTTTGCAAGGGGGGCTTAGATATTGATACCGATAAGCCTCCCTTGTAAAGGGAGGTGGGTTTGCCGTAGGCAAACTCGGAGGGATTGATGCACTCGCTACGAAACAGTCCCCCGGACTGTTTCTTCCAAATGCTGACGCATTTGGAGCCTCGTGTCTCTTGCACTGCGTGCAATTCACTCGGGAGCAAGCCCCCGCCCTACGGATTTTATCACGGGGTCCCAAAAAGGCAGAAGCCTTTTTGGGGAGAGGAGACATTACGGAATGCGCGCGGGGTGGATTTTGTTAAAAATCCGCCACAAGCAATATGGAGTCAATGTCGACGATGTAGGGCTCGATGCCCACATCGAGCCGCTTTGTTTTTATCCCCTCAGTCACTTCGTGACAGCTCCCCTTAAAAATAAGGGGAGCCGATTTATAGGCATTGCCGGAGGGATTATACGGCAAAATTTAAGCAAAATAAAAAAGAACGCACACGGTGAAAACCGTGTGCGCTTTTCATATAATGTATAAATCACACATGCAGGTGCCATTCTTCGATCTTATCCCGCACTTTCAGCCAGTCGCCAAAGGCGGCTTCTTTGTTGTTAGGGTTGCGGAGAATGGCCGCCGGGTGGTAGGTGCCCATAAACAGGGTGCCGTTTTTGTCGATAAATTCGCCGTGCTGGCGGGTGACCCGGAAGTCCTTGTCGATCAGCCGCTGGGCGGCAATGCGCCCTACGCAGATCACCAGCCGGGGACGAATGAGCTTAAACTGCTCCCGCAGCCAGTGCAGGCAGGCCTCCTGCTCCTCCGGTTTAGGGTCCCGGTTCTTGGGCGGGCGGCACTTGACCATATTGGCAATGTATACATTCTTTTCCCGGCTCAGGTCAATGCTCTCCAGAAATTGGTCCAGCAGCTTGCCGGAGCGGCCCACAAAGGGCTGGCCTTGCAGGTCCTCGTTCTCTCCCGGCCCTTCGCCGATCAGGAGAATGTCTGCAGCCGGGTTACCTACCCCAAAGACCACCTGGGTGCGGGCCTTGCACAGTTCGCAATCGGTGCAACTGAGGCACCGGGTTTTCAGTTCGTCTAATGTCATTTTTATCACCTTGTCCATTGTACCAAAATAATGGTTGAAAAACAATAAAAAAAGGTATAAAATATCTGCGTAAGTGAGAATTACAACTTTTTGGAGGTTTTATCATGGACAATCAAGTGACTGTTGAGATTTCTGCCCGCCATGTACATTTGAGCCAGGCAGATTTGGAGACCCTGTTCGGCAAGGGCTATGCGCTGACGGTGAAGAAAATGCTGTCCCAGCCCGGGCAGTTTGCCAGCAATGAGCGGGTGCGCGTGGTGGGCACCAAGAGCGAGTTCCCGGCTGTGTCCATTCTGGGTCCGGTGCGTAAGGATACCCAGGTGGAGCTGAGCCTGACGGACGCCCGCTCCATCGGCGTGACTGCTCCGGTGCGGGAGAGCGGCGATATTGCCGGTTCCGGCGCCTGCAAGCTGGTGGGCCCTGCCGGTGAGGTGGAGCTGACCGAGGGCGTGATCGCTGCCAAGCGCCATATCCACGCCACTACGGCAGACGCAGAGCGTATGGGCCTGGAGAACGGCCAGATCGTCAGTGTTGAGATCCCCTCTGCCAACGGCCGTAACCTGACCTTTGGCGATGTGGTGGTGCGTGTGTCTGACAGCTATGCCCTGGCCATGCACATTGATACGGACGAGGCCAACGCCGCCGGTATGGCACCCAATACCCCCGGTACCATTATTAAATAAGTATAGGGATCAGGTAATAAAAAGAGCACCCACGCGGGTGCTCTTTTTTGTTGATGTTCGTAGCGAGTGCATCAATCCATCCGTCAACGCCTAACGGCGTTGCCACCTCCCTTTACAAGGGAGGCAAATCGGTTGTAAAATCTAAGCCCCCCTTGCAAAGGGGGGAGCGGCGTAGCCGCGGGGGGATTGGCCGAAGGCGGTGGAGGGATTGTCCATTCGTCGCTTTTATTTTACAAACCGGTCAATGGCGTCGGACAGCTCGGTGAGCATTTCCGTATCGCCGTCCTCCACGGCGTGGACGATGCAGTGCTCCAGGTGGTCCTTGAGGATCACCTTGCCGGTGTTGTTCAGGGCGGACTTGACCGCTGCCAGCTGCACCAGCACCTGGGAGCAATCTTCGCCGTCCTCCACCATTTGCTTCACCTTTTGCAGGTGGCCGATGGCCCGGGCCAGCCGATTGACCACCTCCCGGGTATGGGCATGGTCGTGATTATGATTGTGTGTTTGTTTCTCGTCCATAGGCGTTAGATTTTTGCCAGGGCCTGTTCCAGGTCCGCTAAAATGTCGTCAATATCCTCAATGCCTACGCTCAGACGCACCAAGTCCGGGCGTACGCCGCAGGCTTCCAGCTGCGCATCTGTCAGCTGGCGATGGGTGGTAGAGGCCGGGTGCAGGCAGCAGGTGCGGGCGTCTGCCACATGGGTGACGATGGCCGCCAGCTCCAGGCTGTCCATAAAGGTGGTGGCGGCTGCGCGGCCGCCCTTGACCCCAAAGCTCACCACGCCGCAGGTGCCCTTTGGCATATACTTCTGCGCCAAATCGTACTGGCGGTCGCCCTCCAGCATAGCGCACTCCACCCAGGTCACTGCCGGGTGCTGCTTTAAGTAGGCAGCCACTGCCTTGGCGTTCTCACAGTGGCGGGGGACCCGCAGGTGCAGGCTCTCCAGCCCCACATTCAGCAGGAATGCCTCGTTGGGGCTTTGCACCGCGCCCAGATCCCGCATTAGCTGCACCACCGCCTTGGTGATGTAGGCGCCCTGGCCGAAAGCCTCCGTATAGGTAATGCCGTGGTAGCTGTCGTCCGGGGTGGTCAGGCCGGGGAATTTGTCATTTTGGGTCCAGTCAAAGTTGCCGCTGTCCACAATGGCGCCGCCCACGGTGGAGGCGTGGCCCTCCATATACTTGGTGGTGGAGTGGGTCACAATGTCGCACCCAAAGTCAAAGGGGCGGCAGTTGATGGGGGTGGCAAAGGTATTGTCCACGATCAGCGGCACACCGGCCTTGTGGGCCACCCGGGCGAACTTCTCAATATCCAAAATCTCCAGGCTGGGGTTGGCGATGGTCTCGCCAAAAATGGCCTTGGTGTTGGGGCGAATGGCTGCCTCCAATTCCTCCTCCGTAGCGCTGGGGGACACAAAGGTAAAGTCAATGCCCAGCTTGCGCAGGGTCACATTAAACAGATTGTAGGTGCCGCCGTAAATAGCAGTAGAGCTGACAATATGGTCCCCGGCGCCGGCAATGTTAAAGACGGCGTAGAAGTTGGCCGCCTGGCCGCTGCCGGTGAGCATACCGGCCACGCCCCCCTCCAGCATCGCGATCTTGGCTGCCACCGTGTCGCAGGTGGGGTTTTGCAGTCTGGAGTAGAAGTAGCCGCTTTTCTTCAGGTCAAACAGGTCGCCCATCTCCACGCTGGAGTCGTATTTATATGTGGTGCTCTGCACAATGGGCACCACCCGAGGCTCGCCGTTCTTGGGGCGGTAGGCCCCCTGTACACAAATGGTTGCCGGTTTCATATCTTTTTCCTCTCCGTTAAATTCAAAATTTTTTGCCTTAGGCGTCCTGCCCCAGGAAGTGGGGCATCATGGCCGGGCCGTTCTCCATATAAATGCCGGTGGCCTTGGCGGTCTCCTCATTGATGGTGTCTACCCCCGCCTTGGGAGCGGACTTCTGGTACAGCAGATAGGGCACCGGGTCGCTGGCGTGGGTGCGGGTCACAATGGGGGTGGGGTGGTCCGGCAGCAGCAGGATCTTGTAGTCGTCGTACTGCGCCAGCCCCTCTTCCAGGATGGGCAGCACCCGGCTGTCGATCATCTCAATGGCTTTGACTTTATTCTCCGGCTCGTTGCGATGGCCGCACTCGTCCGGTGCCTCAAAGTGCACATACACCAGATCGTTGCGCTCCAGCAGATCCAGCGCAGCCTTGGCCTTGCCCTCAAAGTCGGTGTCAATATAACCGGTGGCGCCGGGCACTTCCGCCACTTCCATACCGGCGCAGTTGGCAATGCCCTTGAGCAGGTCAACGGCAGAGACCATACCGCCCTTTATGCCGTACAGCGCCTCAAAGGGCTGGAGCGCCGGGCGCTTGCCCTCGCCCCACAGCCAAATGCAGTTGGCCGGGCGACGGCCGGCAGCCACCCGGGCTTTGTTTACCGGGTGGTCCTTTAGCAGGTCAAAGGACTTCTCCATCATCTCCAGCAGGGGGCGCGCCGTCTCTGCGGTAGAGAGATGGGGGCCGATCACCTTGCCGGTAATGTCGTGGGGCGGGGTCATATTGCCCAGCGCCGTGGTGCCGCCGTGCCAGATCAGGCAGTGGCGGTAAGACACGCCGGTGTAAAAATCGTATTCTCCGCCGCCAAAGGCCGCCTGTACGGCTTCAATCAGCTGGCGGGCCTCCTCGGTGGAAATATCATCGGCGCAGTAGTCCTCGATCACTTTGTCGGCAAAGGGTTCGCCCTTGTCGCTGAGGGTTACCAGGTTGGTGCGCAGGGACACATCGCTGTCTTTCATATCGATGCCGATGGAGGCGGCCTCCAGCGGGCTGCGCCCGGTGTAGAATTGGTGGGGGTCAAAGCCCAGCACGCTCATATTGGCTACATCGGAGCCGGGTTTCAGCCCCGGCGCCACGGTGCGCACCAGCCCCACCTCTGCCTTGGCAGCCAGGGCGTCGATATGGGGTTTCTTTGCCACCATCATAGGGGTTTTGCCGCCCAGGGCGGGCACCGGGTAGTCTGCCATGCCGTCGCACAGCACTACAACATATTTCATATTGATCCTCCTGAAAAGCCTATGCCGCCTGCAGGAGCAGACGGCGGCTGAAATTGCACTTATTTGAAGTATTTCACGCCGGACTCAAAGATCTGCATATCCTTGTTAAAGGGTACATTCTTGTACAGATCCGTGCCCTTGCGCTCGCAGTGACCCATCTTGCCCAGCACACGGCCGTCCGGGGAAGTGATGCCTTCCACCGCCCATACGGAGCCGTTGGGGTTAAAGGGCATATCCGTAGCCACATTGCCGTCCGGGTCCACATACTGGGTAGCGATTTGGCCGTTCTCCGCCAACCGGCGCAGGGTGGCCTCGTCCGCTACGAACCGGCCCTCACCGTGAGAGATGGGCACGGCAAACATTTCGCCTGCCCGGGTGCCCGCCAGCCACGGGGACTTGGTGCTGGTGACTCGGGTGTACGCCATTTGGCTGATATGGCGGCCAATGGTGTTAAAGGTCAGGGTGGGGTCGTTCTCTTCAATATCCACGATCTTGCCGTAGGGCACCAGACCCAGCTTGATCAGCGCCTGGAACCCGTTGCAGATACCCAGCATTAAGCCGTCGCGGCAGTTCAGCAGCTGGGTGACCGCCTCGGCCACTGCCGGGTTGCGGAAAGTGGTGGCAATGAACTTGCCGGAGCCTTCCGGCTCGTCACCGCCGGAGAAACCGCCGGGCAGCATCACGATCTGCGCCTGCTTGATTTCCTCTACCATTTTCTCAATGGTCTCGTTAATGGCGGCGGGCGTCAGGTTGCCTACTACTAAAATATGGGGGTCCGCACCGGCCTGTTCAAAGGCGCGGGCGGTGTCTACCTCGCAGTTGGTGCCGGGGAACGCGGGAATGAATACCCGGGGCCGGGCCACTTTGTTTTGGCTGACGAAAATGGAGCGCTCTTTATAAAGGGGCACATCCTCCACCGCAGCGCTCTTGCCGCTGTCTGTGGGGAACACGCGCTCCAGCTTGCTGCTCCAGGCGGCGATCAGTTCGTCCACCGTCAGCACATCGCCGTCCAGAATAAAGATCCCGTTGCCGTTGACGGCGCCCAGTGCAGTGGCATAAGGCGCCAGGCTGTCGGCCAGGGTGCCGTCCTCGGGGATCTCCACCACAAAGCTGCCCTCATAGGGGGCAAACAGGGTGGCAGCGTCCAGCCCCTGGGCAAAGGTAAAGCCCAGCTTGCTGCCGAATGCCATCTTACATACGGCGGCAGCGGCACCGCCCTCTTTCACCACGGCGGCGGAGAGAATGGACTTGTTCTGTACGCCGGCGAAGACTGCCTGCATCAGAGCCATGGCGTTTTTGTAATCCGGCAGGCCGGTGGCCTCTGTTACCGGAATTTGCAGCAGATACACTTTGCTGCCCGGGTGTTGCAGCAGGGCGGTGCCGGTGTGGGACGCCTTGCTCATACCCACGGCAAAGCTCACCAGGGTGGGCGGTACATCCAGCTGGTTAAAGGAGCCGCTCATAGAGTCTTTACCGCCGATGGAGGGGGTGCCGTACCCGGCCTGTGCGGTTAGGGCGCCCAGCAGGGCGGCAGCGGGCTTGCCCCAGCGCTCCGGCTTGTCGCCCAGGCGCTCAAAGTATTCCTGGAAGGTGAGCCGTGCTTCTGCCGGGTCGCAGCCCACGGCAGCCAGCTTGGACAGGCTCTCCGTTACCGCAAAGGCGGCGGAATGGAAGGGGCTCCAGCGAGACACGCCGGGGATAAAGCCGTAGGCCATTACCGTAGCGTCGTCCGTTTGGCCGTGCTCCAGGGGCAGCTTGGCTACCATAGCCTCTTCCGGGGTCAGCTGGTACACGCCGGCATAGGGCATATTCACCGTAGCGGCGCCGATGGAGGCGTCAAACCGCTCTACCAAGCCCTTTTGGGAGCAGACTTCCAGTCGGCTCAGGTTGGCTTTCAGCGCAGCGGACAGGGACAGCCCGTGCAGCTCTGCCGGTACGGCATGTAAATAGTTCTTGTTCTCGTCAATGGGGGCAATGGACGCGGTGGCGTGCTGGGTCACGCCGTTGGTGTTCAGGAAGTCCCGGCTGATGTCCACGATCTTGTCGCCACGCCAGGTCATTTCCAGTCGATTGTTGTCCGTTACCACGGCCACCGGAGTGGCCTCTAAGTTCTCTTTGTAAGCTGCGGCGATAAAGGCGTCCACATCCTTGGGGTCCAGCACTACGGCCATACGCTCCTGGCTCTCGGAGATGGCCAGCTCCGTGCCGTCCAGCCCCTCGTACTTTTTGGGCACCTTGTCCAGGTCCACGGTCAGGCCGTCGGCCAGCTCGCCGATAGCCACGCACACGCCGCCGGCGCCAAAGTCGTTGCAGCGCTTAATACGGGTGGATACATCCTTGTTGCGGAACAGCCGCTGGATCTTGCGCTCGGTGGGGGGATTACCCTTTTGCACCTCTGCGCCGCAGGTCTCGATAGATTCGGAATTATGGGCCTTGGAGGAGCCGGTGGCGCCGCCGCAGCCGTCACGGCCGGTGCGCCCGCCCAGCAGTACAATAATGTCGCCGGGGGTGGGGCAGGCCCGTACTACATTCTCTTTGGGAGAGGCGCCGATCACCGCGCCGATCTCCATACGCTTGGCCACATATCCGGCGTCGTACAGCTCGGTGACCTGGCCGGTGGCCAGTCCGATCTGGTTGCCGTAGCTGCTGTAGCCCTGGGCAGCGCCGGTGGTGATCTTCCGCTGGGGCAGCTTGGCCTCCAGGGTGTCCGCGAAGGCGGTGGTGGGGTCGCCGGAGCCGGTGACCCGCATCGCCTGGTACACATAGGCACGCCCGCTCAACGGGTCACGGATGGCACCGCCCAGGCAGGTGGCCGCACCACCGAAGGGCTCGATCTCCGTGGGGTGGTTGTGGGTCTCGTTCTTAAACTGCACCAACCACTGCTCGGTCTTGCCGTCCACGGTTACCGGTACTTCAATAGAGCAGGCGTTGATCTCCTCGCTCTCGTCCAGATTGTCTGCCTTGCCTTTGGTTTTCAGATATTTGGTGCCGATGCAGGCCATATCCATCAGGCAAATGTCCTTGTTCTTGCCTGCATACAGAGCGCCGCGCATATCCAGGTACAGGCGCAGGGCGTTCTCCACCGCAGCGGCGTACTTGCTCTCCTCCACGGTGATCTTGTCCAGCTTGGTGGAAAAGGTGGTGTGGCGGCAATGGTCGGACCAGTAGGTGTCGATCACTTTCAGCTCTGTCAGGCTGGGGTCCCGGTGCTCTTCATTCTTAAAGTAGTCCCGCACCCAGCGGAGGTCCTCCACGCTCATGGCAAAGCCCATTTGGCCGTGGTAGGCGGCGATCTCCTCATCACTCTTGGCAATAAAGCCGGTAATGCGCGTAATATCCGCCGGTACATCGGCAGCCATGTCCAGGCTCTCCGGCTTGTCCATGGTGGCCTCCCGGCTCTCCACCGGGTTGATCAGATAGGACTTGATCTTATCGAACTCCGCGTCCGTAATGTCGCCGGTGAGGGCGATCACCTTGGCGCTGGCTACCCGGGGGCATTCCCCTGCGGTGAGCAGCTGGATACACTGGGCGGCGCTGTCTGCCCGTTGGTCATACTGACCGGGCAGGAATTCCATGGCAAACACCCGCTCATCGGGAGCGAAGGTCACCGCATCTGCCGTATGGTCCAGATTGTCCTCGGCAAAGACCCCGTGCACGGCCCGGCGGAACTCCGCCTTACTGACGCCCTGCACATCGTAGCGGTTGATGAGCCGCAGGCCGGTGAGCGCCGTAATGCCCACATTCTGGCGCAGATCCGTTAAGATCTGCGTGGCCTCAATGTCATTGCCTTTCTTTTTCTCCACAAAAATCCGATAAACATTTGCCATAGGGGTTCTCCTAACTGAAAGTATTCACACCGGGTGTATAGAATAAAGATATAATAGCACAAATCCGGCCGATTGCCTACTGTTTTGCAAAATTTTTACGGACTTTTTACGGACTTTATGAAATTTTTACTAACTTGTAAAAAATCGTTCGCAAATGGGGAAGAAAGTGTGCTATAATGAGGGCGATATGCAGGTGTGCAGCCTGCCCTGAACCCAAGCAGAGAAAGAGAGGTGGGAGCCACGCAACCAGAGACTTTAAACGCAGCCCCCTATGAAGTGGAATTTATGAATGTGGTGGTGGACAAGGCCAACGACCTGCAGGTGGTAGACGCAGACAGTCACTTTGCCCGGTTCGTGGGTGTGCACCCGTCTAAGATCAAAGAGGGGAAGCTGTTCCTATATGATAAGTTAAAGCCGGCGGACCGGGAGCGGGTGATGCAAAGCATCTGCAAAAAAGGCGCCCGGTTTACATATATAACCATGGATCTGCTGGACCAAAAGGGCGCGCCGCTCTTTGTCCACTGTGTGGGCCAAAATTATGAGGACTCCACTCTGTGCCGTATGACCTTTGCGGATGTGTCCGAGAGCCGACGGCGCCAGGAGCGCCTGCGGGCCAAGACGGTGGAGATGAACGAACTGATCGATCTGGTGTGCGGCGGGGTGTGCCTGTTTAAAGTTACACCGGAGATGCATATTGAGTGCCTGTATCTTAATCAGGGCTGCTGTCGGTTGTTCGGCACCTCACAGGAAAGCAGTCGACAGCGGGCGTATCGGCTGGATGAATTGCTTCACCCGGATGATCGCTCCACCGTGTTTCAGGCCATTGGTCGCGCCATGGCCGTAGGCGAAGAAGTGGATTGTGAGTGCCGGGTGCGGGTGCATGAGAACGAGTTTATCTGGTGCCAGCTGCAGGCGGGTATTCAGCGCTTTGATGGTGAGTGCCCGGTATTCCATGCGGTGTTTACGGATATTACCCGGATTAAAGAGGCGGAGGAAAAGGCAGATCGGGAGGCCCAGCGGCTGGTGAGCCTGTTTAAGAATTTGCCCGGCGCCACTTTCTTTACCGATACGGAAACGCCCTTACAGCTGGATTTGGTCAGCGAGGATTTTGTTCAGTTTATTGGCTATTCCAGAACGGAACTGTTCGATTTGTTTTCCGGCAATTTGGGCCGACTGATGGACGAAAGCGAGGCGACGGCCACTGCAGAGCGGTTTCGGTCTGCGGCGACCACCGAGCGACTGGTTACGGCGGAATACACCCTTTATATCGGCGATGCCTGTGCCTTGCGGGTGCGGGACAGCCGCAAGGTGATTGACCATCCGGACGGCTCAAAAGCCTTTTTGGGTGTACTCAATGTAATATAAATTTATACATTAAGTTAAAGGACGGATATTCGTATTCCGTCCTTTAATTATTTTTTGTTGAGAATTCTTTGTAGATAATAGACAAAAGACGGGGCGAAAGTTTGGCGTATTTTCGGGGCAAAACCACAGATTGTGCGTTGCATTGGCAGGATTTCTGTTTTATAATTATTGTGTATAAATGTTGTCGTAGGGCGCCGGAAAGCGGGCGCTGAGCGGTACGCGCAAAAGGCGCTGCCGCAGCGGCAAGCGGAAGGATGGTTCTATGAAGTTTATGTACAGCAAAAAGCGCCTGCTCAGCGTCTTTTTGGCCGTGCTTACGGTGATCACTGTGCTGACCCCTGCTTTCTCTGCCTGGGCGGGCGAAGTGATCGGCGTGTACAACATTCAGCTGTTTTATTCAGACGGCAATGCAGTACAGGACACGGACGAAGAGGGCAATACCTATCACGAGGTGATGACCGAGGGCGACACCTTGCAGCTGAGCTACAAGCTTATTGACTGCGAGTTGCCGGATAACGGCACCATCAAGTGGTACAGCGAGGCACCCACCCTGGTGGATGTGGATCAAAACGGTCTGGTGAAGGCCTTTGACTCCTCCAAGGGCGCCGTGATCCAGAACTGGATCGACAATGAGGTGAAGTCTGTACCCCTGGTGGGCAAGATCGCCGGTGCCGCACTGGAAAAGGCCTTGTTCAATGACAAGGTGAATGTGGACACCATGGACACGGACGAGATCATTGCTTTGATTGAAAAAACCATGGGCGAGGACTCTGCTCTGGGCAAGATCTTTGAGTCCTACTCTGATCAGTGGATTGAGTCTCTGCGCAAGTATTTGGACAATATCAATTCCATTGTGCATGTGACCCTGTATGACGCAGACGGCAACCAGCTGGCAGACGACACACTGGCGGTGACCGTCAAGAAGAACGAGGAGTTCTATGCCAACTTCCTGCCCAACGGTACCCATATTACCAACAAGTCTCAGATTGAGACCACAGTGGCCAAAGGGACCACTTGCCAGCTGACCGCCGTAACCACCCCAGTGCGGCTGCACATGGGCGTGGTGTACTCGGTAAAAAGCAGCTCTGTCTTTTCCCAGGGCAAGGTGGTTGCCACGGTGGATGACAGCGGCCTGGTAACCTTTAAGAACACCGGTACGGTGACGATTATTGTGTCGCCGGATACGGAGGGCTTCATTAACAACCTGCTGAAGATGGTCAACTACATCTACCAGCTGGACAATACCGGCACGATTGATACCAAGAAGGTTGCCGATATTCTGATTAAATATCTGGGCATTGATATGGACCGCAATGTGCTGGCGGCCCTGCTGGACGCCTGCTTTGCCATCAAAGATATTGTGGGCGACTCGGCAGACGCGGTGCAGTTGACGGCTACGGCGGTAAAAATCATTGCCAACATTTTGCTGAAGCTGAAATATAACGATACCATTACCTTCAATGTTGTTGACGGCGTACCCTGCGAGGACTTTAATATTACAGGTCCGGATACGGTGCAGGAGGGCGCTCAGATTCAGATGGCCATTACGGACGCCAAGCCTGTAGCGGCAGATACATCGGATATTACCTGGTCCTCTTCGGACGAGAGCGTGGCTTATGTGGATCCCCAGACCGGGATCATCACCGGCCGTGACGCCGGGGGCAGTATGGGCACGGCGCTGAATAGCCAAAAGTGCACCATCACCGCAGTTTCTGCCGCCAACCAGGTGGTCAAAACCAAGGAGATTACCGTCACCGGCAAAACCGGGCGGGTGCTCAGTGACGCGGTGATTCATGCGGAGCAGGAATGCAACATCGGCGACACCCAGGCGCTGACCTACACGGTGTACCCGGTGCGTGTCAGCACTGCCAATAACCTGACCATCACCTGGGGCTTGCTGAACGGCGAGGACGAGGACGGCAATCCCAAGTACCTGTGGGCCGGCGATGCCTATGACGAGACTGTAACGGACGAGACCACCGGCGAGACCACCACCGTCCACCATGACGGCTCGGTGGAGAACGGCATTGCCAAGTTGGATAAGGACGGCAATTATACTGCTCTGGCCGGGGGCACTGCTACGGTGGTGTTTAAGGCCTCTACCGGTTACAAGCTGCTGGACGGCAGTTACTACACCATCTCTCAGGTGCAGACCCAGACCACCATCTTTAACGGTCTGCCGGTGTCCTCCATTGATGTAAGTGTGGAGAGCGCTGTAAAAAGCGCTGTTTTGGCCAACAGCGTCAAGCTGAATTTGCAGCAGACGGAAGTGGATGGTCAGACGCAGGATTATGCCACCGTGACCGTCAGCACCGTGTATGACGGTTCCGGCGTATTGGTGAAGGCCAATGTGGATCCGGAGGATGCCACCAACAAGACTGTAAAATGGTATATTGATAATACGGATCAGTTTGAGCTGAAGGACGAGGATCAGTCTGCCGGTACCGTAAAGGTGGTGGGCAAGGCCTCTTGCGCCAGCGCCTCCAGCGTGCACATTTGGTGCGTGTCTGCAGACGGCAATATCAAATCCGATGTGGTAACCTTGTGCGTGGTGCGCAATGCTGCCAAGACAAATACCATTGACGGCGACGAGCTGTCCGTGACCAACGGCAAGACTCTGGATGTGAGCCACTCCATGACCTTTGACGGCTCCTCCGCAACCCTGCAGTCCTGCTACGGTGCCAACTGGTATTCCTCAGATGAAAATGTGTTTACCGTGGCCGGGAAGGGCGACAGCAAGGGCAACGCCGTGATTACCGGTGTGGATGTAGGCACTGCCACTCTGTATTGCGTATCTGTTTCCGGCGGTATTGTGGCGGAGAAGCAGGTGACCGTGTATCCGGATAAGGATTACTTAAAGCAGGTGATTGAGATCTGTGAGGACACGGTAATCGAACGCACCGACGAGAATAAAACATTATATAAGGACTTTAGCCGTAAGCTGGATTATGCTTATTATGTATATTACGACGAGCCTATGGCCAGCCAGGACAGCTGTGACACATATGCCCGGGAGCTGCTGTATGCATTTTACAGACTGGGCGGTTATGTAGGCCTGAACGGCGTATCCATTGTAAACAAGGACGGCACGGACGCCGGAGAGTTCCGCAGTGTAAAGGTGTCTGCTACCAAGCGATATGACAGCTATTCCGTAGACTTTGATGCACTGGTGGCGCCCAAAACCGCCATGTACCGCACCATTAAGTGGAGCAGCGACAATGACGCGGTGACCGTGGACGCCAACGGCATTGTAAAGCCCGCCGGTAACAAGGCCTGCCAGGCCAAGATCACCGTTACGGCCACGGACTATATGGACAATGTGTATACAGACAGCATTTATGTGGCCTTTGCCAACGACCCGGTCACCGGCGTGAAGCTGGATACCACAGAGATTGTCGGCGGCAAGGTGGGCGAAAGCCAAACCTTAAAGGCAACGGTTGAGCCCACCGGCTTCGGTCTGATCGGCAAGGCCTCTGTGCAGGATGTGGTGTGGAGCACCTCTGACGCGGATATTGCTACCGTGGATCAAAACGGCGTGGTCACCTTTAAAAGTGGCGGCGACTGCGTGATTACCGTTACCACCTGCGACGGCGGTTACACCGCCACCTGTACGGTAAATGTGGTGACCAACTACGACGCATTGCAGGCGCAGATTGATACATATAAGACCCTGGAGCTGGTTGAGACCAACTATTACCCGGCCACCTGGCAGGCGTACCAGGATGCTTTGACCGAGTCCCAGGCTATGATTGACGCCAACGCCTCCAATCAAAAGCAGGTGGATGCCCAGCTGGAGAAGTTGATTGCCGCCTACAAGGGACTGGAAAAGTACACCCATATCAACAATGTGGAGATTTATCTGGACGGGGAAGAGGCCAGCGATTTCTATCAGTACAATGTATCCCTGCTTACCGACGGCGCCTACAAGAACGCCAAGCTGGATCTGAATGTGCGTCTGTACCCCAACAACGCCAGTTATGCGTCCGTGACCTGGACTTCCTCCACGGATAAGATTGTGATTTCTGAGGACGGCGTGGCCTCGCCCGCCGCCAGCACCAGCTTTAATATGCTGAAGAATGAGGGCTATTACGGTAAGATTACCTGTACCGTGACCGACCACTTCGGCGAAAGCTGGACGGACGATGTGTGGGTTTCCTTCGCCTACACCCCCGCCACCGGCATTACTGTTTCTGAGTCGGCCATTACCGGCTCCATCGGCGAGACCCACCAGCTGACTGCAAAGGTACAGCCCACCGGTACTTTGGGTGTGGGCAAGGCCTCCATTTCCGACTTCTACTGGGAGAGCGATAATGAGGATATTGCCACCGTAAGTCAAAGCGGTCTGGTAACCTTTGTTTCCACCGGTGCCACCACGGTGCGTGCCATTGCTTATGACGGCGGCTATACCGCCACCTGTACGGTGTCTACCGGCGGCGACCGCAGTGCGCTGCAGTCTGCGCTGGAGCAATATAAGGACACAAACTATCAGGACTATGAATACACCGTAGGCATTACCTTTAAGCAGGCCTATGAGCAAGCCCAGTCCGTGATGAACGACAATACCAAGACACAGGATGAAATCGACCAGGCCGCCAAGGCGCTGGTAGAGGCCGGCGCTGCGCTGGCAGGCAACGAGATCGTGAAGGCCCAGACCCTGGATGTAAGCTATGTGGGCTACAGCCGGAACACGGCTTTGGGCAGCTATAAAGAGCGCTCCAGCGGCACGGTGGGCGACAGCGACGCGCTGACCATTGATCTGAGCCAGAACGGTTATGCAGATACCCTGCGCGAGAACAATAAGCTGGAACTGAGCGCAGCCGTTGTGCCGGAGGGCGCAGACTCCAACGGCATTACCTGGTCGGTGGATGACAGCAAGAATATGAAGACCAGCCAGTCTGACGGCAAACTGGTGCTGAATCCCAGCTCGGCGACCAGCAACGCCTGGGCCAAGGTAACGGTGACCACAACGGATCACTACAACCGTGCCGTCAGTCGCACCATTACCGTGGTGATGAGCACCAATGTAATCAGCGGTGTATCGTTGGATCAGACCCAACTGAATCTGCTGGCAACCGGGGATCCGGTACAGCTGAATGCCACATTGGCCGGTTCCTCCAGCAAAACCTTTAATGATGTAACTTGGACCTCCTCTGATGAGCGCGTAGCTACCGTGGAGAACGGACTGGTTACGCCGGTGGGTGTAGGTGACTGCACCATTACCGTTAAAACGCTGGACGGCGGTTACACCGCTACCTGCGCTGTGACCGTGCGTGCGGACTACTCTGTGCTGGAGGCCAAGTATGCAGAGTATCAGCAGCTGGTGGATCAGTCTAAGGGTCAGTATGTGTACACCGAGGCGTCCCTGGCTGTGCTGGAGACCGCCTGTGCCCAGGCTAAGGCGATGATCGACAGCGGCCTGTCTACCCAGGACGAGATTGATGCCCAGGTGGAACTGCTGGAAAGCGCCCACAACGGGCTGGTGAAGTACATTATCGCCCAGGGCGTTAGCCTGACGGCAGATACGGAGAACCAGAGCAATGTGACCATTCCCAATCCGGGCTATATCCGCTATCTGCACAACGACTTGAGCCTGAAAAACAAGACCATTCAGCTGCGTGCTGTGACGGAGCCCGCCGGCGGTCTGTACCAGAGTATCAGCTGGTCCAGCTCCAATGACAAGATTACGGTTAGCGACACCGGATTGGTGACCAACACAGACAGCGGCAACCAGTGGGCGGAGATTACCTGTACCATCACCACGGTGAAGGGCGACAGCTACACGGCCACCACCACGGTTTGCTTTACCCGCTATGCGGTAACTGGCGTCAGCTTTGATACCGAGATGGTCCACGGCTCGCCCCAGGATACGGTGAGCGTAAGCCCCACGGTGACTACGACGGCTACGATTGCTTCCCTGGCACTGCGGGATTGCACCTTTACCAGTGACCACCCGGAGATCGCCACGGTAGACAGCACCGGCAAGATCACCTTTGTGACGCAGGGCAAGGCCACCATCACTGCCACCACGGTGGACGGCGGCTACACCGCCACGGTGATTGCTTATACCACGTATGACTTCTCCGCCTTGCAGCAGGCCATTACTGCTGCCGGTGCGGTGGATTACAAGGATTACGCCTACGATTACGGTATGGCGTTCAAGACCGCTTACGATAAGGCTGTGGAAGTGAATGCGGACTATGAGTCCTCCCAGGAGACCATTGATGCAGCCACCTCTGCTTTGACCCAGGCGCAGAATGCCCTGGCCGGTCACGAGTTCGTGGGCCCCGGTGAGATCAGCTTTACCAGCGGCGGTGCTGCGGTGACCGAGGGTAAGGCCCTGGTGGTGGATGACAACCAGCAGGTGACCCTGTCTGCCACTTACGCAGACGGCGCCATGGTACAGGATCCGTCCTGGACCACGGCGGAAGAAAACAATGTGACCGCTGCTACGGATGCTTCCGGTAATTTGGTACTCACTAAGACAGACGCAGACGCCTCCGGCAGCGTAAAGGTGACTTACACCTTAAAGGACGCTTACGATCGGTCTTATACCAAGACCATCACCGTCAAGCTGGTGAACCAGAAGATCAATATTGACAGTTTTAAGTTCACTTACGGCGGCAACGAGGTAGACTCCGTGTCTTACAGCTGCGGCGGTGTGTACTCCGGCAAGAGCATTCAGCTGGGCGTGAGCACCTATCCTACAGACGCAGACGCCTATGTGTCCGCCCTGTGGACCTCCAACAACAAGAACCTGGTGGTGGACCAGACCGGTAAGGTTTCTACCAGCGGTACGATGCTGTCCACCAAGTACACCGCCACCATTACCTGCACCCTGACTTTGGAGGACGGCTCCACCGTCACCAACTCCATTCAGGTGACCTTTAACAGATTTTAACCCGCAAACGAAAGGACCTAACAGTTATGCAACAAAAAACCAAAAAATGGCTCAGTCTGGTGCTGGCCGTCTTGCTGGTGTCCGCTTGTTTTACGGGTACGCTCCTTGTACGGGCGGCGGACGATGTGGCTGTTGACGAAAGCCACTTCCCGGACGCCGGCTTCCGCCAGATTGTGGCCGAGAAGTGCGACAAGGACGGCGACGGTATTCTTTCTGACGCTGAGCGCAGCAGCATCACCCGTATGATGCTGCCTGCGTGGCAGGAGGAGGTACTGGGGGAGGACACCTCCATTACCAGTCTGGAGGGGATTCAGTATTTCTATAATCTGCAAAATCTCTATTGTGCAGACATTGGGCTGACCTCGCTGGATGTGAGCGCTTTGTCCAAGCTGACCCAACTGACCTGTATGGACAATGCTCTGGGTACTCTGGATTTGAGCAAAAACACAGCCCTGACCCAGATCAATTGCGCAGCCGACCAGTTAACGGAGCTGAAATTGCCTGCAAGTGTGCAGCGCCTGCTGTGCGAGAACAATGCGCTTGCGACGCTGGATCTGTCCGGTTGCACGGCGCTGACTTATTTCAAATGTGCCAACAACCAGCTGACAGCTCTGGATCTCAGCACCAACACGGCACTGACCACTTTGATTGTGTCCAATAACCATTTGCCCAAGTTGGATCTCAGCGCCAATACGGCGCTGGCCACGGTGACCCTGGGTCAGCAGACCATTACGGTGAACGCTACCCAGCAGGACGGGGTGTTCTATGCTCCGGTGGACGGTCTGTCTGCGGACGGCGTGGTGTACCAGGACACGGAAAAGTACGAGAACGGCAGTTTTGTTACCACGGATTATGCCCTGATGCAAAACGGCTTTGCTTATGAGTATGCCACCGGGTCGGATTTGGCCGGTGCCCTGACGGTGGATGTGACCGTGGTAAAGGACTTCTACCAGGTGCGCTTTTATGGGGACGAGACCAAGAATGTGTTGCTGGCTACCGTAACGGTGAACGGCGGACAAACGGCGGCGGCCCCCACGGACTTTGACCTGCCCCAGTGCAAGGCAGTGGCCGGTTGGAGTGACGCGCTGGAGAATATCACGGCGGACAAAGAGGTGTACGCCCTGTATATGGACGACCACCATTATGCTGTCACCGCCTTTAGCACCGATGGGGTAGCCACCATCTCCTGCACCGGCGGCTGTGGGGTAGACACCCGCACGGTCACCTTCCTGGATTGCCTGAACGCCAAGACCGGCAGCGACCGCTATGAGCAGCTGTTGGATGTGAACGGTGACGGAATCATCAATGCCCGAGATTATGTGTTGCTGGATCGCCAGTTCAACGCCGCAAAATAATAGGCGGAAAAAATAGAAAAAACTGAAGGACCACCTATGCAGGTGGTCCTTTTTGTGGCTTGTAACCGTATGATCTGGGATCGTAACCGCAGTATACTCCCTTCAGGTGCAGTGCATATGGGGCTGGATGTCCATATCAGCGGCAAGTGCGTTCTCACTTCTCCGGAATATAAATTTTGGCGATCAGCGTATTGACGGCGGACAGGGGCAGCAGCTTGTTCAGCCCACAAAGGAGCTTATACTTGGCGCCCACGGTGGTCACCGGGGGCAGGTGCTTCTTGTGGGCGGCGCGAACCACAGCGGCGGCAATGGCGGATGGGGGCATACCGTTTTGCTCATCGTGTTCCATCACTGCCACGCTGCGGGCAATGCGTCCGGCGTACAGGTCATCACCGGAGCCGCTTTTTTGGCGGGCAGCGGTAAAACCGGTCTTTACATCGCCCAGCCGCAGGGCGCCTACGGTAATGCCAAAGGGCGCCAACTCGCTGCGCAGGGCGCAGGTCAGGCTCTCCACCGCCGCCTTGGTGGCAGAGTAAAAGCTCTGGAACGGAATGGAAAACACCGCCGCCGCGGAAGAAATATTGAGAATACGCCCCCGGCTCTCCCGCAAGGCCGGCAGGGCCGCCTGGATCACCGTGACCCAGGCAAAAAAGTTCAGATCAAACTGGCGGCGCATCTCCGCCTCTGCGGTGCACTCCACCGCGCCGGAAATACCGAACCCGGCATTATTCACCAGCAGGTCTACCCGGTCAATGGCTGCAAAGGCCGCCTGTACCCGGGCGCTGTCCGTAATATCGCAGGGAATGCTGCGCACCCCCTCCAGCGGGCAGGCACGGCGGCTTAGGCACACCACCTGCCAGCCGTCTGCCAAAAGCGCCCGTGCCGTCTCCAATCCAATGCCGCCGGACGCGCCGGTAACGACTGCTGTCTTCATACCCATTCCTCCAAACAAAATAAAAAAGGGTAAAGGCGAACTGCCCTTACCCTCTTTGGCTTGCATTACTGCTCCACGGGATAAACAGAAACTTTCTTTCTGTCCTTGCCCAGCTTTTCAAACTTCACGGTGCCGTCTACCAGTGCATACAGGGTATCGTCAGAGCCGATGCCTACATTGGTGCCGGGGTGAATGTGGGTGCCGCGCTGGCGATACAGAATGTTGCCGGCCAGTACGAACTGACCGTCTGCGCGCTTCGCGCCCAGGCGCTTGGACTCGCTGTCACGGCCGTTCTTGGTAGAACCCATACCTTTTTTATGTGCAAAAAGCTGAATATCTAACTTGAGCATGACTTACACCTCCGAAATCAAAACTTGAATACTTTGCGGATACTGCTCTGCAAGGGTGCTCAAATGGAGCTTTAGCCCTTCCAGGGGTACCTGCGCCGGGGCGGCGTCACCGGTAAGCTGCAGTTGAAGGAATCCGTCCTCCGTTTTTGCTTCAGCCGGTAGGTGCAGCACCTCGGTTATGGTGTTGGCAGTGAGCAGGCAGGCGCTGGATACGGCGGCACAGACGACATCCTCTCCATAAGGGGCTGTGTCTGCATGGCCGTGGGCGGAAAAGCCCGTGAGCGCTCCCTGCGCTGCAAAAAAATCAATAAGAATCATTATGCCTGGATGGAAGTGATCTCAACCTTGGTGTAAGGCTGACGGTGACCCATCTTCCGCTTCTCGTCCTTCTTGGGCTTGTAGGTAAAGACGGTAACCTTCTTTGCCTTGCCGTTCTTCAGGACCTTGGCGCTGACAGCAGCCTTGGCACAATCCTTGCCTACCTTCAGCCCGTTGTCGGTGCCTACTGCAAGTACGGTGTCAAAGGTGATCTCGGCGTCTGCCTCGGCGTTCAGCTTCTCGATATAAAGCACATCGCCCTCAGACACCTTGTACTGTTTACCGCCGGTAACAATAACTGCGTACATCTGACATTCTCCTTTACTTAAACTCGCTACGGCAGGCGCACGCCAAAAGGGCGCAACTTACCAGCCCGCAATATGCGGCTTAATTATTATAACAGAATTTAGCGGTTTGTCAAGATTTTTTTGCGCTTCTGGGGCGCACGGTAATTTCACCGCTGCGCAGGGTGGTTTCGCTGCCATCCTCCAGGCGCACCACCAGGCCGCCGGTGGCATCAATGTCCACGGCCGTAGCCGGGGTGGTTACGCCGTCCCGGATAAAGTGAATGGGTCTGCCCAGTAACATACTGTGACTGCGGTAATAGTCAATAAAGCTGTCGTACCCTTTATCCACAAGCGCCCAAAGATGCTCTGCAATGGCGGCAATCAGATCCGCCCGGCTGATCTCTGCGTCCAGGGATGCGGCGTTTTCTATATTGTTCGGGAACTGGATTGTATGCACATTCATGCCGATGCCGATAATCATGCTCTCGGCCACGCCGCTTTCCATGCCCACTACGGCTTCGGTTAAAATGCCGCAGATTTTTCTGTCGTCGATGTACACATCGTTGACCCACTTGATTTGGGGATGCTTGTCTGTCAGCTCCTCAATGGCCTGACATACGGCCACGCCGGCGGCGGTGGTTACAGATACCGCGTCCTGCAGCTGACGGCTGCTGGGCACCACAACGGTCATATAAATGCCAGTACCGGCAGGGGAATAGAATGTCTTACCCTGTCGGCCACGGCCGGCGGTCTGTTCATCGGCTACGATCAGCAAATTGCCCTGAAATCCGGCGTTCAGCAGCCGTTTGGCCTCCGTGTTGGTGGAGTCGACGGACGGGTAATAAATGGGCACCAGCGGGCAATGGAGTCGGGGTGTGAGTACCTCGGCGGTGACCAGATCGTTGTCACCTGAAAACAGATAGCCCATCTTGTGGACCCCTTCAATTTTGTATCCCTCCTGCCGCAGCTCTTTTACGCATTTACTGATGCTTTGACGGCTGACACCCAGTCGCTGCGCCAATTCCTGGCCGCTGATGTAGCCGGGACTGCCAAGCAGCAAATTCAGCACGGCACTTTTTATGCGCATAAGTTCAGATCACCTCGTGTTCCTCTCTTTGTCTTTTTGCTTTTGCCAAGGGGCGCTTATTTTTGCAAATAAAAGACTGCCAGTGTGCCCGGTCCGCAGTGGCTGGAGATGGTGCACCCGGCGTCAGCCAGGATCAGCTCCTTGCAACCGGTTTTGCCGCTGATGAGCCCTTGCAAGAAAGCCAGGGTGTCCGGCGCAATGCCGCCGCTGTTAGCCAGCACAATGCGCCCGGTGTCCATATGCCTGAGTTCCAGCAGCCGATCTTCCACATATTGGCGATATACGCTGTCGATTTTGCCTCGATATTTTTTAGACACCTCCAGGGTGCCCTCCGGGGTGACGGTGATACTGGGCTTGATGCCCAGCACATTGGCGCCGAAGCGGGCCACGCCGGAGCAGCGCCCGCCTTTATACAAATATTCCAAGCCGCTGAGTACAAAGGTAGAGGACGCCTTGGGTACCAGACGGCTGACCTTGGCGGCAATGCGGCGGGCGTCTGTGCCGTTGTCCCGCAGATCACAGGCCCGCAGTACCAGCAGTCCCATGCCCATGCACAGGTTTTTTGAGTCAATACAATACACATGTTCAAAATCCGCCGCAGCAGCGCAGGCGTTTTGATAGCTGGAGGAAATGGCAGAGGACAGTCCTATGTGCACCACGCTGCAACCGGCCTCAGTCCACTGGCGAAATTTGTCATAATAGACGCCGGGCGGCACAGCGGCCGTTTTGGGCAGTCGGTGGTTCTGCTCCACATCGGCATAAATAGCGGGCGGCTGAATCGCTGTTCCGTCTGCGTACGCGGTTTCCCCTAACAAAATGGACAGGGGAAAGCAGTACACATGGCGACTGCGCTGCAGCGCCAGGGGCAGATCACAGGTGGAGTCTGCCGAGATCATAATTTGGTTCATAACGATGCCTCCGCAAGTTGTCTAACAAAATAAAGCCGTGTCGCCGTCGGGACGAAAAAAGAAAGATTGCTTATGCGCCAAAGCGCAGGGTCACCTTTTGCAGGTCGCTGCGCTTGTAGCTTTTGTCCAGAGTAAAGGTGAGCACGCTGCGGCCGTCTTCTTCTGTGATTTTTGCGCTTTTGTCAATGCGATAGGAGACTTTATCTAAGGTGATTTGCACGGCGTAGTCCCGTGCGTTCACGGAGTTTTGCATAAAACTGTAGCCCTCTGCCGCCGTCAGTACAATCTGCTTGTTGGTAAAGCGCACGGCGCTTACCGCTTTAATCTGGCTGTCCAGACTGCTAAAGGACAGCACCCCGTCCGCACCGCTGTCCGGGATGGTGAATGTGCCCTCCACACGGCTCAGCTGGGACTCGGCAATGCCTGCGGTGCCGGAGGCGTTGGTCAGACTGTATTCCCAGTCCTGCGCTGCCGCATCCCGCGGGTCGGTGATACGGTAATCCTTGGCCGCCCGATAATAGACGCTGCCTTTTTTTAAGGAGAAGCCGTTGCCGTCGTAATTCAGCGTGCAGTAGGCATAGCCGATGATTTTGATTTGGCGGGAGGGCTTGTAGTCGATGCGTACCGCGATTTTCACCTTGATTTGCCCGTCCTCCACGGTGTAGGTGCCAATGCCGTAGTCCCAGGCATAAATGGTCTGCGGCGTGCCGTCTGTGGTGGTCTCCGCCCTGGAAAAGCCGGTATATTTGGAGGTGGAAATGCCGGTGCTTTCATCAAAGCTCAGGCTGTCAGAGGTACTGCCCATGGCCACCTGCACCCGCAAGGGGTCATTCTTCAGCTGGGTGACGCTGCACTTCACCGCCTGGGTAAATGGCTGCTTCCAGCTTTCCCGGTTGGCTACCACAAGGTCGTATTCAAAGCCGCCGTCCTTTTGTTTGTGGGGGGTGAGCACATACAGGTCATAGGCATACAGTTCTTCCCCGGTGGACTGGTCGATGTTGCTGACCAGGCGCACCACCAGTTCTTTCTTTTTGTCGCCGTTCAGGTCTGTGTAATAAAGCTTGGGCCGCTCTTTGGTTAGGTACTGGCTCCAGCCGGTAAAGGTTTTGCTTTTGCCCTGATGAACCAAGATGGCGTTGTCTCCCTGTGCATACAGTTGAAAATCGCCGTCCTTATTCTCCGCCAACAGGGTGCGTTGATTGGAGGCGGTGGTGCTCTCAGCAGTGACCACCGTCAGCCCCTCGTCGGCAGCTTTGCCGTCCCGATAGCTGTGAAAATAGTAGCCAACGCCCACCAGCAGCCCGATGACCACCAGCGCAGAAAGCAAAACAATGGGTAAATTTTTTCTCATTTCGGAAAATCCTTAAAAAATGTCAGTCTTTGTATTGGGTTTGGTAGTCAAAGGCGTGAGGTGTGTGACCGGTCACATGGTAACAGGTGCCGGTAGCCAGGCCGAAAATGGGCTTGTCGTGGCCCAAAGAGTCGGAATACACATCCACCGCCTGCACACCCGGGAACGCCCGGTAAAAACGGCGAACTTTTTCTTCTCCTCGGCAGTTCTGCCCCAGAATCCGCCCGGTTTTTCGATTGTGCCGGGTACACAGCAGATAGGGCAGCTCCAACCGTTGTTGCAATTCCTCCAGCAAAAAGTCCGGCGATGCGCTGATGATTACCGCCGGGCGATCACTTTGGGTAAACCAGGGATACACCCGGTGCAAATGCTTGTCCCAAAAACCCTTTGCCGCCCGCTGCACCGGCACCAGGGGCAAAAAGCCGAAGCACAAATTTTTGAATTTTTGCAGGGACAGAATGTGTAGCGCAAACAGCACGCATGCCGCAAACCATACCGGCAGATAGACCAGAACCCAGGGGTAATGCAGGGCACAGTAGCCGATAAACAGGGAGCCGCTGTCAAAGGGCACCAGGGTCTTGTCAAAATCGTAAATATCCACCTGGGCGGGCAGCGCCGTTTTGGGCGCCGTCTCACCGGCAGTGACCGGGTTTGGCATAGTTAAACTTCCTTTTCGTCAAACGAGATGGTAATGGTCTTGTCGCTGGCAAAGCGGGTCAGCGTTACCCCGGCGGAGGCCAGCATACGCTTGCTGGCTAAAGTGGCCGCCGAGTCGGCGTACTTGTCGCTGATATAGATCACTTCGTTAATGCCGCTTTGGATAATGGCCTTGGCGCACTCGTTGCAGGGGAACAGCGCCACATAAATGCGGCAGTCCTTTAGGCTGTTGCCCCCGGCGTTCAAAATGGCGTTCAGCTCCGCATGGCACACAAAGGGGTACTTGGTTTGGTTGGGGTCATCGGCGGTGCGGTCCCAAGGGTACTCGTCGTCGCTGCAACCCCGGGGCAGACCGTTGTAGCCCACGCTGACAATGTGATTGTCGCTGTTGACGATACAGGCACCCACCTGGGTATTGGGGTCCTTACTGCGCAAACAGCTGAGCAGGGAAATGCCCATAAAATACTCGTCCCAACTGATATAATCCTGACGCTTAGCCATAGGGTTATGCTCCTTTCAGCACATCAATAAATTCTTGCAGCTCCGGGCGCTGCACATCTTCCACCCGACCGGCGTCCACCAGGGCGTTCACCGCCGGGTCCAAAGGCAATTTTGCCAGTACCGGCACGCCCAGCGCCGCCGCAGTCTCCTCCACTTTAGAGGTGCCGAACAGCGGGTGGGATTTGCCGCAGTCCGGGCACACATAGGAGCTCATATTCTCCACCAGGCCCAGCACCGGCACTTTCATCATCTTGGCCATATGAAAGGCCTTTTCCACGATCATCTGCACCAGATCCTGTGGGGTTGTGACGATTACAATGCCGTCCACCGGCAGGCTTTGGAATACGGTCAGCGCCACATCGCCGGTGCCCGGAGGCATATCCACAAACAGGTAGTCCAGATCGCCCCAGCGCACATCGGACCAAAACTGGTTGATGACCCCGCTGATCACTGGGCCGCGCCACACCACCGGGGCGCTCTCGCTCTCCAGCAGCAGGTTAATGCTCATCAATTTGATCCCGCCGTCCGTAACGGCAGGCAGCAGGGACTCGCCGTCCTGCAAGGCCCTGCTGTGCACGCCAAAGGACTTTGGCACGCTGGGACCGGTAATATCCGCGTCCAGCACGCCTACTTTCAGTCCTGCCTTGGCGCACCCGGCGGCCAGCAGGCAGGTGACCAGGCTCTTGCCTACGCCGCCCTTGCCGCTGACCACGCCGATCACTTTTTTGATATGACTGTATTTGTTGGCAGGCTGCTTGAAGTCCGCCTTTTTGCTGCTACAATCCGCCTGACAGCCTTCACAGTTATGATTACAGTTTTCGCTCATTTACAGCACCTCTGTATACCGGCGCAAACGCCGGAAAATCTCTTAATAGTATTGCCGAATTACGAATTTTACCCGCCCCAGCACTGCCAATTCGTCCACAAGAATAGGGGCGTAGGCGTCGTTCTCCGGCTGCAGACGGAAGTGGCCGTTCTCTTTATAAAACCGTTTTACCGTGGCCTCCTCGTCGATCATCGCCACCACGATCTGGCCGTTCTCAGCCACCGGGGTGCGCTCCACTACCACAATGTCGCCATCCTCAATATGGGCACCGATCATGCTGTCGCCCCGCACATGGAGGGCAAACAGCTCCTCCTCCGGTCGGGCGCCGAATACGGGTATGTATTCTTCAATGGACTGGGTAGCAAGAATGGGCACACCGGCGGTCACCGTACCTAAAAGCGGCACCTGGGCCACCCGTGCGCCGTGGCCGGGCAGTCGGATGGTGCGCTTGCAGTTGGGGTCTCGCTCAATGCAGCCCATTTGCTCCAGTTTGTTCAGATTATATTGCACGGAGGAGGTGGAGCTGAGCCCCACCGCGTCGCCAATCTCCCGCACGGAGGGCGCCACGCCCCGCTCCTCCAAGGCGCGCTGAATATAGCGCAGAATTTTTTGCTGCATACTGCTGAGCGCGTCCATGCCGAGGCCTCCTTTATTAAAAGCAATATTAAAGACAGTATAGCATTTGGCCTCTTTCTTGTCAAACAAATGTGCTAATGGGGCAGACATCTTTTCAGTTTTGCAAAAAAAGTGTTGACAAACGGGGTGCAATCGGCTATAATTCTGTTTGCAAGTTTTTCAATATGGCTTTATAGCTCAGTTGGCTAGAGCACACGGTTCATACCCGTGGTGTCACTGGTTCGAATCCAGTTAAAGCCACCATGGCCCGGTGGTCAAGAGGTTAAGACACCGCCCTTTCACGGCGGTAACACGAGTTCGATTCTCGTCCGGGTCACCATAGGAATTTGTAAGGGAAGCAGTCACCTATAGGGTGGCTTTTTCTTTATCTGTTTGCATTTAGCCCGCAGTGCAAAGAGATGTTACATAAAATTAGGGAATAAAAACCGCGCAATCCCCCCTGCGGCTGCGCCGCATCCCCCCTTTGCAAGGGGGGCTAAGATGTTGTAACCGATTTGCCTCCCTTTAACCTCTTTGCCTCCCTTGTAAAGGGAGGGGGACCACCGCAGGTGGTGGAGGGATTTGCCCCGCCGCCTTTTATCAAACAGAATACCACCCGTCCCGTTAGCTCAGTTGGATAGAGCGACCGCCTCCTAAGAAACAATTACAACGACCGCCTTTGGAGCAAAAGTGATTGACAATGAGTTAGTTTAAGTCCATAATTGAATAGATTTTAAAGATGTTTCCGTAGCTCAGCTGGATAGAGCGACCGCCTCCTAAGCGGTAGGTCGGGTGTTCGAATCACCTCGGGAACGCCAAAAACTCCGCCGGAAAGCCCAGTAAAATCAAGGGTTTCCGGCGTTTTTTCATTTTTGCGAAGAAACAACAAAAACGAGAAATCACAAATTTTCATTAGCAAATTCGACCTCTGCTAATGGAATTTAGGACTAATGTCGTCCGCCTTTCAGGTGGATGGCTTGCTAATAAAAATTAGCAAAAAAATCGCTGTTTTGCTAATGAAATTGCCCTCTCTGCTAATGGCGGAAAAAATCGAGCCAAAAATCCTGCTAATGGACAAGGCGGTCGTTACCCTGTTAATTCGTTCATTTTTCGATAATGGAGGATTATTCGCAAACTACACCTATACCCTTGGGTGTTTGGCTTTGGTGGTAAGGTACAGATACTTGCACTGGAAAGTATGAAAGAACTGTACAGATAGATGATTGCAAAAGCCGATGCGGATATGCAGGAAAGCGAATAGAAATTGCGATAATAAAATAAGTCGACAGGTTTTTGATTAAACTCTGTCGACTTGTTTGTTATATAGTTCGATGGGATTTGGTTAGCAGTAGTGCCAAAAGTGCGGAGAAAATTCTTGCTAAAACAGTACTCCACCAAATCATTATCTGTCCTCCAAACAGAGGAGGTAAGATAAGCATAAATATCAACATTAGGACAGGCTCGATAAATGTTAAAATATAAGATAGCGTAGCCTTCTCTGTTGCGTAAAAAGCAGCTGTTGAAATGCGTGTAATAGCGACGAATGGGACTGAAATTAGAAAAATAGGGATAATCTTTGCTATTTCTCCGTTTACAAAGTCAGAAGAGCCGAACAATATGCCGATGTGATTTCTGCCAATGAACATGATTGCACATCCGATTAAAGCAAGGAATATAGCAAAAATGTATGCTGTTCTTTTTACTTCAGCCAAATCTTTTTCGTTTTTTTCGCCATAATAGCGACTCATCAAAGGCTGGCTGCCATCACCTACACCTTGTAAAATCAAATATATAATGCAGATAATGTAAGAAATGCAAGCGTAGGTTGCAATCGCCTTATCCCCTCCATAAAATGCAGAAAAGCGGTTGATGAGTACAAGTGAAATGTTTGGGGTTAATGCGAGACCAAACGGAGCAAGTCCCACTTTGAAAATGGATTTACAGAAGGTGCTAAAGTCATTTCTTCTAATTCTAATGAAAACTCTTTTTTCCCTTATTGAGTATATTATTGCAATGAAAAGGGTAACGCCTTGCCCAATAATTGTAGCAAGAGCAGCTCCTATCATTCCCTGATTAAAAACCCATACTAATAAATAATCAAGAATAACATTTGTTACAAAACCGCCGAGCATAGCAAACATTGCCCAAAAGGAACTTCCATAGTTTCTGATGAAAGGAATAAGTCCTGTACCGAAGATTTGCAGGGTGGCACCCAATGCAATAACCTTTAGATATTGTGTGGCGTAGGCTAAAACGGTTCCGTTCGCTCCCAATAATGACAATATTGGGTTTGCCAAAAACAATGTTAAAAGTGTGAATATGATACTTGCAATGAAAAGCAGCCACCAAGATGCCGCAATAAATTTATTGGCTTGTTTTTTATTACCTTCAGCAGTATGGATTGAATAATAAACAGCACCTCCCATTCCGATACCTGTTCCGATAGACTGTATA
>CAVCUL010000018.1:0-39423 GCA_963605415.1 bacterium | reverse complement strand
GCTTAAAATTTAATTTTCTACTTCAAGTAGGCTCTTTTTGTACTGTCTGCACAATATGGGGCGGTTCAGCCCTGCGTGTGGTTTTTTATATGGAACGGGTGGGCCATGTGCCCACTCTGTGCCCTTTGGTGCCACTGCATTGGATTTTGCGCCACCGGGCGGGGCGGCGCTTGCAACGGTCTGCCGGGTATGCTATACTGACCGTAGAGATATAGACCTTGCACCTTTGTGGGAGACGGAATATGAAGAAGCGAAAACAACGGAAATTGGCAGCCTGGTTCTTGGCCGGGCTGTTTGCATTGGCGCTGGCCGGGCAGGCGCTGCTGCCCATTGGGCAGGAGAACTTGCAGGCCCTGACGGCGCAGCTGGCACCCAACGGCGGCACGGCTGGCTATGCAGCGGAGGTACAGAAACCGGAGGCTTATGCTGCCCGGGTAGCGGAGCTGGTGCAGACCGCCTCTGCCAAAGAGCAGCACCGCTTTGTGACGGTTACGGTGCGTACCGATGATCTGACCTTGCAAAAGGACGGCGCTGCGGCGCAGCCGCTGTCCAAGTATGGGGCGGATTATACCGGCGTGACCGCTACCGAACCGGTACTGCCCGCAGGGGCCGTGCTCCGTGCCCTGGGGCTGGACGCACGAGTGGATACCAAAACCGGTGACCTGCGCTATACGGACCTGGACGGCACGGCAAAGACCGTGAATTTTTTAAGCAAGCAGGCGCGAGCTCTGCTCTCCGGGGCAGACGATTGTTATGCCGATGATGATGTGTTGACGGTAGAGCACGACGGCAAGGTCGTGCGCCTGGCAGCGGGCTATTGCACCCCGGACCAGGCAGCGCAGCTGCTCCACTGGCAGGTGGATTACGCAGATGGTGTGTTCACCGTGTCGGACCCGTACCAAAGCTGCCGTCTGCTGGTGACAGCCACGGCTCACGGACGGCTGAACACCCACGGCGCTACCCGGGCGATCACCAATGGGGACGGGGACTATGTGCTCCAGTACGCCACCCGATCGGCAGCGCTGGCGGCTCGGTCTGCCTTGGCGCAGGATCGGAAAGTGAAGAGCGTGGACCCGGACCGACCGGTGCGGGTCACCGGGATCAGCGACCGCAGCGGCGCCGAGATGGTCCAGTCCGACCGATACCGAGAAAAATTGAAAGCCGACGGCAAAACCGGCGCCGTTACTGTGGCGGTGCTGGACACCGGTGTGGACACCATCCATTCCCTTTTTAAGGGGCGGCTGGTCACCGGCTATAACTGTTATAACAGCAAGAACCGTGCGTCCGTTACGGATGTTTACGGCCACGGCACCCATGTGGCGGGCACGGTGGCGGATAATACGCCTGCCAATGTGAAGATCATGCCGGTCAAGGTGTTGCAGGATGACGGCTCCGGCTACGAGAGCGCGGTGGCAGAGGGCATTGATGTGGCAGTGCAGCGGGGCGCCAAGGTGATCAATATGAGCCTGGGCTCCCGGTGCAGCAACCAAAACTGCCCCATTGCCAAGAGCATTGCCGCGGCGGTGCAGAAAAAGGTCACCGTGGTGGTGGCCGCCGGTAACGACTGCGCAGATACCAAGGATTATTGCCCGGCGCGGCTGGCGGATTGCATTACCGTGGCGGCCTGCAACACCGCAGGCGCCATGTGCAACTTCTCCAACTACGGCAGCGCGGTGGATTTGACGGCGCCCGGCGAGAATATTGAGAGCGCGGCCATCGGCGGCGGTTACTGCCGACTGAGCGGTACTTCTATGGCCACGCCCTTTGGCGCTGCGGCTGCGGCAATGCTGCTGGCAGAGAACAGCGCCCTGACCCCCGCCCAGGTCAAGACCCAGCTCAAGGCCACTTGTGCGGATATGCTCTTTAGCGGGTGGGACAAGTATTCCGGCGCCGGTGTGCTGAACTTTGGCAAGCGGCTGGGGGATCAGCTGCCTTGCGACACGGCCGCCGCCATGGACGACAGCTGCCCGCTGGAGCTGGACGCCTTTGGCCACGCCTACCCCTATCTGCTGGAAGTGGCGCCCTACCGCAAAGACGGCCAAGTGCCCACGGACCGCACCTTTACTTACACCTCCGGCGACACCGGGGTGGCCACCTTTGACGGCTGCTATGTGGTGCCGGTGGCAGCGGGCAGTACCACCTTGACCTTTACCGATACCGCCGGGCAGACCACCTACGGCACCCGCCGGGTGCAGGTGCACCGCCAGCTGGTATGGACGGATGTGGCTGCCTCCGCTTATGCCGGGGGCAAGGGCACCAAGGCAGAGCCGTACCTGATCGCCACGCCCCAGCAGCTGGCCCGCTTTGCCAACGAGGTGCGCCACGGCCGCGGATATAAGAATACTTATTATAAATTGACAAGGGACATTGACCTTTCCGGGCGGGACTGGATCACCGCCAGCTATTATGCCCCCGGCGCCAATATGTTGGGCGCCGTGTATCAGGAAGTGCCGTTCTCCGGCCACTTTGACGGAGCGAATCATAAAATCAAGAATATGACGGTAATGCATGTGCCCCTGCGCACGGCCTGGAAAAGCGAAAGTCAGAATTACGACAGCGTGCAGTGGTACAGCAATACCGGCTTTTTGGGCCAGATCGTCAACAGCACGGTCCAGAATTTGGGCCTGGAGAATGCCGCGGTGTACAGCGGCGGCAGCGGTATTCTGTGCGGCGCTGTGTACCAGGGCACCACCATTCGCAACTGCTATACCACCGGTTTTTCCGCCGGCAACGGCCTGGTCAGTATGATCAACAATTATGATGTAAAGGTGGAGAACTGCTACTCCGCCGCCACGGTATTGGGCAACGGGATCACCAGTGTGTTCCGTGCCAGCAACTCTGCCGCGGGTCACCCGGTGGTGATGAAAAATGTGTTCTTCTGCGGGCAGCTACACAGTCGGGAGGGGAGCGCCGGGGGCACCGGATTTGCCCAGGATGTGGCAGCCTTTAACAACAACGGCTATGCCCAGATGCTCAGCTGCTTTAGCGCTGCCCAGTCCCTGAGTGGTGTGGGCTTTGCGGAGAACTTTAGCGGCGCCCGGCTGCAAAAGTGCTACTACCTGTCCGGCAATCGCTACGGGATCAAGACCAAATCCACCACCGCAAATTGCAGCCTGACTGCCAAGAGCAGCAGCTTTTTTAAGACCAAGAGCAGCTACACCACCGCCGCCAACTGGGACAGCGGCGCCAAGTGGGACTTTAATAACACCTGGGCCATTGACCCGGCGGTCAACGGCGGTTATCCGTATTTGAAGAAAATGAAACCTGCCGCTGTTAAGACCGCTGCCACCGGCACCTGGCTGGACAGCGCTGCCGGTGCGTTCGCCGGGGGCAAGGGCACCCGGGAGGAGCCGTACCTGATCGCCAACGGTGCGCAGCTGGCACGGCTGGCGCTGGTGTACCGCTACGGCGGTGGGACGGAGCAGTATTTCCGACTGACGGCAGATATTGACCTGGCGGGCAAAAACTGGTATCCCATCGGCGGCGGAACGGACCTGACCGCCAAGGAGAATACCTACACCGGCCAGCTGGGCAGCTACGGCTTTAACGGTTATCTGGACGGCAACGGCCACACCATTTCCAACTTGACGGTGGAGATGAGCGGCGACTTTGCCGGGCTGATGGCCGTGGCAGACAGCGGCGCAGTGTATAACTTAACGCTGAAGAACGCCAAGGTCAGCGGCAACGCCTATGTAGGCGCCCTTTGCGGGTACAGCCGGTATAATCACCAAATTTTGAACTGTACCGTGCAGGCAGATGTGACCGGCGCAGACTGCGTTGGCGGCGTGGCAGGCAAGCAGGGCACCGGCAGCGAGCTGCGGGGCACCTTTGCCACCGGCACGGTGACCGCCACCGGTACGGATTGCGGCGGTGCCGTGGGTTATCAGCTGGGCAACGCCAAGGACAGTTTGTTCCGGGGCACGGTGACCGCGTCCTCCCGCCGGGGCAGCTTTACCGGCCGCTGCGGCGGTGTGTTGCAGCGGTGTGTGGGCAATGCCGGTTGCTCCCTGGTGGGCAAAAAGGACAATACCGCCCTGCTGGAGGACTGCTACGATCTGTCCTCTGCCGGTACGGTGAACCTGGTGTACAGCAAGACCGCCATGGCATCGGCCCCGGCAGGGGACAGTGCCCGGGCGTTCAGCCGCTTTGTGGATTACGACGCCTATTGGCAGGTGATCCCGGGCGAGAATGGAGATTGCCCGGTGCCGCGGCAGCGGGCGTATGCGCCCCGAGCGGTGCCCACAGCGGTGTGGACGGCGGCGTCCGCCTATGCCGGGGGCAAGGGCACCAAAACGGACCCGTATCTGATCGCCAACGCCGGCCAGCTGGTGCGTATGCGCCGGGACCTGAATAACGGCGTGCAGAATGTGTATTATAAGCAGATCGCAGACATTGACCTGAGCGGCAAGCGCTGGCCCAGTGAGGTGGCGGACCTGTATTCTCTCCCCACCTTTGGCTTTAACGGCAACGGCTGTGCCATTCGGGGATTGATCTTAAACGGCGGCGCGTTGCTGGATGTGTCTGCCCAGGCGGGCAGCGTGATCGAGAATGTGCGTCTGCTGGATATCAGCGGCGTGGGCAGCGCCGGGCTGGTTTATGACAATTCCGGCGTGATCCGGAACTGCACCGTCACCGGCACTTTGTATGCCCAGGTGGGCAGCACCAGCCTGAACAATACGGTCACCATCAGCCAGGACCAGGTGGGACTGGTGAGCGCATATAATTACGGCACCATTTGCCGCACTGCCGCTATGGGCACCGTGGTGGGCGAGCAGGGCGGTCTGCTGGTGGACCGCAACGAGTCCAAAATCGAGGATTGTTTGGCTGTGGGCCGGGTCTTTGGACCGAGTATGAATGCGCTGGGCACCCAGTACGGCACGGCAAGCCGCTGTATTGTGCGGGTGTTGCAGTCCCGCCCGGCGCAGAACAGCCTGGGCAGCACCTTGCAGTATGGGTGCACCGATCTGTACAGCGTCTATAACGATTATGCCGGCGACCCACCGGCCCAGCTGGCGGATATGCGAAAGCAGGCCACCTACGCCGGGTTTGACTTTGACAAGGTGTGGCAGATCAGCGCACAGGTAAACGACGGCCTGCCCACCCTGCGCACCCCGGCGCGACGCACCATTACTTATAACACCGGCGGCGGTACGCTGCCCGGCTACACCCAGCGGGATTACATGGTGGGCAGCTACACCCATCTGCCCACCATGAGCCAAAAGTATAAGGTGTTTGGCGGTTGGTATTTGGACGCCGGGTACAAAACGGCGGTGACCGCCCTGGGGGCAAAAGACCTGGGCAATGTAACGGTGTATGCCAAGTGGCGCCCGGCCTGTATCGTCCATTTTGACCCGGCAGGGGGCACCGGCACCACCGGGGACCAAACGGTGGTGATCGGCGAGAGCACCGCCCTGCGAGCTAACGGCTTTCGCCGCACCGGCTACACCTTTAGCGGCTGGGCTACCAAAAAAGGCGGCAAGGTGGTGTACGCCAACAAGGCCAAGGTGAAGAACCCCGCATCGGCGGGCAAAACCTGCACCCTGTATGCGGTGTGGAAACCCAATACCTATACGGTCAAATTTGCGGCAAACGGCGGCAAAAAGAGTATGAAGTCCGTTAAGATGACTTACGGCAAGAGCCGCAAGATGAAAAACGGCTTCATCCCGCCCAAGGGCAAGGTGTTCTCCGGCTGGAGCACCAAGAAGGGCGCCACCCCGGTGCATCGCAACAACCAGAGCGTGCAAAACCTGACTGCCAAAAACGGCGGTACGGTCACCCTGTATGCCAACTGGATCACCCCCAAGACCTACAAGATCACCTATAAGTTAAACGGCGGCAAGCTGCCGAAAAAGTATGCGAAGAGCTACAAGAGCGGCACCGGCGCCACTCTGCCCAAGCCCACCCGCAAGGGCTATACCTTTGTGGGCTGGTACACGGATAGCAAGTGCACCAAGAAGGTCAGCCGCCTGCAACCCTGGTATGCCGGCAAAAAGACCTTGTATGCCAAGTGGAAAAAATAAAAAGAGGGGACAGCGTGCTGTCCTCTTTTTTGTGCACTTTCGGCGGGCGCTTGCAATCCGGGCAGGGGTTCGGTATAATAGAGAAAAGTGCGTAAAGGAGTGTTTGGAATGAACGGTGTGGCTGTCATTGACCGGGTGACCATTGACTGTATTTTCTCCGGCATGGCCGGGTTCCCGGGAGCGGGGGAGGAGCTTTATACGGATCGGTTCTCCATGACCCTGGGCGGGGGCGCCTGTGTGACCCCGGTGCGGCTGGGGAATATGGGCGTGCCGGTGCGGTACGGCACCTTTTTGGGGCAGGATATGCTCAGCAAAACGGCGGAGACCCTGCTGCAAAAGTACAAGGTGCAGAACCTGCACAATTTTTATGACGGCGACGGGGAGCCGGTGATTTTCAGCTCCGTGTTCTCTTTTCCCTCCGATCGGTCTATTATGACCTTTGACGCGGGCCTGGGCGAGAATTTGCTTACGGACGCCCAGGTGTATGACTTTCTCCACGGCGCGGATGTGTGCTTTGCGCCCCGGCGGCCGGATGTGGTGAAGAAGTTGGCCCGGGAGGGCACCAAGATTGTGTACGACACCCACTGGGAAGAGGGCCAGACCCTGGAGGACCACCTGCCCATTTTGCGGCTGGCGGATTTCTTCACCCCCAATGACAAAGAGGCCATGCTCCTGACCGGCACGGACAGCCCCCAGGCGGCGCTGGACGCCCTGTGCAACTATACTGCCCAGCCCATTGTTAAGGTGGGCAAGGACGGCTGCATTACCCGCATTCACGGTAAGACGGAGCACTTCCCGGCTGGGGAGGCCACGCCGGTGGATAAGACCGGGGCCGGGGATAATTTCCTGGCCGGGCTGGTGTTTGGCGTGTACCATGGCTGCTCTGTGGCAGAGTGTGTTCAGTTGGCAAATATTGCCGGTGGCAAGTCTACGGAGGCCTTTGGCTGTTATGACGCGCCGTACGATTTGCGCGCGGAGCTGAAAGCCTTGCGCCGGAAAAAATAAAAGCCTGCTCAGCCGGATAGCAAATGGAATATACCGAATGAAAACACGCAAGCCGAATTGGCTTGCGTGTTTTACTTGCGCCGCGATTGCGCTTAAAATGATAAATCGACTGAGAAGTGGAGCAAAAGTCTTGTCAAGCCCTTTTGTGCAATCTGTCCAAAAATACGGACTCTGAATTGATAAAACCGGTAAGAATATGCAAAATCAGTTTACATTTGCTTTTTTCTATGCTATGATGCAAATGTTGATGGCAATAAAAAAGACCTGCAACAAAGCAGGTCTTGCTCACACACTGTGAGGTTGCCACAACGGCAACGAGTTGAATCAATTGGTATTTGAACGCATAGTGTAAATCCCATAAGGTCTTTAGCAACTTGATGATAACACGAATAGAACTGCTTGTCAATATCCCAATTGAAAAAGTGTGAAAAAGAGAAGGAGCGAGTTTATGGAACAAGGGACAAAACGCGGAGATTACTATTTGGGCCTGGATATGGGTACAGACTCGGTAGGCTGGGCTGTAACAGATATGGATTACCGTATTCCTAAGTTTAAGGGAAATGCCATGTGGGGTGTGCGCCTGTTTGATGAGAGCAACACTGCGGAGGAACGGCGGTTGTTTCGTATCAGTCGGCGGCGTACCCAGCGGCGTCGGGAGCGGCTGGATCTGCTGGAGATGCTGTTTGACGGCCCGGTGAGCGCCAAGGACCCGGCTTTCTTCCAGCGGCTGCGGGAGAGCGATCTGTATGCAGAGGACAAAACCACAAACACGCCCTTTGCCGTGTTTGCAGATCCGGATTATACGGATAAGGACTATTATCGCCAATTTCCTACCATTTATCATCTGCGCAATGCGCTTTTGCATGAGGACGGCCCATACGATGTGCGCCTGGTGTTTTTGGCGGTGCACCATATTATCAAAAACCGCGGTCATTTTTTGTTTGACTCCTTAGGAGAGGCGCAAAACTTTGATTCGATTTACGGTGCGTTTCGGGATTATTTGCAAGAAGAATATGCATGTGCAGTAGAATGCACGGACGAAAAAGCCTTTGGCGCAGTGCTCAAGGACAAGTCTTTGTCCAAGTCCAGAAAGACTGCGGCGGCAGCAGAGCTGTTTGGCGTCACAAAAAAGAGCGCTCCCCAGTTGTATGCCTGCCTGGCACTGGCCTGCGGCGCTACGGTGAAGCTGAAGGACCTGTTTAACGATGATGCTTTGGCCGAGGCAGAAAAGCCCAGCATTGCCTTTACCGGCAATTATGAGGACAACGAGCCGGAGTACCAGTCTATTTTGGAAGAACGGTTCGATTTGGTGGTGCGGATCAAGGCTCTGTATGATTGGGCTATTTTGGACGAGATCTTGGCCGGCCATCCGTTCCTGTGTGAGGCCAAAGTGGCCACCTATGAGCAGCACAAGGCGGATTTGCAGCAGTTGAAAGCCTATGTAAAGGCCTATCGCCCGAAACTGTACAAAAAGATTTTTAAGCTGAGCAGCAAGGACGACAACTATGTGGCGTATTCCGGTCATATCAAAGAAAACGGTCACACCGGCGTGCTGGAAAAGACTTGTCACAATCAAGAGGACTTTTGCGCCTATTTGAAAAAGACGCTGGGTGACAATGAGGACCCGGCGTACGGGGATATGTTCGCCGCCATTGAGAACGGCACCTTTATGCCCAAGCAGGTATCTAAAGACAACGGCGTAATCCCCATGCAGTTGCAGAAAAAGGAACTGGAAGGCATTTTGAACCGGGCGCAGGCGTATCTGCCGTTTCTAACAGAAAAGGATGAGACCGGCCTGAATGTGCGGGAGAAAATCATTTCCCTTTGTGAGCACCGCATTCCGTACTATGTTGGTCCGCTGAACAAGCATAGTAAGAAAGCCTGGATCGTGCGGAAAGAGGGCAAGATCTATCCCTGAAATTTTGACCAGGTGGTGGATGTGGACCGCAGCGCAGAGGCGTTTATTGAAAAATTGACCAGCAAGTGTACCTACTTGCCCGACAAGGATGTGATCCCCAAGTATTCTTTGCTGTACACCAAGTTTATGGTGCTTAACGAACTGAATAATTTGACCCTGGACGGTCAGCGCGTTGAAGTGCAGTTAAAACAGGAGATCTACCGGGATCTGTTTGAAAAGCGCGGTAAAGTCACCGGCAAGGGGCTGAAAAACTATTTGCAGTCCCGGGGCATTGCCTATGAAGTGATGGGCGGCTTTGATGAAAACTTTAAGGCCAACTTAAAACCGTGGCAGGATCTGGCGCCTTATGATTTCACCTATGATGAAAAGGAAGAGGTTGTACGCTTAATTACCATCTTTGGCGATGACAAAAAGCTGCTGAAAAAGCGGCTGCGGGATCTGTTTGGCCATCGACTGACAGAAACAGAGCGGGGCAAACTATCCCGCCTGAAGTACACCGGCTGGAGCCGCCTGTCTCGGGAATTCCTGACCCAGGTGGAGTGCACATGTAAGGATACCGGCGAGGTGACCAATATCATCTCCGCGTTGTGGGATACCAACCTGAACCTAATGCAGCTGCTGTATAGCGAGGACTATGTGCCCACATTCGGGGAGCAGGTGGCGGCATGTAATCAGTTTGAGCAGGACAAATCTCTGCGCCAAATGGTGGAGAAGTTGTATGTTTCGCCTAAGGTAAAGCGGCCGATCTACCAGTCGCTGCTGATCGCTCGCGAGATCGAAAAAATCCAAAAATGCCCGCCCAAGAAGATTTTTATTGAGGTGGCTCGAGGAGCAGAAAAGAAAGAGCGCAAAAAGTCCAGAAAAGCCCAACTGTTGGAGCTGTACCAAAGCTGCAAAAAGGAATATGCAGACCTGTATGCTCAGCTGGAGGGGACCGAGGAGGACAGACTGCGCAGCGATAAGCTGTATCTGTACTATACCCAAATGGGTCTGTGTATGTACACCGGTGAGCATATTGACCTGAACAGTCTGCTGAATGGCAATGTTTATGATATTGACCATATTTTCCCCCGCTCCAAGGTAAAGGACGACAGCCTGAACAACCGGGTGTTGGTGAAGAAGGTGGACAATGCAAAGAAAACGGATGTGTACCCTCTGGATCGGGAAACACAGGCCAAAATGCACGGCTTTTGGCAGTTGCTTATGTCTAAAGGCCTGATCAGCAAAGTCAAATATCAACGCCTGATCCGTACCACGCCGTTGACTGATGAAGAACTGGGTGCCTTTATCTCCCGTCAGCTGGTAGAGACCCGACAGTCCACCAAGGCGGTTGCCCAAATTATGGAACAGCTGTATGACAAAGCGCAGACGGAGATCGTGTATGTAAAGGCTGCGCTGGCTTCCGATTTTCGCCATACCTATGACATGCTTAAGTGCCGTGAGGTCAACGACTTCCACCACGCCAAGGACGCGTACTTAAATGTGGTGGTGGGCAATGTGTACAATGTACGGTGCACCCACAATCTGCGCAATTTTATTCGTGGCTTGCAGGAGAACGGTCCCCGGAGCTACAGTATGAATGCCATGTTTCAGTGGGATATTCCCGGCGCCTGGGTGGCAGAGGACGGCGAACTTCAGAAAACACAAGCCAAGAGCCTGGAGATCGTAAAGCAAATGATGGCTAAGAACAATATTCGCTATACCCGGTATGCGTTTTGCCAGCACGGCGGTCTGTTTGACCAGATGCCAGTGAAGAAAGGCAAGGGCCAAATTCCGCTAAAGCAGGATGGACCTAAGAGCGATATGGCCAAGTACGGCGCATATAACAGGGCTATGTCCAAATATTTTGCTCTGGTTTCTTATTTGGACAAAAAGGGCAAAGAGGTGCGCCAGTTGGTGCCCATTGATGCGGTAACGGAAAAGGCTTATTTGGCTGATCCAGATGGGTATGTAAGCAGTTATGTAGGCGTTCCGGCGAAAGTGCTGATCCCGTGTATCAAGTATAATGCCTGCTTGTCTTTTGATGGCTTTCGGATGCATTTGAGCAGTAAAAGCGGGGGAGGATCAACACTGGTATATAAGCCGGCTATGCAACTGGTGTTTAGTTATGAGCATGAAAAATATGTGCGTAACATTACCAAGTATTTGAGCCAGAACAAGGACCGTCCGTTGAATAAGTATGATGGCATTTCTGCCGAGGAGAATATAGCGCTGTTTAATGCTTTGGTAGATAAAATGAATCAGTCCATTTTAAGTCTGCGTTTTGGCAGTATAGGCGAAAAAATTAGCGGTAAAGCAGAAAGGTTTATAGCTTTACCAGCAGAAGATCAATGTGTTGTATTGTCTGAAATGTTGAAAATTTTGCATGCCAATGTGATGTCTGGAGATTTAACTAAGATTGGCTTGGCAGGCAAGGCTGGTATTGTTACAACAAATAGTAAGATTTCTGATATCAAAAGCGTTGATTCAGTCAAACTCATTCACCAATCCATTACCGGCTTGTTTGAGCAGCAAATAGAACTGCTGCCGTAAGGAGGGCTTGCCATGAGTTGGCGCGTTGTGGTGGTGACCAAGTCCGCCAAGTTGGAATACAGTATGGAGTACCTGGTGGTGCGGGATGCAGAGAGCACCACCAAGGTGCACCTTAGTGACATTTCGGTGCTCTTGATCGAGAATACCGCCTGCGCGATCACCACCGCCTTGCTGAGCCAGCTGTTACAGCATAAGATCAAGGTGATTTTCTGTGATGAAAAACGCAGTCCCTGCGGTGAACTGACCGCCTATTACGGCTGCCACGACTGCAGCCAAAAGCTCAAGGATCAGCTGAGCTGGACCCGGGACGCCAAGCAGCTGGTTTGGACCGCCATTGTGGGTGAAAAAATCAAGAACCAAATGTTGGTGCTTAGGGCGGCCCAATCTCCACGGGCAGACCAACTGTGCCAGTATTTGGATGAGCTGGAGTTTGGGGACCGGACCAATCGAGAGGGCCATGCGGCCAAGGTGTATTTTAATGCGCTCTTCGGTCCCCATTTCAGCCGCAGTGACGACTGCCCCACCAATGCGGCATTAAATTATGGGTATAGCTTGATTTTATCCTGCTTTAATCGCGAGGTGGTGGCTGCCGGGTATTTGACCCAGCTTGGCTTGTTCCATGACAATATGTTTAATACTTATAATTTAAGCTGTGATCTAATGGAGCCTTTCCGTCCGTTGGTAGATGCCTGTGTACATAAGTTAGCACCCAAGCAGTTTGAAAGGGCGGAGAAGGTAGCCGTTTTATCTGTCTTAAATCAAGAGGTGCAGTTGGACGGCCGGGCGCAAACGGTGCTCAATGCCGTTCGTCTGTATGCAGCCAGTGTGTTCCGTGCCTTGGCTGCCCAGGATGTGGCAGAAATTCATTTTCCGGTAGCTGTGTATGAGTTATAGATTTATGCGTGTCATTGTGTTTTTTGATTTGCCGGTGAAGACCGCCCGGGACCGGCGAGAGTATGCCCGCTTTCGCAAGAAACTGATTAAAAGCGGCTTTGTGATGATGCAGCAGTCGGTGTATTCTAAGATTGCTTTGAACCAGAATAACGCAGCGGGCATTTGTGCCGGGGTGCGCAAGTGTAAACCCCCGGCCGGCGTGGTGCAGATCTTGACTGTAACGGAGAAGCAGTACGCAAAAATGGAGTTGGTGGTGGGCTGCAACGATAGCAATGTGGTGGCTACGGACGAAAGGTTGCTGATTTTATGAGGATCGCTTTAGATTATTTTCCGGAGCCATTGGCTTTTGAAAATCAAGCGGCCGTAGTTCTGGCACTGGAGAATAAAACGGTTTTTCGCCGGGTGCTCAACGCCTTTTTAGAGGATCGCGCAGATGAAGTATTGACCTTTTCTCAGGCGTGGAAGCCGTTTGCCTTTGCCAAGCAGGGGCTATATATCGCCAATCCTTTGCAGCCGGACGCAGACACAAAAAAGCTGGTCAATCGGATCTCGGGTGCCATGGAACAGTTGTTAAATACGGAATTGACAGATCTGCTGGTTGCAGTGCGGCAGGACTTGCTGCAATTGGGCGACGCGCTTAGCGCCCGGTTTGATTATGATGTAGCCTATCAGGATGATTTGGAGGCGGGCGCGATTATAAAGTTTTTGCAGTTTCAGCTACGCCGGGAAGAGAGCGCTGCAGCCGAGCGCCTGGCGCGGTTTTTAATTTTAGCTGCGCAGTACCTGAAGGTGCGCATTTTTGTTATGCCCAATTTATATTTGTATTTTGAGCCGGAGGAGGTGCACCGGCTGCTGCATACGCTGTCTCTGCACCAAATTCAGATTTTAGATTTGGAATGCCGGGCGCCGGCGTGCATAGATGTGCGCGCCAAACTCTATGTACTGGATCGGGATCTGTGTACCCTTGACAATTCTTCTTTGTTATAGTATGATGGCATTAGGTCTTATGGATTTGCCCTGCGCTGGATAGTGGGCGCAGTTTATTTTTGAGGTTTGAGAGTAGTGTAAATCCATAAGGTGGCAAAACAGGCCGTTTGGAGCCTTTTAACCCCGATATGTTTGAGAGTAGTGTAAATCCATAAGGTGGCAAAACTCTGCGACGAAAGCATGTTCCAGGTTTATGTTTGAGAGTAGTGTAAATCCATAAGGTGGCAAAACATAGGCATTAAAAGTTTAGTGTTCTACTGCGGAGATAGCAAGCGCGCCACTTTAGTCGTGATTTGAGAATGGTGTAAATTAGGCGCAACAGCGCGAAGAGATAAATAATTTTATACGGCAATCGGCCGGGTTGAACAGTTTCAGCCCGGCCGATTGCCGTATACATGCCCCATAAAAAGGACGAGGATTTTATTTTTTACCGCCCAGGCGGTCACTCAGGTAGCCAAACATCAAAATGTCCTGGTCACTGAGGGCGCTGCCGTTTGCCGTCTGGGTTGTTTCTTCTTCCGGCTCCAGGGTCAGCGTCAGCTCCCATTCCTCCGGTGCCGGTTGGGTATCTTTTTGCTTTTTCATTCTAAGACCTCCTTCTCAACCTTACCATACCACAAAGCGGAGAAAAATGCAACTTCAGACGGGCACTGCATCGTCGGTCAGAACCGAACGGATTGGTCGCTTATGCGATAAAAGAGAAAAAATTGTCGAGCAGAAAATTCATAATTTACATGGGGCAAAGCGTTTACAATCGATGGAAAATATGATAAAATAGACAGCGTATATAAAGGCACACATTTTGTTCCACCCTTCACCCGGCCCGGTGCACTGCACCCGGTCGCGGTTTCAGAAACGGAGAATAAGTATGCATTTAATTCCCAATCCCCGCGCGTATCAGGCACTGGACGGCACTTTTACCCTGCAGGACGGCGAAAAGGTGAAGAGCGAGCTGCGCATTCCATTGGTGCGCACCACTACCCGGGAGGCCCGCATTGTAGTTACCCACAATCCGGCGCTGCAAAAGGAAGCCTATACTTTGAATGTGACCCCGGAGAAGGTGCACATTACCGCCGCCACGCCCATTGGGGCGTATTATGCGCTGCAATCCCTGCGTATTTTGGCGGATTATGATGCCGGCGGGCGCGCGGTGCCCTGCTGCAGCATTCATGACGCACCCCGTTGGGGCTGGCGCGGCATGAGCCTGGACGAAAGCCGCCATTTCTTCGGCAAGGAAGAGGTTAAGCGGCTGCTGGATATGCTCTTTATGATGAAGCTCAATGTATTCCACTGGCACTTGACGGACGATCAAGGCTGGCGCATTGAGATCAAGAAGTATCCCCGCTTAACAGAGATCGGCTCTAAACGGTCCGGTACGCAGGTGGGCGGTTGGCATACCTCCAAAATGATCAACGAGCCTTATGAGGGTTTCTACACCCAGGAGGATATTCGGGAAATTGTGGCCTATGCCAAGGCTCGGGGCATAATGGTGGTGCCGGAGATTGACATGCCTGCCCACTTTGCAGCGGCAGAGGCGGCCTATCCCTGGCTGGCCTGTCGGGAGCTGGAGCGACCGGTGCCCGGCTACTTTGGCGGTCGTGTGCCCACCCTGCAAGGGGTGCTGGACTGGAATCGCTCTGCCTGTATGGGTAAGGAAAGCACCTTTCAGTTTATTTTTGATGTGATCGACGAGGTATGTGCGCTGTTTGACGCACCCTATTTCCATATTGGCGGCGACGAGGCGCCTAAGGATGAGTGGAAGAAATGCCCCCACTGCCGGGCTAAGATGCAGGAACTGCACCTGAATGATGTGGAACAGCTGCAAGGCTGGTTCAACAATCGGGTGCTGGAGTATGTAAAGCAGAAGGGTAAGCGATTGATCGGCTGGAACGAGATTTTGGCCGCCGACAATCTGGATCCCTCTGTGATCGGTCAATACTGGACCCCCAAGCGGGATAAGCATGTGGAGCGCCACATTGCCCGCGGCGGCGATGTGATCCTGAGCAATCACCGCAGCTTTTACTTTGATATGACCTACGGGCAGTACCCGCTGAGCTATACATACGATTTTGACCCGGGCCGTTACCATATTCCATCCCGTGCCTATGCCCATGTGCTGGGCGTGGAAGCTGAGGTGTGGACCGAGTGGATCGATAAGCGCCCGAAATTGGAGCTGAATGTATACCCCCGTATGCAGGCGCTGGCAGAGGTTGCCTGGTCGGCCGAAGAGAGGAAAAATTATGCGGACTTCAAGGAGCGGCTGGCGGGCTTTAAGCCCACCCTGGACGCCTTGGGGATCGGCTATGCAGTGGACAGTGTGGCAGAGCCCGGCTATTTTCAGCGGCAAAAGCCCCGTCGCCTGTTTTTCTGCGGCGATACCCATTATGAGCTGAAACTCAATGAAGAACGCAAAGCAAAAGGAGAAAAATAAGTATGAAGTTTAGCCAATTTCCCCAGCAGGTGATCGACGAGAATGTGGATTACACCGTCAAGGAGATTACCAATGTGATCAAGAAGTACGGTCCCCGTGAGTCCGGCAACAGCAACTGCCTGGCTGCGGAAAAGCATATTAAAAAAGAGATGGACCCCTTCTGTGACGAAACCCATTTTGAAACCTACAAAATGGCGCCCAAGGCTTTTTTGCACTTTACAAAGCTGGTTAGTGTTGCCATTATTCTGGCGGTGGTGGTTTGTGCCGCTTTGGTGTTTACCAGTGTGCTGCCTTGGTGGATCGCTCAGTGCATCGTCGGCGGTGTGACCTTTATCGGTCTGTTTATCACGGTGATGGAATTCCTGTTTTACAAGCGGTTTATGGACCCGCTGTATAAGAAGGTAGAGGGGCACAACTTCTGTGCCACCCGCAAGCCTACCGGCGAGGTGAAGCGTCGTATTGTGATCAGCGGTCATATTGACGCGGCCTATGAATGGCGCCACATTTATTATGCCAAGGGCAAGTTGCCCCTGATGGGCTTTTTTATGGGCGGCACCATTGTCGGCGCGATCATTTCCTTTATCATTGCCGTTATTTGCCTGATTGCCAATTTTGTAGATATGGGCGCCTTTGGCGACTTTATGCTGAATTACAGCTATTATTTCCACTTTATTACTGCGCTGTTTATGGTTACGCTGTTTTGGTTCGTGGACTTTAAGACCATTTCTCCCGGCGCAAATGACAACCTGACCGGCACCTATGCGGCTGTGTGCGCACTGCGTATGCTGGATATGGCCGGCGTGGAGTTTGAGAATACCGAGGTTTGCTGCATGGTGACCGATGGCGAGGAGGCCGGCCTGCGTGGCTGCAAGCAGTGGGCCAAGGACCACAAGGACGCGTATATGAACGATGGGGTAGAGACTGCGGTTTTGTGTGTGGACACCCTGACGGATCTGGAATATCTGAATGTGTACAATCGGGATATGACCGGTACGGTTAAGCACTCGAAGCCCTTTAGTCAGCTGGTGATGGACAGCGCCATTGAGGCCGGACACCAGGATTTGAAGTTTGCCAATGTGTTCTTCGGCTCCTCAGATGCGGCTGCATTCACCAAGGCCGGCATTACGGCCACCTGTCTGGCTGCCATGGACCCGGCGCCGGCGGACTATTATCACAACCGTCGGGATACGGCGGAGCGCCTGGTTCCGGAAGCGATTAAGACCGGCTACGAGGTGGTCATCAGCACCATTCTGAACTTTGACGAGAACGGTCTGGGTGCAGCGAAATAAGCGCATAAATCCAATACAAATGTATAAGCGGTACCCGGGGTTGGGTGCCGCTTTGCAGATTAAAGCTGTTTTTACGGAAAGGGGAAAAGAAAATGACGGCTTTGTATATTGTTTTAGGTTTGCTGGCTGCGTTTATTGTGGTCACGCTGATCCGCGCGGCGTTCTTTACGGCGCCAAAGCCGCAGCGGGAGGAATTTCCGCCGGAACAGGTGGACGGGCAGCGGGCCTGCGATCGACTTAGCCAGGCCATTCAGATTAAGACCATATCCTGTGAGGACGAGAGCCAAACGGACTGGGGCGAGTTTGACCGCTTCCATGCGTTTTTGGAGCAGTCCTACCCGCTGATCCACAAAAATCTGAGGCTGGATCATATTTCCGCCGCCAGTCTTTTGTTTTACTGGCAGGGTACCGATCCCGGCTTGGACCCCATTGCTTTTTTGGCGCACCAGGATGTGGTGCCCATCAGTGAGGGCACTGAGGAGGATTGGGAGCATCCGGCTTTTGACGGCTTCAATGACGGTCAGTTTATTTGGGGTCGCGGCGCGCTGGATATGAAGAACCATCTGATTTGCCTGATGGAGAGTGTAGAGACTCTGCTGGAGGAGGGCTATACTCCAAAGCGTGGTGTGTACCTGTGCCTGGGGCATAACGAGGAGATCGTCAGCGGCGGCAACAACGGTGCCCGGGAGTTGGCCCGGGAGCTGGAGCGTCGGGGCGTGCATCTGGACAGCGTAGTGGACGAGGGCGGCGCCATGCTGCCTGCCAAGGTTAAGGGCCTGCTGGACGCCAACCTGACCGGTGTGGGCGTGGCAGAGAAAGGCTATGCGGATTTTAAAATTACAGTGAAATCCAAGGGTGGCCATTCTTCCCAGCCGCCCAAACACACTGCCATTGGTCAATTGGCCAAGAAGGTAGAACGACTGGAAAATCATCAATTCAAAAGCACCATTCTGCCCTTTGTATATAATATGTTTACGGATATCGGCCGCCATGCCACTTATCCGGCGCGTGTGGTGCTGTGTAATCTGTGGCTGCTGCGCCCGGTACTGAAGCTGGTGATGAAGCAGATCCCACCGGCGGCGTCCCTGATCCGCACCACTACCGGCGTGACCATGGCCAGCGGCTCGCCTGCTGCCAATGTGCTGCCCCAAAAGGCCAGCGTAACGGTGAACTTCCGCATTATGCCCGGCCAGACCATTGCGGATGTGCAGCGGCATATTGAGAAGTATATGGGCGGCGACAATGTGGAGATCGAATTTATCAAGGGCAAGGAACCCAGCATTGTGTCACCGACAGACACCCGGGCCTTTGATACCTTGCGCCGGCTGTCGGTAAATCTGGACGAAAAGAACATTGTGGCACCCTATTTGGTTATGGGTGGCACAGACGCCTATAATTATGAAAATGTGTGCAGCAATATTTATCGCTTTGCGCCCTTTACGGTGGATACGGCGCTGCTGCTTACCACCCATTCCACCAATGAGCGTATTCCCGTGGGGCAGATGGCTCAGGGCGTTACTTTCTTTAAGCGTTACATTCGGTTGATGACCGCAGAATAAAGGGGGACGAAACGGTATGGATTTTAAGGAAAGCGGATTTATGTATGCGCTGGGCGGCTTTATTGTGCTCTTTGTGCTGGCCCAGTCGCTGTTTTTTCTTATTCGTGCCTGGAAGCAGGGCAAAAAGCTGGGGATCTCCACCGCTACCATGCGGGGCACGGTGACCCAGTCGGCACTGTTTAGTCTGGCACCGGCCATCTCCATTGTGGCCACCATTCTCACCCTGTCCGGCGCCCTGGGTATTGTGTTGCCCTGGATTCGGCTGACGGTGATCGGTGCTATCTCCTATGAGGTGCCGGCGGCGGAGTCGGCTATGGAGGCTCTGGGCTACACCGGCGGCCTGTCTGCAGAAATTACGGATCCCATGGGCTTTTCTACCGCTGCCTGGGTAATGACTCTGGGCTCGGTTATGCCCCTGGTGATTATTCCCTTTGCCATGAAGAAAATTCAAAACAGCATTGGTAAGGCAGTGAGCAAAAATACAGCCTGGGCAGATGTAATGAGCGCTGCGGCGTTTATCGGCTTAATCAGCGCTTTTGTGGGTCGGGCCATTGTGGGTCAGGGCGACAAGGCGGTGCTGGGCGACGGTGCCGGTATTATGAGTATTACGGCGCTGGCCGTTTCTATGCTGGCGATGCTGCTGTTTATGCAAATCGAAAAAAAGAAAAACATCAACTGGCTTCAAAGCATGGCTATGCCGTTGGCGATGTTTATCGGTATGGGCGCGGTGATGCTCCTGGCGAAAGTGTTGCCCACCCACATCGCCTGGTTGGAATGGAGGGGCTGATATGAAGGATTATAACGAAAAGACCCATCTGTACGGTCGTTTTTGGGTGATTTCTGCCCTGTTTGTGTTTTTAATGCTGCCGGTAGCTATCAGTGCACATTTGAACGCCTTTCCCTCTGCGCAAATTGTGTTTAAGGGGTTGGCCCCCATTGCATTGCTGTTTTATCCCACCGCGGTGATCGAGGTGATCACCTATACGCCTTTGCTGGGTACCGGAGCAACCTATTTGGCCTTTGTCACCGGTAATATTAATAACTTAAAGTTGCCCTGTGTGCTTTCCGCCCTGGACTCTGCCAAGGTGCGTGCCCAGAGTGAGGAGGGCGAGGTGCTCTCCACCATTGCCTGCGCCACATCGTCTATTGTGACCACGCTGGTGATTGCCGCGGGAGTGCTGCTGTTCAGCCCGGTGCTGCCGTATCTAACGGATGACAGTTCGGCCTTTGCGCCTGCCTTTAAGCAGGTGGTGCCCGCACTGTTTGGTGCCCTTGGTATGAGTTATTTTGCCAAGCACTTTAAGTTGACGATTGTACCTATTGCTGTAGTTTGTCTGATGCTGCTGTTCAAGGGCGATTTGGCGGTTGGTGTGCTGATTCCTGTTGGTGTGGTGGTTTCGCTGCTGTCTGCGCATTTGATGTTCAAAAAAGGCTGGGTTAAATAGGCTTTCACAGGATTTTGCAGGCTAATTAACATATCTTCCGACTTGACTTTTATTATGATGGTGGTGTATAATCGTCATATGGTTATTAAGGATGGGGGATATGTGCCATGAAAGAGACAGACCTGCGGTATATTAAAACCGAGCGCGCCATTCGGGAGGCCTTCTTCGAATTGCTGGAGGAGGGCGAGTTTGACAAAATTTCCGTAACGGATATTACCCAGCGCGCCCAGATCAATCGCAACACCTTTTATTTGCACTACAGTGATAAATTCAACCTGGTCAATTCCATTTTAATTGACTTTGTGCAGGAACTGTCAGAGCAGGCGCTGCAGGTGATTGACAAGGCGGAGAGACCGGACACAGCGACTTTTAATCAGTATTTTTTGACGATCTTTGTCAGCGCCAATCGAATTAAGAAAAAGTACCGTATTCTGTTTCGGAACCGGAATATCGAGCCGTACCTGGATATTGCTGCCATTACTGATGTGATTGCGGATCATATCGGAAAAAATAAATTCCTGGATTTTCGCAGTCAGCGATCCTCTGTGAGCAAAAGCTTTTTGGCCTTTGGTTTCTTTGGTGCGCTTAATGACTATTGCAGCAATGATTACTCTAAAGAAGAGACGGTGCGGATGATCTCTACCATGTCTGCCACGCTGGCGGATATTGCACAGCAGCTGCATGCTGCCGGGAATAAAGGCAACAAGTGATTCGTACATAGCAAAAGGGACCTGACTTCAGGTCCCTTTTTGTATTGTATTTTTCATTTGATCAGCAGACCATGCCGCTTTCCACCCAGCGCAGTACAGCGGGATATTCTTCTTTATAATTATCCAGCTGGTCGGTATTGGACTCCACAAAGGCTAAAAATTCGTCCGTGTCTTCAAATTCATAGGTAAAGTCCTGCTCAAAGTCGTAAGTGGCGGTAAACAGGTAGTCAAACAGGTCGTCCGGTGAGAATTCTTCTAAAAGCTTGTCCGCCGTGCGCTCGGTGATGGTGTCCAATGCGTTCTTTACCGTCAACTCAAAATCCTCCGCTTCTACGAAAATTTCCGGGTCGTTTTCGCAATATTGCAAAATGTCGTCCTCGCCAATGGCCAGGGTGCCCAGGTACTCCAGCACATCCTCGTAGCCGGTCTCGTTCACCGTATCGTACAGCCGATAGGCAAACTCGCCCACCAGGTTTTGCAGAGCTACTGCCTTTAATATGCTGTCGATCTCATAGCCGCCCTCGTCTGTAATCACATAGCCCACCTCCTGCAGGTTCTCCCACATTAAGTAGTAAAAAATCCGGTGCTGTTCTTTCTCGCCAAAAATGGCTTCGTGAATAAAAGTATCAATATCCATTGCCGTTCTCCTCTGACTGTCGCATTTGCGCAAGGCCACTCATATTCTATACTATATGCAGGGGATTTGCAACAATTTGCAGGTAGATTTTGGCTTTTTTGTAAACTCTGAAAAGCCCGCCTGTTTTTATTGCAATGCCGGGAGGGATAGGCTATAATAAAGAGGACTGGAGGGTTCTTATGGAACTGACACTGAAAAATGAACACTGTGCCGTGACTGTGACGGATGCGGGGGCAATGCTCCGTTCTCTGTTGCGGGACGGTCGAGAATATCTTTGGCAGGGGGATCCGACCTACTGGGCCGGTCAGGCGCCGGTGTGCTTTCCCATCGTGGGCGTGCTGCCCAAGGGGGCGTCTACCGCTTTTGGCAAACCCTGTCGTATGAAACGCCATGGCGTGGCTCGCATTAACCCCTTTACGCTGACGGAGCAACACCGTAACGGTGCCACTTTTACCCAGGTGGCAGATGACAACACGCTGGCGGCGTATCCCTTTGATTATCAGCTGAAAATCAGCTATGAACTGGTGGACAGCACCGTTGCGGTTACTTATCACATTGTCAATAACGGCGCGGAACCTATGCCCTTTGTGATCGGCGGTCACCCGGCCTTTAACTGCCCACTGGCGGCGGGGGAACGGTTTGAGGACTACAAGGTGCGTTTTGACCGCCCGGTGACCAAGGCGCCTTTGCGCCCGGATCACCAATCCGGGATCGTGGACCCGGCGCGCCGGTACGATGTGCTGGTGGACGGGCAGGAGCTGCCTCTGCGGCACGATCTGTTTTATGATGACGCGCTGATTTTTGACCGGGTGGAGGCCAAGGCTGCTACCCTGCTGGGGCCTAAGGGCTACGGCGTGCGTGTGGAGTACCAGGATATGGCCAATTTGCTGGTCTGGTCCGCCGAGAACGACGCGCCCTTTGTGGCACTGGAGCCGTGGAGCGGCATTTCCCACTGCACAGATGAGGACGGCACTCTGGAACACCGCCGGGGCGTGACCGTTTTGCAGCCGGGAGAGACAGCCACCTTTGGCTATAAAATCACCATGCTGAGCGGAGAGATGGAATGAACTACGGATTTTTCAGAGTGGCGGCGGCAGCGCCCCGCCTGCGGGTAGCCGACCCGGACTATAACGCCGGGCAGCTGGAGGCAGTGATCGACCGGGCGGTGGAGCAGCAGGTACGTTTGCTGGTGACCCCGGAGCTGTCCGTTACCGGCTACACCTGCGCCGACCTGTTCTTTACCGCTGCGTTACAGCAGGCGGCGGATCGGGCAGTGCAGCGGCTGGCAGCCTACACGGCAGGCAAGGACATTGCGGTGCTTATCGGTGCCCCGGTGCCCTATAAAAACAGCCTGTATAACTGTGCATTGCTGCTTCGGGACGGGCAGGTGCAGGGTATGGTGCCCAAGGTGCATTTGGCCAATTATAATGAGTTTTATGAAAAGCGCTGGTTCGCCTCCGGCACAGATCTTGATACGGTGCAGACGGTAAACGGCGTGCCCATGGGCAGCCAGCTATTTGACCTGGGCAGCGGCGTGCTGCTGGGTGTGGAGCTGTGCGAGGATCTGTGGGTGCCCCAGCCCCCCAGCGGTGCTTTGGCGCTGCAAGGGGCCAATTTGATCGCCAATCTGTCTGCCAGCGACGAGTATGTGTCCAAGGCGGCCTATCGTCGGGATCTGGTGGCCGGTCAGTCGGCCCGGTGCGTGGCGGGCTATGTATATGCCGGTGCCGGGGTGCATGAGAGCACCACGGACCTGGTGTTCAGCGGCGCCACCCTGGTGGCGGAGAACGGTGGCATTTTGGCCGAGGGCGAGCGATTTGCCCGGGAGAGTGTGCTCACCGTTGCCGATGTGGATATAGAGAAACTGAATGCCCAGCGGCGGCGGAATATGTCCTTTGAGAACCGGCCCGGCGGGGCGGTGCAGTCCTGCCCGGTGCCCAATGGGGAGAACGATTTGGCCTGCCGCTTTGTGGATCCGCACCCCTTTGTGCCGGCAGCGGACGCCCAGCGGCGGGAGCGATGCAAGGAGATCTTTTTGCTCCAGGCCAGCGGCCTGGCCGGGCGGCTGGAGCATGTTGGCTCCAAGGGCTGTGTGCTGGGGATCAGCGGCGGCCTGGACTCCACTTTGGCCCTGCTGGTGGCTGTGCGTGCCATGGAACTGCTGGGCAAGCCGGCCAGTGCCGTGCTGGGCGTGACCATGCCCGGGTTCGGCACCACGGACCGCACCTATCGCAATGCGCTGGACTTAATGGAGACCCTGGGGGTCACTCGGCGGGAGATCTCTATTGCAGATGCCTGTGTGCAGCACATGGCAGACATTGGCCACGACCCGGAAGTGCATGATATTACTTATGAGAACACCCAGGCCAGAGAGCGCACCCAAATCCTCTTTGACCTGGCCAATAAAGAGGGCTGCCTGCTGGTGGGCACCGGCGATTTGAGCGAGCTGGCTATGGGCTGGTGCACCTACAACGGCGACCATATGAGTATGTATGGGGTCAACGCCTCCGTGCCCAAGACCCTGGTGCGCTATTTGGTGGATTATGTGGCCGGGGAGCTTGGCGGCCAAACAGAAGAGATTTTGCGGGATGTGCTGGACACCCCGGTGTCGCCCGAGTTGCTCCCTCCGGACGCAGACGGTAAGATCGCCCAAAAAACAGAGGAGAAAATCGGCCCTTATGAGTTGCATGACTTTTTCCTCTATCACTTTGTGCGTTTCGGTTTTGCTCGGGAAAAGCTGGCCCTGCTGGCGGAAAAAGCCTTCGACGGTCAGTACGACCGCCCAACCATTGACCGGTGGTTGACGGAATTCCTGCGCCGATTCTTTATCAGTCAATTTAAGCGGTCCTGTATTCCGGATTCGCCTAAGGTGGGCTCTGTGTCTCTGAGTCCCCGCGGTGACTGGCGTATGCCCAGCGATGCGGCGATGCAGGCGTTTTTGCAACCCGATGAACGGATATAAAGGAGTTGTTATCATGAAAAAAACAATGGCAGTGCTGCTGGCGTGTAGTATGGTTTTGGCATTTGCTGCCTGCAGCAAAAAACAATATACGGACACAGAGGTCACCGCTGTAGTGGATGTGACCGATGAGAATGGCAAGACCGTTACGGACAAGGACGGCAAGGCCCAGACGCGGGTGGTTACCGTGCCCCAGACGGATGCCAAGGGCAATACCGTAACGGCAGGGGAGAGCACCACCGGCGGCAAGTCCTCCGGCAACGACAGCTCTTCTGTAAAGGATGATAAAACCGGTACCACGGCAGAGAGCGGCAAGGACAAGACGGACAAAACCACCAAAAAAACAGATACAGCGAAAGAGCAAAAGACCACGGAAAAGGAAAAAACCACGGAAAAGGAAACCACGACCGTAGCAGCCAATCGACAGATTAAGATTACCGTTAATCTGCCTGCAGGCACGGATAGCCGTACGGACAAGCTGCGCATTACCGTTAACGGCAAGCAGGTGGACGAGAAAGAGGTGACGCTGGAGATCGGCAAAAAATTCACCTACACCACAGAGAAGAAATATCGGGGCGATGTGAAGGTACAGTTGGAGCTGGAACACACCAAGAAGAGTGAAACCCAGACGGTAAAAAAGGGCGAAGACAGCGTGCTTTTTGAGTGGGCGGGTGTTGAGAATCTGAATGGGGACGATGATTAAGTCGCATTTGGTATAATTTACGAAAATATAAACAAAAAGCAGTGAATCAGCACTGCTTTTTGTCGTTTTTGTACAGTTTTTTACAGAATTGCAGATTTGTTATGTTGAATTCTACCGTAGAGAGTGGTATAATTGATACAGTTGTGGGCGTATGCCCAGGCTGAGGTTGTTATCTATATTAAATGTATAGAAAATACAGGAGGAAGTTGTTCCATGAACAGAAAGAAAAAAACCATGGACGGTAACAGCGCCGCTGCACATGTCAGCTACGCATTTACAGAGGTTGCCGCCATTTATCCCATCACCCCGTCATCCACAATGGCGGAGGAGACGGACGCTATGGCTGCCCGTGGGGTCAAGAACCTATTTGGCCAAACGGTTAAGGTGGCGGAGATGGAGTCTGAGGCCGGTGCCGCCGGTGCCGTGCACGGCTCTCTGTCTGCCGGTGCGCTGACCACCACTTACACCGCGTCCCAGGGTCTGCTGCTGATGATCCCCAATATGTATAAGATCGCCGGTGAGCTGATCCCGTCCGTGATTCATGTGTCTGCCCGTTGCGTGTCTACCCACGCGCTGAATATTTTTGGCGACCATTCCGATGTGATGGCTTGCCGTCAGACCGGCTATGCCATGCTCTGCTCTGCCAATGTGCAGGAGGTGATGGATCTGGGCGCTGTGGCCCATCTGTCCACCTTAAAGAGCCGCGTGCCGTTCCTGCATTTCTTTGACGGCTTCCGTACCTCCCATGAGGTGCAGAAGATTGAAACCTGGGATTATGAGGACTTGCGCTCCATGGTGGATATGGACGATGTGCAGGCGTTCCGCGCCCGCGCGCTGAACCCGGAGAAGCCGGTGCTGCGCGGCTCTGCGGAGAACAGCGATGTGTTCTTCCAGCACAGAGAGGCCTGCAACCGTTACTACAACGATGCAGTAGCCACCACCGAGATGTATATGAACACCATCAATGAGAAGCTGGGCACAGATTATAAGCTGTTCAACTACTACGGTGCGCCGGATGCTGATCGGGTGGTCGTAGCTATGGGCTCTGTGTGCGACACCATTCAGGAGACTGTAGACTTTCTGAACGCCCGTGGCGAAAAAGTGGGTATGGTCAAGGTGCACCTGTACCGTCCCTTTAGCGCCAAACACCTGCTGGCTGCCCTGCCGGAGACGGTAAAGCATATTTCTGTACTGGACAGAACCAAGGAACCCGGCTCCCTGGGTGAGCCGCTGTTCCTGGACGTGGTGGCTGCACTGAAAGGCTCTGCCTTTAACGACGTGCCGGTGTACGGCGGCCGTTTCGGCCTGGGATCCAAAGATACCGTACCGGCCCATATTATCGCCGTGTACAACAATATGACTGCGCCCCAGCCCAAAGCGGAGTTTACCCTGTCCATTGAGGACGATGTGACCCATTTGTCTCTGCCGGTGACCGAGAACCCGGACACCACCCCGGCAGGCACCACCTCTTGTAAGTTCTGGGGCCTTGGCTCTGACGGCACCGTTGGCGCCAACAAGGACTCTATTAAGATTATCGGTGATAATACGGATATGTACGCCCAGGGCTACTTCTTCTATGATTCCAAGAAGTCCGGCGGCATTACCGTGTCCCACCTGCGTTTTGGCTCTTCGCCCATTACTTCTACCTATTTGATCAACAAAGCCAATTTTGTGGCCTGCCACTGCCCGTCCTATGTGACCAAGTATGACATGGTGCAGGACCTGGTGCCCGGCGGCACTTTCCTGCTCAACTGTATTTGGACCCCGGACCAGTTGGACAGCCAGCTGCCTGCTTCTATGAAGCGCTATATTGCAGAGAACAACATCAATTTCTATATTATCAACGGTATTAAAATCGCAGAGGAAGTGGGTCTGCCCGGCCGTGCTTCCACCATCTTGCAGTCTGCGTTCTTTGCCATCTCCGGGATTTTGCCGGTAGAGAAGGCCATCGAGCTGATGAAGGCTGCTGTGGTTAAGAAGTTCTCCAAGAAAGGCGAGGCGGTCGTGAATGCCAACTTTGCCGGTATTGATCGCGGTGCCCAGGAGATTGTGAAGGTAGAGGTGCCGGACAGCTGGAAGACTGCCGAGGATGCACCCCGTCAGCTGGAAGTGCCTACTGACCGTCCGGAGATGAAGAAGTTCGTAAAGGAAATTCTGGATCCGGTTGGCCGCCTGCACGGCGACGATCTGCCGGTATCTGCCTTTGCCGATCGGGCGGACGGCGTATATCCTGCCGGCTCTGCCGCCTTTGAGAAGCGAGGCATTGCCATTACCGTACCCCAGTGGGACGGCACCAAGTGCGCCCAGTGTAATCTGTGCTCCATGGTCTGCCCCCACGCAGTCATTCGTCCCATTGCCATGAATGCAGAAGAAGCGGCTGCCGCACCGGCAGGCACCACCATGGTGAAGCACCGGAGAGCAGATTATCAGTACGCACTGATTGTGTCTGTGCTGGACTGCACCGGCTGTGCCTCCTGTGCCAATGTGTGCCCCACCAAGTCCCTGACCATGAAACCTATTGCCAGTGAGATGGATCGGCAAAAGATCTATGACGCGCTGGTGGATACTTCCGAGAAGCCGGAGCTGCTTGCCAACAACACCATTGGCGTGCAGTACAGAAAGCCGTATTTGGAATTCTCCGGTGCTTGCGCAGGCTGCGGTGAGACACCGTATGCCAAGCTGACTACCCAGCTGTACGGCGACCGTATGTACATTGCCAATGCCACCGGCTGCTCCTCCATCTGGGGCGGTTCCGCCCCTTCTACCCCTTACACGGTAGACAAGAACGGCCACGGCCCTGCATGGTCCAATTCTCTGTTTGAGGACAACGCCGAGTTCGGCTACGGTATGTTGCTGGCGCAAAAGCAGATTCGCGAGCGACTGGCTATGGACGCCCAGCAGCTGCTGGACACTCCGGTAGCCGACAAAGCCCAGGCTTGGCTGGATACCTATGCGGACGCTGCCACCAATACAGAGCCTGCTCAGGCACTGATCGCTGCGTTGCAGACGGAAGAGTTGGAGGGCGACGCTAAGGCTGCAGCCGCCGACTTCCTGAAAGATGCAGACTATGCGGCCAAGAAGTATCAGTTTATCTTTGGTGGCGACGGATGGGCCTATGACATCGGCTTTGGCGGTTTGGATCATGTGATTGCGTCTAATGAAAATGTAAACATCGTTGTGTTTGATACGGAGGTGTACTCCAACACCGGCGGTCAGGCCTCTAAGGCCACCCAGACCGGCGCTGTGGCCAAGTTCGCTGCCTCCGGCAAGGTGGTTAAGAAAAAGGATTTGGCCCAAATTGCCATGAGCTACGGCTATGTGTATGTGGCCCAAGTGGCTATGGGCGCCAACGCCAACCAGTGCTTAAAGGCGTTTCAGGAGGCTGCGGCTTATGACGGCCCGTCCATTATTATCTGTTATGCCCCCTGCATCAACCACGGCATTAAGATGCCCTTTAACCAGGCTGAGCAGAAGAAGGCAGTTGCCGCCGGGTACTGGAACCTGTTCCGCTTTAACCCGGACCTGGCCAAGGCAGGGAAGAACCCCTTTACCCTGGACAGCAAGGCACCCAGCGCCGATTATGTACAGTTCATCGAGGGCGAGACCCGCTACTCTGCGCTGAAGCGCTCCTTCCCCGGCAAGGCGGAGCAGCTGTTCAGCATTGCGGCGGAGAACTCCATTGAGAAGTACAACAAGCTGGCTGCACTGGTAGATTTCTACGCACCCAAGGGCGAGTAAAGCAAAAAAATGAAAAGCGCTGCGGATCTTCCGCAGCGCTTTTATTCGTTTCGTACCGAGTGGTACAAAAATACCCCTGCACACCGGGTGCAGGGGTTGTTTTTATGCAAGGGCTTAGCCGTTGAGAATGGCAAAGTTCTCTTTGTTGGCTTTATACAGGTTTTTAAACACCTTAAAATTGCGGTCATAGACTTCCTTGTTGGCCGGGTTGGGCTTGTAGGTGGTCTTAATAGGAATGAGCTTCTTAACATCGAAGATAGAGTCGATGGCGCCCATACCCACAGCGATACAAGCGGCCGCACCTACGGCACCGATGTTCTGCGGAGACTCCACAACCACCACATCCCGCTGGAGAATGTCTGCCAAAATCTGGCAGGTGGTCTCGCCCAAAGCGCCGCCGCCGCAGAAGCGAACGGTCTTGGACTTCTGATACTTGGTGGTCTTCAACTCCTGGCGTTCCAGCATCCAGCGCATGTGGAAGCAGATACCCTCTACCACAGCCCGGATCAGCTCTGTTTTGCCTACATTCAGCCGAATGTTAAAGAACATACCGGCGGCGTTGGGATCCTCAAAGGGGCAGCGGTTGCCGTGAAGCCAAGGGGTAAAGATCACGCCGTTGGAGCCAGCAGGAATGGTGTCGATCACCTCTTCCAGGTAGTCATACATATTGAACTCTACCTGCTCCAGGCTGTCGGTGGCGTTGCCGTAGCGCTTTAAGAACACGCCGATCTCGTCCAGTGCCAAGTGGTCCTTGACCCAGCCCACGCACTTGTTGGAGGTTTCCAGCTCGCCGAAATAGTTAAAGGTTTTCGGATTGGCACCCACAATCGCGGCCATCATAGCGCCGGTGTCTACCATCTGCTCCGGTACAACGGTACCAACCCAGCCGGAGGTGCCGGAATAAATATGTGCATCGCCGATCTCTACTGCACCGGCACCTACGCCGATCAAAGAGGCGTCGCCGCCGCCGCCGTACACGGCTGTGCCCTGAGCCAGACCCAGTTCATCAGCAGCCTTGGCAGTTACTTCACCCACTTTATCAGTGCACTGCTTGATTTCCGGCAGGTGTTTCATATCCACACCTACCATGTCGCAAATGGGCTTGCACCAGCCCTCGTGTCCCTTACGGGTATCATACAGCAGGGTGCCGAAGGCAGAATCCTGGGTCATGACAAACTCACCGGTCAAGCGACAGATCAGATATTCTTTTACATCCAGCCACTTATAGACCTTTTTAAAGTTCTCCGGCTCATTCTCCCGTACCCAGCGGTACTTCCAAATGGGATCCTTGACAGATGAGGAAACTGCGCCGGTGTAGCGCAGGTATTTCAGCAGCTTGGTCACCTCGGCACCGGCGATCTGTACACCGTGGGCGATGCCTTTTTTTAGCTCGTCACCGGCACGTTGGTCCATGTAAGTCATGGGACGACGAATGCAGTTGCCCTCTTTGTCTACCAGCACAAGGCCCTGCATGGCAGAGCAGAAACTGATGCCCTCCACCTGGTCTTTGGTCACGCTGACGCACTTGTTAAAAACATTGCGGGTGGTGCTGCACATGGCACCCCACCATTCGTCTGCGTCCTGCTCGGCACCACCCTTAACACCGGTCTCGTCGTCCACATACAGGCCGTAGCCTGCCGTGTCAGAGGCCAAAATACGCATGGTGTCGCCGATCTCGATCAGGCAGGTTTTGACTCCGGTGGTGCCCACATCGTAGGTGATTACATACTTGCTCATAAAATATCCTCCTATGGTGTTATACGCGGTAAAAAAACCGTTACTTCTTTTCGAATGTAAATGCGCTCTCCACAAATTTCAGCAGCTGGCTGATCACTCGCTCGTCATCCATTTCCTCCACATCTACACCGGTATAGAACTTAAAGCGCTCCTTGTAGTAGTCGCAGGTGTAAGAGAATTGTAAGGATGTGAGCAGATTGTCCAAAAAGAAGGCGAAGAGTCGTGGATCCAGATCCGGGCGCACATCACCTTTGGCCAGCGCCTGGGCAATGGCTGTGGTGTAGACGCCGCTGGATTCGCTTTCAATTTCACGCACCAGCAGCTTGGTGCGCGTGCTGTCTTTCTCTGAGGTAATCTCATTATACAGCCGAATGTAATTGGCGTTTTGCTTGGAATGGACGCAGGTGGCGCGAATCAGCTTTTCTGCCTTAATCAGCAGCTTGTCATCGCTGGCCATGATCTCCTCGATTACCTGGGATAAAATACGCATACCCCGCTGAATGCAGGTGATGAACAGGTCCTCCTTGGTGGCGAAGTACTTGTACATCAGTCCGATGCTGATCCCTGCATTCTTGGCGATGATATTGATATTGGCATTTTCGTAGCCTTTAGAGGAGAATTCTTCGGTGCCCACTTCCAGTATGCGCTCCCGTCGCTCCTCAGATATGCGGTCAAATGCGTCCTTGTGATGTTTATTTGCCATTTTGAAAAATTTTGTAGCCTTGCACAAAGAACAGAAAGCCCCTTTGTGCAATCCGTACAAATACTCCCTCTCTGTAAAGCGTGAACCGCAATTCACTCTCCTTATATTATCATTATTTATCCGCTATTGCAAGAAATCTGAATAAAAATGCAGGAAATTTCAACAATTTTTTGTAAATACCCATTTGACAAATCATTAAAAAGTGATATACTAAAGGTGTATTTTATGTGAGCGATGACTCACACCCTTTGGGGTGAGCGGCGGCTCATGAATTTTAAGGAGGAACGACCATTATGGATACCCGATTTGCAATTTCTGAGTATCTTGATGCAGCGCAGGTCACCGCTCAGCTGGACGCGCTCATCAAAAAGCCCATCTATTCCATCAGCCCGGCTGCGCTGAAGAAGTATGAAGAAGAATACTTTGATAAGAAGTGCGCAAAGTCCAAGGCAATGATTACCGAGGCCAGAGAAGTTATTCCCGGCGGTGTACAGCACAACCTGGCGTTTAACTATCCTTTCCCCATCGTGATGACCAAGGCCAAGGGTGCTAAGCTCTATGATATTGACGGCAACGAGTATTATGACTTCCTGCAGGCCGGTGGTCCCACCATTTTGGGCTCCAACGACGATGTAGTGAAGGAGAAAGTAAAGGAACTGCTGGATGACTGCGGTCCTTCCACCGGTTTGTTCCATGAGTATGAGTATAAGCTGGCCAAGAAGATCTCTGACTGTGTTCCTTCTGTGGAAATGTTCCGTATGCTGGGTTCCGGTACGGAGGCTTGCATGTGCGCTGTGCGTGTAGCTCGTCTGGCTACCGGTCACAAAAACATCATTAAAATGGGCGGCGCTTATCACGGCTGGTCCGATCAGTTGGCATGGGGCATGCGCGTGCCCGGCACCCTGAATCTGCAGTCTCACGGCGTGCCGCTGTTCGTATTTAAGCACACCCAGGAGTTCTTCCCCAATGATCTGAAGAGTCTGGAGCGCAAGCTGATCCTCAATAAGTTCCGCGGCGGTACGGCTGCCGTGTTCATTGAGGCCATTGGTCCGGAGTCCGGTACCCGTCCGGTAGACAAGGACTTCCCCAAGGGCGTTCAGGCACTGTGCCGCAAGTATGGCGCTTTGCTGGTTTGCGACGAGGTTGTAACCGGCTTCCGTATCGGCGTGTCCGGTGCACAGGGCTACTTCGGCATTGATCCCGACATCACCATCTTCGGTAAGGTGATCGCCGGCGGTTACCCGGGTGCAGGCGGCATTGGCGGCCACAAAGAGGTTATGAAGTACTTAGGTGCCGGCCTGGATAAGGGCAACGGCTCCGGTAAGAAGATTCATAAGGCAATGTGCGGCGGCACCATGGCTGCTACGCCGCTGTCCTGCTGTGCCGGCTACACCGCGATTTGCGAGATTGAGAAGCGCAATGCCTGCCAGGTGGCCGGTAAGATGGCTGACCGTCTGGTACACGGTTTGCAGGCACTGATCAAGAAGTATGACCTGCCCTTCGTGTGCTTTAACCAGGGCTCTGTATGCCACCTGGATACCGTTGGTACCATGCACTTTAAGGTGGATTGGAAGCATCCGTGGACCATTCCGGCTACCCTGAAGGAGACCGGCAAGCGTCAGTCTGAGATGGAGCACATGGGCGCTGCTTACATGGCAGAGGGTCTGGTTACTCTGGCCGGTTCCCGTCTGTACACCTCCGCTGCTTATACGGAAGAGATGATCGACGACTGCCTGAACAGATTTGAGAACGTGTTCAAGAACTGCGTTTGCATCGAGGCGTAAGAATTTTTACCAAGGGCGGTACCGGGCAGTAATGCCCGGCCGTCCTTTTGGTGCTTTTGCCCCCGGGGCAAAAATACGATTTTAAGGGGAAAACACATGGCTTACGAATTAGAAGAAGCAAAAAAGCTGGTGGTTGAAGCCGGCAAAAAGCTGGTGGAAAGCGGCCTAATCGCCCGTACCTGGGGCAATGTATCTGCCCGTATTTCCGACACCCAGTTTGTGATCACACCCTCCGGTCGTGCGTATGAGACGCTGACGCCGGAAGAGGTTGTTGTGGTCAATATTGAGGACTGCTCTTATGAGGGCGACATTAAGCCCTCTTCCGAGAAGGGCGTGCACGCTGCGGCGTACCGCCACCATCCCACTGTGGACTTTGTGATCCACACCCACCAAAAGGCGGCCACCATTGTCAGCATTACCGGCATGGAGATCCGCAATGTTTATAATGAATTCCAGCCGGTACTGGGTACCAAAGTGCCCTGCGCCGATTACGCTATGTCTACCACCAATTCTCTGCGTAAGAAGGTGGAGATGTGCATTATGATGAACCCGGGTTGCCGCGCCATTATGATGATGCACCACGGCACTCTTTGCATGGGCGATACCTATGAGCAGGCTTTTGAGATCGCAGACGCACTGGAGAAGTGCTGTGAGCGTGTAATTAAGGACAATTACTTGCGCCATTCTTGGGCCAAGACGTATTCCGATGAGGGCAAGCGTAATTACTTCTTAAAGAAGAACGGCGCTGTAGCTATGCCGGACAGTATTTGTGACCTGGGTGCCTCTGTGCGCAACGGCAAGACCTTTAGCCTGACCGTAGGCGGTGAGACCATTGATGTGGATCTGGAGACCGGGTTGGGCATTACCGGCATTGCGCCTAAGTGTGCCAAAATCCACAAGGCTATTTATGACAGCCAGGATTGCTCTATTATTCGCCAGATCACGGATCCGGATGTGATCGCTGTGTCCTGCACCGGCGAGGATATGATCCCCATGATTGACGATTTTGCTCAGATCGCCGGCGTGGATGTAAAGAACCGTCCGTGGATTAACGGCGATACGGATGCCTGCGCTAAGGATATTGCCAAGGCCATGGACAGCCGCAATGCCATCTTGATCCAGGGTAATGGCGCCATCATCACCGGTAATTCCGACGGGGATATGCAGGCGCTGGAAATCATTATGGACAAAGGCTGTGAGGCCGTGATCGATACGGATATTTTTAACCGCCCCCATTATGTGCCCAAGGCAGAGTGCTTCCTGATGCGCACTGTATACCTGGCTAAGTATTCTAAAGAGATCAATAAAAAATAAGGCGCTCTGCGCCACCGCCACCCATTGCGTTGCAGTGGGTGGTTTTTTGTTGATTTTGATAGCAATTCGTCAAAGGCAATATACTGTAGGGTGGGGGATTGATCCTGCCGTATACACACAACAGCACCCCATCTCGTTACGAGATGGGGTGCTTCATAATCTATTGCGTTTATTCTGCCCGGTTGGCGTCAAAGTCCAGTTCCGTATGGGCGGCGCAGGCGCGCTTGAGTGCCTCGAAGCTCTCTGCACTGATTACGTGCTCAATACGGCAGGCATCTTCCACAGCCGTTTTCGGGTCTACGCCCAAGGCGGTGAGCCAGCGGGAGAGAAAGGTGTGCCGTTCGTACATACGCTGGGCGATTTCCTCTCCGGGGGGCAATAGAAAGATGTGGCCGTTGTCGTCCATTTCAATATAGCCGTTCTCCCGCAGGTTCTTCATGGCAATGCTTACGCTGGGCTTGGAAAAATCCAGTTCATTGGCAATATCAATGGAGCGCACATCCATACCCCGTTGGCTGAGCATAAGGATGGTCTCCAAATAATTCTCTGCGGACTCTTGAATTTTCATAGGATCACCGTGACTTTTTGTGTAATTTGTTTAGACTAACTATGTGTATTATACAACATTCTGTGCAAATCTGCAAGAGTGGATTTTGTTTTTCAAAAAATAAACGGAAATGCTTGACAAAATGGTTAGCCAGTGCTAACATATAAGCGGTTAGAAAGTGCTAACCCCGGGTGTTTGCCGGGGAGAAAAAGAGGATTTACTATTATGATGCCTTTAACTTTAGCAGATACCGGCGAGACCTACACCATCTTAAAAGTAGGCGGCAAGCCGGAGGTGCGTGCCCATCTGAGCGACCTGGGCTTTGTGGCCGGGGGTGATGTGCAGGTGATCACAGACATGATGGGTAATTTGATCGTTAATGTGAAAGAGACCCGTGTGGCCATCAGTAAGGAAATGGCTGCAAAAATTATGGTATAAAGAGCAGAGCGATCTGCTTTTCGTATAAGATTTTGTATAGGTGAGGAGGACACAGAATGAAAACACTCAGAGATGTTCCGGTAGGCGGCAGCGCCAAAGTGGTAAAGCTCCATGGCGAGGGCGCAGTGAAGCGCCGTATCATGGATATGGGCGTCACCAAGGGCATAGATGTGCATGTGCGCAAAGTTGCGCCCCTGGGCGATCCCATTGAGGTAACCGTGCGCGGTTATGAGCTCTCCATTCGTAAGGCGGATGCAGAGATGATCGAGGTTCAATAAGAGGGCAGGGGGCCCTTTTATTTAGCTCAAGGCGTTAGTTGCCACTAATAACGAAAAGACACGGAAAGGAATGTGACCGATGAAAATAACAATTGCACTTGCCGGTAACCCAAACTGCGGCAAGACCACACTGTTTAATGCGCTGACCGGTTCCAACCAGTTTGTAGGTAACTGGCCCGGCGTAACGGTGGAGAAAAAAGAGGGTAAACTGAAAAAGCACAACGATGTTGTGATTACCGACCTGCCGGGTATTTACTCCCTGTCTCCGTATACTTTGGAGGAAGTGGTTGCCCGTGACTACCTGATCGGTGAGCGCCCCAACGCTATTTTGAACATTATTGACGGTACCAACCTGGAGCGTAACTTGTACCTGACCACCCAGCTGGTGGAACTGGGTATCCCGGTTGTGGTTGCCATCAACATGATGGATGTGGTCAAGAAGAACGGCGACAAGATCAACACCCAGGAGCTGTCTAGAGAATTGGGCTGCCCGGTGGTAGAGATCTCTGCACTGAAAGGCACCGGCATTAAAGAGGCTGCCGAGGCTGCAGTACAGGCTGCACAGAACGGCCACACCGTTCCCCAGCACACCTTTACCGGTGTGGTAGAGCACGCGCTGGCCCACATTGAAGAGGCTGCCGTTCATAATCTGCCGGAGGAACAGCAGCGCTGGTATGCCATAAAGATTTTTGAGCGCGACGACAAGGTGCTTGCGAAACTGGATCTGGACGCCCAGGTGGCTGCCCATATCGAAGAAGACATTAAGGCTGCCGAGGAGGAGCTGGACGATGATGCAGAGAGCATTATCACCAATGAACGATACATTTATATCGCCTCCATCATCAAGGGCTGCTACAAGAAAAAGCAGGCGGGCAAGCTGTCCACCTCCGATAAGATTGACAAGATCGTGACCAACCGCTGGCTGGGTCTGCCCATCTTTGCAGTGGTTATGTTCCTGGTTTATTACATCTCCATGGTCACTGTGGGTTCCTCCGCAACGGACTGGGCCAATGACGGCGTGTTCGGGGACGGCTGGCACCTGTTCTGGATCGGCACCAGTCAGGCAGCGGACGCTGAGGAGACCTATGGCGAAACAGACGACATTCTGGCCGGGTTTATTGATGCCTATGGCACAGAGGATATGGCAGACGCCATTGATACGGAAAATGAGAATTACAGCGACGCCAATGCAAAGGCTGCTCTGGATCAGCTGGTTGCCGCTACGCCTGCAGATGCAAGCGTGACCTACACCACTGAGGATGAAGAAACGCTGGAGACAACGGACCACACCGGCACCAAGAAGGCTGCCCTGGAAGAGGCCGTTGCCAATTATGAAAACACCGATTATAAAGAGGGCTATGGCGCGCCGGACGCTTCCGAGTACGGCGTTTGGGTACCCGGTATCCCGGTTCTGCTGGGTAACCTGCTGGAGAAAGCCAATTCTCCCGAATGGCTGTCCGGTCTGCTGCTGGACGGTATCGTAGCCGGTGTCGGCGCCGTGCTGGGCTTTGTACCTCAGATGCTGGTGCTGTTCTTCCTGCTGGCGATTCTGGAGGGCTGCGGTTATATGAGCCGTATCGCTTTCGTGCTGGACCGTATCTTCCGTAAGTTCGGTTTGTCCGGTAAGTCCTTTATCCCCATGCTGATCGGTACCGGTTGCGGTATCCCCGGCGTTATGGCGTCCCGTACCATTGAGAATGAGCGCGACCGCCGCATGACCATTATGACCACCACCTTTATTCCTTGCGGTGCAAAGGTGCCCTTTATCGCTATGATCGCAGGCGCTATCTTCGGTGGCTCTGCTATCGTATCCACCTCCGCCTACTTCATCGGTATGGCCGCCATCATCATCTCCGGCATTATGCTGAAGAAGACCAAGATGTTCTCCGGCGACCCGGCGCCCTTCGTTATGGAACTGCCGGCATACCATGTGCCCACCCTGGGCAATGTGCTTCGCTCCACTTGGGAGCGCGGCTGGTCCTTCATTAAGAAGGCCGGCACCATCATCACTCTGTCCACCATCTTCGTATGGTTCACCACTTACTTCGGCGTGGTTGAGGGCCAGTTCCGTATGTTGTCTGAGGAAGAGATCAACTTCTCCATCCTGGCTGCCATCGGCGGTGCCATCAAGTGGATCTTTGCTCCTCTTGGCTGGGGCAATTGGCAGGCTGTTGTGGCCTCTATCACCGGCCTGGTGGCAAAGGAGAACATCGTAGGTACGCTGGGCATCCTGTACGGTGGCGGCGGTGCCGATGTGTACACCTCTATTGCTGACGCATTCAATGGTGTTCAGGGCTATTCCTTCCTGATCTTCAACCTGCTGTGCGCACCCTGCTTTGCAGCCATCGGCGCTATTCGCAGAGAGATGAACAATGCCAAGTGGACCTGGTTCGCCATCGGTTATCAGTGCGGCTTCGCTTATGTGATCGCCCTGATCGTAAATCAGATCGGCGCTATGTTCATGGGCAACGGCAACATCTTCGGCCTGATCGTTGCGATCCTGCTGATTGCCGCTATCGTGTATATGCTGTTCCGTAAGAACAAGTATGACGATAACACCCTGACCGTGACCGCAAAGAAAGCAAAGAGCAAGGCTACCAAATAATTAAACAAGAAGGTGTGTTTATGCTTGCCTTTCTGAAAGCGAATTATTTAACCATTCTGATCATTCTTGTGCTGGTGGCTATCGTGGTGGGGATCATCTGCTCCATCGTGAAAGACAAAAAGGCCGGGCGCAACACCTGCGGTGCAAATTGCGCCCACTGCGCCAACGCCGGCTGCTGCCACCAGCAGTCTAAGAAAAAAAGATAGGGGAGGTGTGCTTTATGACAAAGACCATTGTAGGCATTGACGGTATGGCTTGCGGTATGTGCGAGAGCCATGTAAACGATACCGTGCGCCGCAACTTTCATGTAAAGAGTGTAAAGGCCTCCCATAAAAAGAAACAGGCGGAGATCATCTCGGCAGAGCCTTTAGACGAGGCGGCCCTGCGTAAGGCCATCGGCGACACCGGCTATACGGTGACCGATGTGCACACGGAGCCGTACAAGAAAAAGGGCCTGTTTGGTCACTAAGCCTCCCTACACAAATAAATCCCTTGTGGATTTTGTTTGACCCGCAGCAGGAGCTTACAATACACAGCAGGCGGGCGAAAACCCGCCTGCACGGATAACACCCTCCCTGTACTTCTCCTTCCGGCTCCCTGCGGTAATGCTCTTTTCTGTGCCCATAGGGCGCAAAAGAGTCTTCTCCTTTCTCGGCAGACTTGCCATAGTCTGCCACTCGCGCTCTGTCCGAGTGCGGCCAAAGCGGCGCAGTTTTGCGCCGCTTTTTTATATGCATTTAATTTTCAATGTCTTTTTCTTGGCTGATAAAAACTTACAGAGAACATCATCAACTGCATCGGTATATCTGCCCTGAGCTATCAGGTCATTTTTCAAGCCGATAAGGCTCTGTATCACATGGCTATATTCTTCGTCTGTCAGATAGATATGGTACTTTTTCATATGCCTGCACCTCCTGTCTGCACTCATTATATTCGATAAGGAAGAAAAGCTCTATTATACGTCTTTATGCCAAAGGCAAGAGGATGGCAGAATATATGATAAAAGGTGGCTACATCGTTAAAATGCAGCCACCTACAATGTAAACATTTTGGGTGTTTTTCAAAAGTTACGACAAATTTGAAGGTCAAGTTGTCGTAACTTTTTCCCTGATTTTCCGCTCGGCTAAAAGTGCGATTGTCGTAACTTTTCAAATATGGAGAACCGGTCGGTCTCATATCTTGCTATAAGT
>CAVCUL010000017.1:0-39469 GCA_963605415.1 bacterium | reverse complement strand
AAAGGGAGGTGGCTGCGAGTTTGCGAGCAGACGGAGGGATTTAAGCGGGCGGCAGGTTGCCGCCCCTACCGGTTCTTCTTTACATTACAAACAAAAAGGCTCCCCTTTTATGTAATAAAGGGGAGCTGTCGCATTTATGCGACTGAGGGGATAAAACAACCGGCGGGCTGTTCCCGTCGAACGACCCTGAATTCTATTCACCTTGCACAAGATTTTGCATAGCGGCGGGCAAGTTGTGAATAATATAACAAATCTGCCGGCGGGCGCCAATTTTTTCTTGCAATACAGGGGCAAATCGGCTATAATTGTATCGGTAAAAATATCAGGCTTTTCTAAAAAAGACAGATTAACTTGAAGGAGTTGTTATTTTATGAACGCACTGAACAAAAAATCCGTTGAAGATATGGATGTTAAAGGCAAGCGCGTACTGGTACGCTGCGACTTTAATGTTCCGCTGAAAGACGGCGAGATCACCAACGACAAGCGTATCGTAGCTGCACTGCCCACCATTAAGTACCTGATGGAGCAGGGTGCCAAGGTGATTCTGTGCTCCCATCTGGGCAGACCCAAGGGCGAGTATAAGCCCGAGTTCAGCCTGGCTCCCGTGGCCAAGCGCCTGAGCGAGTACCTGGGTGTGGATGTGCCGCTGGCTGAGGACGAGAATGTGGTTGGCGACAATGCCAAGAAGTTGGCTTCCGACTTGCAGGACGGCCAGGTGATGCTGCTGGAGAATGTGCGTTACCGTGCAGAGGAGACCAAGAACGAGGAGAACTTCTCCAAGGAGCTGGCTTCTTTGGCAGACCTGTTTGTGAACGACGCATTCGGCACCGCACACCGTGCCCACTGCTCCACCACCGGCGTGGCCTCTTACCTGCCGGCTGCCTGCGGCTACCTGATCCAGAAAGAGATCCAGTTTATGGGCGGCGCACTGGCTGACCCCAAGCGCCCGCTGGTTGCTATCCTGGGCGGCGCTAAAGTGTCTGACAAGATCGGCGTGATTGCAAATCTGATTGACAAGTGTGATACCATCATCATCGGCGGCGGTATGGCGTATACCTTTATGAAGTACCTGGGCCACAACATCGGCACCTCTCTGCTGGAGGCCGACTGGGTGGACAAGGCCGGTGAGATGATGCAGACTGCCAAGGACAAGGGCGTAAAGTTCCTGATCCCCGTAGACAACCGCTGCGGTAAAGAGTATAAAGAGGATACGGAGCCTATGGTCTGCAAGTCTGACGATATTCCGGACGGCTGGATGGGTTTGGACATCGGCCCCAAGACCGAGAAGCTGTTTGCTGACGCCATTGACGGTGCAGGCACTGTGATCTGGAACGGCCCCATGGGCGTGTCTGAGTGGGACAACTTTGCCAGCGGCACCATTGCTGTGGCGAAGGCCATTGCAGACAGCGGCGCCATCTCCATAATCGGCGGCGGCGACTCTGTGGCTGCCGTGACCAAGCTGGGCTTTGCCGATAAGATGAGCCACATTTCCACCGGCGGCGGCGCTTCTCTGGAATTCCTGGAGGGCAAGGAGCTGCCCGGTATCGCTGCATTGCAGGATAAGGACTAATTGCTAATTCTATTTTTTCTATAAAAGAGGTAAGTGAGTTATGAACAAAGCACTTCGTAAGGCCATCATTGCCGGCAACTGGAAAATGAACAACACCCCCGCAGAGACCACTGCTCTGCTGGAGGAGATGAAACCCCTGGTGGCAGACGCACACTGCGATGTGATCATCTGCGCGCCCTTTGTGGACTTGCAGGCTGCACTGGACGCCACCAAAGGCTCCAACATTCAGGTAGGCGCTGAGAACTGCCACTGGGCAGAGAAAGGCGCATTCACCGCTGAGGTGTCCGCTCCCATGCTGAAGGCTATGGGCGTGCCCTATGTGATCATCGGCCACAGTGAGCGCCGTCAGTATTTTGGCGAGACCAACGAGACCGTGAACAAGCGCGTGCGCGCTGCCCTGGACAATGGGCTGAAAGTGATCCTTTGCGTAGGCGAGGTGCTGGAGGAGCGCGAGCAGGGCGTCACCTTTGAGGTGGTCGGTATGCAGACCAAGATCGCTTTGCAGGGCGTCAGCGAGGAAGAGCTGAAGAATGTGATCATCGCTTATGAGCCTGTATGGGCCATCGGCACCGGCAAGACCGCTACGGCGGATCAGGCTGATGAGGTGAACGGTTATATCCGTTCCGTTATCGCTCAGCTGTACGGCCAGGCTGCTGCGGACGCTTTTGTGGTGCAGTACGGCGGTTCTATGAACGCCGGCAACGCAGAGGAGCTGCTGGCCAAGGAGCATGTGGACGGCGGGCTGATCGGTGGCGCTTCTTTGAAGGCCAAAGACTTCTCCGTGATCGTGAAGGCTGCTTCTAAATAAAAAATCAATGGCTGGGGGAGTTGCGGCGACGGTCGCTGCTCCCTCTTGCTTTGTCACTTTATCCGTGAAAGGAAGTTATTACTATGTCTAAGAAACCTTATGTGCTTTGCATTATGGACGGCTTTGGCAAGAACCCGTCCGACCACGGCAATGCCATTGCTCTGGCCAAGAAGCCCAATTTGGACAAGCTGATGGCCGAGTGCCCTTATACCTATATCGGTGCCTCCGGTATGGATGTAGGTCTGCCGGACGGCCAGATGGGCAACAGCGAGGTGGGCCACACCAATATGGGCGCTGGCCGCGTGGTGTACCAGGATCTGACCCGCATTTCCAAGGCGTTTGCCGACGGCGAGGCCTATAAGAATGAGGTGCTGGTAGGCGCCATGGAGAACGCCAAGGACAAGGCGCTGCACCTGATGGGCCTGGTGTCTCCCGGCGGTGTACACAGCCACATTACCCACCTGTACAACCTGCTGGAGATGGCCAAGAAACAGGGCGTTTCCAAGGTGTATGTGCACGCATTCCTGGACGGCCGTGATGTGCCCCCCGCGTCTGCTGCGGAGGATCTGGAGCAGCTCCAGGCTAAAATGAATGAGCTTGGCGTGGGCAAGATCGCCTCTGTGATGGGCCGTTTTTATGCCATGGACCGTGACAACATGTGGGATCGGGTAGAAAAAGCTTATGCTGCTATGGTGTACGGCGAGGGCGTGCAGGCTACGGACGCTGTGGCGGCCGTGCGTGCGTCTTATGAGACTGTGGACGAGGATGGTAAGCACCTGACCGACGAGTTTGTGCTGCCCACCGTAATTGCTGATACAGAGCGTGTACAGAGCGGCGACAGCGTGATCTTCTTCAACTTCCGGCCGGACCGTGCCCGGGAGATCACCCGTGCCTTTGTGGATCCGGCGTTTACCGGCTTTGACCGCAAGGGCGGCGCGCTGAACCCCTATTTTGTGTGCATGAGCCAGTATGATGCAGAGATGCCCTGCGTGCATGTGGCCTTTGGCCCGGAGAGCCTGGAGAACACCTTTGGCGAGTACCTGTCCAAGCAGGGCAAGACCCAGCTGCGGATCGCCGAGACCCAGAAGTATGCCCATGTAACCTTCTTCTTCAACGGCGGTGCAGAGGAGCCGTACCCGGGCGAGGATCGCATTTTGGTGCCCTCTCCCAAGATCTCTACCTTTGACCTGATGCCGGAGATGAGCGCACCCCAGGTGTCTGAAAAGCTCAACGAGGCCGTGCGCAGCGGCAAGTACGATGTGGTGATCGTCAACTTTGCCAACTGCGATATGGTGGGCCACACCGGCATTATCCCCGCTGCCGTCAAGGCTGTGGAGACGGTGGACGCCTGTGTAGGCAGTCTGGCGCAGGCAGTAAAGGATATGGACGGCGTGCTGTTTGTGACTGCCGACCACGGCAATGCAGACAAGATGCTGGACGAGAACGACGAGCCGTTCACAGCCCACACCACCAACCCGGTGCCCTTTATCGTGGTGAACTACCCCTGCACCCTGCGTGAGGGCGGCAAGCTGTGCGACATTGCTCCCACTATGCTTAAGGTGATGGGTCTGCCCCAGCCGGAAGAAATGACCGGCACCTCTATTGTAGAGTAATTTTAAGTCCCTTTGGCGGCGGTGCGTTTGCACCGCCGTTTTTTGGTTTTGTAAATCATGACCGGCGGGGAATATTGAATGACTTTGCCATAGATCAAACCTTTACACCCGGGCACCAAATAGCGTATAATAATGGCAAAGGGGAGATGGCTATGACATTCAAACAACTGGAATATGTGGTAAAGGTGGCGGAGTGCGGCACCGTCAGCGGGGCGGCCAAGGCGCTGTTTGTGGCCCAGCCCAGCCTGAGTGCCGCCATTCAGGAGTTGGAGAGCGAAATGCACCTGACCCTGTTTCACCGCACCAACAAGGGCGTGATCGTGACCAAAGAGGGCGAGGTGTTCCTGTCTTACGCCCGCCAAATTTTGGAGCAGACGGCGCTGCTGGAGAGCCGCTACAAGGGCGACCCGGTGCGCAAGCAGGCGTTTTGCGTGTCTACCCAGCATTATTCCTTTGCGGTGAACGCCTTTGTGGATCTGATCCGGGAGCGGGGCGGCGACCGCTACGACTTTTCCCTGCGGGAGACCCAAACCTACGAGATCATTGAGGATGTGGCCCAGCGCAAAAGCGAGATCGGCCTGCTGTATCTCAACGACTTTAACCGCACAGCGCTGCAAAAGCTGCTGCGGGGGGCGGATTTGGACTTTACGCCCCTGTTTACCGCCCACGCCCATGTGTTTGTCAGCAGTGACCACCCGCTCTCCGGCGCACCGGCGGTGTCCTTTGACGATTTGGCGGCGTACCCGTACCTGTCCTTTGAGCAGGGGGACCACAATTCCTTTTATTTTTCGGAAGAGATCTTTAGCCCGGCAGTGCGCAGCAAAAATATCCGGGTGCGGGACCGGGCCACCCTGTTTAATCTGCTGATCGGCTTGCAGGGCTATACTGTGTGCAGCGGCGTGATCGACAGTAAGCTCAACGGCGAGAACATTGTGGCCGTGCCCCTCACCGGCGTGGCGCCCATGGAGATCGGCTATATTTTGCCTGCCGGTGTGCAGCCGGGCAGCTTATGCCGGGCGTATATTGAGAATTTGAAACAGTATGTTCCTATAGACTAAAACTATGGCAAACAGCTGAATATCCATATTTTACAATAGCGACAACCTCCGTTATACTATAAGCAACGACAACAACCAAACGGAGGACAAAGATATGTACAGCAAGAACGCACCCTTTCGCTATGATTTTGTAGGCAGCTTTTTGCGCCCGGAGCCGGTAAAGGCCGCCCGTGCCGCTTTTGCCGCCGGTGAACTGGACGCTGCCGGGCTGAAAGAAGTGGAGGACCGGGAGATCTGCCGGCTGATCCAGCGCCAAAAAGCCGCCGGGTATCACACCATTACCGACGGCGAGTTCCGCCGCAGCTACTGGCACCTGGACTTTATGTGGGGGCTGCAAGGGCTGCAGGAGATCACCCTGGACCACGGCTATATTTTCCATGGGGAGGAGACCACGCCCGGCTCTGTGCAGGTGGTGGGCAAGATCAGCGGCGAGAACCACCCCTTTGTGGAACATTTCAAATTCGTGAAGCAGTTTGAGGACGACAACACCGTTGCCCGCCAGACCATTCCCGCACCGGCCCAGCTGTATGCGGAGCTGTACCGGGAGGATAACGGCAAGGCCACCCGGGCGATTTATCCGGATGATGACGCGCTGCTTTCCGATATTGCCGCCGCGTATCGCCAGGTGATCGCCGATCTGTATGTCGCCGGTTGCCGCAATGTACAACTGGACGACTGCACCTGGGGTATGTTCTGCGACGCCGGGTATCAGCAGTTCCTGGCAAGCACCGGCGCTAAGCTGGAGAACGAGGCAGAGAAGTACCTGCAACTGAACAACGCCGCCCTGGAGGGCAAGCCGGAGGACCTGGTGGTGACCACCCATGTGTGCCGGGGCAATTACCACTCCACTTGGGCCAGCTCCGGCGGGTATGCGCCCATTGCACCCATTCTGTTTGCCAAGGAGAATGTGGACGGCTTTTATCTGGAATTTGACGACGCCCGCTCCGGCGATTTTGCACCGTTGCAGTTTGTTGCCCCGGGCAAAAAGGTAGTGCTGGGGCTGGTGACCACCAAGTCCCCGGTGCTGGAGGACCCGGCGGTGGTAAAAGTCCGGATCGCCCGGGCGGCGGAGTTGGTGCCCCTGGAGAACCTGTGCCTGAGCCCCCAGTGCGGCTTTGCCTCTTGCGAGATCGGCAACAAGCTGACCGAGGACGAGCAGTGGGCCAAGCTGGACCTGGTGCGCACTATCGCCCGGCAGGTTTGGTAAAATTAAATCCATCAAAACCACACAAAACGGCAGGGGAGACCTTGCCGTTTGTTTTATTTGTGAAAATTTCGGCCCGATGTGGGCATCGGGCCCTACATATTTGTTGAACGGAATTTCGTAGGGATCGATGCCCACATCGATCCGTTATTTTTCATTTGTGCGGTGAGAGCAAGTCCCGTCCCGCAATGATCCGATTTTTGCAGGGTCCCTGCGGGCGGATGCTATCCGCCCCTACCGGCCTTTCTCTGCATGAAAAACAAAAAAACCTTCCCTTTATTTCATAAAAGGGGAGCCGCTTCCTTTTGTAGGGATCGATGCCCACATCGATCCGCTATTTCGATTTGTCGGCCAATTTGACCTTTTGGCATATAATCTTCCCTGGATTTTGATTTTTTTATTGCAAGGCGGGGCAAAATCAGATACAATAAGGATAGAAAGGATGTGTGCCAATGAGCCAGATTTATACCATACCCTGTACCAGAAATGAAGATGTGTTTATCCACGCCATTCCCGGCCATTATGTAACTGCTTCTGCCCACCTGAATTACTATGTGGGCACCTCGGATATCAAGCATAACCGGGTGGTGTCGGTGGAGGCTGCCAAGCTGCTGGCAGAGTATTACAGCGTGCGGAATATGGATGTGGACACGGTGCTGTGCCTGTATGAGACCCAGGCGCTGGGTGCTTATATGGCCCAGGAGCTGGCCAGTCCCAATATGCTGGCCCCTAATCCGGATTTGCAGGTTTATGTGCTGGGACCGGAGTATGACGCCCAGGGCAATATGATCTTTCGGGACAATTTGCGCCGAATGATCCAGGACAAGAATGTGGTGGTGCTCATTTCCTGTATCACCAGCGGCCGCACGGTGGAGCGGGCAGTACAGAGCGCCCAGTATTACGGCGGCAATGTGATTGGCATTTCTTCCGTGTTCAGTGCAGCCAAGGAACTGTGCGGACTGGAGGTCAACACCTTGTTTACGCCGGCGGATTTGCCCAATTATGCGTACACAGAGGCTAAGGATTGCCCCATGTGCAAGGCCGGTCAGCCGGTAGATGCCATTATGAACGGCTACGGTTACTCCAAGCTGTAAAATTTGGGTTGACAAAATTCCCTTGCGTGTTATAATAATCTTACTGAATATACAGTACCCACAAAAGACTGTGAAGCAGAAAAAGACCTGCGTTTTCCTGCACAGAGAGGCGGCGGACGGTGCAAGCCGCACAGGGAACATAGGTGCATAGCTCTCTGCGGAGTTGCTCTTCTGAATAGAGATCAATAGGAAGGGCCGCTTAACCTCGTTATCGGTTGAGGCATTGCTTGATGCCAAAGGGCAGAGTTTTTCTGCTGAAGTAGGGTGGTACCACGCATAGATACTGCGTCCCTATCCATTGGGGGCGCAGTTTTTGTTTGTGCCTCCCCAACAGAGAAAGGAGAAACTGTGATGATGAACCAAGGCTACAAGAAGTATAAGCCCTTTACCCCCATTCCGCTGACGGACCGGCAGTGGCCAAACAACGTGATCGATCATGCGCCCATTTGGTGCTCGGTAGACCTGCGTGACGGCAACCAGGCGCTGGTGGATCCGATGAATTTGGAGGAAAAGCTGGAATATTTTAAGACCCTGATCGAAGTTGGGTTTAAGGAGATCGAGGTGGGCTTTCCCTCCGCCAGCGAGACGGAGTACGAGATTCTGCGCACCCTGATCGACGGCCATTATATCCCGGACGATGTGACCATTCAGGTGCTGGTGCAGGCGCGCCCCCACCTAATCAAAAAGACCTTTGAGGCCATTGACGGGGCCAAGAATGTGATCGTGCATTTTTACAATTCCACCTCCACTTTGCAGCGCAAGGTGGTGTTTAAGACGGATATGGACGGCGTGATCCAGATCGCTGTAGACGGCGCCCGCCTGATCTATGAACTCACTGAGGAGGAGAAAAAGCGCCACCCGGAGATGAACATTCGCTTTGAGTATTCGCCGGAGTCCTTTACCGGCACGGAGATGGACAATGCGGTAGAGATCTGCCGCCGGGTAATGGAGGAGCTGCATATCACCAAGGAGAACCCCATTATCCTGAACCTGCCTTCCACCGTGGAGTGCTCCTCTCCCAACGGCTATGCAGACCAGATCGAGTATTTCTGCCGCCACCTGCCCAACCGGGACGCGGCCATTATCTCCCTGCACCCCCACAATGACCGGGGCGAGGGCGTGGCTGCCACAGAGCTGGCGCTGATGGCCGGTGCCGATCGTGTAGAGGGCACCCTGTTCGGCAACGGCGAGCGTACCGGCAATGTGGATGTGGTGACCCTGGCGCTGAATATGTGGACCCAGGGGGTCGACCCCAAGCTGGACTTCCACAATATCAATGAAATTAAGGAAGTGTATGAGCGCTGCACCAAAATGCAGGTGCCGCCCCGCCAGCCCTATGCCGGCGAGTTGGTGTTTACCGCATTCTCCGGCTCTCATCAGGACGCCATCAACAAGGGCAAGATCTATATGGAAGAAAGCGGCACCCCGTATTGGGAGATCCCGTACCTGCCCATCGACCCGGCAGATGTGGGCCGAGAGTACGAGCCGATCATTCGGATCAATTCCCAGTCCGGCAAGGGCGGCACCGCCTTTATCCTGGCCAATAACTACGGCATCAAGATGCCCAAGGCCATGCACCCGGAGTTTAGCGCCGTGGTGCAAAAAGCCTGTGACGAGAAGGGCAAGGAGCTGAAAGCGGAGGAGGTCTTTGACCTGTTCCAGCAGGAGTACCGCAATGTGTGCGGCCCCTATCGTCTGGTGAATTACAAGATCAGCGAGGAGAAGAACGAGCAGGACGACCTGACCCATGTGCATTTCTCCGGCGAGCTGAAATACAAGGACAATGCGCCGGTGCATATTGAGGGCAACGGCAACGGCCCGGTGGCCGCGTTCTGCGACGCTATGAACCAGACCGAGGTGGCCAGCTACCAGTTTGTGGATTACAGCGAGCACGCCATCTCCGTTGGCTCCGACTCCAAGGCCATCAGCTATATTCACTTGAAGAACCCGGAGGGTAAGGATATCTTCGGTATCGGCGTCAGCCACAATATCGGCTATGCGTCTATGAAGGGCATTATCTGCGCCATCAACCGAGATCAGGCGGACACTATGCGGGACGACACTATGCCCGGCATTTTTGAGGTCTGCTAACATGACAAAGAATTGGAACGCCCCTCGATATGCGTCGGATTTCCACTTTGTTGCAGATTATGGCCGGAGCGTGACGGACCTGTTGACCGTGCCTGTCGGCAGCCGGGTGATCGACCTGGGCTGCGGCACCGGCACCCTGACGGCGGTGCTGCGGCAGCGGGGCTACCGGGTGCTGGGGATCGACGCCTCGGCGGATATGCTGGACCAGGCGCGCCGGGAGCACCCGCAGCTGACCTTTCAGCAAGGGGACGCCTGCACTTTTCGCTTGGATACGCCGGCGGACGCCATCTTTTCCAACGCGGTTTTTCACTGGATCCCGGATCAGCAGGCGCTGGTGCGGAATTTGGCGACCAATTTGCGCCCGGGCGGCCAGCTGGTGTTTGAGTTTGGCGGTCGGGGTTGCGGCGAGACGGTGCACCGTGCACTGGCTACGGCCTTTGCAGAGGCGGGACTGGCTTATCACCACCCCTTTTCCTTTCGCTCTATCGGCGAGTTTGCGCCGCTGCTGGAGCAAAACGGCTTTGCCGTGCAGTATGCCACCCTGTTTGACCGGCCGACGGTACAGTCCGGCGGTGCGCAAGGGTTGCAAAACTGGATCGAAATGTTTGTGACCGCACCCTTTGACGGGATTGCGGCAGATACCCGGGCACGGATTGTGCAGCGGGCAGTGGCGCTTTGTCGGCCTACCCTATGGCAGGGCGACCACTGGATCATTGACTATGTGCGGCTGCGTATGCAGGCGGTGCGCACACAATAGAAAGGGCAAGAATATGAAGAATTACAAAATTACCGTGTTGCGCGGCGACGGCATTGGGCCGGAGATCGTGAACGAATGTATCAAGGTGCTGGACAAGGCAGGGGAGAAGTTCGACTTTTCCTTTGACTACAACGACCAGCTGCTGGGCGGCTGCGCCATTGATGCCACCGGCGTACCCTATCCGGCAGAGACGGCGGCAGCCTGCAAAGCGTCTGACGCGGTGCTGCTGGGCGCTGTGGGCGGTCCCAAGTGGGACGACCAGCCGGGCAACAATCGCCCGGAAAAGGGCCTGCTGGCCATTCGTGAGGACCTGGGCCTGTTTGCCAACCTGCGTCCGGCCAAGATCTTTGCCCCGCTGAAAAGCGCTTCTCCCATTAAGGAGGAGATCATCGGCGACGGGCTGGATATTCTCATTGTGCGCGAGCTGACCGGCGGTATTTACTTCGGCGACCGTGGCACTTATGAGGAGAACGGCGTGGTGGGCGCGTATGATACGGAGCGCTACACCTACCCGGAGATCAAGCGCATTGTGAAGGCCGGTTTTGAGTACGCGATGAAGCGAGACAAGCGGTTGACCTGCGTGGATAAGGCCAATGTGCTGGACAGCTCCCGCCTGTGGCGCAAGATCGTGGAGGAGACTAAGGCGGATTACCCCCAGGTGGAGATGTCCTATATGTATGTGGACAACTGCGCGATGCAGCTGGTGCGCAATCCAAACCAGTTTGATGTGATCGTTACTTCCAATATCTTTGGCGATATTCTGTCTGACGAGGCGTCTATGATCTCCGGCTCCATCGGTATGCTGGCATCTGCTTCTCTGGCAGAGGGCACCTTTGGCCTGTATGAGCCTATCCACGGCTCCGCACCGGATATTGCCGGTCAGGGCAAGGCCAATCCCTTGGCCACCATTTTGTCCGGCGCTATGATGTTGCGCTACACCTTTGGCGAGATGGAGGCTGCCCAGGCCATTGAGGACGCGGTGGATCAGGCACTGACCCAGGCCCGCACCCCGGATATTTACGAGGAGGGCTTCCGCCCGGTGACCACCGCCCAGATGGGCGACCTGGTGGCCGGCCTGCTGTAATCGTTTGGCAAAGCAAAGGACCGATACACGGCGTATCGGTCCTTTTTATGTGTTTATGGTATTTTAGGCGGGCGGCAGATTGCCGCCCCTACCTCATCGATATTGACCTCCACAATATCGTAGGGGCGGATATTATCCGCCCGCTTTGCATGTAAATGTAGGGTGCGATGCTCACATCGTGCCGCCAATCCCTCAGTCACTTCGTGACAGCACCTAACTGGTGCCCGTCCCCTCTGTCGCTGCGCGACATCTCCCCGCACCGCGGGGAGTCACCCTTTACAAGGGAGCCTAAGAAGATGTAACGATAAGCCTCTCTTGTAAAAGGGGGAGCGGCGTAGCCGCAGGGGGGATTGCGCCGAAGGCGGATTATGTAGGGTGCGATGCCCACATCGCACCGCTATATTTCTGCCGCTTTCGGCTCATTTTGCCGTTTTTTCATTTTTTTCCAGTTGATAAAGCCGTACAGGTCATTGACGAAAAAGGCGATAAAGCACACCACTACGGAAAGATAATGAATATTTTCCCGGCTTGCCAGGCTCCACAGCAGGATCAGCACCAAGTCATTGGCGGCGTAAGCCAGGGCAAAGTAAGGACTGCGCCGAAATGTGAGATATACCGCCAAAAAGCTGGTGATTACGGACACGGTGCTGGAAAGCAGGTTGGCTGTGTGAAAGGCGCGGAGAATAAAATAGAAGCCGGTGGTGATCGCCGCGGCCGCTGCAAATATCAGCAAAACTTCTATCTTGCCGATGGAATTGACCCGAACCTGGGATCGGTTGCCGTTATAGGGGTGCCGTAGCCAGGCAATCAGCGCAAAGACGGCCATAGGCATGGTCATACCCAGGTAGGTGATCATCTCGCCGTAATAGGCAAAGGTATAGGAGATCACGCCATACAGCAGGCTGAATACCACCATCAGTGCCTGCCCAATGGGGTTGCCCTTGGCGTCGAAGATCAGCGAGGTCACCCCGATCAGCGAGGCGCACAGGTTCAGGTAATTTGTGCGGTCAAAGGCAAAAAAGGCCAGGGCGATCAAAAAGACCGATGTGCACCACAAACATTTTTCGCCGGTTGAAAACCCAAAAATCTGCTTTCTTTTCATGATTTACCTCCAAAAAAAGAAGCATTCGCATACACATCTTCTAAGACCTAATGATGTGTAAACGAATGCTTCGCATTCTACTACTCGGTAGCAGTATTTATGTTTTTTGCCATTGTATCATAATTGTTGGCAAAAGGCAAGAACCTTTTTCGGCGAGAGCAAGCCCTCGCCTTACAGTTACAGGAAAATCCGGAGAAATTTAGCGGCGGGCGGCAGATTTGATCCGAAGTGGTTCCTTTTTGCTTATCACGGTTTTTACTTTTCTACCACTTTGCCGCCGTTGTTGGCAGAGGCATAGCCGATCCAGCTGCGGCCGGGGTTCAGCTTTAAGGGCTGACCGTCGGTGGTGGTCAGGGACAGCTTGCCGTCCTTTTTGCTCCACTTGATCTCGGTGTAGGTGCCCTGAGAAGCCAGCACGCCCTTGCCGCCGGCCAGGTCGTAGTTGCAATAGGTCTCGCCTTTGCCGCTACCTTTGTAGTTGGCCTTGGTGGTATAAGAGGTGTTATCAAACAGTACGATCAGGTTTTTCATTTCTACATCGGTCTCATAATCGGTGCTGTGATACATCTGGTCGTCACTCTTGTAGGTCCAGTCCCGGGTGCGGGTGCGGCTGGAGAAGGTCAGTGCCAGCGCATTGCAGGCGTCGTCGCCCACGGCGGTGGCCTTTTCGTTAAAGTCAAAGGTGGTGAATTTGGACTCGTTCACATCGGTGCGAATCTTTTGCTCCTTCAGGGCAGCGGCAATCTTTTTGCCGTGCAGCACGCCGGTGTGCTCGGTAGAAACATTGCGGGTCTGGTCTCTGGTGAACAGATCTACCTTGCCGCTGTAGGTCATCTGGTTAATGTGATCCACATTGTCCTGCTCAAAAACTGTGTTGGCGCCTACATAGTCGCCCTTGCTTTTGCTTTGACCCCAGTGAATGAAAACCGCGTCAAACATCTCAGAAAAGCGAATATACGGCGGGCGGGCACTGCGCATGGGGCCAACTTTGTCCGGTACAGAGGTATAGTCTGCATAGAGCCACAGCATACGGGTTTCGCCGCCTTCAACCTCACCCTCAACAATAATGTCCGGGGAGTTGATGCCCCACTGAGGACGGGCTGCCTGAGCGTTCTCTACCACCAGCGCTACCGGGCGCTTGCCGACAGCGTTTTCGTTGTAGTCGCTTTCGCCGGTGAAGGGGTTGGTCACCGCCACCGGTGCCTGGGTGGTGGCCTCAGTAGTCGTATTGGTCACGCCGGAGGTAGGCTCCTCATTTTTGCCGCGTACCACACCAAAATAAACACCCAGGGCAATGGCGATTACAACCACCACCGCCACTACGGCAATGATTATTTTTTTCTGATTATCGTTCTTTTTCATTTCTTCCTCCGGGTATTCGTCGTCACCAAGGGCGCGGGTCGGGGGCGCATAAACCGCCTCGGCTCGGGGCTCCTCTGTGCCAAAAAACACATTGGTATATACATCTTCTCTGTCGTCTGCGGCAGAAAAAGTCTCCGGGATCTCCAGGTCGACCTTTGGCTCCGGCTCCTGTTCTGTGGGCAGGGTAGAGCTCTCCGAAAGATCCGGCGTTGCCGGTGCGTCTGTGTGGTCAAACAGCGGAATATCTACTGTTTGCGGCGGCTCCGGCTGGGCAGGTGCAGGGGTGGGTTCACTCTGTGTATTTGGGTTTTGACGGTTCCGAATTTCGTTTAGAATATCATCCAGTTCATCGGAATCATGCATAAAACTCCTCCTCTCACAACAATAAGATCATCTTATTTTACCATAGTTGCTGCCGGATTTCACTATATTTTTTAATTTTTATTGATTTGATTTGGAGATTATAGTAAAATAAGAGCCGGAAAGGGGCTTTTTTATGACAAAAACAATCCCTATGATTATTACAAATTCGGATATTTTGGTAAAGGATCGGGACACGGACGATTTCAAAACATTCTCACTGCCGGGTACACCGGTGGTGCCCAATGTTCCGTTTTATCATCATTATGCCGCTAAAATCAGCGAAACCCAGCACTACTTTAAGGAATTTATCAAGAGTATCTACGGTAAAAAGCTGTCAAAAAATATTTTGGCCATTCTGGTACCGGACGATACCACCAAGCTGGAGTCCATTTTTATCAATGAGCTGTTTCTCAATACAGATGCCTGCAAGGCGGTAGCTCAGATGAAAATGGGACAGGCGCTGTCTAAAACGGACGAAAGCTATGTGAGCGTCTCCCAATCCGGTCGTAATCTGGCGTTGCTGTATGTGAAGAATAATGAGGTGATTGTCAGCCGATATTATGACGCAGACGCATATGACCCGGCGGTGGTGAAGGCAGACGCTGCCCGACTGCATATTGACATTGAATACAAGCAAGTGCCGGTGTATGTGAACAATTTTAATATGAACATGGACGCGTTCTTTGATATGGGTACGGTAATTACACCTAAGGATTTTATGGAAAAAATTGCTGCTGTAGATGTAGAAAAGCTGTGAGTAAGTAAAGCGCCTCTTGTGCAAACTATTACCGGTGCCAAGGCACCGATTGCACAGGGGTGATTTTTATGGCTAAAAAAAGTAAAAAAGACAAACAACAGCGAAAGGGAAAGGCGGTTATTGATCTGACCGCCTATCTCAGCCCGGAGATGGTGCAGGCAGATGTGGACGGCAGCTACACTGGCGTGCCTCGGGAGACTTATTATGAGGATATTCCAGAGGAACCGGTACAGGATGCCGACGATCTGTAAACAGGAAAAGCGCATTGCAAGCCTTGCAATGCGCTTATTTCTTTATGCTTATTTTTTCTTGAACTTATCAAAAAAGCCTTCTTTTGGCGGGTTTTTTGGGGGTGTGTAGCTTTTGTCAAAAGCACGCAGCAGCTCTTTTTGCTCGTGGGTCAGTCCGGTGGGAATATCTACAATAATCTGTACATACTCGTCGCCCTTGCCCACACTGTTCAGTCGCTGAATACCCTTGCCCTTGAGTTTGAACACCTCGCCAGGCTGGGTGCCGGCAGGCATATTATATTTTACATCTCCGTCCAGAGTGGGCACTTGTAATTCTGCGCCCAGGGTGGCCTCGGTAATGCTTACATGCTTGTTGTACCACACATTAAAGCCGTCTCGGCTAAAGTCCTTGTGCTTCTTAATCCGTACTTCAATGTGCAGATCACCGGCAGGGCCGCCGTTCAGTCCGGCGTCGCCGTTGCCGCGCACAGTCACCACCTGGCCGTCGTCAATACCGGCGGGAATGTTAATCTCAATTTGCCGCGCCGCACGCACCTTACCCTTGCCGCCGCATTTTTGGCAGGGGGTGTCTACGATTTTGCCCCGGCCGCCGCATCTCGAGCAGGTGTGCTGGCTGTTCATTACGCCAAAGGCGGTGCGCTGCTGCACATTCACCACACCGCGCCCTTGACAGTCCGGGCAGGTCTTGGGACTGGTGCCTTTGGCCGCGCCGGAGCCGCCGCAGGCGGAACAGTCCTCAATCCGCTGGGTACGAACGGTTTTTTTGCAGCCCTTGGCTGCTTCTTCAAAGGTCAGGGTTACAGAGGCGCGTACGTCCCGACCCCGCGCCGACGCGTTTGGATTGCGCCCGCCAAAGCCGAAGCCACCGCCTCCACCGCCAAAGATGGAGGAGAAAATGTCGCCCAGGTCAATGTCGCTGCCGTCAAAGCCAAAACCGCTGCCGTAGCCGCCTTGTCCGGCGCCGTAGTTCGGATCCACCCCGGCAAAGCCAAACTGGTCGTAGCGGTTTTTTTTCTGTGGATCGCTCAGTACCTCGTAGGCCTCGTTGCATTCCTTAAATTTGGCCTCGGCCACCGGGTCGTCCGGGTGCAGATCCGGGTGGTACTTTTTGGCGGTTTTGCGATATGCTTTCTTGATGTCGTCCTCCGAGGCGCCTTTGCTTACGCCCAGCACCTCGTAGTAATCTCGTTTTTCTTCAGGCATAGTAGCCTCCGTCGTTTAGATTTTGATTATAGATAACGGTATAGGCAGGCAGCAATACGGGTGTATTACTGCCTGCCGCCGTTGCCGAGGGAGATTAGTTATCGTCCACCTCGGTGTAGTCTGCGTCGGTGTAACCGGCGTCATTGCCGCCCTGTGCTGCGTCTGCACCGGGTGCTGCGCCGGGCTGGGGGCCCTGTGCGCCCTGGGTGGCTTCATAGATCTTCTGAGACACTTCGTAGAACTTGTTGGTCAGGTCCTCCTCGGCGCTCTTAATGGCGTCCGTGTTTTCGCCCTTCAGTGCTTCTTTCAGTGCGTCCAGCTTGGTGTTCAGGGCGCTCTTGTCGTCATCGCTGAACTTGTCGCCGTTCTCGCTGAGCAGCTTCTCGGTCTGGTAAACCATCTGGTCTGCGTTGTTGCGCAGGTCCACGGCCTCTCTCTTCTTCTTATCCTCGGCTGCGAACTGCTCTGCTTCCTTCACCGCCTTGTCAATGTCCTCTTTGCTCATGTTGGAGGAGGCGGTAATGCTGATGTGCTGCTCCTTGCCGGTACCCAGGTCCTTGGCACTTACATGCACAATGCCGTTGGAGTCAATATCAAAGGTCACTTCGATCTGGGGCACACCGCGGCGGGCGGGCATAATGCCGTCCAGATGGAACATGCCCAGGGTTTTGTTGTCCTTGGCGAACTCACGCTCACCTTGCAGCACATGCACCTCAACGGAGGTCTGGTTGTCTGCTGCGGTGGAGAAGATCTGGCTCTTCTTGGTGGGAATGGTGGTGTTGCGCTCAATGATCACGGTGTTTACGCCGCCCATGGTTTCAATACCCAGGGACAGGGGCGTTACATCCAGCAGCAGCAAACCCTTTACATCGCCGCCCAGTACGCCACCTTGCAGGGCAGCGCCCATGGCAACGCACTCATCCGGGTTGATGCCCTTAAACGGCTCTTTGCCGCTGAACTTCTTAATGGCTTCCTGTACGGCGGGAATACGGGTGGAACCGCCTACCAGCAGGATCTTGTCAATGTCGTTCATGGACAGGCCGGAGTCACTCATAGCCTGGCGCACCGGGCCCATGGTGGCCTCTACCAAGTCTGCGGTCATTTCGTTAAACTTGGCTCTGGACAGGGTGGTCTCCATGTGTTTGGGGCCGGTGGCGTCTGCGGTGATGAAGGGCAGAGAGATCTGGGCCGTGGTCATACCGGACAGGTCGATCTTGGCCTTCTCAGCGGCTTCCTTAATGCGCTGCATGGCCATCTTGTCGCCGGACAGATCAATGCCCTGTTCTTTCTTGAACTCGGCAACCAGCCAGTCCATAATCTTCTTATCAAAGTCATCGCCACCCAAGTGGTTGTTACCGGCAGTTGCCAGCACTTCCTGCACGCCGTCGCCCATCTCGATGATGGATACATCGAATGTGCCGCCGCCCAGGTCGTAAACCATGACTTTCTGGTCGTTCTCCTGGTCAATACCAAAGGCCAGTGCCGCAGCGGTAGGCTCGTTGATAATACGCTTTACTTCCATACCGGCGATCTTGCCGGCGTCCTTGGTGGCCTGGCGCTGTGCATCTGTAAAGTAAGCGGGCACGGTGATGACCGCTTCCGTTACCTTGTCGCCCAGGTAGCTCTCTGCGTCGCTCTTCAGCTTTTGCAGAATGATAGCGCTGATCTCCTGGGGGGTGTAAGCTTTGCCATCAATGTTGACTTTGTAGTCGGAGCCCATGTGGCGCTTGATGGAAGAAATGGTGCGCTCCGGGTTGGTGATCGCCTGGCGCTTGGCCACATTGCCAACCATGCGCTCGCCGTCCTTGCTAAATGCTACCACGGACGGGGTGGTGCGCGCACCTTCAGCGTTGGGGATTACTACGGCTTCGCCGCCCTCGATCACGCTGACGCAGCTGTTTGTTGTACCTAAATCAATACCAATAATCTTAGACATAATGGAATACCTCCTGTGAATTGTTAATTTGCTGTTTTGACCATTGCCGGTCGGATGATCCGATCATCCATTTTATATCCCCGTTGAAAAACATCGGTAATGACATTTTCATCCAGGTTCTCATCCTCCACATGCATCACTGCATGGTGTAGGTTGGGGTCAAAGGTGTCACCCGGGGCACCGTAAGCGGTGACGCCCAGCTTCTCCAGGGTGGCAGTCAGACCGTCAAAGGTCATTTGCACGCCCTTTTGCAGGCCCTCAAAGTTTTGCTGGGTGGCGTTTAGCGCCCGCTCCAGATTGTCAAACACCGGGAGAAATGCCTCCACGGTTTTGCCACTGGCGTAGGCATAAGTGTCGCCCTTTTCTTTATCGCTGCGCTTGCGAAAGTTGGCATATTCCGCCGTCAGTCGCAGCAGCTGCTCTTTTGTATCTGTCAACTCTTTTGCCAGCGTCTCTGTTTCATTTTCGTTAGTGGTGGTTGTTTCTTCCTCCGCCTGTGGCGGTGTGGGCTCGGTTTCCGTTTCGACAGCGTTGGCCTTGGTGTCCGGCTTTTCTTCTGCCTGCTTCTTTTTAGCCATTGGTTATACCTCCCTGTGCAAGAAGATCTGTGGTTTTATTCATAATATACTGTGCGCGGGGCACAATGGTGGCGTAGTCCATACGGGTGGAGCCGATCACGCCCAGTACCGCACGCTGCTGGCTGTTGTAGTGCAGACTGCACAGTATGGTAGCTGTATTTTTCAGCTCAAAATATGGGTTCTCCTCACCGATAAACAGAGCGCTTTGGGCCGGGGCGTCAGCGAATTGCTTGGCCAGGGTCAAAAAACGGGGTCGGTTGGTGAGAAAGGTCAGCAGCTTGTAAACTTCGTTGCCAAACTCCTCGTGGGAGAGCAAATTGGTCTCTCCGGCAAAGAGCAGGCTGTCCTGTCGCGTCTCCGTGCACAGAGCACACAGGCTGCTGAGTACCGGCAGCATATCAAAAATGCGGCTGCCTAGGGCAACGGCTGTGCTTTGCACCGTGGCGATGCTTACATCGCTGAGCCGGGTGCCGATGAATACGCTGTGCACCACATCGTAAAAGGCGGCCATAAACCCGTCGTCCGCCGGGCAACTGAGCCGGCAAATAGAGGACTTGATGCGCCCGCCGGCAGTGAGCATCACCAACATGGCCCGGCCGCCTCCGGCTGGGATCAGTTGTACGCCCTGGATCACATCACCGGCGTCTGCCAACGCGCAGCTAAAGGCGGCGCAGTGGGTGGCGTCTGCCAGCAGATCCGCCGCGTCTGCCAGCAGGCGCTGTGCGTCTCCGGCATTGACAGACAGGCGTTCATCGATCTTGGCTGCCTCATAAGGGGACAGGGCCTTAGGCTCCATCAGGTGGTCCACATAAAAGCGGTAGGCATTCTTGCCCGGCACACGGCCGCCGCTGGTGTGGCGCTGTTCCAGGTAGCCCAGATTGCTCAGATGTGCCATCTCGTTGCGAATGGTGGCGCTGGATACAGCATAGGGCAAAAGGTTGCATAAGGTCTTGGAGCCGATGGGCTCGCCTGTCTTGATGTAATACTCAATAATCAGGCGGAGTATTGCGGCTCTGCGTTCACCAAGCATTCCTTTCACCGTCCTTTTCTGCGTTAGCACTCTATGCACCTGAGTGCTAACTGTCTTTATATTATATCTATTTTGCCGTTTTGTCAACACCTTTTTTGCAAAATCTAAAAAAATTCACGGCTTTTTCATTTTTTGTTGATAAGTAAGAACTTGCTGCCGAATTTATACGGAATACGATTGCTTGCGGTGCTGCAAAATTCAATTTATTGAATCAATTAAAATGTAGGGGTCGATGCCCACATCGGCCCGCATTTATTCCCTCAGTTGCATAGTGACAAAAAAGAGCACCCCATCGGGTGCTCTAAATGGTAAATCCCTCAGTCAGCTGCGCTGACAGCGCCTAACCGGCGCCCGTCCCCTCTGTCGCTGCGCGACATCTCCCCACACCGTGGGGAGTCCCCCTTTACAAGGGAGCCTGATCGGTAAATGTAGGGCTCGATGCCCACATCGAGCCGTTACCCGGCTCACTATTTTATGCAACGGACTTTTCTGCGGTTTGTTTAGCCGCTTTTTGTGTGGCAGCGCGTTTTTCTGCGTCCGCTTTTTTCGTGGAATGGCTAGCGGCTGACAGCTGCAGCAGCTTGTCGTTGTGCACGATGGACTGGGTACCGGCCTTGCCGTCGTCAATCTCCAACATACGGAATACCTGCTCCTGCTCCTCCGGTGCGGTTACAGCGGTTTTGGCAGCGGTGTACTGTTTCGGCTTGGATGCTTTGGCTTTCTTTTTGGTATTGCCTTGATAGGTGTAAATGAAGCCGTAAAAAGTTTGGCCGTAATGATAGGTGTAATCTGTAATGGTCTTGGTGTCAAAATAGGTGCCGCCGTAGTGGGACTCGGAGATGGTAATGCTGCCGTCCTTGTGGATCTGCTCCACCACGGCCACATGGTTGCTCCATACCACTACTGCGCCCACCTTAGGCTTGCTGCCGTATTTGTAGTAGCCGCCTCGCTTGTTAATACTCCACCATTCGCCGGCATTGCCGTGGGTGATTTTGGGGGCAGTGCCGTTCATCTCGTACACCCGACCGTAGGCGTAGGCCACGCAGTTGGGCATACCGTAGCCGGTCTGGCTGTACCGGTTCAGCTTGCTGTTATAATAGGCGTTATCTGAGGTTGGGGCCGTCAGTCGGGGCTTGTAATCGCTCCCTGCGGACTCTGCCGAAACGGTAGACGGGAACACAATGCAAAAAATAAGCAGTGAAATAAGGGCTATGATTGCCTTTTTCATCAAAAACCTCCCTTTGTTGGGCCAGTGCCGCAACAACGGGAGGATTGTAACACATTTGTAACTTTTTAATCTATAGTAAATATATACAACGAATTTGTAACCATTCTGTAATAATTAAGCAACTTCCACAAATTTGCCCCGTTTCTCTTGACAAAATTGCCGCTGATATGCAACTACAGTCTAATACTGCTCGCAAGTAGCGCAAAACAGACCAAAAAACAAGCACTCTCCGTTCTGCCACTGGGAAGCGGTAGAGGAGAGCGCCTGAACAATTGCTTTGCTATATTATAATATATAACTTATAACATTATAATAGGCTTGGCCGTTAAACACGGGCCACGCCGTCCTTGCGTGCGGCCTCTGCCACAGCGGTAGCTACGGTGTCCTTGATTCGTTGATCAAAGGCGTGGGGTAGAATATACTCCGGCTTTAACTCCTGGTCGCTGACCAGGGAGGCAATGGCGTAGGCGGCGGCGATCTTCATATTCTCGGTAATGGCAGAGGCGCGCACATCCAGCGCCCCGCGGAAGATGCCGGGGAATGCCACCACATTGTTGATCTGGTTGGGGAAGTCGGAGCGCCCGGTGCCCACGATCTTGGCACCGGCAGCGGCAGCCTCATCCGGCAGAATCTCCGGCGTGGGGTTGGCCATGGCCAGCACAATGGGATCCGGGTTCATGGTGCGGATCATCTCCTGGGTCAGCACGCCGGGTGCAGACACACCAATGAAAATGTCTGTGCCTTTCACTGCGTCTGCCAGGGTGCCCTGTACCTTGCCTTTGTTGGACACGGCGGCGATCTCCGCCTTGCTGGCGTTCAGCTTTTCCCGGCCCTCATAAATGGCGCCGGTGCGGTCGCACAGGATCACATCGCCCAGCCCCAGCGTCAGCAGCAGCTTGGCAATGGCAATGCCCGCAGCGCCGCTGCCATTGATCACGGCCTTGCACCGGTCAAGGGGCTTGCCGGTGATCTTTGTAGCGTTGATCAGTGCGGCGGATACCACAACGGCTGTGCCGTGCTGATCGTCGTGAAAAATCGGAATATCGCAGCGCTCTTTCAGCTTCTGCTCAATCTCAAAGCAGCGGGGCGCGGCAATATCCTCTAGGTTGATACCGCCAAAAGAGCCGCTGATGTTGTACACCGTCTCCACAAATTCGTCCACATCCTTGGTGCGCACGCACAGGGGGAAGGCGTCTACGCCGCCGAACTCCTTAAACAGCACGCACTTGCCCTCCATTACGGGCATACCGGCTTCCGGGCCAATGTCGCCCAGACCCAGTACCGCAGAGCCGTCGGTGATCACCGCCACCATATTCCAGCGGCGGGTCAGCTCCCAGCTTTTGTTGTAATCTGCCTGAATGGCCAGGCAAGGCTCGGCCACGCCGGGGGTGTAGGCCAGGGACAGGGCGTCCTTGTTGTCCACCTTGGCCCGTGCCACCACTTCTACTTTGCCTTTCCATTCACCGTGGAGTTTTAATGATTCTTTTCTGTAATCCATAGTTAACCTCGCTTATTCCCAAGGGAACTTGTATTGGGTCAGACCCAGCTCGTCCCGAACTTCTAAAATTTCTTTCTGCACAGAGTCGTTAATGGGCACGCCGCTGTCCTTGCGCTGCTGCCAGATCTCCCACTCTTTTTCACCGGCGGTGTAAATGCGCTCGGCGCCCGGTGCCTTTTGGGAGGCACGCACACTGCGGAGAATTTCGCCGGCCTTTTTGCGGGTCAGATCCTGGCCCAGGAAGTGGTCGGTGTCAATGGCGATGAAAAAGTGGCCCAGGTGATAGGGACGAATGTTGCCGTTCTCGTCCTTGCCGTCCAGGTCCTTGCCGTAGGCGCCGTCTTGCAGCACGGCGGAGAGCAACTCGATCACCATAGCGTAGCCGTAGCCTTTATAGCCGCCCAGTGCTTCGCCGATACCGCCCAGGGTGGTCAGCGCTGCGTCGCCGCTGCGGATTTTCTTCAGCGCCTCGCCGCTGTCGCCGGAAATAGGCTCGCCATCACGACCGATCACTGTGCCCGGGTGTACATCCTCGCCAATGCGGGCGTAATACTCGATTTTGCCGTTCTGGGTGATGGAGGTGGCGCAGTCAATGAGAAAGTCAAAGTCCTCGTCAGTGGGAATACCTACGGTTAGCGGGTTGGTACCGAACATGCCTTCCACACCAAAGGTGGGCGCCACAGAGGGGCGGGCGTTGGTGCCGGTGATGCCGATGCAGCCGGCCTTGGTGGCCATGGTGGCATAGTAACCGGCAATGCCGTAGTGGCAGCTGTTGCGCACGGCCACCATGCCCATGCCATATTCCTTGGCCTTATCAATGGCCATCTGCATGGCCCGATGGCCGATCACCTGGCCCATGCCGTTGTGGCCATCTACCACAGCGGTGGTAGGCGTCTCCTTTAAAATTTCAAACTGAGTGGTTGGACTCTGGATCCCGGCCTTAATGCGGTCCAGATAAATGGGCTTGAAGCGATTGCAGCCGTGGCTTTCAATGCCGCGACGGTCAGACTCCAGCAAAATGTCCGTGCAGATCTTGGCGTCCTCTGCCGGGATACCGTAGCCGATAAAAGCGTCTGTCACAAAATTGGTGATCAGATCCCAGGGTACAATGACTTTTGACATAATGGGTTCTCCTTGCTGTGAAAAAATTTGGTTGCGGCACTGCCGCAAAAATAAAGAGGGGAGCAAAGCGCCCGTTGCCGCGCGCTCTGTCCCCCCTGATTTACTTGTATATGAATGGGTGTGCTTAGCGTTCCCAGTTTCTGGAGCGCTCCACTGCCCGTTTCCAGTCGGTGTATCGTTTGTTGCGCAGCCCCTCTTCCATAGAGGGCACAAAGATTTTGTCTACCTGGCGGTTTGCCTCAATCTCGGCAGTGTCTTTCCAAACACCGGTGGCCAGCCCGGCGCAATAGGCGGCGCCTAGGGCCGTGGTTTCTACATTCTTAGGTCGGTTTACATTAACGCCGGTCATATCCGCCTGGATTTGCATCATAATGTCGCTGACAGAAGCGCCGCCATCCACGCGCAAATCCTTTAGGATAATATCCGAGTCTTTCATCATGGCCTCCAGTAGGTCGGTCATCTGGTAGGTAATGCTTTCCAGTACTGCCCGGCACACATGGTGCTTATTGATGCCGCGGGTCAGGCCGATCATCACCCCACGGGCATACATATCCCAGTAGGGGGCACCCAGCCCGGTAAAGGCCGGTACAAAGTACAATCCGCCGGCATCCGGTACCATAGCGGCAAATTCGTCGCACTGGGGTGCGTCCTCAATAAGCCCCAACTCGTCCCGCAACCATTTGATTACGCTGCCGGCGTTAAAGGCGGAGCCCTCCAGGGCATAAGTAACCGTGCCGTCCAGTCCCCAGGCGATGCCGGAGAGCAGATTGGAGCGGGAATCCACCCGCTTTTTGCCGGTGTTCATCAGCAAAAAGCAGCCGGTACCGTAGGTGTTTTTGGCCTGGCCGGCCTCAAAGCAGCCCTGACCGAACAGCGCGCCCGGCTGGTCGCCGATGGCCCCTGCAATGGGCACGCCGGCAATGTCCTCAATGCCGGTGATCTTGGCCACTTCGCCGTAAATGCAGCTGGATGGTTTTACCTCCGGCAGCATGGACATGGGAATGCCCAGCTTCTCGCACAAGAACGGGTCCCAGCACAACTTGTCAATATCAAAGAGCATGGTGCGGCAGGCGTTGGAGTAATCGGTTACATGCACCTTGCCGTTGGTCAGGTTCCAAATCAACCAGCTGTCAATGGTGCCAAACAGCAATTCGCCCCGCTGTGCCTGCTCTCTTGCACCCTCCACATGATCTAAAATCCATTTGATTTTGGTACCGCTGAAGTAGGCGTCGATCAAAAGACCGGTGGTGCTCTTTACATAATCATTCAGCCCCTGAGCCTTTAATTCCTCGCACAGATCCGCTGTACGGCGGCACTGCCAAACGATGGCGTTGTAAATGGGACGGCCGGTCTCCTTCTCCCACACCACGGTGGTCTCGCGTTGGTTTGTAATGCCGATGGCGGCGATCTCCTTGGGGTCTACCGCTTCCTTGCGCAGCACGGTCAGTATGGCGCTGATTTGGCTGAACAGAATTTCCATCGGGTCATGCTCTACCCAGCCGTTTTGCGGGTAGTGCTGGGTGAATTCGTTTTGTGCTTTGGCAACAATCTCACCCTTTTTGTTGAAGATAATGGCTCTGGAACTTGTGGTTCCCTGATCCAGTGCCAAAACATACTTCTTTGCCATAAAGGTTCCCCTCTCCGTGTCGGTTAGGACCGTGCAGTGCCTGTGCTTTTCCCCTAAAAAGTTGAAAGGCAGATGCACGATCATCTACCTTTCTATTTTACTTGAATTTCTGTCTGTTGTCAATTCTCACAGGGCAACTTTGATAAAAAATCTGCACTTTTTGCTTGAATTTTTGACACGGATTGACAAATGGTGAAAAATGCAAATTAAATGTGGTCCTCAATATAGTTCACAATATCGCCGACGGTCTCAATTTTTTCAATAATCTCGTCCGGCACTTCTACTTTGAATTCATCCTCCACGCTCATGACAATGTCAATGGCATCCAGGCTGTCCGCCCCCAGGTCGTCTATCAGCAGGCTCTCCATGGTGATGTCTGCCGCATTGCATTCCAGCTGCTCCACCAAAATGTCTTTCATTTTATCCAGTACCATATTTGCTCATCTCCAAAAAACTGTTGTGAATACAGGCCTTATATGCTATCATATTATAAAATCCGTTTCAAAAAGTCAATGCTTTCGGCAATATTTTTTTAGCTGTCGAGAGCGGAAAGGGCAAAACCATGACGCACTATGCACTGATCGGTCATCCGCTGGGACATTCTCTGTCTCCTCAAATTCATCGGGCACTGTTGGCGGCCGCCCGCCTGGAGGGGGACTATCAGTTGTTGGATATTACACCGGAGAATTTGGTGCAGCAACTGCCGGGGCTGCAAAAGCTGCGTGGATTTAATGTTACCATTCCCCACAAGCAGGCGGTGCTGTCGGCCATGGAGCGACTGGACGAAAAGGCTGCGCTTTTCGGCGCGGTGAATACGGTGGCGGTACAAGACGGTAAGTTCTGCGGCTACAATACAGATTGCTATGGCTTTTTGCGCTCCCTGTCTGCGGCGGGCATTCCTTTGGCTGGGCGGGTGCTGGTGCTGGGCACAGGCGGGGTGGCCCGTATGTTTGCCTTTGAGGCGGTGCTGGCGGGCGCGGCGGTGACTTTGGCCGCCCGCACACCGGAGAAAGGCCGTGCCCTGGCGGCGGAAATTGCGGAAAAATGCGGTCGAGAAGTTGCGGTGACGGACTTTGACGGCGTGACCGGCGACTGGGACCTGATCGTCAACGGCACCCCGGTGGGGATGTTCCCTAAGGCAGACGCCTGCCCTTTGGATGCTTCGGTGCTTTTCCGTACGGCGGCAGTGTTTGATGCCATTTACAATCCTGTAGAGACCCGATTGCTGCGCCTGGCACGGCAAAACGGCGCCAAGACGGTAAACGGTCTGCCCATGTTGGTGTGGCAGGCAGCGGTAGCACAGGAAATTTGGAATAACGTAACCTATACCCCTGCCCAGGTGCAGCAGGTGATTGAACAAATGGAGGCACTGCTGTAATGAATATTGTGCTTTGTGGCTTTATGGGCAGCGGCAAGACTGTTGTAGGTAAAGAGGTGGCCAAGATTATGGGTCGCCGGTTTGTAGATACGGATCAGCTGGTGGAGGCACGCAGCGGCGTGTCTATTCCGGCTATTTTTCAGGTGCACGGGGAAGACTATTTTCGGGTGCTGGAGCGTGCGGCCTGTGCAGAAGCGGCAGAGATTTCCAACTGCGTAATCTCCACCGGCGGCGGGGCACTGACCTTTGACGAGAATGTACGGACCCTGCGCACCACCGGCAAGATTGTACTGTTGGACGCATCTTTTGATGTGATCTGCCAGCGGGTGGGCAACGGCGCCAATCGGCCTCTGTTCCGGGATCCGGCGCAAGCTAGGGCACTGTATGACGCCCGCCAGGCCAAGTATCGGGCAGCGGCAGATTATGTGATAGACGGAGACGACTCTGCTCGCAAAACGGCGCTGGCTATTGCTGAGCTGTTTCGCTAAGGGGCGCATTCTGTACCAAATTCGCACTTTAAGTTGAAAAATGCGGCGGCTTGTGTTATAATGCCTTAGTTATATCCCCATGCTTGGTTGCGTTATGCAGTGCAAAATCAGTGCCGCCCAGAGCGGATCGAGGTGTATCTATGCCGAAGGCAAAAAAATTAAAGCGTGCGCTTGCGCACGATACGCGGATGTTCCAAAAGTATCAGAATCTGCTGCTGGAACTGACCCGCAAAAATATAAAACTAAAATACCGGGACTCCTGGATCGGTATTTTATGGAGCTTTTTGCAGCCTCTGTTGAACATGATTGTTTTGTCCGTGGTGTTCAGCGGTATTTTCGGCCGCAGCAACAAGGGCGTGATCTGCTACCCGGTATTCCTGTTTACCGGCCGGTTGATGTTTGATTTCTTTACATCTTCCACCAAGCAGGCTATGACCTCCTTCCGCCGCAATGCGGGGATTATCAAAAAGGTCTATGTGCCCAAGTATATGTACCCGCTCAGCTCCATCCTTTCTTGTTATGTAACCTTTGCTATTTCGTTGCTTTGTCTGGTGTGCGTATGGATTTTCTTTAAGCTCACCGGTATCAGCAACGGTCATGCTCTGCATCTCAACGGCTACGCGGTGCTGTTTTTTGTACCCATGTTCATTTTGCTTGTGTTTTGTACCGGCGTAGGGCTGATTTTATCTGTTTTGTCCGTGTACTTCCGGGATGTGGAGTATATTTGGGATGTGCTGTGCCACCTGCTGTTTTATATGGTGCCCATCATTTATCCTCTGCACCGCATTACCTCCGACTGGATCGTGGTGCTCATCAAGATCAACCCACTATACTCGATGATTGAGTTGTTCCGCCAGTGTATTCTGTACGGCCAAATGATGACCTGGAATTTAATGCTGTATGCCTCTGTGGTGTCGTTGGTTACCTTGGCCATCGGTCTGTTCATCTTCAATAAGTGCAGCGACAAGCTGATTTTTCACCTGTAAGAATAGCAATAAACCCCATTGCCAACGTGCGGCAATGGGGTTCTTTTTATGTTCTTTATTCGGCAGTCACGCCGTAGTGCGTAGGGCGGGGGCTTGCTCCCGCCGCAGTTCTTTTTTGTTATTTTGCAGTTACGCCGTAGTGTTTCAGTATTTCTGCGGTAAATTTCTTTGCGTGGTCCAGCGCCGCTTGGGAGTAGACCAGGTAGTCGTAGTCCGTCACTTGGCGGAAGGTCAGCGCCGTGGTGGGCAGCGGGTGCTCTTGACTGCGATCCAGGCAAAAGCTATAAAGGGTCGGATCGCTGCAGGTGGTCACTGCCTGGTATTCCCGGCAGGGCAGGGTGCGCTGGTACTGGTCCATGTATTCCATGGGGCGGACGAACAGCAGGTATTTGTGCCCCACTGCCAGGGGCAAACCGCTGCCGGTGTCGCAGTGCGGCTTGCCGTCGCTCATTTTTTCCATGGACATGAACAGATACAGCACCACTGTGTTGCCCGCCTGCTCCCGATCGGTGGTCTTTAGCACCTTGGCGGTGTAGCGCAGGTTGTTGTAGGTGGGCTGCATACCGGTGATCTCCACTTGCAGGGGGATCCGGTCTTGCAACTGCTCCACCGCAACGCTTAGGTCTAACATTTCTGCCGCCGCGTTGCGCTCCTCTTGGTCATCGACAGGCAGATCGCAGATGGCCGCCGCCACCTTGTCCGGGTCCTCTAAGTTGTGGGAGCGGGTGGCCCGCAGCACCATGCCGAACACCACGGCACACAGCAGCAGAATCAGGCAGCCCAGCGCCAGTCCCTGCTGTATGGTCAGTTGTTTTTTACGCAAGGTGCCCCGCCTCCATTCGCAGTATTTTGGTGCATAGGTGCTCCAGACTGGCCCGGTCGTGACTGGCGATGAGAAAGGTGGTGCCTGCCTCCCGGTTCATACGGAGGATCTCCGCCTCCAGCACCTCCACGCTGGCATCGTCCAGCGCGTTGGTGGGTTCGTCCAGCAGCACCAGCTCCGGCCGGTTCATCAGCGCCTGGATCAGGCTGACCTTTTGGCACATACCCAGGGAGTATTTTTTCATGGGGCGCCGGTCCGCCGGGTCCAGCCCAAAGCGGGTGAGCCAGTCGTCCAGTTCGCTGTCACTGATCTTGTGATCGGACAGGTCGTTGAGCATTTGCAGATTTTGGCGGCCGCTTAGGCATTCGTAGAGAAATACATTCTCAATCACCAGCCCCACATGGGGCGCATACACCCCGTTGCCCACTCGGGTGCTGCCTACGGTGGCTGTGCCGGCGGTGGGGGTCATCAGCCCGGCAATGGCCCGCAGCAGCATGGTCTTGCCGCAGCCGTTTTGCCCGGCCAGGCCGTAAATGCCGCCGCTGTCCAGGGCCAGGTCAATGTGGTCCAGCACGGTCTTGCCACGCAGGGTCTTGGTATAGTCTTGCAGTAGGATGTTTGGCATAGTCCACCTCACAAAATATCTTTTGTTTTCAGCACCCGGCCCCAGAGCAGCACCCACACCGCCAGCAGCGCGCTGCCGACGGCGTAGTAGCCCCACAGGGGATAGGTAAAGAGCGTTTCGTCCGTGGGGAATGCGCTGCACAGGCACCAGATCACCGGGTCGTATTGGCGCAGAGACACCGGCAGCAAAAACAGCGCCATCACCGCCAACAAAAAGGCGGCGGCGCCCAGCAGTACGCCTGCTTTTTCGCCCCGGGTCACGCACAGACCGGCGCACAGCACTGCAAAGCCAAAGAGCACCAGCGTGTCGCTAAACAGGCTGATCCCCAATAGCCGGGCCGCGTTACCGGCAGGCAGGGCGTGAGCGGCCACCGTGGCACACAGCGCTTGGACGCCGCAATACAGCAGGTTGTACAGCAGAGTCACCGCCAGCAGTCGCCCTATTTCTGCCCGGTAAAAGCGCAGATAGCGCCCCCGGCGAGTGGCGGCGAATACCCCTTTTACTTGGTATCCTCGGCTGAACAGCCCGCCCAGCAGGGGCACACCGATCAGCAGGTGCAGCAGACTGCGCAGCACTTGGGGATCGGTGCTGTTCTCCGTCAGCATCAGCTCCGTTCCCTCCCGGGCAGTCAGATAGGCCGCAGTCCAGGTATCCGCAGGGGTCTGGTGCAGCTGGAACAGACCGTGCAGTCCGCCCAGCAACCCCAGTGCGCAGATGACCAGCGGGTAGCGGTTGTAGGCAAGGGCGCGCTTCATAAGCAGTTCCTCAATTTCTTTGGTACGATCAGCGCCGGTAGGAATGCCAGCGCCAGGTAAAAGACCATACAGATGGAAAAGCCGGCAGGGGTGGGGTCTGTAGGGTTCATCCCGTATAGATAGCTGAGAATATTCAGCGGCCAGTCCGGCGTTAAGATCAGCAGATATTCAATACCCTGTGCCACCAAAAATAGGATGGTGTAGGTAAAAATGCGGTTGCGAACGAAAAAGGAGAATTGCCAGGCTGCCACCGCAAACAACCCGGCGACCAGGGCGGACAGCAGCATATAAAGCAGATAGTACAGATAAGGCGAGTACAGATACAGATGCTGGAAAAAGAAGTGCGGATCACTGACATAATCCCAGTATGTATAGTCTTGGAACAGATCCCAGCCGTAGCGCTGGGTGCCGTTTAAGGGAAAGGCGATCAGGCACAGCCCCATATTCAGCGCCTGGGTGGCAAATATGGGCAAAAAGCCGCCGCAAAAGACGGCGGCCAGTTTGGAGCGATAGTAGCGGCCAATGCCCATTTTACCCAGCAGCGGCGCCAGTAGGTGATTGTTGCGCTCATACAGGGAGCTGTCAGAAAAAGAAATGCAGGCCAAAATCGGAAACAGATACATAAAGTACGGTGTGGTAAAGCTTAATCCGTGGGTAGAATATGCACTGTACGGCGTGGGCTGGGCAATGGCGTCCAGGTGAATGTTGCGTAGGCACATGGCCACAAAGTAGCCCACGGCATACAACACCGCAAAGGCCATAGCGACCCAAAAGCCCGGCGACCGCACCAGCAGCCGCATTTGATAGCGCAAGCATTTTTTCATTCTGATCCCCTCTTGATTTTTATTTGGTGCAAAAAAGCTCTTTCTATTATATAGTGTGGCAAAATGGGGGAATACGCCAAAAAAAACGGCGAAAATTTACAAAATCCGATGAAAAGGTGTAAAAATAGACGGCAGAAAACTGCCGTCCGTCGATTTGGTTATAACTGATTTTCTTCTTGATAGGCTTTGCTTTGCTCCACATGGGCCACATCCGGAATGGGGGTGCGCATTTCCGTTTTGCTGTCCGGCTGGACGGTGGGGTTGGTAATGTTCTCGCAGTAGCGGGCGGTGACCTCGCCGATGGTCAGGGCGTACTTCTCGCGATAATCCCGGTAACGGCCGGGTGCGTGGCGCACCGGCGCGTCCCAGTTGTTCAGGCTGTTTTCCGTTTGGGGAAAGTGGCGGTTATTCTGCATGGTCGCACAGCTGCGCCGCCACGGCCTTTAAGTCCTCCAGGGAATTGATCTTGGCGCCGGACTGGATGATATTCTCTTTTACGCTCTCCGGCAGGGCGTTAAAGTATTGGTTCATCTCCGGCGTTAAATGAAATAAATCGGGCATACTGAAAACCTCCTTCGGTCTTAGTATGCCCGATTTTTGCGCTCATTTGTTGTTTGATTTTTCCAATTTTTGCGGTTTTTCGTAGGCGGCCAGCAGCGCACCCAGCAGCACCACCAGGGCGCAGATGATGTCCTTGGTGCCGGGGACCTGGTGCAAAAGCAGATAGGAGAACGGCAGCGACCAGGCGGCGTAAGTGATGTTCAGGGGCATGGCCTTGCCGGTGCCCAGCTTGCCCAGCGCCTTGTAGTAGCACAGGTAAGAGGCGGTGCCGCACAGGGCGGACAGGGCAATGATCCACAGCGCCCGGGTGCCAAACAACCCGGCGGTAAAGCCCCAGCCCTTGCAGGCAGGCAGCAGAATGACCGCATAGGTCAGCGCCGATACCGGCTGGCGAATTTGCAGCGCCTGGGCGTTGGTGACGGTGCTGCTTTGCAGCCCGTAGGTGCAGATGACCCCCTCCGCTGCCCAGCCGATACAGCACAGCAGCGCGCAGCCAAAGCCCAGCAGTTGCCCCTTAGGCAGCGCCGCACCGGGGGTGTAGCCCAGGGCGATCACCCCGCCGATACTCAGCGTCAGACCGATCAGGCCGGTGGGGCGCAATTTTTCTTTTAAGAAGAAGTGGGCCAGCACCGTGCCCAGCGCCGGGTACAGCGCGGAGATGATGGCGGTGTACGCCGGGCCGATGGCGTTGATGGCCAGCACATAGCCAGTCATACCCACCGGGCCGCCCAGCAGTGCGCCCAGCGCCACAAAGCGGCCGCCCCGGGTGTGCAGCGCTTGCCAAACCGCCTTGTACTGGCGGTGCAGCCCGGTGTAGCCCAGCATCCACAGAGAAGAGCACAGGTCGTGCAAAAAGGTGCTGGCAAAGGGCGCCAGTACCGCTGCTCTGGGGTCGCCGGTAAACACCGGCAGTGCCAGTGCCATACCCAGTATTACCGTGTCCAGCGCCCAAAGGGCGCCGCCTGCCAGTCCGGTCAGCATAGGCTCCTCCTTAGTCCAGTAATTCTGCCAAAATAGTGTTGGATACCAGCATACCCCGGGGGGTAAAGGCAATGCGGCCATTGATGCGGCGCATAAAGCCCCCGGCAATGTACGGCGCCGGGTCGTGGGCGAGCCAGTCCTCCGGTATGCCCCGGGTCAGTCGCAGGCCCAAGAGAACTTGCTCCTCCCGGTCGCCGCCGGGGCCCTCGTCCTGCCAGGCCCAGTCCCGGTCAAAGTAAAAGCGCCGACCGTTCCACAGAGAGTGGGCGCTTGGCCCCAGTCCCAGGTACGGCTCCAGCAGCCAGTATTTCAAATTGTGGCGGCTCTCGTACCCCGGGCGGGCAAAGTTGCTGATCTCGTACTGGGCAAAGCCCAGCTGCCCCAGCCGCTCCACCGTTTGCAGGTACATTCGGCACACCGTGTCCTCCTCCGGTAGCGCCAGCTTGGCTTGCAGCCGGTCAAAGGGGGTGCCCGGCTCGATCTTCAGCAGATAGGCACTGATGTGGGTCACCTGCATTCGGTCAATAAAGGCAAAGGTCTGCTCCAGGCTGTCCATGGTCTGTTTGGGGGTGCCCAGCATCACATCCAGGCTGATGTTGCCAATGCCCGCCGCCTTGGCTGCGGCTACGGTGCGGGCCACTTCCCCGCTGCCGGCACGGCGCCCCAGGGCGAACCGCTCCCGGTCCACAGCGCTTTGCATACCGATACTCACCCGGTTGATCCCCGCCGCCGCGTACTGCTCCAGATCCCGGGTCAGGTCCTTGGAGGGGTTGCACTCTACGGTGATCTCCGCCGCCGGGTCAATGGCAAAGTGATCCCGCACCGCCTGCAAAATGCCGGTGAGCACCTGAGGCTCCAGAATGGAGGGGGTGCCGCCGCCAAAGTACACCGTGTCAAAGCTGCCGGTGTAGTCCTGTATTTGCGCTCCCAGCTTCTCGGCAAAAGCGTCGGCAGCCGCCGGGGTGTACTTGGTGCTGTAAAAGTCACAGTACGGGCACTTGGAAAAACAAAAAGGAATATGAATATAAAGACCTGCGGCCATACTTCACACTCCTTTTTGCGTTCATTTTTGTTTTATTTTCTGCGGCTTTCCGCTTTCAGTCGCAGGGATTTGTCCAGGATGGTCTTGCGCAGACGAATGCTCTTGGGGGTCACTTCCAGCAGTTCATCGTCTGCCAGGAATTCCATGCTCTGCTCCAGGGACAGGGTGGTGGGGGGCACCAGCTTCAGCGCCTCGTCGGAGCCGCTGGCCCGGGTGTTGGTCACATGCTTCTTTTTGCACACATTGCACACAATGTCCTCGTCCTTGGCGCATTCGCCCACGATCATGCCCTCGTACACCTCAATGCCGGGGCCAACGAACAGCCGCCCGCGGTCCTGGGTGTTCCACAGGCCGTAGCCACTGGTGGTGCCGGTCTCATGCACGATGATGGAGCCACGGCTGCGGGTAGCAATCTCTCCCTTGTAAGGCTCATACCCGGCAAACAGCTGGTTCATAATGCCGTTGCCGTTGGTGTCTGTCAGGAATTCGCTGCGGTAGCCGATCAGCCCGCGAGAGGGGATCTTGATCTCCAGGTGGGTCATGCCGGTGGAGCGAGTGTCCATATTCTCGATCTCGCCCTTGCGGGAGCACAGCTTTTCCATCACGGCGCCTACATAGGCCTCCGGCACTTCGATGATGGCCAGCTCCATGGGCTCCAGGGTCTTGCCGGTCTGGGGGTCCTTTTTCAAAATAACTTGGGGACGGCTGACGGCGAACTCATAGTTTTCTCGCCGCATGGTCTCAATGAGAATGGATAGGTGCAGCTCGCCACGACCGGATACCTTAAAGGTGTCCATACTGTCTGTTTCTTCCACCCGCATAGACACATTGGTCTCTACTTCCTTAAACAGCCGGTCCCGCAGGTTGCGGGAGGTGACATACTTGCCCTCACGCCCGGCGAAGGGGGAGTCGTTGACCATAAAGTTCATGCTGATGGTGGGCTCGTCGATCTTCACAAAGGGCAGCGGCTCTACGCACTCCGGCGCGCACAGGGTCTCGCCGATGTTCAGGTCCGCAATACCGGCCACGCAGATCAGGTCGCCCATCACCGCTTCTTCTACCGGTACGCGCTTCAACCCCTCAAACTGGTACAGCTTGGTGACGCGGATATTCTCCCGGGTATCGTCCCGGCGGCACAGCACATAAGGTGCGTTGACCTTTACGCTGCCCCGCTCCACACGGCCCACGCCGATGCGGCCCACATAGTCGTCATACTCCAGAGAGGAGAACAGCACCTGGGTGGGGCCGTCCGGGTCGCCCTGGGGAGAGGGAATGTACTTTAAGATTGCGTCCAGCAGCGGGCGCATATCGCCGCTGCGTACTTCCGGCTCTGTGCCGGCGTAGCCGTCCTTGGCGGAGGCATAGATCACCGGGAAGTCGATCTGGTCGTCGTCTGCGCCCAGCTCAATAAACAGATCCAGCACCTCGTCTACCACCTGGGCAGGGCGGGCGCCGTCCCGGTCGATCTTGTTGACCACCACCAGCGGGGTCTTGTGCAGGCCCAGCGCTTTTTTCAGCACAAAGCGGGTCTGGGGCATACAGCCCTCAAAGGCATCTACCAGCAGCAGCACGCCGTCTACCATGGTGAGAATACGCTCTACCTCGCCGCCAAAGTCCGCATGGCCGGGGGTGTCTACAATGTTGATTTTGGTGTCGTTATAGTGAATGGAGGTGTTCTTGGACATAATGGTAATGCCCCGCTCACGCTCCAGGTCGTTGCTGTCCATGACCCGCTCTTCCACCACTTCATTTTGGCGGAAAGTGCCGCTTTGGCGCAGCATTTCGTCCACCAGGGTGGTCTTGCCGTGGTCTACATGGGCAATGATCGCAATGTTTTTAATGTCTTTTCTTGTACTCAAAGTGCTCACCCGAATTCTTATTTATTCTTCTTAATATTAAAGCTGTCCCGCAGGGCAACGGTGCGGTTAAACACCGGCGCACCGGGAGCAGAGTCCTTGTCCATACAGAAGTAGCCGTCCCGCATAAACTGGAACCGGTCGCCGACCTTGGCCGTGGCCAGTGCCACCTCGCCGTAGCCCTGCTTCTCGGTCAGGCTGTCCGGGTTCAGGTTCTCCTCAAAGGAGCTGACGCCGCTGTCGTCGCTGGGGTTCTCCACATTAAACAGCCGGTCATAGATCCGGGCGGTCAGGGGCGTGTTCTCCTTGGCGCTGACCCAGTGAATGGTGCCCCGTACCTTGCGCCCGTCCGGAGCGTCGCCGCCAAAGGTGGCCGGGTCGTAGGTGGCGTGCACGCAGGTCACATTGCCGTTTTCGTCTGTGTCATAGCCGGTGCAGGTCACCAGGTAGGCCTTGTACAGCCGCACCTCGTTGCCCGGGTACAGACGGCGGTATTTCTTGATCGGCTCGGCCATAAAGTCGTCCCGCTCAATGAACAGCTCTCGGCCAAAGGGCACGGCGCGCTTGCCGTATTCCGGGTGATCCGGGTGGTACTCCACTTCCAAAGTCTCGGTTTTGTCCTCCGGGTAGTTGTCGATCACCAGCTTAATGGGATCCAGCACCGCCATAGCCCGGGGTGCGGAGGTGTTCAGGTGCTCTCGCACGCAGGCCTCCAGCAGGGCAAAGTCCACCACGCTGTATGCCTTGGACACGCCAATGCGCTCGCAGAAGTCCCGCACTGCCTCCGGCGGATAGCCCCGGCGGCGCATACCGCTGAGGGTGGCCATACGGGGATCGTCCCAGCCGCTGACAATGCCGTCCTGCACCAGCTTTAAGCACTTGCGCTTGCTGGTCAGGGTGTAGTTCAGGTTCAGCCGGGCAAACTCGATCTGGCGGGGCTTTTGCCCCTCGATCAGCTCGTCCACAAACCAGTTGTACAGCGGGCGGTGGTTCTCAAATTCCAAAGAACACAGGGAGTGGGTCACGCCCTCTCTGGCGTCAGACAGGGGGTGGGCAAAGTCATACATGGGATACACGCACCACTTGTCGCCGGTGCGGTGATGGTGGGCGTACATAATGCGATAGATGATCGGGTCCCGCATATTCAGATTGGGGGAGCTCATGTCGATCTTGGCACGCAGCACCTTGCTGCCCTCCGGGAACTCGCCCTTGCTCATGCGCATAAACAGATCCAGGTTTTCCTCCACGGAGCGGTTGCGGTAGGGACTTTCCTTACCCGGCTCGGTGAGGGTGCCACGGTAGGCGCGCATTTCCTCCGGCGTCAGCTCGCAGACAAAGGCCTTGCCTTTTTTGATCAGCTTGATGGCGCAGTCAAAGAGAAAGTCAAAGTAGTCGGAGGCATAGTACAGGTTGTCCCACTGAAAGCCCAGCCACTGAATGTCCTCTTTAATGGCGTCTACATACTCGGTGTCCTCTTTGGTGGGGTTGGTGTCGTCCAGGCGCAGATTGCACACGCCCTTGTACTTTTCTTTCACCCCAAAGTTGATGCAAATGGCCTTGGCGTGGCCAATGTGCAGATAGCCGTTGGGCTCCGGGGGAAAGCGGGTCTGTATGCTGCTATATACCCCGTCCTCCAGGTCTTTATCAATAAAATCGTGAATAAAATTAGAACTTTCTCTGATCTCCTCAGCCATGGTACTCCTCCTTGTAGTGCGCCAGTGCGGCGGTTAGTCTGGCCTGTGTGGTCTCTTGCCCCAGCAGAGCCAGTATGGCGTGCAGGTCCGGGGTGTTGGTGCGCCCGGTAAGCGCCACCCGGATCACGGTAGACACATCGCCTACATGACCCTTGAACGCTGTGGGGTCCTGCTTGTATTCTTTTACATTGGGGGTGCAGCCCACCTGCGGGCACAGCCCCTTGATCTTGGCAAACCAGGTGTCTTTGTCGTCCGTGGTGTCCACCAGGTCTTTATACTGTTCCAGCACCTGCACCGCCAGGGCCGGGTCCGCATTGCCGGTCAGGTCGTAGCAGGGGGTAAAGGTTTGGTCGTAGAAGTAGCTGATGTAGTCCGCCAGATCGCTCCACTTGGCAATGTCCTTGCGGGGCTTTTTGCCACCCCGGTCAATGCTGAGCACTGCCACCGCATAGGCCGGGTCGCTGTCAAACAGCGCGGCCAGTTCCGGCTGGTGCCGATGGGCCCAGGCGTGAGCCAGGTCATACACTTCCTGTGCGGTCATTTTGCTGATGACGGTCTTGGACACATCGGTCAATTTGGCCATGTCAAACAGCGCGCCGGACACGCTCATTTTCTTTAAGTTAAAGGGGAAGTCCGTCAGGTCCGCGGTGGGATTGGCACGCCGCCAGTCCTCAAAGCTGGAGTTGGCAATGGTCATCATATATTCGTTGACCGCCGCCGCCGGAATACCCATTTGGTCATAGTAGGTGACCGCTGCTTCCGGGTCCTTGCGCTTGGACAGCTTGCGCTTGCCGCCGTTTTCTTCCTTAAGAATGGGGGCAATGTGGGCGTACTTCACCGGGCGGAAGCCCAGTAGCTTGAACAGTTGCAGGTGCAGGGGCACGGAGGCGATCCATTCGTCGCCTCGTACCACATGGGTGGTACGCATTAAGTGGTCGTCGATGGCGTGGGCAAAGTGATAGGTGGGAATGCCGTCGGTCTTGAGCAGCACCACATCGATCACATTCTCCTGCATTTCGATCTTGCCTTTGATCAGATCGTCAAAGCGCACCTTGCCCTCCGGCTTGCCGGGGGAGCGCAGGCGCAGGGTCCAGGGCTTGCCGGCGTCTATGTTGGCCTTGATCTGGTCATAGGTCAGGTCCCGGCAGTGGGCGTAGGGGCCCCAATAGCCTTTAATGTCCTCATTCTCCTGCCGGGCGTGCAGGTCCTCCAGCTCCTCCGGGGTGCAAAAGCAGGGATAAGCCAGCCCCGCTTCTACCAGGGATTTGCCGTAGCACTGGTAAATGTCTTTGCGTAAACTTTGGGTGTAAGGGCCGTAGGCGCCGCTTTCGCTGCCGTCGCCCATCACGCCCTCGTCCGGGGTAATGCCGTAGATCTGCAGGGCGGAGAGCATGGTCTCCACCGCGCCCTCAACCTTGCGTTTTTGGTCCGTATCTTCCACTCGCACATAGAACACGCCGTCGGTGCAGCGGGCAGTGCGGTACGCCGCCGCACAGGAAAACAAATTGCCAAAGTGCAAAAAGCCTGTGGGGCTGGGCGAAAAGCGGCTGACTCTGGCTCCCTCTTTCAGCTGACGGGGCGGGTACTTGGCTTCGTAATCCGCCGGGGTCATGGTAATGTGGGGAAAGAGTAGCGCTGCGATTTTTTCATTTTCCGTCATGATCTCACCTACTGTTCCGGCCAACGGGCGGTAGCGCCGTTTTGCGCCGGATATAAAATTACAGCCTATTATGACATATAAATAGAAAATAATCAATATAAAAGGCGGGATTTTTCTTGAATTCTCCCGCTTTTTATGGTAAATTAAAATCAAATCTGCACCGGGAGGCAAAAAAGGTGGCTGCATTACCCAAGGATCCGTTCATTCTGTTTAGTGTGATCAATACCAAATTGCGAGATTTTTACCCCAGTCTGGATGCCCTGTGTGCGGATCTGCAGGTGGACCGGGCAGCGCTGGAGGCTCAGTTGGCGGCCATCGGTATGACCTATGACCCGCAGCAAAACAAATTTCTGTAAAAAACACTTGCAACCGGGTGCATTTTGTGTTATCCTATTGTAGCAATAAATCGAGGTGTGGCTCAGTTTGGTAGAGCACCACGTTCGGGACGTGGGGGTCGCAA
>CAVCUL010000016.1:0-39872 GCA_963605415.1 bacterium | reverse complement strand
CAAGGGCAAAACCGTCTACGGCGCGTACTCTGATGTAAAGTCCGTGAAAGTATAAGTAATGAAAAAAGAAAGAGAGGTACTTATTATGAAAAAGACATTATCTGTATTTTTAAGTTTTGTTATGTTGCTTAGTTGCTTGTACTTTGGCAGTATAACTGCACAGGCTGCTAGGATAAAGGCTGACAATTTGACATCGCTTTATGATTCAGACACACAAACGCTCTATGTAAACGGAAAGGGGAAAATCCCAGTAAAATACTGGGGCTTCAACGCACGAGAGTCGGAAAGCCATGATGCAGAGGAATACTATATTTCAGATGTTTCCATGACCATCAAGAATAGTTGTTTTGAATACGAAGATGTAATCACAGATCCAAATGATCCTCGTTTGCAAGAGGTTGCCCTGCGCAAGACTTACCCGGATTGGTATGTGGATATTACCCGCCATGTGAAGAAACTGGTGATCGGCGAGGGCATTACGGATATTGGCGATTGTGCCTTTGCGTGTTCTTTTGACTCGTTAGAAAAGGTTGTGTTGCCCAGTACATTGAAGACAATAGGGGATTGTTCGCTGGATAATGATAGCTTGAAAAGTATCGTAATACCTGCGTCTGTTGGCTTTTTGCATAGTGAGTTTTTGGACAGTGATAGCAATGCCAAAGTTGTTATCAAGGGCAAAAATACTTATTTTCCTGAGGATGGATATGGTTACATTAGTCGGTTGAACTATAAAATTTATTGTTTGCCCGGCTCAAGAATGGAAAAACAGTGCAAGAAATATAATAAGGGCAAAAAAGCACCGTGGACGATCGACTATAAAGTCATCAAAACCCCGGCGCAGGTGAGCGGGGTAAAAGCCAGCACCACCGGCAGCACGGTAAAGCTCACTTGGAACAAGGCCAAGTATGCCAATCGGTACAAGGTGCAGCGGTATGTGGTCAGCCAAAAGAAGTGGAAGACCTATGCCACCGTTACCGGCACCACCTATACTTTTAAGAATATGGCCGGGTCTACCAATTACCGCTTCCGTGTGATCGGGGTCAACCGCATTTGCGACGCGGATTTTAGCGGCAAGGCCAGCAAGGAGTGCAAGGCAAAGACCAAGTTCGGCAAGGTGCTGGGCGTAAAAGTCAGCGCTAAGAGCGGCACGCTGAGTGTCAAGTGGAACGCTGTGCGAGAGGCGAAAAGCTACCAGGTGTATTACGCCACCAAGAAAGACGGCAGCTACAAAAAATTGGGCACCGCCAACGGCACTTCCTTTAAGAAAAAGGTGACCAAAGGCAAGACTTATTATGTAAAAGTCCGCGCAGTCAAAAAAGACAGTAAGGGCAAAACCGTCTACGGCGCGTACTCCGATGTGAAGTCTGTATATGTAGATTGGTAAAATCGTTGCGGCGGTCGGGCGTGTGCTTGACCGCCGCTGCTGCGTATGTTAAAATGAGAAAAATCCATTTGGCGGTGATCTTATGGCCCATTATGAAGCCTATATTGCCCGGTACGGTGACCGGGATTTTAACGAAATGCCCTTTAATGAAGTGGACGGGCTGATCTTTTCCCAGCTGGCGTATGTGGACTATGCGGGGATCGTTGGCGGCGCAGACGCCCAATTCCAGACCCTGCTGGACGACGCGGCGCGGCAGTATTTTGCCCTGCACCCGGCGGAGGAGATCGACAACGAGATCGGCATTGTGCAAAAGGCCATTTATCTGTTGCAGCTGTGCACAGACACCCGCCGCTACGGCAACACCCGGTTGTCCGCCTATGTGAATAATGTGAATATCAAGATCGACAAGCAATTCTCCGGCATTGGGTTCCACCTGAATGACGGTAGCCTGTTGGTGGCGTTTCGGGGCACGGACACCAGCATTACCGGGGTCAAGGAGTCGGCTATGCTCAGCTATATGTTCCCGGTGCCGGCCCAGATTGAGGCGCTGTACTATTTTCAGGAGACTGCGTCCCTGACCGAGGGCGATGTGCGGGTATGCGGTCACTCCAAGGGTGGCAATTTGGCCGTCTTTGCCGCTGTGTCCTGCTCCAATTCACTGAAAAAACGCATTCGCGGCGTGTATGAATATGACGCGCCCGGGTTCCCGGAGCCGATGGTGCACCGCTATGATTATTTGGAAATGCGGGACCGGCTGTTCTCTTATGTGCCGGAGCGATCGGTGATCGGCTGCCTGCTGGAGCACAATGCAGATACCAAGATCGTGCAAAGCGAGAACGAGGGCTTAAAGCAGCACCAGGCCGCCTCCTGGGTGGTGGAGGACGACCACTTTTGCTATGTGCCCAGTCGGGACGATGCGTCGCTGTTTATTGAGAAGTATATCAAACTGGTGATGGACGATGTGGGGCCGGAGAATATGGAGACGGTGTTTGAGACCCTGTTTGCCTTTTTTGAAAGCGCCGGGATCACCGATTATGAGGCGCTGCGGAATTTTGACGCCGGGGATATGCTGCGTGCCCTGTACACCATGACCGGCATCACCGAGGATCAGCGCCACCTGTTGGAGCACACGGTAAAGTTGGCGGTGAGCGATCTGTCCCGTCTGCTTTATAAAGAGAAGATCGAGGGCTACATTAAGCGGCTGGACACGGTGATCGCCTCGGAGGAAACAGGCTGCACCAAATCCGGACTGCGCCGCACCCCGCGAGAGAAGAATGAACCGCCCGCCAAGGAGAAGAAGAAAAAGAAAGAGCCGAAACCGAAGAAAGCAGAAAAAGTCAAGAAAGAACCAAAGCAAAAGAAAGAAAAGCCGGAAAGCCCGACAGAATAAAAGGCGCCGCTGCTGCTGGAGATCAGCCGCTTTTTTGAGCGGGATGTGGCGTTCTTTCGGGTGCTGGTCAGCTCGGATCACGCAGATGTGTTCTTAGAAAAGCTGCAAACCCTGTTTGTGGAGCATATGCTCACGGACACGGATATACCTCCGGAAGCCCGACGCTCTAAAACCGTGCAGCTGCGAGTTACCTACTTTGCCGGCGGGACGGTCAATCTTTATAAAGAGTGGTTCAAAGGGCGGCTGGATTGCTCACTGAATGATATTACCATGGAGGTCAGCCGTCTGCTGCATATGCAAACCGGCGATCTGTATTAAATAGAAAATAGATAGGCCACCGACTTTTGGTCGGTGGCTTTTGTGCGTTCTTTATTTGCTTTGGGGTTTCAGGTAGTGCACGCAGGCACCAACGAAAATGAAGATCAGCGGGGTGGTAATGGTGTAGGAAATACCGATTTTTGATGCCAGCGCCTGGGTGCCGGTGCCGGCAAGCCCGTTCTCCGCATAGCTGTCAAAGCATTTTTCCATCATTTTGTCAAAAGAAGTGAGTCACTTTCCGCGAAAAAAGCGGGGCAGTCCGCAAACTGACCCGTTTTTTTACAAACTGTGTAGGCTCAGACCCGGGTCACCCGAAAGCCGGTGCAGGCGTAGGTGGTGTCCGTCACCGGGTACTGCTTGAAAAACTGATACTGGGAGTAAGAGCTGGAGAGAATTTCTCTGCCGTCCTCCTCAATGAACTCTACAATGTGGGGCACAAAACGGAGAGACTCTATATCCTCCGGAGTGCAGCCCTCGTGGTACTCGGTCATTAGGGCGGTGAACTTCTCTTTTGTAAAGGCCTTGGAGATGATCCGCTCCGGGTCAATGGGCTCAAACAGGGGAGAGATGATATAGTTTGTCTTGCCCACTTTGAGTGTAACGCAGTCGGTGAGCACCAGCGCATCTTTGCCGCTCTCCTCCAGGGTCTCAAAAAAATTGCTCTTTAAGGTCTTATAGTTACCGGGCAGGGTCAGGTAGGTTTTGCGGTCTCTCATTATAAATCCTCCTAAAATAAACAGGCAATTTCTGCAAAATGCATAAAATCTTGTTCTATATTACTATATTCTCTTCACAATTTCAATAGAATGTGGTAAAATAAGCTAAAAGAATAGGGTGAGTCTATTTGTTTTTTAGGGAGAATGACTATGAAAACTAAGAAATCCGGCGCTTTGTCGGCGCGCACCTGGACCTCCATTCTGCTGTTTGGCCTGATCGGCCAGATCGCCTGGGTGGTGGAGAATATGTATTTCAGCCGCTTTATGCAAAATGAGATCACCCGCGCGCCTTATGCTACCACGCTGATGGTGGCGTTTTCCGCGCTGTTTGCTACGCTGTCCACCCTGCTGGGCGGCGCCATCTGCGACCGCACCGGTAAGCGCAAGGTGTTCATCACCTGGGGGTATGTGATCTGGGGCTTTACCATTATGGCTTTTGCCCTGATCCCCATGCAGCCCTCGGCGGATAAAGTCAAGGGCATGGTGATCCTGGTGGTGGTGATGGACTGCGTCATGTCTGTGATCGGCTCCGTCAGTAACGATGCCTCTTTTAACACCTGGATCACGGATATTACCAATACGGCCAACCGCAGCAAGGTAGACACCATTTTGGCAGTGCTGCCGCTGCTGGCCATTGCCGTTGTATTTGTGGGCTTTGACGGACTGACCAATGCTTCTGCCACCACTGATGATTGGAAAAAGTTTTTTATGCTCCTAGGTATTATTCCCACGGTGGGCGGCCTGATCGGCGTGTTTTTGATGAAAGACAAGCCGGGTCTGCAAAAAAAGACGGACAGCAACTTCCTGGCGGATTTTGTGTACAGCTTAAACCCGAAAGTCATTAAAGAAAACAAGCTGCTGTATGTGTGCCTGTCCGGCAATATGGTGGCGGCCATTGCGTACCAGATCTATGTGAACTACCTGTTCAATATTATTGAGGGCACGCTGCAAATCAAAGATTATATTGTGCCGGTGGCCATTATCGGCCTGGTGGCGGCGGTTGGCTCCGTGTTGGTGAGTACCGCTATGGATAAAGTGGGCAAAAAGCACTTTTTCTATCCCACTATCATTGCCGGGATCGTGGGCTGCGTGATCATTTGGAGCGCTAAGTTCTTTGTGGGCAAAAACCAAACGGCAGAGCTGGCTGTTTTGATTGTGGGGGGTATTTTGGTGATCGGTGTGTCGCTGGTGATGGCCGGTCTGTTTACCGCCTCTTACCGGGACTGCATTCCCAAGGGGCGTGAGGGTCTGTTCCAGGGCTGCCGCATGGTGCTGTATGTGCTGGTTCCTATGATCATTGGGCCGCTGATCGCCCAGTTTATTATCAATCAGTATAATAAGGGCGTTACGAACAGTGCGGATATCGTGTATCCCATGGAGCTGTTCCTGGGCGCCGCCGTGGTGATGGTGTTCTGCTTTATTCCCGCCTCTGTGGTGCGCAAAAAGCAGGACGCGGTGCACGAAAAACTGCTGGAAGAAATGGAAAACACAAAGCCAGAATAAAACCCCTCTGCAGCCCGCTCTTTGCAGGGGGCTGCAGCGATGAGGTCGCAGATGGAATTCACTGTTTTGTAATCAAATTATCCTTGACATTAAAGCCTCTGTCCAGTATAATATCTGTTTAGAACGAACAGCAATTTTGATGGAGAGTACAGAATATGGCATTGCTTATTCAGAATGCACGCTGCTGGAACGGTAGCGGATTTCATACGGCTGATGTCCTCTTACAGGGAGGCAGAATTAAGTCCATCGGCACCTCCATTTCCTCTGATGGGGTTGGTACCCCTTTTGACGCAAGGGGTCAGTATTTCCTTATACCGGGTTTCGTTGATGTACATGTGCATCTCCGTGAGCCCGGTTTTTCTTATAAGGAGACCATTGCCACCGGGTCCGCGGCGGCTGCTGCGGCTGGTTACACCACTGTGTGCGCTATGCCCAACCTGAACCCGGCGCCGGACAGCCCGACCCATCTGGCAGAGGAACAGGAGATCATTGACCGTGACGGCAAAATCCAGGTTTTGCCCTTTGCCTCGATAACAAAAGGGCGTAAGGGCAGTGGTGCGTTGGTGGATTTTGAGGCGCTGGCGCCCAAAGTGGTAGGCTTTTCCGATGACGGCTGCGGCGTGCAGGACGAGGGCTTAATGCGCGAGGCGATGGTGCGCTGCAAGACGCTGAACAAGGTGATCTCCGCCCACTGCGAGGTCAACGATCTGCTCAACGGCGGCTACATTCACGACGGCGCCTACTGCAAGGCCCACGGCCACCGGGGCATTTCTTCTGCCTCTGAGTGGAAGATGATCGAGCGGGACTGCCGCCTGGCGGCGGATACCGGCTGCCGTTACCATGTGTGCCACATTTCTACCAAAGAGAGTGTGGAAGTGATCCGAGAGGCCAAGAAAAGCGGCGTGCCGGTCACCTGCGAGACCGGTCCCCATTACCTGGTGCTGTGTGACGAGGACTTGCAGGAGGACGGTCGGTTCAAGATGAACCCGCCCCTGCGCAGCCGCAGCGATATGGAGGCCCTGTTAGAGGGCGTGTCAGACGGCACGGTGGATGTGATCGCCACCGACCACGCACCCCATAGTGCAGCGGAAAAAGCCAAAGGTCTGGCCGGTTCCGCCATGGGTATTGTGGGACTGGAAACGGCGTTCCCGGTGCTGTACACCAAGCTGGTGCGCACCGGCGTAATGACCTTTGAAAAGCTGATCCAAATGATGGCCCTGCGGCCAAGAGAGATATTTGACCTGCCGGTTGGCGAGATCGCCCCCGGCGCACCGGCGGACCTGTGCCTGCTGGACACGGACTGCAACTGGACAGTAGAGCCGGACAAGTTCGTGACCCTGGGGCGGGCAACGCCCTTTGCCGGTTGGCAGGTGCAGGGCAAAAACAGATTGACGGTATGGAGAGGAGAAGTTGTATATGAAGCCTTACGATAAGCAGTTGGTGCTGGAGAACGGCAAGCAGTTCTTCGGCTACGGCTTTGGCGCAGACAAGAGCGCCGTTAATGAGATCGTGTTTAACACCTCTATGGTGGGGTATCAGGAGATCGTGTCCGACCCCAGCTACACGGACCAGATGGTGGTGATGACCTACCCGCTCATCGGCAACTACGGTATGACCGATGAGGACTACGAGACCAAGATCCCCACTATGGGCGGCCTGATCGTGCGGGAATACAATGACCAGCCCTCCAACTTCCGCTACACCAAGACCCTGTCCGAGGTGCTGGAGGAATACGGTATTCCCGGTATCAGCGGGATTGACACCCGTATGCTCACCCGTATTATTCGGGACGAGGGCAGCCAAAAGGTGGGTATCTTCCCGGCGGATATGCCTTATGACAGTGCCCTGTGGCAGGTGAAGAATTACACCATTCCCACGGATATGGTGTCTCGGGTCAGCTGCAAAAAGCGCTGGTACTCCCGCACGCCCAACCACAAGTACGATGTGGTGGCCATCGACTGCGGGGTAAAGCTGAATATTATCCGCAAGCTCAACGAAAAGGGCTGCAATGTAACGGTGGTGCCCTATGATACCACCGCAGAAGAAATTTTGCGTATGCACCCGGACGGGCTGTTCCTGTCTAACGGCCCCGGCAACCCAGAGGATGTGACCCCTGTAATCCAGGTGGTGCAGCAGCTGAAGGGTAAGTTGCCCATCTTCGGCATTTGCCTGGGGCACCAGATGATCAGCCTGGCGCTGGGCGCCAAGACCTTTAAGATGAAGTTCGGCCACCGGGGCGGCAATCACCCGGTGAAGAATTTGGAGACCGGCAAGATCGAGATCACTTCTCAAAACCACTCTTACGCGGTAGATGTGGCGTCCCTGGCCGGCACGGAGCTGGAACTGACCCACATGAACCTGCTGGATCGCACCGCCGAGGGCGTGGCGTCGCCGGAGAACCGGCTGTTCTCCGTGCAGTACCACCCGGAGAGCGCACCCGGTCCCCAGGACAGTGCCTATTTGTTTGACCGGTTTATTGATTTGATGGAGGAGGCGCAGAACCATGCCTAAGCGTACAGATATTCATAAAGTATTGGTGATCGGCTCCGGCCCCATCGTCATCGGCCAGGCGGCGGAGTTTGACTACGCCGGCACCCAGGCCTGCCTTGCCTTGCGAGAGGAAGGCTACGAGGTGGTGCTCATCAACTCCAACCCGGCCACCATTATGACCGATACGGACATTGCCGACAAAGTCTATATGGAGCCGCTGAATTTGGAATATGTGGCCCGGATCATTCGCCACGAGCGCCCGGACGCTATCTTGCCCTCCCTGGGCGGCCAAACCGGCCTGAACCTGGCGGTACAGTTGGCCAAGAAAGGCGTGCTGCAAGAATGCGATGTAGAAATTCTCGGCACCAGCTTTGAGTCCATTGAGCGGGCCGAGGACCGGGAGCTGTTTAAGGAACTTTGCCAGGGGCTGGGGGAGCCTGTGCTGCCCTCAGAGATCGCAGAGACCCTGGAGGATGGCCTGCGGGCTGCCGCAGAGATCGGCTATCCCGTTGTGCTGCGCCCGGCCTTTACTCTGGGCGGCACCGGCGGCGGCTTTGCCGATGATGAAGAAGAGTGCCGTGTGATGCTGAAAAATGCCCTGGCCCTGTCGCCTGTGCACCAGGTGCTGGTGGAAAAGAGCATCAAGGGCTATAAAGAAGTGGAATACGAAGTAATGCGGGACGCCAACGACACCGCCATTACCATTTGTAATATGGAGAATATTGACCCGGTGGGTATCCACACCGGCGACTCTGTGGTGGTGGCGCCCTCACAGACCCTTACCAACAAAGAGTACCAAATGCTCCGTGACTCTGCACTCAAGATCATTCGGGAGTTGAAAATCGAGGGCGGGTGTAATGTGCAGTTTGCACTGGATCCCCATTCGTTCCAGTATTATCTCATTGAGGTGAACCCTCGCGTCAGCCGTTCCTCCGCCTTGGCGTCCAAGGCCAGCGGCTATCCCATTGCCCGGGTCAGCGCCAAGATCGCCGTGGGTATGCACCTGGACGAGATCCCCATTGCCAACACCCCGGCTTCCTTTGAGCCTACCCTGGACTATGTGGTTACCAAGATCGCCCGGTTCCCCTTTGATAAGTTCGCCGACGCCAATAATACGCTGAATACCCAGATGAAGGCCACCGGCGAGGTGATGAGTATAGGCCGTACTATGGAGGAGAGTCTGCTCAAGGCGGTGCGCTCCCTGGAGATCGGCGTTTGTCACCTGTATATGAAGAAGTTTGACGACTACACCCAGGAGGAGCTGCTGGACTATATCCATACCGGCACCGACGATCGGCTGTATGCCATTGCCCAGCTGATCCGTCTGGGCTGCGATCTGAACCGCATTTATAACGCTACCAAAATTGATATGTGGTTTTTGGAGAAGTTCAAGAACATTGTGGACTTTGAGGCGGTGCTGCGGGCCAATCCCCGGGACGAGCAGACCCTGCGGGACGCCAAGAAAATGGGCGTGTCCGACAAATATATCGGCCAGCTGTGGGATATGACGGAGGCGGAAGTATTCCAGCTGCGCAAGTCCATTCGGCTGTTCCCGGTGTATAAGATGATCGACACCTGCGCCTCTGAGTTTGACTCCTATGTGCCGTACTTCTACTCCACCTATGAGGAGGAGAACGAGTCCGTGGTGTCGGACAAGAAGAAGATCGTGGTGCTTGGCTCCGGCCCCATTCGTATCGGTCAGGGCGTGGAGTTCGACTACTCTACCGTCCACGCCATTTGGTCCATTCGGGACGCCGGGTACGAGGCCATTATCATCAACAACAACCCGGAGACCGTGTCTACCGACTATACCACCTCGGACAAGCTGTACTTTGAGCCGCTGACGGTGGAAGATGTAATGAATGTGATCCAGCTGGAACAGCCCATGGGCATTGTGGTGTCCCTGGGCGGCCAGACCGCCATTAACCTGGCGCCCCCGCTGGACGCGCTGGGTGTGCCCATCATCGGCACCGATGTGGCAGCCATTGACCGGGCAGAGAACCGGGACAGCTTTGAAAAGGTAATGGAAAAGCTGGGCATTCCTCAGCCTAAGGGCCTGGCTGTCACGGATATTGAAGAGGGTGTGCGTGTGGCCGCCTCCATCGGTTATCCTGTGCTGGTGCGCCCCTCCTTTGTGCTGGGCGGTCGGGCTATGCAGATCGTTGCCAATGAGGAGAGCCTGCGCCACTACCTGCAAACGGCTGTGGAGATCAACACCGATCAGCCGGTGCTGGTAGATAAATATATTATGGGTAAAGAGCTGGAGGTGGACGCCATCTGTGACGGCACGGATGTGTTCATTCCAGGTATTATGGAGCATGTGGAGCGCACCGGCGTGCACTCCGGCGACTCCATCAGCATTTACCCCACCTTCTCCGTCAGCCAGGCGGTCAAGGACAAGATCATTGATTATACCGTTAAGCTGGGAACGGCCATCGGCATTGTGGGTCTTTACAATATCCAGTTTATTGCTGACAGCAACGACGATGTGTATGTGATTGAGGTGAACCCCCGTTCCTCCCGCACAGTGCCGTTCCTGTCTAAGGCCACTTCCGTGCCTATGGCGCACATTGCCACCCAGGTGATCCTGGGCCACAGCTTAAAAGAGCAGGGCATTACGGAAGTGTATCCCGCGGAGAAAAAGCGCTGGTATGTAAAGGCGCCTGCTTTCTCCTTTAGCAAGCTGAAAGGGATGGACACCTACCTGTCCCCGGAGATGAAGTCCACCGGTGAGGCCATCGGCTACGACAAGAGCCTGACCCGCGCCCTGTATAAGGCGCTGCAATCCAGCGGGCTGCATGTGTCCAACTACGGCACGGTGCTGGTGACCATTGCGGATCAGGACAAGCCTACGGCGCTGCCGCTGATCCGTCGGTTCTACGACCTGGGCTTTAATATCGAGGCCACCGAGGGCACGGCTAAGTACCTGAAAGCCCACGGTATTCGCACCCGGGTGCGCCAAAAGCTCACCGAGGACGACAGCGACGAGATCCTGATGGCCCTGCGCCAGGGGCACATTGCCTATGTGATCAACACCATTGATATTAACCACGGCGACAGCCACTCGGACGGCTCGGAAATTCGCCGGGCTGCGGTGGAGAACAATGTGACCATGTTCACCTCCCTGGACACGGTAAAGGTGCTGCTGGATGTGCTGGAGGAGATCACTCTGGGCGTGTCCACCATTGACGCGGAGTAAGCGTATGTATAAAAAAGGTATTTTTACAATAGAAGAGAACCGGCCCCTGACCGCCAGCGTGTACCGTATGGTGCTGGCAGGGGACACCCGGTACATTACGGCGCCGGGCCAGTTTATCAACATTGCCCTGGAGGGCAAGTTCCTGCGCCGCCCCATCTCCGTCTGCGATTATGACAGCCGGACGGTGACCATCATTTATAAAGTGGTGGGGCAGGGGACGGCCCAAATGGCGGCTATGCAGCCGGGGCAGTCCCTGGATGTGCTCACCGGTCTGGGCAACGGCTACACGATAGAGCCTGTGCACCACGCGCTGCTTATCGGCGGCGGCGTGGGCGTGCCGCCCCTGTATAACCTGTGCAAGACCCTGCGGGCTGCCGGGCAGCAGGTGACGGTGGTCCTGGGCTTTAACACGGCGGACGAAGTGTTTTACGCCGAGGAATTCGCCGCACTGGGTGCGGAGGTGCGGATCACCACCGTAGACGGCAGTGTTGGCACCAAGGGCTTTGTGACGGACGCATTCCCGGCGGACTATGACTACTTTTACACCTGCGGGCCGATGCCGATGCTAAAGGCAGTATATGACCGTTCCGCCACCTCCGGTCAGTTCTCCTTTGAGGAGCGTATGGGCTGCGGCTTTGGCGCTTGTATGGGCTGCTCCTGCAAGACCAAGTACGGCAACAAGCGCATTTGTAAGGACGGCCCGGTGCTGGTAAAGGAGGAGATCCTATGGTAGACCTGCGTGTGCATTTGTGCGGGCTGGAGATGGACAACCCGGTGGTCCCTGCCTCTGGTACTTTCGGCTTTGGCAAGGAATTCAGCGAATTTTACGATATTGATATTTTAGGCTCTTTCTCCTTTAAGGGCACCACCAGGGACGCCCGCTTTGGCAATCCCACCCCTCGCATTGCAGAGTGCACCTCCGGCATGATCAACGCCGTTGGACTGCAAAATCCCGGGGTGCACCATGTGATCGAGCATGAACTGCCGGAGCTGAAAAAAATCTTTCATAAGCCGGTGATCGCCAATGTAAGCGGCTTTTCCGTGGAGGACTACGCCTATACCTGCCAGCTGCTGGATAAAGAGGAGCAGGTGGGGATATTGGAAGTGAATGTGTCCTGCCCCAATGTGCACGGCGGCGGCATGAGCTTTGGCACAGACCCGGCCTGCGCTGCGGAGGTGACCCGGGCGGTAAAGGCAGTGACCACCAAGCCGGTGTTCATTAAGCTGTCGCCCAATGTAACGGATATTGTCGCCATTGCCAAGGCTTGTGAAGAAGCCGGGGCGGACGGCATTTGCCTGATCAACACCTTGCTGGGTATGCGCATTGATCTCCATCGGCGGCGGCCGGTGATCGCCAACACCATGGGCGGCTTTAGCGGTCCGGCAGTGTTCCCGGTGGCGGTGCGTATGGTGTACCAGGTGGCCTCTGCCTGCCACATTCCCGTGATGGGCTGCGGCGGCGTGACCAGCGCTCGCGATGTGGTGGAGATGATGATGGCCGGTGCCACGGCGGTACAGGTGGGCGCTGCCAATTTGGTAGACCCCTACGCCTGCAAAAAGATCATTGAGGATCTGCCGACTGTGTGCGCAGATCTGGGCATTGATAAATTAAGTGATGTGATAGGAGTGGTAAAGAATGGGTAAAGATGTGATCGTGGCTTGCGACTTTGCAAGCGCAGAGGCAACCTTTGCGTTCCTGGATAAATTTACGGAGGAAAAGCCCTTTGTGAAGATCGGTATGGAGCTGTATTATGCAGAGGGACCGTCCATTGTGCGGGAGCTGAAAAAGCGTGGGCACAAGATCTTTTTGGATCTGAAGCTGCACGATATTCCCAACACGGTAAAGAAGTCCATGGCGGTGCTCAGCCGACTGGATGTGGATATGACCAATGTGCACGCTGCCGGTACGGTAGAGATGATGGAGGCGGCGCTGGAGGGCCTGACCCGGCCGGACGGCACGCGTCCGCTGCTGATCGCTGTGACCCAGCTGACCTCTACTAGCGAGGAGCGTATGCAAAAGGAGCTGCTCATCAACGCCACCATTAACGACACCATCGTGCAGTACGCCAAGAACGCTAAGACCGCCGGTCTGGACGGTGTGGTGTGCTCCCCGCTGGAGGCGGGTATGGTGAAGGACGCCTGCGGCAAGGCCTTTATGACCGTGACCCCCGGCGTGCGCTTTGCAGACGGCGACCTGGGCGACCAGGTGCGGGTGACCACCCCTGCCAAGGCCAAGGAGATCGGCTCCGACTACATTGTGGTGGGCCGTCCCATTACCGCTGCCGAGGACCCGGTGGCTGCGTACAGACGCTGCTGCCGCGAATTTATAGATTAAGGAGAGATTGATATGACCATTACCAAGGAACAGATCGCAAAAGATTTGCTGTCCATTCGCGCTGTATTCTTAAAGCCGGACGATCCCTTTACCTGGGCTTCCGGTATTCACAGCCCCATTTACTGCGACAACCGGCTGACCCTGTCCGCTCCTGCGGTGCGCAAGGATGTAGAGGCCGGGCTGGCCGAGATCGTAAAAGAGAAGTTCCCGCAGGCGGAAATGCTGATGGGCACCTCCACGGCGGGCATTGCCCACGCAGCCATTACCGCCACCATTCTGGACCTGCCTATGGGTTATGTGCGCTCCGGTCATAAGGACCACGGCCGCCAAAACCAGATTGAGGGCAAAATGGAGCCGGGCACCAAAGTAGTAGTGATCGAGGATCTGATCTCCACCGGCGGCTCTGTACTGGAAGTGGTAGATGTGCTGCGCCAGGCCGGTGCAGAGGTGCTGGGTATCGCCTCCATCTTCACCTACGGGCTGCAAAAGGGCGTGGAGCGCCTGGCTGCTGCCGACGTGGTGAATTACAGCCTGTCCGACTTTGACACCCTGTCCAAGGTGGCTGCCGCCGAGGGCTATATTGCAGACAAGGATATTGCCAAGCTGACCGCGTTCCAGAAGAACCCCCAGGACCCGGCCTGGATGGAACTGTAAGCAAAAGGAGTGGTCTTTATGCGCCATTGTTTAGATACAACGGACTTTACGGTAGAAGAGATCGACGACCTGATCCACCTGGCTACGGACATTATCGCCGACCCGAAGAAATACGCCCATGTGTGCGACGGCAAAAAACTGGCGACCCTGTTTTTTGAGCCGTCCACCCGCACCCGCCTGTCTTTTGAGGCGGCGATGATGGAATTGGGCGGCAATGTGCTGGGCTTTGCAGAGGCCAATTCTTCCTCTGCCTCCAAGGGCGAGACGGTGGGGGACACGGTAAAGATCGTGTCCTGCTATGCGGATATTATCGCCATGCGCCACCCGCTTGAGGGTGCACCCCGGGTGGCCAGCTTTAAGAGCGATGTGCCCATCATCAACGCCGGAGACGGCGGCCACAGCCACCCCACCCAGACCTTAACGGATCTCTTGACCATTTACAGAGAAAAGGGCCGTTTGGACCACCTGACCATCGGCCTGTGCGGGGACTTAAAGTTCGGCCGCACGGTGCATTCGCTTATTAAGGCCATGTGCCGTTATACGGATGTGGAGTTTGTGCTGATCTCGCCCAAGGAGCTGGCAGTGCCGGATTATATCAAAACGGATGTGCTGGACGCCTCCGGTATGAAGTATACAGAGGTGGAGCATATGGAAGATGTGATGCCCCGGCTGGATGTGCTTTATATGACCCGTATTCAGCGAGAGCGCTTTTTCTCCGAGGACGAGTACCTGCGCCATAAGGACGCCTTTGTGCTGGACCCGGAGAAGCTGGAAAGCGCCAAAAGCGACCTGACCATTATGCACCCGCTGCCCCGGGTCAACGAGATCACCGTGGATGTGGACGACGACCCGCGAGCCAAGTATTTTGAACAGGCCAAGAACGGCAAGTACATTCGTATGGCGCTGATCATGACGCTGCTGAAGTGGGGAGGTGCCCTGGAATGACCATTGATTCGATCCAAAACGGCTATGTGCTGGACCATATCCCGGCGGGTATGGGTATGCGGATCTATAAGCTGCTGGGACTGGATAAGACCGACGCCCAGGTGGCGCTGATCCAAAATGCCAAGTCCTCTAAAATGGGCAAAAAAGATGTGCTCAAGATCGCCACGGATCAGTTCGACTTGAACTTGGACGCGGTGGCGTACCTGGCGCCCCATACCACCGTGAATGTGATCCGCGGCGGCAAAGCGGCGGAGAAGCAGGCGCTGCGCCTGCCGGAAAAGCTGGTGAATATGGTGCATTGTCCCAACCCGGCGTGTATCAGCAACCACGAGCATGTGGACGATGTGTTCACCCTGGTAGACCCGGACAAGGGCACCTACCGCTGCCTGTACTGCGAGACCGCAGCCAAATAATAATCATCAAAGAGAGCCATCGGCATTGCCGATGGCTCTCAGTCTGTCAGTGAGTAAAAAATTGCAATTAGATCTAATCAATAAAGTTGGTGAGAATGGTCCGCTCCGTTTTGGGCGGCTCCACCCCTGCTGCGGCACCGGCGGACTTGCACTTTAAGAAGTAGGCCATGTTCCGTGCCAGCACCCGCATGACTTGCAGCCCCTCCAGGTCTTTCTTTACATCCTCCGGGGTAAAGCCGTGGACCATATTCCAGTACCGGGAAGAGATCACCGGCATTTGGGCAATGGTAAAGTATTTGTTCAGCTGGTCCAGGGTGGCGGTGGTGCCTGCCCGGCGGGCGCTGGCTACCGCTGCTGCGGGCTTTAAGTAGAATGCACGGCCTTTGCCGCAGCCGTCGGAATAGAACACCCGATCCATAAAGGCGGTCATATTGCCGCTGGCTGCTGCGTAGTGCACCGGCGAGCCAAAGACGAAACCGTCCGCTTCCTTGGCCTTGGCGGTGAAGGCGTTCACCGGGTCGTTGTCAAAGGCGCACTTGCCCAGCTTGACGCAGCCGTGGCAGCCGATACAGCCGCCGATGGGCTTGTTGCCGATCCAAAAGATCTCGCTGTCAATGCCTTCTTCTTGCAGGGTATCGGCGATCTCCGTCAGGGCGGTGTAGGTGCAGCCGTGCTGTTTGGGAGAACCGTTGACCAATAAGACTTTCATATTCCTGCCTCCTTATCGAATACGGTCAATGACCGCTTGCGCATTTTTGTAAATCTCGTCTGTGTCTGTGTTTAAGAACCGGCCGTTTTCGTAGAGAATTTGGCCGCCCACCATAGTCAGGCGCACATTGGTCTTGGCGCCGCTGTACACCAAATTCTTGGTGATGTTGTTGATAGGCTGCATATTGGGCCGGTGCAGATCGATCACCGTCAGGTCTGCCAGCTTGCCGGGGGCAATGCAGTCCGCCTCCGGCAGTCCCATACACCGGGCGGAGCCAACGGTGGCCGCCTTTAATATGGCGTTGGCGTCTGCCGCTGCGGCGTTTTTCTCCCGCAGCTTTTGCAGCACGCAGATCAGGTACATTTCCCGGAACATATCCAGCGCGTTGTTGCTGGAGGGACCGTCGGTGCCCACCGCCAGGGGAATATCCATTTGCAGCATTTTTTCCACCGGGGCAATGCCACTGGCCAACTTGGCGTTGGAACCGGCATTCAGCACCGCATAAACGCCGCGTTTTTTGTAGATCTCCAGATCCTCATTGGTAACCCAGACGCTGTGGAATGCGCCGCCGCCGTAGTTCCACAGCCCCAGCTGCTCAAACAGCGCCGTAGGGGTCAGTCCGTAGCGCCCAATGCAGTCCTGCACCTCGCTCTCCGTCTCGCTGGCGTGCATATATACCGGCGCCTTGTACTTCTCTGCCAGCGCCGCAATGGCCTCCATAATGGCGCGGTCGGTGGTATACTCGGCGTGGAACCCCAGTTGGTAGGACACCAGCGGGTGATAATTGTTGTAGGTACTGTAGTATTCTTCCAGCAGAGCCGGGCTTTCCTTAAAGTTATTTACCGCGCCGCACATCACCGTGCGAAACCCGGCGTCCACCGCTGCCTTTGCCATGGCCTCCGGGAAGTAGTACATATCAAAGCAGGCGGAAATGCCGCTCTCCAAATATTCCAGGAACGCCAGCCGGGACAGATGATAAATATCCTCTGCGGTCAGCTTGGCCTCCAGGGGGAAGATCTTGTCATACAGCCAGCTTTGCAGGGGCAGATCGTCGCTAAAGGAGCGGCCAAAGGTCATGGCCGAGTGGGTGTGAGCGTTTTTAAAGGCCGGCATCAGCAGATCGCCGTGCAGGTCGATCTCCCAGTCCGCTTTGGCCCCCGGGTTCGGCCCAAGGCACACAATGCGGTCACCGTCCACCCATACCTCCTGATGTGTAACATCCATTTTGCCCTGTTGCAGCGTCAGCACAGGTCCGTTATAAAATCGTATCATACTTCCTCCGAAAACAGGGTGCTCAGGCTCTCAGTGTAAGGCGGGCGCAAGATCCCTTTGTCCGTAATAATGGCGGTGATCAGGTCATGGTCCGTTACATCAAAGGCCGGGTTATAACACTTGGTTTGGGGTAGTGCCGTGGGGCGTTCAAAATACAGTTCCTTGATCTCGTCCCCGGGACGCTCTTCAATCTGAATATCCGCGCCGGTGGCGCAGTTCGGGTCCACCGTGGAGGTGGGGCCAAGCACATAAAAGGGAATACCGTAGTGCTTTGCCAGGATCGCCACCCCGGAGGTGCCGATCTTGTTGGCGGCGTCGCCGTTCATTGCCACCCTGTCGCAGCCTACCAGCACCGCCTGGATCCAGCCGTTTTTCATTACCTGGCTGGCCATATTGTCACAGATCAGGGTCACATCCACCCCGGCTTTTTCCAGTTCATAGCTGGTGAGCCGTGCCCCTTGCAGCAGGGGACGGGTCTCGTCGGAGAACACCTTAAAGTTGTAGCCCTTTTCCTTGCCCAGCAGGATCGGCCCCAGCCCGGTGCCATAGAGGCTGGTGGCCAGTTCACCGGCGTTGCAGTGGGTCAGCAGACCGTCGCCGTCATGGAGCAGGGACAGACCGTATGCGCTGATCTTGCGGCACATTTCTATGTCCTCCGCCTGCACCGCCAGGGCCTCTGCCACCGGGTCGCCGCCGTCAGCTATCACTTTTGCCAGCCGATCAGTGGCCCAGCTCAGGTTCACAGCTGTTGGGCGGGCGCTGTCCAAATAGGCTTTACAGTCCGCCGGGTTGTCTTTACCAAACAGAGCCATAGAGAATGCGGCGAAGATGCCAATTGCCGGTGCGCCCCGTACCGCCAGCGTTTTTATGGCGTCAAAAGCCGCTTCCTTGCTGTCAATCGGTAGCCATTTAGTTTCATTCGGCAACAGGCGCTGGTCGAGAATTTCCAGCTTTCCGTTTTTGTATTTCAAATTTTTCATAGGGTCACATCCGTTTCACGGTTTCGAGAATTAACGACTGAAATTGCCCGGCGACCTTGTTTGCGGTTTCGCCGATTTCATCAGCGGTCAGTGGACAGTCCAGCAGTCCGCTTGCCAGGTTGGTAATGCAGCTGATTCCGGCTACTTGCAGTCCGCAGTGCCGCGCCGCCTGTGCCTCAATGGCGGTGCTCATACCTACTGCATCTGCACCCAGGGCGGCGCACATTTTAATCTCTGCCGGAGTCTCAAAGGCTGGGCCCTGTAGCTGAATATAGACCCCGCTTTTCAGCGGAATATCCAGTGCCTTTGCGGTTTGGCGGAACAGGCGCTGTAAGTCCTCGTCATACACATGGCGCATATCCGGAAAACGCACGCCCAGTGCCGGATCATTTTCCCCCTGCAGTGGAGAGGGGACCAGGCTGGAAATATGGTCGGTCAGCAACATCAGGTCCCCGGCTTGCAGATCCCGTCGAATACCGCCGCTTGCGTTGGTCAAAATCAAGGTTTCTACACCCATCTGGCGCATCAGTCGAATGGGCATCACCACTTGCTGGGGGGTGTATCCCTCGTACAGGTGCACACGGCCGTCCATCAGCACCACTTCTTTGTCGCCGATGGTGCCAAAGACAAATCGGCCCTTGTGCCCCGGTGCCGTGGAGACCGGAAAACCGGGAATATCGCTGTAAGACAGGGCCTCTGCCCCCTCTATTCTGTCTGCCAGGGCGCCCAGGCCGCTGCCCAGCACAATGCCGATCTCCGGTTTTTTACTGCTTAGTACGCTTGCTGCAGATGTGTTCATTATTTTCACCTCGAGGAAATTTTATGCTTTTATTATAGTGTTTTTTCACTTGCAAATCAACAAAATCTATTGCATTGGTCTAAAGTTTTTGGTATCATTAAAAGGCAGTATTTTATTGTTGGAGGACAATAGAGTGATGAAGAAAATCCTTACCGTTTTGATGTGTGCAGTGCTGGTGGTTACCGGCGTATTTGCATTTGCCGGTTGCACAAAAACATCGGACCTCAAGTATGATGTGGCGCTGATCACAGATGGCGGCAATATTCACGACAAAGCTTATAATCAGTCTGCCTGGGAGGGGATTCAGGCCTATGCAGATGATAATAATGCCAAGGCTGTCTATTATCAGCCGGCGTTAGAGGAGGGGCAGGAGCTGACCACGGACCTGGCGGAGCAGTATGTAAAACTGGCTGCTGAAAAGGGCGCACAGTATATTGTGCTGCCCGGTGAGACCTTTGCCGTGATTTGCTACGAGTTGGCCACCTCTTATCCGGATTTGAAATTTATTTTGCTGGACGCTGTTCCCCATTCTGCAGGGGATAAGTCTGCCCGGTTGCTGACCAATGTAATGAGTGTTAGCTTTGATGAACTGCAAAGCGGTTATTTGGCCGGCTTTTCCGCCGTGCTCCAGGGCAATACCAAGTTAGGGTATCTGGGTTCTGTAAAGAATGATCGTTCTTCCAATTACGGTGCCGGCTTTGTGCAGGGTGCCGCCGCTGCTGCGGATACCTTGGGCGTGCCGGTGCAACTGGATTATGCGGATTATGATTCAGCACTGTTGGATTATGATTATTCCATCACACTGACCCCGGTTTACAAACCTATCAAAGAGGCGGGCAAGACCTGCCGCAAGGTGGTTGTGGAGAACGGCAATGGTAGCGGTACATACAAAGAGGGCCAGAATGTAACCGTCTCCTGTGATTTGTTTAATGAACAGGGTGAGAAGTTTGACCACTGGGAGGTTAAGAGCAACACAGAGGGCGTTAAGGATAAGAAAGTCAACGTGTCCAGCAAGAAGAAAAATGAGATAAATCTGATTGTGGAAAACTGTGATTGCACCATCACCGCGGTTTATACTAAAACAGAGGACAAGGTAGGCAGTGTAGCTGTGCTGAAAGCGGACAAATCCGCAACGGAAAAGGTCTATGACAACACGGTGGGTGAGAAGGTATATGTTACCGCTCCGGCAGCCGCGCAGGGTATGGTCTTTGACCACTGGGAGAGCACTGGCAATGCAGACAATATTGAGAATGCCACGGAAAAGTCTACAAATGTAACGGTAGAAGAAAATCCGGTGGTGCTTACTCCGGTGTATGTGGTTTCTGATGATCCAACTTTTGGTGTAACGGTTGAGAACGGCACCGGAAGCGGCTATTATCTGCCCGGTGATACAGTTCATATTACAGCAGATGCGCCGGAGAACGGATATTACTTTGACCACTGGAGCAACAGCGACAAGGACGGCAATTCCACCGGCCTGGCCCTGGAAAGCGAATATTACTATGACACCACCTTCGAGATGGTGGATCGATACGCTTCCATAGTGGAGACCATGATCGACAAGGGTGATAAGGCGCTCTTTGCCGGTGGGTGTGCGAAATCTGATTCTCTCTTCACAGCTATGCGTGCGTTTGATTTGAGCGATGTGTCCGTTATCGGCTCCGGTATCAATGAAGACGGCGCAGCGTATTCGGTGGTGAAGGAGTACGGTACTGCAGCAGCTGCCTGCATCAAAGACTTTAAGGGCGCATCTATTTATAATGCCGGTTGCGCAAACAAGACGATCACCTGCAATTTGCCGGACGGGGATCAAAAGGATGAGTTGCAAAAGAAGTTAGACGCTGTGTACACCCAACTGGGAGACGGCACCATTCAGCCTTTGGCCGCGGCACCGGGTGCGGATGTGCGCAAAACCTATTCCTCAAATTGCCTGACCCTGCATTATTGGATTTTGCAGTCTCTGCAGAATCAATAATGCCTATTCTTAGATTTCAGATTTACGGAAAAAGCCTGCATCAGGAATGGTGCAGGCTTTTCTTATGCACAGATTTGACAAACATATGGAGAATTGGTATAATCAGCTTATTACGCTGTAAATATGCGAAAAGGATAGGATGGTTTGATGGAAAATAAGCAAAAACGAAGCACATTCTCCGGTAAGATCGGGTTTGTGCTGGCCGCCGCCGGTTCGGCTGTCGGCCTTGGTAATCTGTGGCGCTTTCCCTATTTGGCGGCCAAGTATGGCGGCGGTATTTTTCTGCTGGTGTATATTGTGCTGGCCATCACTTTCGGCTTTACGTTGATGATCACAGAGATCGCCTTGGGCAGAAAAACAAGATTAAGCCCCATGGAGGCCTTTGGCACATTGCATAAAAAGTGGCGCTGGATGGGCAGCCTGGTAACTTTGGTGCCGGTGCTGATCCTGCCATACTACTGCGTGATTGGCGGTTGGGTAAGCAAGTACACTGCTGTGATGATTTCCGGCGCTGTACAGGACGCTGCAGGGGATAACTTCTTTACTTCGTTCATTTCTGCAACCGGTGCGCCCTTGTTTTGGTTTTTTCTCTATATGACCGCAACGGCTGTGATCGTCTTTTTAGGCGTGGAAAAGGGAATTGAAAAATTCAGCCGTATCCTGATGCCGGTCTTACTGATTTTGACTATTGCGCTGTCTGTCTATGTGGTTACCCGTCCCGGTGCCGGTGCCGGTGTAGCCTATTATTTAGAGCCGGATTTCAGCAAGCTGAGTATGATGACCGTGTTGGCAGCGTTGGGACAGCTGTTTTTTTCTATGTCTCTTGCGATGGGTATTATGATTACCTACGGCTCCTATCTTCGTAAGGAGGATAACATTGAGCAGTCTGTACGGCAGATTGAAGTATTTGATACCCTGGTTGCTTTTTTGGCTGGATTTATGATCGTGCCGGCGGTGTTTGTGTACTCCGGCGGGGACGAAAGCGCTCTGGGCAAAGGTCCCAGTCTGATGTTTATCACTTTGCCGAAAGTGTTTGCAGAGATGAAGATGGGCAATCTGATCGGTGCCGGTTTCTTTATTCTGGTACTGTTTGCAGCGTTGACCAGCTCTGTGTCCGTGATGGAGGCCATTGTCTCCGGATTGGACGACCGCTACCATTGGGGCCGCAAAAAGTCCACCATTATTTGCTATGTTTATTCTGTGATCGTTGGTGTTTGCTGTTCTCTGGGCTTTGGCAAGTGGTCCTCTTTTACAATCTTCGGCTTCTCGATTTTGGATTTCCTGGACTTTGTGTCCAACAGCCTGCTGATGCCGGTGGTAGGTATGCTTACCTGTATCATGGTGGGCTTTGTGCTGAAGCCCCAGCTGATTACCAATGAGTTGGAACTGAACGGGCCCTTTAAGCTTAAGAAGTTTTATTCCGTGATGGTTAAGTGGGTGGCACCCCCTTGCCTGTTGGCGATTCTTATCAGCTCTGTTCTGGATACCTTTGGTATTGTAAAACTGTAAAAATCAAAATGGAAGCGCGTACAGATTTGTAATCTGTACGCGCTTTTTTCTATGCCTTTTGGTTTTAATATTCAATTTCACCCTTATAGACGGTGTTGCAGTCGCCGGTGAGGGTGATACGGTCATCGGTGTAGTTGACCAGCAGGTCGCCGCCGCGCACCTTAACGGTAATGTCTACGCCCTTTTTGCAGTAGCCGTTCTCCACCGCAGCCACCACAGCCGCGCAGGCGCCGGTGCCGCAGGCCGGGGTCTCGCCGTTGCCGCGCTCCCACACCCGCATTTTTATGGTGCTTTCGTTGACTACCCGCACGAACTCGGTGTTTACCCGCTCCGGGAACAGGGGACTGTTCTCAAATTTGGGGCCGATCTGTTGCAGATCCAGCTTGTCCACATTGTCTACAAATACCACGCAGTGGGGGTTGCCGGTAGCCACGCAGGTGATGTTGTATTCCTTGTCACCGATGGTGGCCGGGTGTCCGATGATCTTGTCGCCGGACAGATCTACCGGGATCTTGGCCGGGTCCAGCTCTGCCTTGCCCATGTCCACTGTTACAGAAGAGACCTTGCCGTTGCGGGTAAACAGCTGTAGCCGTCTTACGCCGGAGGCGGTGGCAATGGTCATTTCTGTTTTTGGCACCATACCGTTATCGTACAGGTACTTGCCCACGCAGCGAATGGAGTTGCCGGCCATACGACCCTCACTGCCGTCCATATTGAAGATGCGCATTCTCGCGTCGGCGATCACGCTCTTTTCAATCAGCACGATACCGTCGCCGCCGATGCCCTTGTGCCGGTCGGAGAATTCAATAGACAGGCTCTCCGGGCAGGTGATGATGCCGCATTGGTTGTTGAAGAAGATGTAGTCATCGCCGCTGCCCTGCATTTTGGTGAATTTCAGCAGTCCTTTTTCGCTGCGCATATGGTTGATGTCTACCAGCTCAGTGTTCATCTGATTGTAACGAGAGGCGATAATATCCGCCAGTGCATTGGCAGTGTCCAGGCTGGTCAGGGTGGCAATACCCAGCTGATTGGCCCGGTTGTGCAGCTGAATATAGTCTGCAATGGATTTCTTATCGCTTTTGCCGGTGTAGACGATGTAGTCCAGCTTGCCGCTTTCTACCAGGTCCATAATGGAGTTGTCCTCGCGCAGCTTGTTGACCACATGCACCTCAATGCCCAGGGAGCGAATGGCCGCCGCCGTCTCCGGCGTTGCCCACAGTTCTGCGCCCAGGTCGTCCAGCTTTTTCGCCAGGCCCACGATCTCAAACCGATCTTGCTTGGTCACGGTGATGAGCACCCCGTGGCGTCCCTGCTTTTGGCTCTCTACCTTATAGCCGGCAGACACCAGTCCCTTAAACAGCGCCTCGTTCAGGTTTTTGCCTACGCCCAGCACCTCGCCGGTAGACTTCATCTCCGGACCCAGCTGGGAGTTGACATCATTGAGTTTTTCAAAGCTGAATACCGGCACTTTCACCGCAAAGTAGGGCGGCGTGCGGTACAGACCGGTGCCATAGCCCAGGTTTTGCAGCTTTTCGCCTACCATAATTTTGGTTGCCAGCTCTACCATGGGCACGCCGGTGACCTTGCTGATGTAGGGAATGGTACGGGAGGCTCTGGGGTTGACCTCGATCACATACAGCTCGTTGCGATAGATCAGGTACTGGATATTCACCAGCCCCTTGGTGCCCAGGGACAGCGCCAGCTTTTCGCTTACATCGCAGATCTTGTGGAGCATCACATCGTTCAGGTTGTAAGGGGGATACACGGCAATGGAGTCGCCGGAGTGTACACCGGCCCGCTCAATATGTTCCATAATGCCGGGGATCAGCACATCTTTGCCGTCGCTGATGCAGTCCACTTCCAACTCCGTGCCCATCATATATTTATCTACCAGCACCGGGTTTTCGATCCCCTGTGCCAGGATCAGTTCCATATAGCGGCGCACATCGTCGTCCGTATAGGCGATGGTCATATTTTGCCCGCCGATCACATAACTGGGGCGCAGCAGCACCGGGTAGCCAAGATCGTTGGCAGCCACCAGTGCCTGGGGCATAGTCATAACGCTGGTGCCCTTGGGACGGAAGATGCCGAATGTTTCCAGCAGTTCGTCAAACCGTTCCCGATCCTCGGCAATGTCGATGGACTCGGCGCTGGTGCCCAAAATGGTAATGCCTTTTTCGTCCAGGAATTTGGTCAGCTTAATGGCGGTTTGGCCGCCAAAGGCCACCACCACGCCAATGGGCTTTTCTACCTGGATCACCTGCATTACATCTTCCGGGCACAGCGGCTCAAAGTACAGCCGATCGCCGGTGTCAAAGTCGGTGGATACCGTCTCCGGGTTGTTGTTAATAAGAATGACCTCGTAGCCCAGTTCTTTCAGCGTCCACACACAGTGCACGGAGCTGTAATCGAACTCAATGCCCTGACCAATGCGGATGGGGCCGGAACCAAGCACAATGATCTTTTGCTTGCCGCTTTGGGGCAGGCTGCGTGCCTCGCAGTGGGCGTCATAGGTGGAATAAAAGTAGGGGGTCTCTGCGGCGAATTCTGCACCGCAGGTGTCTACCATTTTATACACGCAGTCTTGATGATAGGGGATGGAGCCGCCGCTGATACGCGCCAGAGCTTCATCTGTATAGCCGTAGTGCTTGCCCTGCATATACTGCTCCCGGGACAGGGGCTGCCCGGTGATCTCTTTTTCGTAGTCCGCCAGGTTTTTCAGCTTGGCCAGGAACCATTCGTCGATCATGGTGATCCGGTGGATCTCCTCAATACTCACGCCGTTTTTCAGCGCAGCGAATACAGAGAACAGCCGCAGGTCGTCCTGATCGTGCAGCTTCTCCTGTATATCCAAACCGTCCAGGGCCTTGTTATTCAGGGTGTCCAGCCCGATCTCTGCGCCCCGCACCGCCTTCATAATGGCAGCCTCAAAGCAGGGGGCAATGCTCATTACCTCGCCGGTGGCTTTCATTTGGGTGCCCAGCTTGCGGGAGGCGTTGACGAACTTGTCAAAGGGCCACTTGGGCACCTTTACCACCACATAGTCCAGGGTCGGCTCAAAGCAGGCGCAGGTCTTGCCGGTCACATCGTTTTTGATCTCGTCCAGGGTGTAGCCCAGGGCGATCTTGGTGGTCACCTTGGCAATGGGATAGCCGGTGGCTTTGGAGGCCAGCGCGGAGGAACGGCTGACGCGGGGATTGACCTCGATCACGCTGTACTCCATGCTCTCCGGGTTCAGGGCAAACTGGCAGTTGCAGCCGCCCTCAATGCCCAGTTCTGTAATAATATCCAGGGACGCGGAGCGGAGCATTTGGTACTCCTTGTCCGCCAGGGTCACTGCGGGGGCAATGACGATGGAGTCGCCGGTGTGTACGCCTACCGGGTCAAAGTTCTCCATAGAGCACACGGCGATCACATTGCCGGCGCTGTCCCGCATGACTTCAAATTCAATTTCTTTCCAGCCAGCAATGTACCGCTCCACCAGTACCTGGGTAATGGGGGAGAGCATCAGGCCGTTTTTGGCGATTACATCCAGCTGCTGCTCATTATACGCCACGCCGCCGCCTGCACCGCCAAGGGTAAAGGCCGGGCGAATGATCACCGGATAGCCGATCTCTGCGGCAATCTGCCGTGCGTGCTCCGGTGTGGTGGCAATGTCGCTGGGCACCACAGGCTGGCCCAGCTTCATCATGGTGTCGCGGAATAGCTGCCGGTCCTCGGCCTTGTCGATGGCCTCGGCGGTGGTGCCCAGCAGGGTCACGCCCATTTTGTCCAAATAGCCGTCCTTGGCCAGCTGCATACTGATGGTCAGGCCGGTTTGGCCGCCCAGGCCGCCCAGAATAGAGTCCGGGCGTTCTTTTTCAATAATGCGTTTTACGGTTTCTTCCGTCAGCGGCTCTAAGTAAATATGATCTGCCAGGGCCTTGTCCGTCATAATGGTAGCCGGGTTGGAGTTGACCAGCACCACTTCCAGTCCGGCGTCTTTGAGCACCCGGCAGGCCTGGGCACCGGCATAGTCGAACTCTGCCGCCTGGCCGATAACGATGGGGCCGGAGCCGATCACCAGTACCTTTTTGATATTCTTATTCAGCGGCATGGCTCTCGCCTCCCATCATTTGTAAAAATCGGTCGAACAAAAAGCGGGTGTCGTGGGGCCCGCTGCACGCCTCCGGGTGGAACTGCACCGTAAAGGCGTTTTGTTCCGGGTAGTCGATCCCCTCGCAGGTGCCGTCGTTGGCGTTCACCCAGCGCAGGGTGCCGCCGGCGGCCTCAACGGTATCGTTCACCACCGCATAGCCGTGGTTTTGGCTGGAGATATAGGTGCGCCCGGTTTGCAGGTCCTTTACCGGCTGGTTTACGCCACGGTGGCCGTATTTCAGTTTTTCTGTTTTGCAGCCCATGGCCAGCGCCAGCAGTTGGTGCCCCAGGCAAATGCCAAAGATAGGCGCCTTGCCGATGAGCTTTTTCAGCTCTGCAATGGCGGCGGTGTTCTCCGCCGGGTCGCCGGGGCCGTTAGACAGCATAATGCCGTCCGGGTGCAGAGATAAGATGTCCTCCGCCTTGGTGTCATAGGGCATAACGGCCACATTGCAGCCACGCTTGTTCAGCTCTCTTGCAATGTTGGCCTTGGCGCCGTAGTCCAGCAGCACCACATTGTGCTTGTGCTCCTCGGCAGACAGCAGTTGGGGCTTGGGGGCAGATACGCTTTTTACCGCGTCTGCCACTGCATAGTCCCGCACTTTGTTATAGTCCACCACCCGGGGATCGTCACAGATCACGGCGTTCATTACACCGCTTTCCCGAATGGTCTTTGTGATCTCTCTTGTATCTACGCCGTAGACGCCGATAATGCCCTGGGATTTTAAGAACTGGTCCAGGGTCTCGCCGCAGCGGAAGTTGGAGGGCGCCTCGCAATACTCACGCACAATGTAGGCGCTCACATAGCTTTTGGGGCTTTCCATATCCTCCGGGATAAAGCCGTAGTTGCCGATGAGGGGAAAGGTTTGCAGCACGATCTGGCCGTAATAGCTGGGGTCCGTCAGGGTCTCGATATAACCGCCCATACCGGTGGTAAACACCAGCTCGCCCTGAATTTCGCCACCGGCACCGAACCGATAGCCCTCAAAGGTCTGTCCGTTCTCCAGACAGAGATATACTTTCTGCTTCTTCATAGTTTAACCTAACAGCTTCACAAGCACGGCCTTTTGGGCGTGCAGACGGTTTTCCGCTTCGTCAAAGATCTCGTTGGCGTGGGCCTCAAACACCTTGGCGGAGATCTCTTCCTCCCGGTGTGCGGGCAGGCAGTGGAGCACCATAGCGTCCGGCTTGGCGACGGCCATCACCTGGTCGTTGATCTGGTAGTTCTTAAAGATCTTTTCCCGCTCTGCTTTTTCTTCTTCCTGACCCATGGAGGCCCACACATCTGTGTAGACCACATCTGCGTCCTTAGCGCAGGCCAAAATATCCTCGCTGCAAGTAAAGGTGCCGTTCTCCTTGGCCCATGCCATGATCTGGGCGTCCGGCTGGTAGTCCTTGGGGCAAGCAATGGCGCACTCCATACCCATGGAGATGGCACCCACAATCAGGGAGTTTGCCATATTGTTGCCGTCGCCGATAAAGCAGAATTTCAGCCCGTCAAAGCTCTTTTTGTACTCCCGAATGGTCATCAGATCTGCCAGCACCTGGCAGGGGTGGCAGTAGTCGGTCAGGCCGTTGATGATGGGAATGGAGCCGTACTCTGCCAGGTCCTCCACCTCTTTTTGTTCAAAGGTGCGGATCATAATGCCGTCCAGATAGCGGGAGAGTACCCGAGCCGTGTCCTGTACCGGCTCGCCCCGGCCGATCTGTAGATCGCGGTTGGAAAGGAACAGTGCCTGGCCGCCCAGCTGGTACATACCGGTCTCAAAGCTGACCCGGGTGCGGGTAGAGCTTTTTTGGAAGATCATACCCAGGGTCTTGCCCTTTAAGTGGTGGTGTTCAATGCCGTGCTGGTTCTCGTATTTCAGCTGGTCTGCCAAGTTGAGAATGTCCAGAATGTCGCCTTTGTCCAGGTCTGCCAGTTTCAGTAAATGTTTCATGCTTCAAGCACTCCTTTCAGTATCTCCAGTCCCTCGTCCAGCTCCGCATCGCTGATGTTCAGCGCCGGCAGCAGACGGAGTTTTGTTTTTGCCGTTAAGATCAGCAGGCCGTTTGCCAGGCAAGCCTTGGCCACTTCTCCTGCGGGTTTGTCCGTTTCGATCCCCAGCATCAGCCCCATACCGCTGATGCTCTTGACGCCCTTTACATTTGCCAGCGTCGTGCGGATTTTCTCGCTCTTGCGCCGTACTTCGCTAAGGAAGTCCTCGTCGATCCGCTCCACAATGGAGCAGGCACCGGCAGCCACCACCGGGTTGCCGCCAAAGGTGGAGCCGTGGGAGCCGGGGGTCATGGTGTCTTGCAGCTTTTCCCCAAACAGTACGGCGCCGATGGGCAGGCCGCCGCCCAGGCCCTTGGCCGTGGTCACAATGTCCGGGGTAATGCCGTATTGCTGGTAGGCAAAGTAGGTGCCGGTGCGGCCGTTGCCGGTCTGCACTTCATCTACCGCCATTAAAATGTCTTTTTCCGCTGCCAGCTTGGCAATGGCGCTGACGAATTCCGGCGTCAGGTTGTTGACGCCGCCCTCGCCCTGTACGCACTCAAACAGTACGGCGCACACATCGTCCGTGGCTGCCGCTTGCAGCGCCTCTATATCGTTGCCAGGGCAGTATTTGAACCCGGGTGTAAAGGGGTCAAATACCGTGTGAAAGCTGTCTTGCCCGGTGGCTGCCAGGGTGGTAATGGTGCGGCCGTGGAAGGAATTTAACAGGGTGATGATGGTGCTGCGCCGGTTGCCGTATTTGTCAAAGCTGTATTTGCGGGCAAACTTGATGGCACCCTCGTTTGCCTCTGCCCCAGAGTTGCCAAAGAACACCTTTTTCATCCCGCTCTTTTCGCACAGCAGCTGCGCCAGCTTGGCGCAGGGGGCGGTGTAGTAGAGATTGGAGGTGTGCTGCACCCGGTGCAGCTGGTCTTCCACGGCTTTGGTCCAGACCGGATCGTTGATGCCAAAGGCAGTTACCCCGATGCCGGAGCCGAAGTCGATGTATTTTTTGCCGTCCTCATCATAGAGGGTGGAGCCTTGGCCCCGGGTCAGCGCCACATCAAAGCGCCCGTAGGCGTGGGCCACATATTGATTGTCCAGTTCTTTTGTGTTCATGGGTATTCCTCTTTATCTGCTGCGGAACATGGTGCCCATACCTTCATCGGTAAGCAGCTCCATCAAGATGGAGTGGGGCACACGGCCGTCGATTATAAACGCTTTTTTGACCCCGCGGCGCAAGGCCTCGGTCATGGAGTCGATTTTGGGGATCATACCGCCGCCGATAATGCCGTCGGCGATCAGCGCCGGTGTGTCGCTGATGTAGACTCTGTGGATCAGCGAGCTTTCGTCGTCCTTATCCCGCAATAGACCCACCACATCGGTCATGGAGATCAGCGCCTCTGCCTGCAAGGCACCGGCCACTGTGGCGGCAACGGTGTCTGCATTGATGTTGTAGCAGTTGCCCTCTTCATCATAGCCGATGGTGGAGATCACCGGGATAAAGTTCTTGGAAATGGCCTCTTCCACCACTTCCATATTGATGTCTGTAATTTCGCCTACATAGCCGTGGGCGTCGTCTACCGGCTTGCACTTTAGCATATTGCCGTCCAGACCGCAAAGACCGATGGCGTGGCCGCCCAGGTTGCCGATCTGGCACACAAGGCTTTTGTTCACCTTACCTGCCAGCACCATTTGCACCACTTCTGCGGTCTCTTTATCGGTGACCCGCAGACCGTCTACAAACTTAGAGTCAATGTGCATACGCTCCAGAGTCTTATTGATCTCCGGCCCGCCGCCGTGCACCAGCACCACATGGATACCGATGGTGGACAGCAGCACCAGGTCGTTCATAACGGTTTCTTTCAATTCTTCATTGATCATGGCGTTGCCGCCGTATTTTACAACGATCACTTTTTTGCGGTACATCTGAATGTACGGCAAGGCTCTTGCCAGGATCTCCGCCTTTTGGGGATTTGCAATTTCCATTCTCTCACTCCGTTCGCTTATATTTTCCAAAAGATCAGGTGCGGTAGTCGCCGTTGATCTTTACATAGTTGTAGGTCAGGTCGCAGCCCCAGGCGGTGGCGTTTTCGTCCCCCTGGTTCAGGTCAACCAAAATATATATTTCATCTTCTGCCAGCACCTTGGCTGCCTCTTCCTCGGAGAAGTCTACACCGGCGCCGTTCTTGCACACGGTGACCGTACCGGCTGCGGATTTTAACGCCACATCCACCTTATCAATATCGAATTCCGCCGGGGCGTAACCGATGGCGCACAGCACCCGACCCCAGTTGGCGTCCTCGCCGAACATGGCGCATTTGAACAGGGTGGAGCCGATCACTTCCTTGGCAACGATAATAGCGGCGTCCTTGGTGGGTGCACCGGAGCACACACATTCCAGCAACTTGCTGGCGCCCTCGCCGTCCTTGGCCAGCATACGGGTCAGGTTGGCCATCACATCATAAAGGGCCGCCTTAAAGGTGTCCAGCGCAGGGCCGGGAGCGGTGATCTCCGCATTGCCTGCCAGGCCGGAGGCCATGATCTCTACCATGTCGTTGGTGGAGGTGTCGCCGTCAATGGACAGGCAGTTGTAGGTGACCTTTACGATCTCGCTCAGCGCCTGTTGCAGCATTTCAGCGCTGATGGCGCAGTCGGTGCTGATAAAGTTCAGGGTGGTGGCCATATTGGGGTGGATCATGCCGGAGCCCTTGGCCATACCGCCCAGGCGGCAGGTCTTGCCGTCCAGCTGAAACTCGACCGCATACTCTTTCTTCACCGTATCGGTGGTCATAATGGCGGTAGCCGCTTCTTCGTTCTTGTTATAATCCAGTTCTTTCACCAGAGTAGGCACGGCGGCAATGATCGGCTCAATGGGCAGCACCTGGCCGATAACGCCGGTGGAGGCCACCAGCACCTGCTCCGCAGGCAGGCCCATTTTCTCTGCCACCAGTTGGCACATTTTGGTTGCCTTTTCCACACCGTCTGCGTTGCAGGTGTTGGCGTTTTTGGAGTTGGCAATAATGGCCTTGGCTTTGTTGCCGCTTTTTGCCAGGTGGTCCTTGGTCACCAGAATGGGCGCGCCCTTTACTTTGTTTTGGGTGTACACCGCTGCGGTATTGCACAGCACATCGCAGGCCACCAGGCAAATATCATTCTTATGGGTGTATTCCGGGTCCGGGTTTTCCACTGCCGGTTTTTTAATGCCGCAGTAGGTGCCGCTGGCTTTGAACCCTTTTGCGGCACAAATGCCGCCGTCGATCTTGGTCATTCTTTATTCTCCTATCGTCAGCCCGGTGGTCTCATCCAGCCCCAGGGCAATGTTCATACACTGAATGGCAGCGCCGGACGCGCCCTTGCCCAGGTTGTCAAACCGGGCGGTGAGCAGCAGCCGATCGTCGTTGCCGTTAATCTCAATTTCCATATCGTCCCGACCGGTCATATTGTTGGCACCGATCATACTTTCACTGTAGCCCAGGGGGCGTACCTTGACCACCCGGCTGTCGCCGTAATGCTCTGCAAAGAATGCCTGCATATCCGCAGGGGTCATGGACTTTTGCAGCAGGTCGGCAAACAGAGGCACAGATACGGTCATACCGCAGGGGTAGTCGCAAATGTGGGGGGCAAAGATAGGCGTGCGCTTCAACTGGCTGATGGCGCCCATTTCCTTTAAGTGCTTGTGCTGTTGGGTCAGGGCGTACTGCCGGGGGCTGTCCAGTTCCGGGTTCCGCTCTGCCGTTTCATACTGGGCAATGCCTTTGTTACCGGCGCCGCTGTAACCGCTCATGGCGTAGCACACAATGGGATAGTCGGCAGGCAAAATGCCGCCGGACACCAGAGGATAAACCAAAGCGTTAAACCCGCTGGCGTAGCAGCCGGGCACCGCAATGCGGTTAGAGTTCCGGATCTTCTCTCGAAAGGCGGGGTCCAGCTCCGGAAAGCCGTAGGCCCAGTCCGCCAGCGTGCGGTGGGCGGTGGAGGTGTCGATCAGCTTGACCTTAGGGTTGGTGACCAACGCCGCCGCTTCAATGGCCGCCGGGTCCGGCAGGCAGAGGAAGGTAATGTCCGAGGCGTTAATGCACTTGGCCCGTTCCGACGGGTCCTTGCGCTTGTCCTCATCAATTTGGATCAGCTCCAGCTCCGGTCGGTTCTGGAACCGGGAAAAAATCTTCAAACCGGTGGTGCCGGCTTTGCCGTCAATGAATATTCTTGTCATTTTTATACAGTCCGTCCTTTTTTTAACTTCTATATATTATACACGCATAGAGAGCAATGTCAATAGAACTGCTGGAAAAATATTATAAATATTCATAATATGGAATAAATATACATTCTATATTCAATTCCATAGACAATAGGCGCTATAACAAAAAAAATATGGCGCTTTTTGGGGTCAAAGGGTTGACAAATGAGAGAATTTCTCTATTCTGTTAAACTGTCTTAGAGTGTGTATTTTTTTTGCAAAGGAGGTTAAACATGCAAAAGGAAGTGATGGTGGCGCTGATTTCCATGGCCGGTACTGTTGCCGGGTCATTTGGTGGTGTGCTCGCGTCGTCCAAACTGACCGCCTATCGGCTGCGGCTGCTGGAAAATAAGGTGGACAAGCACAACCGCTTTGCGGAGCGATTGCCGGTGGTGGAGGAAAAAATAAAGGTCCTCAACCATAGGGTAGAGGATCTGGAACACGCCAGTGTCGGCAAACTGGCGGATTAAAGACAAAAATCAGCCGGATGCATAGAATAAAACAAGAACATGAACGGAGTGATAGAAATGAAATGGAAGAATATGACTGCCGGTACGCTGGCGCGTACCATAACACTGGTGGTGGCGCTGCTAAACCTGGTGCTCACAGGCTTTGGAAAGAACCCACTGCCGTTTTCTGACGAGCAGATCTATGCCGGTCTGTCCGCCCTGGTAACCGTGGTAGCGGCTTTAGCTGCCTGGTGGAAAAATAACAGCTTTACCTGCTGTGCGCAGCAGGCGGATGAAGTGCTGCGGGTACTGCAGCAGGAGGGCGCCACAGAGGATGAGAGTGTTGCTGAAACTCTGGAACAGGAGGGGGACTGATGTCTGCACTATACTACTGTCGTCAGACGACCACCGCCTGCAAGGGCATATCGTACCCCAGCAAGACCCACCCTTATAAGTACGGCACTTCCGGCTGCGTTTATACCAGCGGCTGCGGGGTGTGCACTTCCTTAATGGCACTGCGCAATTCCACCACCCGGGTGTTTGATACCCGCCAGTGGACGCACCACTGTCTGAGTATGGGCGCCCGGGCAGCAGAGGGCACGGATATGGCCGTGGTGGCCCGGTATATGAAAGAAAAATACGGACTGGACTACACCGTCACCACCGATATGGACCGACTGGTGACCCATCTGCAAAAGGGTTACAAGGCCATCATCAATGTGAGTGGCGGTGGCAAAATGCTCTTTTCCAACAGTGGACATTATGTGCTGGCTGCCGGGATTGATAAAAACGGAAACCTGATTGTTTTGGATCCGTACTGGTATGAGGGCAAGTTTACCTTAACTGCCAATCGCCGCAAGTATACACATGTGAAAAACGGAAGAGAGGTATATGTGCGCCCGGCAGATCTGAAAAGCGATGTGCTGTCCCTATGGCTGTTTACACCCAAACGGGATGTGCGCCTGGCGTATTCCGTCAATGATATCCACTACCGCAAACCGGAACCTGCGCCACCTACTGTAAAGCCCGGCACCCACACGCTTACAGCCGTGCGGGGGATCTATAAGGGCGCAGGCGCTGCCACCGGGCGCAAGACCGTAGGAGAACTGACGGAGAACGGCAAGGCCCATGCCACTTCCGCAAGCTCCAAAGCAAACGCGTATCTCAAGAAAGGCACCGCCGTTACTCTGACGGATATTCGCTTGCTGTCCACCGGCAATCTGTGGGGGCATTGCCCTTCCGGCTGGCTTTGTATCTGGGAGAAGCAGGGGAATAAAACATTCATAAAATAGGCAAAAAAGAAAAAAGACGCTCAACGCAAATGCGTTGAGCGTCTTTTTTGGAGCTGATAACCGGATTCGAACCGGTGACCTCGTCCTTACCAAGGACGTGCTCTGCCACCTGAGCCATATCAGCATATATTGGCGACCCGGAACGGGTTCGAACCGTCGACCTCCAGCGTGACAGGCTGGCGTTCTAACCAACTGAACTACCGGGCCAATTGGCCGTGTTGCGAGTTGTATTATAACCGCTACGGACGCAGTTGTCAAGCACTTTTTGCAATTTTTTGAAAATATGGTGCTTTTGTTGAATCCGGGCACCCTATGTAGTATAATAGAAACAGGTTCTGACTTGGAGGAACAAAGTATGCGATTGACTTCCGGTGCCTCGGACGGCACGAGAAATTATATAATAGACGGTATTCACTATGTGTGCGCCCATTTTAAGGAGCGGGCGCCGGGCACCCACAACGAGCGCAAGGCCCAGTCTTTCCTGGCCGGGGAGCTGGAACAGTGGGCGGACGATGTGCAGGTAGAGAGTTTTGATGTGCACCCCCACGCCTTTATGGGCTGGATCCCGGCAGCCGGTGTGGTGGCTATGCTCTCCGTGCTGTTTTACTGGCTCACTTTTCGCGGTGTGGTTCACGGAGCGGCTCTGGCGGTGATTGCCCTGCTATTTACCGTGTTTGCGGTGATCTGTCTGGTGGCGGAATTTTTGCTGTATCGTGAATTTATCGATCCGCTGTTTCCAAAGAAAACCAGCCGCAATGTGATGGCGGTGCGCAAACCCAGTGGGGAAGTACAGCGGCGGATCATTTTTGGTGGTCACACGGACGCGGCCAATGAGTGGACCTATTCCCTCCATGGTGGTCTAAAGAGCTTGGCACTGGTGATGGCCGGGTCCATCGGCGGGCTGCTGTTTGTGACCGTTTTTAATGCGATTTGGCTTTGCAACGCCATTTTTGGCAGCGGCTACACCTCGGCCTTTTGGCTGGTGATGGGTGTGCTGGAGCTGGCGCTTGTGCCGTTCTTTATCGCCATTCTCTTTTTCATCAACTGGCGTGTGGTGGTAGATGGCGCCAATGACAATTTGACGGCGGATTTTATCGCCATGGGCGTGCTGCGGGAGATGGCAGAGCAGAATATTCGGTTTGAACACACGGAGGTGTGTGCGCTGCTTACCGGCTCGGAGGAAGCAGGTCTGCGGGGCGCTCTGGCCTATGCCAAGCGCCACAAAGCGGAGTTGGAACAAGTAGAAACGGTATTTATCGCCATGGACACCATGCGGGAGATCGAGCAGTTGCAGATCTACACCAGCGGCTGCACCGGCACCCAAAAGAATTCCAATGCCGTAGGCGAGCTGATCTATGAGGCAGGGGAGAACTGCGGTATTGAAATGCGAGAGACCGATCTGTACCCCGGCGCCATTGACGCGGAGGGCTTTAGCCGCTATGGACTGGAGGCTGCAGGCTTTTGCGGGGTGAACCATGACCCGCGCACCTATTACCATACCCGATTGGATACGCCGGACAATATCAGCGAGGCTTGTATCAACCTGTCGCTGGATATTTGCCTGGAGGCTGCCGGTTTGTACGACCGCTCCGGCGGGCTGGATCCCTTTCGCGAGGAGGGCAAAAAGCGATTTAAGCACGGCCACAACTAAGTGATTTTGCAGGGTGCCCACCGTACCGGCACCGCTGCGGATAATATAAGGGGGAACTGACTTATGCAAACTATTACACCAAACACCAGCCTGGCCCGGGTGATCCAAAATCCGCTGGGACGCGATCTGCTGGAAAAAGTGCTGCTGAACTTCGGCTTTAAGCCGGAGGATTTTGAACATTCTGCGCTTTCAAGGTTGAAGGTAAAGGCGCTGAGCCCGCTTACCGGCGGTGTGATCAAAAAGAGCACGGTGCAGATGTTCTGCGATCTGCTGAACAGCGAGAGCAACGCCATTCTTGCGCCGGACGACAGCCCCATTACGCCCCAGTGGTGGAAAGAAGCGGTATTTTACCAAATTTATCCCCGCTCTTTTAAGGACTCCAACGGCGACGGGATCGGTGACATTAACGGTATTATCGAAAAGCTGGACTATCTAAAGGACCTGGGGGTAGACTGCATTTGGTGCAGCCCCATGTACAAAAGCCCCAATGACGATAATGGCTACGATATTTCCGACTACTACGATATTATGGATGACTTTGGCACCATGGCGGACTTTGACCGTCTGCTGGATGAAGTCCATAAGCGGGGTATGCGGCTGATCATGGACCTGGTGGTGAACCATACTTCCGACGAGCACCCCTGGTTTGATGCCGCCAAGCAGGATCGGCATAATAAGTACCATCAGTATTATATTTGGCGCCGGGACGACGGCAGTCACACCCCGCCCAACAACTGGGAGAGCCTGTTCTCCGGCTCCGCCTGGAACTATTACGAAGCGGTGGACAGCTGGGCCATGCATGCCTTTTCCAAAAAGCAGATGGACCTGAACTGGGAGAACCCGGCGGTGCGCCACGATATTTACAAGATGATCAACTGGTGGCTGGACAAGGGCATTGACGGCTTCCGTATGGATGTGATCAACTTTATTTCCAAGTGGCCCAGTTTGCCGGACGGCGACCCGGTGGTGGGCAAGACTCTGGGCTTCTGCGGGGCGGAATTTTACTTCTACGGCCCCTGCCTGCACGAGTATTTGCACGAGATGAACCGCAACTGCTTTGGCCGCGGCGATAAGGAATATGTGACCGTGGGCGAGTGCGGCGGTCTGGGTATTGAGACCGCCAAGCTGACCACCGCAGACACCCGGCAGGAGCTGTCTATGGTGTTCAATTTTGACCACCTGGACAACGCGGGGCATATGCGCTTTGACGAGTACCAGTACGACCTGCGCAAGGCGGTAAAGACCATTCTCAAGTGGCAGGTGGAGTACACCAATCACTGCTGGCCCACGTTGCTGTTTGAAAATCACGACAACCCCCGAGTCACTTCAAAAGTGGACCCAACGGATACATATGCCCCGGAGATTGCCAAGCTGTGCGCCGTGCTGGAAATGACCTTAAAAGGCAGCCCCTTTATCTATCAGGGGCAGGAGCTGGGTATGACGAATACCCACTTTGACAGTATGGACGATGTGCGGGATGTGGAGAGTATCAACCTGTATAACAAGCTGGTGGCCAAGGGCAAAAAGCCGGAGAAAGCGCTGCGGATCATCAACGGCGGCTCCCGGGACCACGCCCGCACCCCCATGCAGTGGACGGCAGAGCCGGGCGCCGGGTTTACCGACGGCACACCCTGGATCGGGATTAACAAAAGCGCGGTGCGCATTAACGCTGCTGACGAGGCCAAGGTACCGGACAGCGTGCTCAATGACTTTAAGCGGCTGATCGCCCTGCGCCACGCCAATCCGGCGCTGGTGTACGGCGACTTTACCCAGCTGTGCCCGGAGGATAAGAATGTGGTGTGCTACAAGCGTAGCATGGACGGCAACACCTTCTATGTGGAGCTGAACCTGACCGGCGAGCGGCAAGATCGCCCCTATGACCCGGCGGGCTTTGAGCGGCTGTATTCCAACTACCATGACCACCGGGATGTGCTGATGCCCTTTGAGGCCAATGTGTACCTGGCAGAGGGTCAGGTCAAGGCCTGATGCAGGACTGGCACATTCACCTGGAGCGTGGCCCGTACACGATTGAGTGGGCGGAGCGGTTTGTCCGCCGAGCGGAAGAACAGGGGATTCGTGAGATCTGCCTGTTGGAGCACTCGGTGCGCTTTTTCGAGTTCCACCCCACCTTTGCCCAGGCGCGGGCATACAGCGACTACCAGCGGAACTGGTTTGATGAGAAAGTGCAGACCGCTCGCCATTTGGACGAATTCAAGCGCTTTGGCGATACGCTGCGGGCCAAAAGTTACCCGGTGCAGATCAAGCTGGGTCTGGAAATTTGCTTTTTCCCCCAGCACGCGGATGTGATCGAGCAGGTGACCCGTGACGGCTATTTTGACCTGCTGCTGGGCAGCGTCCACTGGATCGACAACTGGACTTTTAATCAGCGGAAGAACCAGTGGCAGGGCAGGGATGTAAACGCCCTGTACCGCCGGTATTTTGAATTGCAAAACCAGGCGACAGACAGCGGACTGTTTGACATTTTGGCCCACCCGGATCTGATCCGCTGCTTTGGCTTCACTCCGGATTTTGACTTGACGGAGCAGTATAAAACCCTGTGCCAAAAGGTAAAGGCACAGGGTATGCTGCTGGAGATGAACGGCGCCAAGGGGCCGGGGCTGCACCCGGACTTTTTGGCTGTTGCCAAGGCCTGCGGCGTGCAGTTCTCTACCGGGTCGGACGCCCATTGCCCGGAAGATGTGGGCAAAAACTTGCCGCAGATCGACCGCCGACTGGCAGAGGACTAAATGCCGTAGATCCCGCTTTGCTCGTCTAAAAACCAGGCGATTTTCGGCGGGTAGAAAGTAAATAACATAAACAGCGCACTGACTGCCAGAAGTATGAGAATGCCTGCGGTTTGTGCGCTTTTTCCTTGCAGTTTGCCGTTGCGGGTCAGCACGGTATCTACCCAAAATGCGCTGCCCACACCCAGGATAAAAGAGATAATATCCAGCACCATAATATCCCTGCCGATGATTCCCTTATAGGTAAAGAAAAAGGCTGTGATCACCCCAATGCCGGTGAGCGCGCCCGCACAGTGCCGCGCCCAGGCGCCCGGCTGCCCCTTGGTGCTGCGCAGGGTGATCAGGCACCATAGAATAAAGGGAAACCACAGGAGTTTTAAGTGTTCCCAGGGGCTTTCGTTTACCGGGCACACCAGCGCCAACAGCCGGTTGTCCCCGGTCCATTGGTAGATAAAGTGCCACAGGGTGCCTACAATGCTCACAAAGGCAAATCCGCCCCATTGCAGTTTTGTTTCGTTCTTCATGCAATCACCGATAGAAGTGTATGCAGATTTTGGGGTTATTATACAGTGGGTGCCTTGATTGTTGTTGAGCGTTTTTGCGGTGCGGTGTGGGCACCGCACCCTACAAAGAAGATACATAATACTGTGTAGGTCTCGATGCCCTCATCGAGCCGCCTGATCTCCGTTGGTGCTTGTAAAAACAACGCTCGTAGGGTGGGGGCTTGCTCCCGAGTGAATTGCACGCAGTGCAAGAGACACGAGGCTCCAAATGCGTCAGCATTTGG
>CAVCUL010000015.1:0-44066 GCA_963605415.1 bacterium | reverse complement strand
TAACGGTAACACTCCGGACTCTGACTCCGTCATTTAAGGTTCGAATCCTTATACCGCTGCCAAATAAAAAGCAGACCATTTAAGGTCTGCTTTTTATTTTTGCGTGTATCAAGGATTCGAAGAATCGTTATTACGAGGCGAAGCCGAGTAACAAGGTTCCGGGCAACCTGTTCAAAATCTCCGATTTTGTAAACAGGTCGGGTTCTTATTACGGGTTTAAGGTGAAACTAAACCCGTAACAATGTTCTGTCAAGTCTTTAAGGTGGAGATTTGCGAAGCAAATACGACCGTGACTTGACAGGTTATTATACCGCTGTCAAATAAAAGGCAGACCATTTGCTACGATGTTTTTCTGTCATTCATATTTTGTTTGATATACTGACAAACTGAAATTCACATAACACAATGCTCAAGTATCGGGTTCTTCATCTTTGCATAATAGATAATGTGCTGAATTGTTTCTTTAACCTGTTCTGTTCCAATTTCTTTTTCGTCATTCCCGCAGTCAATACCTAAAACACGCTTAATATTGTATTCTAACCACTCTAATCTGCCGTTATTGCAGGCGTACAATGTTTCCCAATCTACGGGCATTTCTCCACCGGCATTTTTATATCCTTGCAAAAAAGATTGAAATAATTGAAAATCAATTTCGCAATCTTCATATCCGGACCAACACAACGCCAGTTCAAACAATTCCATAAACGGATTGCTGTAAGATAAACACTCCAAATCAATAATGCGATAATCATTCCCGTTCCAGAGCACATTTTTGCAGTCCATATCGTTATGACAGATCGAGACGATAGGCGGTAGTTTCTTTCGTGCCAGATTGCCTTTATTTTGACTGTCTTGAATTACAGGCAAAGCGTCTTTCAACATGGCGTATAACTGCCTATCGGTGTGTTTCATTTCCGCAAGATAGAAATTCCAATCCATAGACATTTCATAAAAATCTTCATTTTCATACTTTTTGTCTACACTATGGATTTCAGCAAGTACCTTTCCCATTTCTTTGCAGTGCTCTGCTGTTATTTCGCTGCTTTTTAAGGCTTTCCCGGGAAAATAGTCAAACAGATAGAAATATTCACCATCTATCTCCTGCATTTTTCTTCCGCACAATGACAATGCAGGAAGAACCGGAATACCCTGCTGCTCCAATAAAAGTTCTATCCGTTCAGCTTTTGCAAAATTATCCATAGCAGTTTCTCTTTGCATAACAAACGGATTGAGCAACTTCAGAGCGAAAGTTCCTTGCTGGGTGCTGATCTTATACATCTTGTGCATAAAGCCACCGCTCAAACACACGGGTTCACCGATCATCTTCCAATCATATTTTTCCGCTATCTTTGTAAATATGGACACTTTGTCCCTCCAAACACAGATTTGTTGCTCTTAATCTATTCGATAATTGCCCGGCGTATCACACATAATATTTTGCTTGGGCATTCCAAAGTTCTGCATACTTGCCGTTGGCGGCCAAAAGCGCTGTGTGGGTGCCGCTTTCTACCAGCCTTGCGTGATCAAACACGGCGATGGTGTCGCAAAAGACGCAGCTGGAAAGCCGGTGAGAAATATAAATGGCCGTTTTGCTTTGCACAAAGGAATTGAAGCGGCTGTAGATCTCGTTCTCCGCGATGGGATCCAGCGCTGCCGTCGGCTCGTCCAGCACCACCACCGGCGCGTCCTTGTAGAGCGCTCTGGCAAGGGCCAGCTTTTGTGCCTCGCCGCCGGAGATCTCTACCCCGCCCTTGTCCAGATCCTTATAAAGATATGTACTTTCCCGATGGGGCAGGTGCTCCACTCTCTCCTTAATATTGGCATTTTCCAGGCAGGTATATAGCTTGTCCCGGTCAAAAGCGGAATTGGCGCAAACCGTATCCCTCAGCGGCACGGAGAATATTTTGAAATCCTGGAACACAACGGAGTACAGCCCGGTGATACTCTCCTTGGTGTACGCCTGAATGTTCTCGCCGTTGATGAGAATTTCCCCATCGGTCACATCGTACAGGCGGCACATCAGCTTGATAAAGGTGGTTTTGCCGCTGCCATTCCTGCCCACCACGGCCAGGTGACTGCCGTTTTCAATTTTAATGCTCACATTCTCCAGAGCATATTGGTCCGTGCCCGGATATTTGAACGACACATTCTTGAACTCGATCTCAAACCGGTCACCATCCAGGGTCCGGGTGCCGTATTGCTTGCTGTCTGTACATTCGATGATCTCAAAGTAGATCCGGGCCAGCGGCAAGATCTCCGCCAGCTTGCCCAGCGTGTTGGCAATGAGCATAACGCCGTTTACGATCTGCATAAAAGCGCCGCAGTACATCACCAGCGCGCCAATATCAAACAGCCCCAAATTGCCCTTGACCCCGATGAAAACATACACGCCAAACGCCACAAAGGCGCCCATCACCGCAACGATGGAGCTGGTTTTTGCCGTGCGCATGGAAATTTGCTTCAGCGTTTTTTCACCATCGGTGAGTATCTTTTCCGTTGCGATCTTGCCGATCAGATCCTGCTCTTTGTACAGGCGTATCTCCTTGCCGGTTTTGTAGTCGGCAAACAGGTCGATCAGCGAGTAAAACAGCCGATCCAGCGTGGCATACGCCTCGTTTGCGGCCAGGTACGACTTGTTCATACCCACGGCGATCAGCGCCATAACTGCCGCCATGACCAGCAGTGTGGCGATCAGCAGGATCAAAAAGACAGGCCGTTCAAAAAACGAATTGCCGGTTTTGGTAAAGCCGATCTTCAAGAGCGGCAGGATCATCACCACAGACACCGCCACCGTAAACACGCCCTTAACAAACACCTGGCTGGTCCACATAAAGTACGAAAACCGCGCCCATCGGCTGGCGCCCGCCTCCTCGTGCTTATGTATGGTCTTTCTGAACGCATTGTCCTCCAGCTTCTCATAATCCATGCGAAACAGCTTTTCCGCCATTTTAAAGTTTTCTCTGCTAAAGAGCAGGTCGGATTTTACATCGTACAGGTCAGACAAAAATCCCCCGGCGTAATCCAGCACAAAATTAAGCGCCACAGCCGCAAGAATATAGACCAAAAGCCCCTTAAAGTCCGCACCGGCGGTCATCATACCGATGATCTTGGCCGTAAACCAAATGTTTACAAAGGGCTTGGCGCCTGTCAGGATCGCACAGAAGAAATCCACCGGCAAAATGCCTTTGTCCAGGCCGGCGATCTCTCGATACATCTTAAATATCATCTTAACATGATTCATGCACAGCCACCCCCTGTTCTCTGTAATAGTAGCTTTGCACCTGAAACATTTTGTAATATGCGCCCTTTTTGGCCATCAGTTCCTCGTGGGTGCCCATCTCGGTGATTTGGCCGCCGGACACAAACAAAATCCGGTCGCAAAAGCGGGTGGACGACAGCCGGTGAGAAATAAAGAAAGAGAGTTTGCCGTCGGTCAATTCGCTGTATTTTAAGTACAACTGATTTTCGGCAATCGGATCCAGGGCTGCCGTTGGCTCGTCCAAAATCAAAATCGGCGCGTCCTTGTACATCGCCTTGGCAAGCAGCAGCTTTTGCTTTTCGCCGCCGGAAAAATCCACCGCGTCCTTATACACATTTCTGTCCATCCGCGTGTCCGCGCCCTTTGGCAAGGCATACACCTTATCGTACATTTCCGCCTTTTGCAACGCACGGTGGAACTTTTCCCGATCGTAGGCAAGGCTTGCGGTTATGTTTTGCTGAATGGTCATGGGCAGGAAGTAATAGTCCTGAAAAATAGCCGAAAACAAATCGAAATAGCTGCTCTTTGCAATGGCGGCGGTATCTTTGCCGTTGAGCAGAATGCGGCCGCCGGTAGGTGCATACAGACCGCACAGCAGCTTGATCAGGGTGGTTTTGCCTGCGCTGTTCTCCCCTACAATGGCGATCTTTTCGCCGCTTTTGAATGTAAGGTCAATATTTTTCAGCATCGGCGCGTCAGCGGAGGGGTACTGAAAAGATACATTCTCAAACACCACCCGGTCCACCGATCTGGAAGTCAGCCGCTCCCCCTCCTCTGCATGATCCTCAAACTCGATATAGTCCCTGTACGCCTGACACTCCCGGCAGCACATCTCGATCTGATTGACCGCAAAGCCCAAGTGGAGCACCCAGTTGGAAAAGCCGGTAATGATACCGAAATAGAAGATAAAATCAGACACCGTGAGCGCACCCTTAGCAGTCAAGTACGCCAGGTAAATATAGGCGATGGCCTGGCGCACGGCGCTGAGCAAAGCGGTAATACCGTTAAACGCCACGCAGGTGTGGGTGTACTGGGCATAGATCTTTTCGATCCTGCAAAGGGGGGCGGCAAGCGCCCGGATAAAGTAATCGCCCATATTGTAAAGCTGAATGTCCTTTGCCGCCGTGCCGTCCTTGCACAGCTTGTAAAAATAATCGAACTTTGCCGCAGAATCCGTGCGTTTATCCAAGTTTTGCCGCTGCTTCTTCGTCAGCGCTCTTTGCAAACAAAACTGGGCGCCGCAGGTGGCGATGATCAGCAGGATCATCCAAATATTGATCTTGTAGAGCAGCACGCCGGACGCAATAACGCCCACCACCGCAACGAAAAACAAATTCAGCGTGCTGATAAAATTGGCACCGCCTGCATATCGTCCGTTGTAAAAAACTTCTGCGCGCTTTTGCTTCTCGCGCATTTCCGGATTTTCTATATTGGCACAGTCGGTGCTGAGATTTTTTTCAAACGCAGCCACCGCATAGCGCATACGCACGATCCTTGCACCGCCCAGGATCAGCTCCTTCATAAACGGATCCAGCCAAATGGTAAAGGTCAGCAGCAGGCTCAGCAGCGCCACCACCAAAATCAGCTGCCGGGTAGTCACGCCCCTTTCGATACAGTCGATCATCGCCTTGGGTATATAGGCGGTGACAATGGGCTGGAATACCAGCGCCGGCACCCGGATCAAAAAGTACACCGGGCTTTTCTTATCCCAGGCGATCCAGTTTTTGAGCATATACTTTATGTTCGCTCGCATAACGCCTCCTTGCCTAAAAACAAAAATCGCCCCTGCATAGACTTATACAAGAGCTGGATGACTGTGTTCGGAATGGGAACAGATTTCTCTTTTTGAGCGGCAACAACCGTCTGTGCTTTTATTCTACAGGAATACAGCGGGAATGTCAATGCAGGATCCCCTGTTTTTGTTGACAAGCGGTGGAAAGCATAGTATAATAGAGGCGTAGTTAATTAACAGCGTTAATTAACTACGAGAGGGGGATTCTGATGTTATCATTTCGTATAACAGACAACACGCTGTCCATCGCCCTGCGGGGGCAGGTCGTCTACTCGCTTTGCAAGGGGCAGACTCTGCTGACGGTTGGCCGGGGCAGCTGCACCTACAAGATGAGCCATGGCAGCTTTAAGATCAAGGAAAAGGAACGGTCACAGACTGCGCTGACAGTGGAGGATATTCGCCTGGCAGACGGCAAGGCTGTTTTGGTGCTGAGCCGGGGGCAATGCCAAATCGAAATCGTAGACGGCAACAAGCTGTATTTCACCTTTGATCTTCCCGGCGACTGCAATCGCATGTGCTTTGACCTGCCGGCCACGGCGAACGAACGCGTCTACGGCTGCGGCGAGAATTTCTCCGAATTCAACCTGCGCGGGAAGAAAGCACGGGTGTGGGTGGCAGAGCACATCAACGCCCTGCAAATTGCCAAAAAACTGGCAAAGCAGGTGGCGGGGATCAAAAACACCACCCGCAAGCAGAAATTCTCCAACTACGAGACCTACTATGCCCAGCCCACCTTTTTAAGCTCGCGGAAATACTTTTTCCACAGCCTGACCACGGCCCAAAGCACCTTTGATTTTGAAAATCCGGATTGTCACAAAATCAAGATCTGGGAGATTGCGCCCTTTTACATTGGCTTTGGCGATGACTTTGAACAGGTACTGACCAACCTGTCCACCCTGGTAGGGCGCCAGCCGGAGCTGCCGGACTGGACCTACGACGGCTACATTCTGGGCATACAGGGCGGCACCGATGTGATGATGCAAAAGGTGCAGGCTGCGCTGGACAAGGGTGTGGCCGTAAACGGCGTTTGGATCCAGGACTGGGAGGGACGGCGGGTCACCGCCGCCGGCAAGCAGCTGTACTGGAACTGGGAATGGGACCGGGAACTGTACCCCCACCTGGACGAAAAGATTAAAGAACTGCGCCAAATGGGCATTCGGGTGCTGGGCTATGTAAACCCCTTCTTGGCCGTTGAAAAGCCTCTGTACCGGCAAGCCAGCGAAAAGGGCTACTGCGTAAAGGACAAGGACGGCAAGGACTATTATGTGACCATCACCACCTTTCCGGCGGCTATGATCGACCTGACCAATCCGGACGCCTGCCGCTGGATCAAAGACATTATCAAGAAAAATATGATCGACTTCGGCCTGTCCGGCTGGATGGCAGACTTTGGCGAATACCTGCCCACCGACTGTGTGCTGCACAGCGGCGAGGACGCAGAGACGGTGCACAACACCTGGCCCGCCCGCTGGGCCAAGATCAACCGGGAAGCGGTGGAAGAGGCCGGCAAGCTGGGCGAGATTCTATTCTTTACAAGAGCCGGGTTCTCCGGAACGCCCGCTGCCTCCACCATGATGTGGAACGGAGATAATCACACGGACTTTTCCATTGACTTCGGTTTGCCGTCGGTGATCCCTGCCATGCTCAGCCTGACCTGCTGCGGCTTTGGCCTGTCCCACAGCGACATTGGCGGCTACACCTCTTTCTTTAACCTGAAACGGAGCAAAGAGCTGTATATGCGCTGGTGCGAGATGAACGCCTTTTCTCCGCTGATGCGCAGCCACGAGGGGCTGAACCCGGACCTGAATGTGCAGTTTGACGCAGACGAGCAGGTGCTGCGTCACAGCGCCCAAATGTCGCAGATCCACAAGGCGCTAAGGCCCTATTTGCAGGCGGCGGTACGGGAGAACAGCCAAACCGGCGTAGGCGTGGTGCGGCCGCTGTTTTTCTACTACAACGAGCCACAGGCCTTTACGGAGAGCTACGAATACCTGCTGGGGCGGGATATTCTGGTGGCGCCTGTATTAAAAGCCGGTGCCCAGTGCCAAAAAGTCTATCTGCCCCAGGATCAATGGATCCATTTGTGGAGCGGCAAAGCCTACACCGGCGGGGTCTATGAGATAGACGCCCCCATCGGGCAGCCGCCGGTATTTATCAGGAAAGAAGCACCATCCGTGCTTGCTATATTCAACGCTGAATAACAGGAGGAAAACAAGATGAAGTATTTTTTAGACAGCGCAAAAATTGACGAGATCAAGGAGGCGTACACCACCTTTGGGATTGACGGTGTGACCACCAACCCCAACCACATTATGAACTCCGGCAAGCCGTTCTTTACGGTGATCGGCGAGCTGGCGGAATTCGTAAAGGAAAATGGCATTGAGGGCTGGGACAAATTCCCCATCTCCGTGGAGATCAACCCCCATCTGGACGACGCAGACGAGATGATCGCCATGGGCGAGAAGATCGCCGCCATGTGCCCCAACTTCTGCATTAAGATCCCCTGCACCCAGGCAGGCATTACCGCCGCCAGAGCGCTGGAGAAAAAGGGCGTAAGAACCAACTTGACCCTGGTGTTCTCCGCCTCCCAGGCGCTGATCGCCGCCAAGAACAACTCCCTGTTTGTCTCCCCCTTTATCGGCTGGAAAGAGAACAGCGGCGAGGACTGCAAGCAGTATATCCAGGACATTGTGACCATTTACAAGAACTACGGCTTCTACGGCAAGACCCAGATCATCTGCGCCGCCGTGCGCACCGGCAAGCAGTTTGTGGACTGCGCGGTGGCCGGGGCGGATATTGTCACCGCCGGGTTGCAGGTGTATAAGGACAGCTTTTACCACCCCTTTACCGACTACGGTCTGGAAAAATTCCAGAGCGCCTGGGACAAGACCATTACAGAGTAATCGACTGCGAAACAGAAGAAAGGCTGTGTGATACTATGAAAATCGGATTTATCGGTCTGGGCATTATGGGCGAGTCCATGTGCGAGAATATTGTAAAAAAGCACAACGACACGGTGTACTGCTCCGACCTGAACAAAGACCAGGTAAAAAAGCTGGCGGCACTGGGTGCCATCGGCTGTGACAGTAATATTGAAGTGGCACAGAAGGCGGATGTGATCATCACCATGGTGCCCAAATCAGAGCATGTGCAGGCAGTGTACACCGAACTGCTGCCCTATATAGACAGTAGCAAGATCTGCATTGATATGAGCACCATTGACCCCAGCGTGTCCGTGGAGGTCTCCCAAATGATCAAAGCCAAGGGCGCCCAGTTTGCAGACGCGCCGGTGGTCAAGTCCAAGCCTGCTGCCATTGCAGGCCAGCTGGGTATTTTGGTGGGCTGCGACGAACCGCTGTATGAAGTGATCAAGCCCATTTTGCTGTACATGGGCTGCAATGTGATCCGCATGGGCGAGAACGGCAAAGGGCTGGTGATGAAGATCTGCCACAACACCTTGTGCGCCGAAATTCAAAACGGCGTTAACGAGACCCTGCTGTTGGCAGGCAAAATGGGCATTTCCCCGGAGGATTACCACACGGCCATCGCCTACGGCGGCGCCCAGTGTTTCTATCTGGACGCCCAGTGGCAAAACATTCGGGACGAGAACTGGGCCACCGCCTTCTCCCTGGAGAACGAGCACAAGGACCTGGGTATTTGCCAGCGGCTGTCCCACCAAGCGCAGGTGGATATGCCGGTGATGAATTATGTAAAATCCGTTTATGACAAGGGGATGGACGCCGGCATCGGCAAAGAGGACTGGCGCGCCACCTATAAGATCGTAAGGGGCGATTACAATGCTTGAGCGCCTGCGAAAGGTTAATGATGTAAAGATCTACTCGGTTTTTGATACAGACTTTGCCCCTTACGGCAAGGTGCTCACCGGCTTTGACTTTGCAAAGGCCGCAGCGTATATGGAGAAAAACACGCCCCTACCGGACAGCGGCAATGTGTATATCGCCAGCGACTCAAATTTGGAAGCGCTGCCGGTATTTGCGGATTTGGAGCGCACCGTGTACGGCGAAATGCCCATTCAGGTGGGCTACTGCAACGGCAGAAACACCACCTACAACGGCTTTGAATACCACAAAGGATCGGAAGTGAACATTGCCGTTACCGACTTTATGCTGGTGCTGGGGCACACCTGGCAAATGCGCGATAATCGGTTCTATGTTGGGGACGAGCGGGTGTTTTATGTGCCCCGGGGCACGGCCATTGAGATGTACCAGACCACCCTGCACCTGTCCCCTTGCCGCTGCTGCGACCAGGGGTTCAAGGACATTGTGGTGCTGCCCAGGGGAACCAACACGCCCCTGGCGCATAAGCCCACCGACGCCCAGGGCGAAAACCGCCTGCTGCTGCAAAAAAACAAATGGGTCATCGCCCACAAGGACCGGACGCCGCTGATGGACCAGGGTGCCTATCCGGGCCTGATGGGCGAAAATAAAGAATTGAACTATTGACGGAGCAAAGCCATGCAAAAAATCAAAATCATCTACATTCCCATCGGCGTGCCCACCTTTCATTTGGAGAGCGCCCGGCGGGAATTTGACCGCACTATAAAGCTGTTGAAGGCCATTGACCCGGACATTCTGTGCCCGGAGGATATGCTGCTGAGTCTGGACAGTTTAACGGCGTTTTTAGAAGACAAAGACCCGGATCTGGCTATTGTGCAGAATGTGACCTTTGCTAACGCAGCATACATCTCCCAGGTGCTCCGGGAAACAAGCTGCCCGGTGCTGCTTTGGACCCTGCGGGAGCCGGCGTCAAACGGCGGTCGGCTGTGCCTGAATTCTCTCACCGGCGCCTTCTCTGCCGGCAACACCCTGGCAGCCATGGGCCGAACCTTTGACTACCTGCTGGCCGCTCCCGACGAGTCCGCAGCAGAACACAAAATCCGCACCTTGATTGCCGCGGTTGAATTAAAAAAATCTGTAGAAAATCTGAATATTCTGCAGGTAGGCCATACGCCGGAGGGCTTTGGCTTCGGCCGGGCACTGGACAGCGAAATGCAAAAGGTATTCGGCGCACGGCTGATTTCCATTGAGGCCAGAGAGCTGATTGAGCGGGCCAAGACTTTTGACGAAAGTCAAGTCACTGATTATATGGAAAAAGCAAAGGGTTCCATCAACGGTCTGGAAAAAATTGACCGCAAAAATGTGGTAGACTTTGCCCGGCTGTTCAAGGCCTATGACGAATACACCCGGGAGAACCGGATCGGCGCCCTGTCCAGCCGGTGCTGGCCGGATTTCTTTACCGCATTCGGCACACCGGTTTGTGCTGTGCTGGGTCTGCTCAACGACCTGGGTATACCCGCTGCCTGCGAGGCGGACACCTACGGTGCCCTTTCCATGTTTCTTGCCGCTGCACTTACCGGCAAAGCGGCGTTCTTCGGCGACCCGGTATCCATCAATGAACAGGAGAACACCGTGACCTTCTGGCACTGCGGTATGGCGCCCTGCTCCCTGGCACGCACCGACACCGGCGCCTGCGCCGGGCTGCACTGCAACCGAAAAATCGGTCCCACCCTGGAGTTTGGGTGCAAGGCCGAGAAGCAGGTGACCGTATTGCGCGTGGGCAAAAAACCGGACGGCAGCTTTCGGCTGTTTATCGCCAAGGGCCAGGCGCCGGATAAGCCCCAGCAATACTTTGGTACCTCCATTGTGGTGCAAACCGAAAATCCGGTAGGTGCTGTTATCGACCGAGCGGTCAAAGGCGGCTGGGAGCCGCACTTTGCCGTGGCTATGGGCGATATTGCCGAGGAGTTGGAAGCCTTTGCCAAGCTGCTGGGGATTGAGGCCGAGAAATTCTAATGCTGGATACAAAAAATTTCTGGTTTTATCTTGTGGTCTTTGCCTCCAATGTGATACAATGTATTACAGGATTTGCAGGCACCGTGCTCGCCATGCCTTTCTCAATTATGCTGGTGGGATTTGATGTGGCTAAGCCAATTCTCAATGTGCTTGGCATTGTGGCCTCTGTGCTCATTGTGGTGCAAAAACACGCCTTTATTAACAAGAAAGAGCTGGCCAAAATCTCCTGCATCATGCTGCTTGGCATGATCCCGGGGGCCTTGATCGTCAATCATTTTGCAGTCAACGCAGGCCCGCTTTACAAGCTGCTGGGGATTGTGGTGATTGCCTTTACCGTGCTGGGCATTGTGCGTGATCGTCGCCGGGCGTGCGTCTCTGCATCGTCTAACGGGCAGCTGCACAACGCCGTTTTGTACGGTCTGCTGCTGCTTTCCGGTGTAGTGCACGGTATGTTTGTGTGCGGCGGTCCGCTGCTGGTGGTCTATGCCAATGAAAAATTAAAAGACAGCGACACCTTCCGTGCCACCGTCTCTGCTGTTTGGATTTTGCTGAACACCATCAATCTGTTTACCGACGCAGGCGCCGGCCGATTTAACCGTACCACAATTTTACTGCTTGCGGTATCCACGGTGGTACTGTTTGCAGCCATGCTGGTGGGCAATCTGATTTATAAGCATATGAACAAAAAGGCGTTTATGGTACTCACCTACACGCTGATGGCCGTCAGCGGTATATCGCTGCTGGTCAAATAGGAGGGTCTCGGTTGGCAAAAGGGCTAAATCTGAAATCCGTAAAAAGCGAGAACCGCAGCATGGTTCTGTATCTGCTGAACACCTACGACGGCCTGAGCAGGAAAGAAATTGCAAACAAATTGTCACTAACTCCGGCGGCGGTGACTAAGATCTGCAACGAACTCATCGACCAGGGATTTATCCGGGAAAGCGGCCAAATGGACGCTAAGGGCAAATCCGGCAGACCGGAGGTGCTGTTACAGCTTTGTCTGGAAGACAAGTATGTGCTGGGCGTGCACGCAGAGCAGGACGCCATCACCTACTCCCTGTCCAACCTAAAGGGACAGGCCGTTTATCTGCAACGGGGCCCGCTGCTTGAGGATATCCGCCGGGTAGTAGATACACTGCTTAAGTTTATCAAGGAAAATGCCATTGACCTGCAGACGGTACTGGCCGCCGGGGTGTGCATTATCGGCGCTACGGCGCAAAACGATTTCGGCGTTTGGAAAAATTGCAATATCAAAGACACATTCCAGTCCGCTTTGGGCGTGCCCGTTGTGGTAGAAAACAATGTAAAGGCCTTTGCCCAGGCAGAGCTGATCTACGGCAAGGCCGGTCGCAGTAATGCAGTACTCTTTTTCAAATGGGGCGCCGGTATCGGCTCCTCCATTGCCACCAACGGCAAGGTACAGTCCGGCAACGACAACGGCATTGCAGAAATCGGTCATTACATTGTGAGCACCGGCGGCAAAAAATGCCGTTGCGGCCGCTACGGCTGCCTGGAGACAGAAGTGTCCAGCCGAGCCATTATAGAGGCGGCCGGCGGTCATAAAACGCTGGAGGAAATCATAAACAGCAACGACCGGAGCATCATTTACCTGCTGGATCACAAGATCGACCTTGTGGCGCTGGCGCTGGTCAACACCGCTACCATTCTGAACGCAGACAGCATTGTGCTGTTCGGTCTGCTGTTTGACAATACAAGAATTATGGAAAAGCTGGTCACCCAATGTGTCAGATATAACCGGAATTTCAGCAAGAGTATGATCCAGATTTCTTCGCTGAACGGGAAGAGAGATTATATCGGCTGCGTGGCCATGTGCGCCAAGGCGTACTTTTTTGAAGTTGGTTTTTATTAAATATCTTTTCACAAATGAGGGGGATTTTTATGAGCGAAAAGAGTTTAACACACGGCATAAAGTTTAAGGACAAAATCGGCTACGCCATGGGCGACATGGGCGGCCTTTTGACCTTCTCATTGATCGGTGCATTTCAAAACAAGTTTTACACCGATGTGCTGCACATCTCGCCGGCCAAGATCGTGGTTCTGATCCTGGTTGCGCGGCTTTGGGACGCCATTAACGACCCCATCTGGGGTGCGTTCATTGACTCCAGAAAACCCACAAAGCAGGGCAAATTCCGCCCGTATGTATTTTGGTTTTCCATTCCGCTGGCGGTTTCCGCCGTGCTGATGTTCACGGTGATTCCCAACTTAAGCGAGGCCAAATACCTGCTGTTTGCTTACATTACTTATATTTTGTACGGCATGCTTTACACCTGCGTCAACATACCGTACGGCTCCTTGGCCTCTGTGGTAACGGACGATGAAAAGGAGCGCTCCTCCCTGTCCATGTGGCGCTCTATCGGCGCAGGCATCGGCGGGCTGCCAGGGACCATTCTGTTCCCTATGCTGGTGTACAACACCACCATTGCCGCAGACGGCACGAAAATTCAAACCTTAAACGGCACCAAGCTGACCATCGGTGTGCTGATTCTGTCCATCATCTCCGTTGCAGTTTATTTCGGTCATTACAAACTGACCAAGGAAAGAATCGCACCGATTCAAAAGAAAAAAGGCGACTACAACGCCTTTAAGACCATCGGCGACTTGGCAAAGAACCGGCCGTTTGTGACACTGTCTTTGGCATCCATGCTGCTGATTGCTTTCCAGTTCTATTATCAGTCCACCTATCAGTACCTGTTTGCAGACTACTACCACAGCGCCCAGCTGTACTCCCTGGTAACCATTTGTACCTATTTGCCCATGGCCATCCTGATTCCTGTAATGAACAAGCTGATTGATAAGTTCGGCAAAAAGGAACTTTGCGCCGTCGGCATGGGCTTTGCGGCCGTTGCCAGCTTTATCCTGTTCTTTATCAAGACCAGCAATCCCTATGTCTTTTTGGTATTCACCTTCTTCTCCGGACTGGGCCAAACCTTCCTGGTATTAGAGGTGTGGGCGCTGGTCATGGATGTGATCGACTACCACGAGATCCGCACCCATCGCCGGGAAGAGGGCACCGCCTACGCGGTTTTCTCCTTTACCAGAAAGCTGGGTCAAACCCTGGCCGGCGTTGGCCTGAACGCCCTCTTGGCAGTCATTCACTACGACAGCACCGCCTCTGCCAATAACACCGCATTGCCGGAGGACGTGCTGAATAAGCTCTATGATATTTCCACCCTTGTACCGGCCATTGCCCTTACGCTGATGGCAGTGCTTTTGGGTATAGGCTACAATCTGTCTAAGAAAAAGCTGTCTGCGCTGCACACTCAGCTGGCAGAGATCCGCGAAAACGAAGAATAATCAACTCCAATACGCATAAAAAACAGATACACCGGCGTGTATCTGTTTTTTCATTGCCTATTTGCAAGTGGCTCGCAGGTCATTGCCGCTCCAGCACCATAACCTCAACAAATCAAAAGGCGTGATCTGCTTTGCGCCCAACTGTAAATTCAAAAAGACATAAAAAACGACGACTGCGCGAATGGACCCACAGTCGTCGGCTATTTTTTAACATCCCTCGATCCGGTCGATGAGGAATTGGCGGCCGGAGAGGATGAGATGATCGTGGCTGCCGCAATAAGGGCAAACTCGGGCGCAGGCCAGATGGACATACAAGCGGGCACAGCGCGTGCACATGGCGATGGCCGGCAGGTGCGTCAGTTCCAGGTGGGTAGCCCGCAGCGGCGTATCTCGCACCACGGCGTTCCAGCACTCCAGCAGATACGGGCCCTCCACACCGGACAACTCCCCCACCTGCAAGCGCACCGTATCCACCCGGTGCAGCCCGGCCTCTGCGGCCAGCTGGGTCACCGTGCGGTACAGCTCGTACACAATACTCAGCTCGTGCATCTCTATCGCGCCTCGATTTCTCGAATACTACATTCATTGCCCCGCAGCAAGTGGGTGTTTCCACTGCCGCAATAGGGGCAAGTACGCCCCTGTGGCACAGTATCATAGGTCTTGCCGCAGGCGTCGCACAGGGTGACGGCGTGCACCGGCTCGATCTGCAACCGGGCGCCCCGCAGCATCTCCGACCGATCCGCCGCCCAGCGCCAGCAGTCCATCAAATACGGATCCTCAATCCCGGACACCTGGCCCACATCCAGCGTAACGGCACGCACTTGGGTTACGCCGTTTTGGCGCCCCACCTGCTCCACAGTATCAATAATATGGAATACGATGCCCAACTCGTGCATACTTACTCCTTGTTAAAGCGAATTTTGATCTCACGCTTCAGCATATAAGGCAAAATGCTCTTCATCTTGTCTTCCGTGCGCACCATCTTGCTGGCCGCCGGCAGCTCCCGGTGCAGGTGGATAGCGTCAAAGGCGCACTTGGTGGTGCACACGCCACAGCCGATGCACTTGTTGGGGTCTACCACAGAAGCACCGCAGCCCAAGCAACGGGCGGTCTCCGCCTTTACCTGCTCTTCTGTAAAGGTTAGGTGGGCGTCTCTGAAGGAATGCTTTTGGTCAATGCTCTTGTTCACACCGGGCACCTGACGGTCGCCGGTATCATACTGAGATACAGAGATATTCTCCTTATCCAGCGCAACAAAGTCCCGACGGTTACGGCCGATGGTCAAACTTGTATCCGGCTGTACGAACCGGTGAATGGACACGGCGCCCTCTTTACCTGCCGCAATGGCGTCAATGGCAAACTTGGGGCCGGTATACACATCGCCACCCACAAAAATATCTTCCTGTGCCGTCTGATAGGTCAGGCTGTCTGCCACAGCGCCATTGCCGCGGCCCAGCTCCACCTTGGAGCCGTCCAGCAAATGGCCCCACTCAATGGCCTGGCCAATACTCAGGTACACATGGCTGCACGCCACAGTCTTGGTCTGGCTCTCGTCATAAACCGGGGCAAAGCGACCGTTCTCGTCCAGCACGGACAGGCACTTCTTAAACACAATGCCGGTGACCTTTCCGTTCTCCGTCAAAATCTCCTTTGGACCCCAGCCGCAGTTGACAGCCACGCCCTCGTCCTGGGCCTCTTCCACCTCTTCATCCGAGGCAGGCATAGCGTCCCGGCTCTCCAGGCAGAACATAGACACATGATCGGCACCGCAGCGCACGGAGGAGCGGGCCACATCAATGGCCACATTGCCGCCGCCGACCACCACAGCGTCACCCTCTACCGGGTAATCCGGGTTGCCGCCTACGGTACGCAAAAAGTCCACAGCGGTCATCACGCCCTGAGCGTCCTCACCGGGAATGCCCGCCTTGCGGCCGCCCTGGCAGCCGATGGCGATATAGAAAGCTTTGTAGCCCTGCGCACGCAGTTCGTCCAGGGTAATATCCTTGCCCACTTCTACGCCGCAGCGAATGTCTACGCCCATTTCACGGATCACATCAATCTCCGCTGCCACCACATCTTTTTCCAGCTTATAAGACGGAATACCGTACACCAGCATACCGCCGGGCTTTTCGTTCTTCTCAAACACGGTGGGGGCGTAGCCCTTCTCTGCCAAATAATAGGCGCAGGACAGACCGGCCGGGCCGCCGCCGATAATGGCGATCTTCTCATCAAAGCCACCCTTATTGGAGGGGATCACCTTGGGCGCCACATAGCGGTGCTCTGCATTCAAATCCTGATGAGCAATGAACTTCTTCACTTCATCAATAGCTACCGCACGGTCAATGGTGCCGCGGGTGCAGGCATCCTCACACCGGCGGTTACAAATGTGTCCGCAAACCGCAGGGAACGGATTTTCTTTCTTAATCAGCGCCAGAGCGTCCTTGTAGCGACCCTGTGCAGCTAACTTTAAGTACCCCTGCACGGCAATATGCGCCGGGCAAGCGGTCTTACAGGGCGCTGTACCGGCGTCATAGCAGTTGATCCGGTTCTTGTCCCGATAATCCGGGCTCCACTTTTCCGGGCCCCACTTGATCTTATCCGGCAACTCCTGCTGAGGATAGGTCACCGTGCCGCCGTCCTTGGTGCACAGCTTTTGTCCCAGCTTGACCGCACCGGCGGGGCAATATTCTACACAGCGGCCGCAGGCCACGCACTGATCCTTGTCCACCTTGGCAATATAGGCCGAGCGGGACATATTGGGGGTATTAAACAGCTGAGAAGTCCGCAGGGCGTTACAGATATTCACATTGCAGTTGCAAATGGCAAAGATCTTGTTCTCGCCGTCAATGTTGGTAATCTGGTGCACAAAGCCGTTATCCTCGGCCCGCTGCAAAATCTCCATCACCTGGTCATAGGTCACATAATGACCTTTATTGGTCTCTACCAAATAATCCGCCATATCGCCTACGCCAATGCACCAATCCTCGGCGTCATCGCCGCAGCCCTCGCCCAGTTTGGCGCGACTCATGCGGCAGGAACAGGGACTGGCCGCGTACTTGCCGTCATATTTTTTCAGCCAGTGAGAAATGTGCTCCACATCTACGGACTGATTTTCCGTCTCAATGGCCTTTTCCACCGGAATCACATGCATACCGATACCGGCACCGCCGGGGGGCACCATAGCGGTAATCTTTTCCAGCGGCAGGAAGGTCATCCGCTCAAAGAACTTGGCCAGCTCCGGGTGGGCGTCAATCTGATCCTGCTTCATGTTAAAGAACTCGGCGCTGCCGGGCACGAACATCGGCAACACATACTGCTTGGTGCGGCTGGGATTCTCCCAGTTATACTCCAGCAGGCCAATGCTGCTCATCTCCTGGAGCAGCGGCTCCAGATACGCCTTGCTTTTGCCGGTGGCCTTTACCATTTGATCCAAAGTCATGGGCTTGCGCACCTTCATTTTCAGTGCAATCTCGGCCATCTCGTCCGTAACCACACAGGCCAGGCCGTAATATTCCGGATCCTCCACCGTCACCTTGTGACCGATTCGATCCGTGATCTTCTGACCCAATTTTAGGATCAATTCTCTCTCTTCTGCCATTTGTCTTCTCCCTTCACCTTAGGCATTCCATGCCTGTACTTGTTGCCGCAGCCAATCACACACCGCATCCATACCCTCGCCGGTTTTGGCGGAGATAAAGAAGATCCTAGCCTGCGGGTTTAACTTCAAAATCCGTTCCTGTACCGCCTGCTCGTCAAAGTCAAACACACTCTTGGTGTCGATCTTATTGATGAGCACCACATCGGATACGGTAAACATCAGCGGGTATTTCAGCGGCTTGTCGTCCCCCTCCGGCACAGACAGGATCATCATATTCTTGGCGGCGCCGGTATCAAACTCGGCGGGGCACACCAAATTGCCCACATTCTCCAAAAACACCAGATCCAAATCTGCCGTGCCCAGGTTTTCGATCCCCTGGCGGGTCATGCCCGCATCCAGGTGGCACATACCGCCGGTGTGCAGCTGAATGGCCCGCACCCCGGTCTCTGCAATGGTCCTGGCGTCCACATCCGAGTCAATGTCCGCCTCCATCACACCGATGCGCAGCTCCTGCTGTAAGCGGCTGATAATCCCCCGCAGCGTAGTCGTTTTACCGCTGCCCGGGGAGGACATCAGGTTCACCAAAAAAGTCTTTTCCGCTTTCAGCTCGCCCCGAAGTTTCTCCGCCTCCCGGTCGTTGCTTTCAAACACGCTCTTTTTGATTTCAATAACTTTATATGCGTCCATAAACACCTCTCCGTTTTTAGCATATATTATATATAATATAATATGGATTGGAGAGATTGTCAATCCATTCACAATGCCGCGGCGTTTTTTTGCCATTTTGCCCACATTGAGGAGCGAATTTTTGGACAAAGTGTTTTTGTTTTTCATCTCCTGGCTCGTGGTATGACCAGCTGCCAAAATAAAAAATATGACAGACAACGGGAAGTGTCTGCCGTAAGATTTTATTGACTTTCTGCCCGTTGCTACCGGCACCGCAGCAGCCGTTGCAGCCGGGGACGGTGGCGGCCGATAATCCAGCCCATGGCATAACGCATGGCCGTGTGGTAGGTAAAGGTGCCGAATGTAATGGCCAGCGAAAAACAGACCGCGTTATGACTTTTTACACAGATCAGAGAAAAACAAGCGGTGCCTATCGCCAGCAAAGCCGTACATACGCCGCCCCAATAATCCACTTTTTTATTCATATCCACGCCCCCTTTTATTCTTATTGTAACAAAGCCGGTGATAAAGCGCAAGAGCGGCCCTGCCACAGCAGAACCGCTCTCTATGTTTTCATTTTATTTAGGCAACGCCCTCGCCCTCGTTGGCGATCACGGCCTTTACCCGCTCCTGGCCTTTCCACTCCTGGATCACCTGTGGGTGGGCAAAGATGCTGTCCATCTTCTTCAGGAAGGGGATCACATCGCCGAAGTCCAGCGCACGGTGGTCAAACACGACGGTGATGGGCAGGATCTGGCGGGCCTCAATGGTCTTGTTGCCGAACTTGTCGGTAACCACCACCGGCTTATCCTGCACAGCGCCCAGTGCGAATGCGCACACCTGGGGCGGCACGATCTCGATCAAAGTGCCGTAGCCGCTCTGGCCTCTGTACAGAGAGCCAAGGTTGGAGATGGTGACGGTGCCCTGCTCGATATCCTTCTTGGTCAGGCGGTCTTTCTCCGGAATGCTGTAATAGGCTTTCTTGGCAGCGCCGTGGAGGGTTTGCACTTTGTGCTTGCCGGTTTTGGAGCCGATCAAGCGGCTAACGGTCTGTTTTATTTTGCCTTGCTTCAGTCCGGTAATGGTGTTGTCCAGAGACACATCAAACATCACCTCGTTCAGGTTGGTGTTCTCTGCTCTGCGGGTCACATCGGCAATGTAATCGGTCATGGCCAGCAGAGACTTGTTCTGGAAGTCACGCAGGTTAACGGTCATCATCCGACCGTCCGGCAGCAGCATGGGCATAGAAATGTTAATGTCCTCAAAAGTCTTCAGCTCGCCCCGCACCAGCTTGCGGTTGTAGCTCAGGTGACTGTTCATCACCGGCGCTGCTTTCAGCCCCTCAATGATGGCTTTCATCAAAACGGTGTTCAGGGTGATCTTGGTCTTGCTGGTGGAGCGCAGCTTCTTGAACTCGGTCATCAAGTCGGTCACATCCGCCTCATATACATAAGCAACATGGGGGATCTGCTCCCAGCTCTCGGTGGTCATATTGGCAACAATCTTTCTCTGGATGTCGAAGTGTTCGGTTCTTGTGGTTTTCATAATCTTGCATCTCCTTTAGTCTTGGTATGATCAAATTGTATTGCGGAGATCCGCTGTGGGATCTTGCTGACTGTGTTGGTGTCCCGGGCTTTCCCCTGAGGACACTCTCATCATACCCATTTTGGCCGGTTGCGACAACATACTCTGCTTTGCATTTGCAATTCTTTTCGCAACCGGCGGTTGCATTTCGCTTGGTTGCGCCATATTTTCGCCTTTTTGCCAATATCTATTGACCGGAGCAGGCATTTTTGCGATAATATCCATAGAGGGGGATTTGTATGATCGACACCATGGACAAACGCAACTGTGAGCTGTTCTTAGAGGACGCGCTGGAGATTGGTCGGCGCCTGGTGGAGACCGGCGCAGAGGTCAAGCGGGTGGAGGATACCGTGCGGCGCATTTGTATCGCCTACGGCTTTACCGACTGCGAAGTCTACGCCGTTACCAGTCTGATTATTGCCACCATTCGGGATAAGGACGGCAATCACTACACCCAGTCTGTACGGGTACAAAGCTACGGCACGGACCTGGGACGACTGGAGGAGCTCAATGCCTTCTCCCGCCGCATTTGTGCCCAGGTGCCGTGCGTGCAGGAGCTGACCCAACAGATCCGCCAGTACAAAAAAGGCAAACCCAAGCCGGTGCTCAAGTGCCTGGGTTACATGCTGGCCGCCGGTGGATTTTCCGTTTTTTACGGCGGGGATTTGTGGGACGGACTGACCGCCGCCGTCATTGCCATTGTGATCTACTTAATGGACTATCATTTGAAGCTGCGACAAATCCACAATGTGATCTACACCTTTGTGGCCGGGCTGGTTTCCGGACTGCTGGCCCTGGGGCTCACCCGCCTGGGCTTTGGTCACCAGGCAGACAAAATCATGATCGGCGACATTATGTTGCTAATCCCCGGTCTGCTTTTAGTCAACGCCATTAAAGAGATGTTCAACCGGGATATTGTCACCGGGCTGTACCGACTGATTGAGGCGGTGCTGGTGGCGCTGGCCATTGCCGGCGGCTACGCCCTGGCGTTCCTGGTGATGGGAGGTGCAGCGGTATGAAAGCAGCGCTTATTCAAATTCTTATGGGCGCCATCGGCACCCTGGGCTTTTCCATTTACTTCCGGGTCAGCGAGCGAAATGTGGCAGCAGCCACCTTTGGCGGCGCCCTGGGCTGGGGCGTGTATCTGCTTTGCTTCCACCTGTGGGACAATGTGTTTGCCGCCAATGTAGTGGCCACGGCGGTAGTGTACTTCTGGTCCGTGGCCATGGCACGGGTGCTCAAAGCACCGTCCAATACCTACCTGATTCCGGGCATCATTCCCCTGCTGCCTGGCGGCCCGCTGTACTACACCATGGCCGGACTGGTGGGTGGCGATCGGGCCCTGTTTACAAAGAACGGCACCACCACCGTGTTGGTCACATTCGGTATGGTCACCGGCATGGTGGCAGCTGCCGTGGTATTCTATTATATTCTCAAGCTGCAGGAGAAATGCAGCCGCAAATCCGCCGTTCCCCCGCAGGATTAAAAACAAACCGAAATATAAAAAAATTGCCCCTTACGGCGTTGGCCGTAAGGGGCTTTTGTGTTGTTCGGATCAGTCCGCAGCAGGTGCCGCAGGCTGTTCTTTCTTGTCTGTATCGGTCGGAGAGTCAAAGGTAAACGCACCGTCCTTATAGTCCACCGTCACAGTGCCGTGGATCTTATCCTCCAATAGCAGCTCGGACAGCGGGTCCTCAATTTGGGTCTGAATGGCCCGGCGCAAAGGCCGCGCACCATACACCTTGTCAAAGCCCTTATCCGCCAACGCGTCCACTGCCGCGTCCGTAAAGGTGGCCTGCACCTCCACATCTGCCAGGCGCTTGTTCAGGGTTTTTAGCATCCGGCGGGCGATCTCTTCAATGTCCTGCTTCTCCAGCTGGTTGAACACCACGATCTCGTCCACACGGTTCAGGAACTCCGGCTTAAAGGTCTTTTTCAGTTCCTCCATCACCAGGTCCTCAATGGACTTGGCTGCGTCCTTGCCGTCGCCAAAGCCCAGTGCCTGGCGGCTGTCCGTAATCTTAGACGCACCCACATTGGAGGTCATAATGATCACCGCGTGCTTAAAGCTGACCTTGCGACCCTGGGAGTCGGTAAGCACACCGTCCTCCAGAATTTGCAGCAGCATATTGAACACATCCGGGTGGGCCTTTTCGATCTCGTCAAACAACACCACGCAGTAAGGCTTTCTGCGAACCTTTTCTGTCAGCTGGCCGCCCTCGTCAAAGCCCACATACCCGGGAGGCGCACCGATCAACTTAGAGACCGTATGCTTCTCCATATACTCGCTCATATCCAGCTTGATAATGGCATCCTCATCGCCGAACATCGCCTCAGCCAGGGTCTTACAAAGCTCTGTCTTACCAACGCCGGTAGGACCAAGGAAGATAAAGGAACCCATGGGGCGCTTGGGGTTTTTCAGCCCGGCACGGCCACGACGAATGGCACGGGCCACGGCGGACACGGCCTTATCCTGACCCACAATCCGCCGGTGCAGGATCTGCTCCAGCTGCAGCAGTCGCTGGGACTCCTCCTTTGTGATCTGCTGCACCGGGATCCCCGTCCAGCCGGACACCACCGCGGCAATATCCGCAGGGGTCACTTCCTTTACATCGTGGGAGGAGGTGTTTTTCCACTTCTCTCTCTCCTGATCCAGCAGGTCCTGCAGGCTCTTTTCCTTGTCTCGCAGCTCCGCCGCTTGCTCAAAATTCTGGCTGCGTACAGCCGATGTTTTCTCCGCCGCCAGCCGCTGAATCTCTGCTTCCATTTCCTTTAAGTTCGGCGGCGCCGTATAAGCCGCCAGTCGCACCTTGGAGCAAGCCTCATCGATCAGGTCAATGGCCTTATCCGGCTGGAACCGGTCGGCAATATACCGACTACTCATCTTTACCGCGTTTTCAATAGCAGCGTCGGTAATCTTCACCTTGTGGTGGGCCTCGTACTTATCCCGCAAACCTTTCAAAATCTCTACGGTCTGCTCCTCAGTAGGTTCACCCACGGTCACCGGCTGGAAACGGCGCTCCAAAGCGGCGTCCTTTTCAATATTCTTGCGGTACTCGTCAATGGTGGTGGCACCGATCACCTGGATCTCGCCACGAGCCAAAGCGGGCTTTAAGATATTGGCGGCATCCGTTGCGCCCTCGGCAGAACCGGCGCCCATCAAAGTGTGCACCTCGTCGATAAATAGGATAATATCGCCGGCTTTTTTCACCTCATCCATGGCCTTTTGAATTCTCTCCTCAAAGTCGCCGCGGTACTTTGTACCGGCTACCATAGAGGTCAGATCCAGCGCCACGATCTTCTTGCCTTCCAGCAGTTCCGGCACCTGGTGCTTTACAATCTTCAGCGCCAGTCCCTCGGCGATGGCCGTTTTGCCGACGCCCGGCTCGCCGATCAGGCAGGGATTGTTCTTGCTGCGGCGGGACAGGATTTGAATAACCCGCTCGATTTCCTTTTCACGGCCGATCACCGGGTCTATTTTGCCGGCCTGGGCCAATTCGGTCAAATCCCGACCAAATTCGTCCAGCGTGGGGGTCTTGGTCTTGCCCTTTTTGCCGACGGTCTTGCCGTCCGGCTGTGCCTCTTGGCCGGAGAACAGCTGCTCCACCAGCGCCTCCGGGCGCACACCCAGCGCCTGCAAAAACTTGTAACCGTAGGAATCCGTTTCCTTGAGCAGTGCCAGCAGCAGGTGCTCCGTGCCCACAAAGGAGTGCATCATCCCACGGGCGATTTGGAACGCCAACTCCAACATCCGCTTAAACCGCGGGGTAAAATCGTCCGGAGTCAACCGAGTAGGCTCCCCGACGCCGATATTCTCCTTGATAAGCTTTTCCACATCTTGGGTCTGCACGCCGCTTTCGCTCAGCGCCTGGGCGCCCAGGCCGGATCCTTCTTTCAAAATACCCAGCAGCAAGTGCTCGCTGCCGATATAGTTATGGCCCAATTCCTCAGCAGAGGTAATGGCCAAATTGATTACATTGTTTGCTTTTTCAGTAAAGTAGTTAAATTTATACATGGTAAATCCTCCTTATTGCCTTGGCACAAGAGGAAATTCCGCTCTCCTTTTACGCCAAAGCCTTCCGCACCAGTTCGGCGCGAATTTTGTCCACTGTGTCGGCAGTTACTTCTGCTCCGGCAGCGGCTGCAATGGTGGCGTTCTGCACCTTTTGGATCAGTTCACCCACATCGCTATATGTTTTGCTGCTCTCGCCCAGAGAGATACCCAGGCGCAGCAGCGACACCAGGTCAAAAAATTCATCCTGATTTAGGGTACGGGCCATTTGCAGGGTGCCCATCGCCCGGTAAATGCGATCCAAAAAGGCGTCTTGCTGCTGCAGCTGCTGGCGCAGATTGCGCTCCTGGCGCACGATTTGGTCACAGATGGCATTTACATTGTCAACGGCTGCCTTTTCGGTAATACCCAGGGTCACCTGGTTGGTCAGCCTATAAAAGCTGCCGTGGCCGTCATAAAGGGGCTGCAGCGACAAACCCAGCTTGCCGACCATCACCGTCAGCTGGTCAATCAGCCCCTGACTGGCCAGCGCCGGCAGGTGCAGATCCAGCATGGCCTGCATACCGGTGCCCAAATTGGTAGGCACAGCGGTCAAAAAGCCCAGCCGCTCATCAAAGGCAATAGGCAACCGCTCCAGCAGTGCGTCGTCCAGCTTATCCGCCTTAGCGTAGGCGCTCTCCAGGTCCTGCCCGGCAGCGTGCACCTGCAGGCGGATATGATCCTCCTCGCAAAGCATAATGCTGGCGCTGCTGTCCTTACTGCGCAAAAAGGCACCCTGCTCCTTTTGCCGGGCAAAGCGACTGCTAATCAGCTGCTGCTCTGCATAGGCATATGCCTGCGCCGTAGATACGGCACTCAGATCCACCAGATCGAACTCCCCCGCGTAGGGAGAATTTTTCACGGCGGCAAAGATCTTCTTCACCGTGTTTCTGCGAATCTCGTTGTTCATACGAATGGGAAAGGGGGCGTCCGCCAAATTGCGGGCCAGGCGCACGGTAGCGCCGACCACTACATCCGAATTTTTGCCCTCGCCGCTGTACCACTTATTCATCTTTATTCCTCCGGCTTTAACTCTTTGATTTGGTCACGCAGCACCGCCGCGTCCTCGTAGCGCTGCTCCTGCACCGCCTTGTCCAGCTCCGCCTGCAAGCGTTCCCGCTCACTTTTGGGCTTCTCCGCCGCCGGTTCTTCCGCCTTGGTGTTGTTTACCGGCTCCTTTTCCTCTGTGTAAGAAATGTTCTTACCGATGTGGCGAGTGGCACCATGGATCTTGCGAATGCTGGGTTCCAGCTTATCTGCAAACCGATCGTAGCAATGGGCGCAGCCCACATTGCCGGTATTGATAATATCGTTAAAAGTGGAGCCGCAGTAGTCGCAGCGCTCCACGCCGGTGAGGGCATTCATGGCTGCCAGCCCGGCACCCAGGAAATTGCCGAAGAAGTTGCCCTCAAACATAGAGCCAAGACCCATATTGCTGTGCATAGGCTCCAACACGCCTAACTTCTCTGCACAGTCCCGGCACAGGTGCATCTCGGTGACCTTGCCGTTGATATTCTGTTTAATATAAGTGGTTGCCTCGTTTTGATTGCAATGTTCACAACGCATAACTAATAACCTCCTAATTGATATATGCAAGCAGCATTTGCTTAAATTGACGGGCGCGTACCCGGTCCAGCACCTGCTCGTCTACGCCGTGCAGGTTCCACCCGGTGAGCGCCGACTCCATGATCTTGGCGCTGCGCGTGTCCATCAAGCCCTGGTAGTGTAGGTTGTACAGGTGGGCCTTGGCCGTCTTTTCATCTATGGCAGGACCAATGGAATTGATCAGCGCCATCAGCGCCTGGTCCTTACTGTCGGCGCGAGTAATAAGAATGCACCCGCCGCCGCCACGCCTGGACTCAATACGGTAGCCCTGCTCCGGTGTAAACCGGGAAGTGATCACATAATTGATCTGGCTGGGCACGCAGCCCACCCGGGCCGCCAGGTCGTTGCGCTGGATCTGGACGGTGGATTTGTCCTCATCAAACATATCCAGGATCATATCTGCGATCACATCACTGATTTTCATTTTCCAATCACTTCCTATCTGATGAAGGGTGAAAGCCCGGTGAGAGGGATACAGGAGCCGTTGTTGATCTTGTGCTCGTTCACACTCTGACTTTGACTTTCTTTGACCTTCTGTCATTATAGTAGCACAAAGGTCAGAGAAAGTCAAGAACTTTTTTGACTTTTTTTGACCTTCCCGGAGAGTATGCCCGATTTTTGGCTTGGTTATGCGGAATTTTAGCAAAATTATTTTTTGACTTTCTTTGACCTTTTTCAAAAATGCGCACAAAAAAGCGCCGATCTTTGACCATCGGCGCTATGGGAGTCCCCTGTTTTTTGACCTTTACTATGTACGGCAAGGCGTGCCGGGCACGCCTTGCGCCGACCGGATAATCAGCAGCCGCAGCCACAGTCATTACCGCAGCCGCAGTTACCGAAACCGCCGCAGAGCAACAGGATGATAATCAAAATCACGATCCAGGAAGATCCGCTGGCGCAACCGTTATTGCAACCACAACCCATAACCGTAGTACCTCCTTTCGCCGTTCTAAACCATACTATGATAAGCGGCGGAAGATGTGACAAAGGGCGCCGAAACGCCACGCACACACCCTACGCGGCGCCCCTGCGCCCTACACTCATTTTATACAGATAATATTATACAATACCGCCGTTGACTCCCAGTACCTGGCCGGTAACATATGGGCTTTCTGCCAGATACAGCACCGCCTGCGCCACCTCTCGGGGCGTGCCCAGGCGCCCCATGGGCACCTCTGCCTCCAGTTCCGCTCGGTCAAAGCAGGCGTTCATACGGGTATCAATGATCCCCGGCGCCACACAGTTGACGGTAATGCCCTCCGGCGCCAGCTCCTGGGCCAGCGCCCGGGTAAAGCCGATAACCCCCGCCTTGCTCATGGAATACACCGTCTCGCAAGAGGCACCCACCTGCCCCCACATAGAGGACACATTTACAATAGCCCCACTGTGGCGGTGCAGCATATCCGCCGCTGCCGCTCGGCTGCACAGGAACACGCCCTTGCAGTTGACCCCCATCAGGGCGTCGTAGTCCTCCGGCGTGGTGTCCTGGATCTGGCGGATCAGGCTGATCCCGGCGTTATTCACCAGCACATCAACCGTGCCCACCGCGGCAAACAGCTGCTCCACAGCGGCCGGATCCGTAATATCGCAGGGGATCGCCGTCACCCCCGGCAGCTCCGCCGCCGTTTGGTGTACCGTCACGAACACCCGATAGCCTTTTTCTAAAAACACCTGCGCCGTTGCCGCACCGATGCCGGTGGCGCCGCCGGTTATCAAAACCTGTTTCATACAATCACCGCCCCCAGTTTAGCACAAACGGTTGTATTTTTCAACGCAATCCGATATAATAAAGGGAGAACGAACGGAAAAGGTGATTTTTGTATATGGAAAAAGCATTTTATACCATCTCCCTGTATGTGGACGAGGACGAGAACCTGATTGGCATTCCCTGCGGCGAAAGCGACAAATACGGCATTGCGGATATTGACAAGGTGCACCTGCTGAAAGCCCCGTACAGCAAGGAACGGCTGGAACAGTTTATTGAGGAAGTGATCGATTCCTGCTACTCCAAGAAGCACAATGACCAGAGCGACCTGTCCACCATTGAGAAGTACACCAAGAAAAAGGGCTTTGTCAACGCCACGGCGGACTACACCCTGATCTCCATTGTCAAGACCGCGGAGAACTACAGCCTGATGCCCACCTTTAACGACTTTGAGCGGGGACCGGTGGTAATCGACGACGACGAGCACATTTTGCCCAATCCTTACTCTGCCGGCGAGCTGGCCGAGGTGATCAACGGCTATATCCAGGTGTATGTTAAGGCCAATATGTTCTATAAAGAACAGCAGGAACTGGAAAACGAAAAGAAGAATTAAAAATAATAAGCGCCGCCCCTGTGCTACCACGCAGCATAGGGGCGGTTTTGTTTTATCCGCTTTTGCAAACGGCGGGAGCAAGCCCCCGCCCTACGAGATTTTTAAGGCATTATTGCAACAGTTTGCGGGCGGATACCATCCGCCCGCCGTGAATGTCAACAATGTAGGCCGCATTTATCCCCTCAGTCAGCAAAGCTGACAGCTCCCCTTACAATAAGGGGAGCCTTTTTGTGTATAATCAGCCTTCCTTGTAAAGGGAGGCAAAAAGGTTTGTCGTAGGGGCGGCAATCTGCCGCCCGCTTTTTTATTCTGTACAAAGCGCCATCGAAAAAGCGGCACCCGCAAAGGGGTGCCGCAAGGCATTTAGGAAATTAAGAGGCCAGATCGCCCACGATCATCATATAATCGCCGATCATAGCGCCGAACTCCGGCGCACCCTCCATAATGAGCTGCTTATCCTTGGTCATCTGGAGCATATCGCCGGTGCCAAGCAGGATCATCAGCGCATGCTGGGCGGTGTCGAACTTCATGCAGAAGAACGGCTTGGAGCGCTTATACTCCCCACGGCCGGCGCGGGACTTGCCTGCCTTAATACGCAGGTAAGCGGTGCACTCCGGGTGACCCTCAATGGCCCACTGGTACACACGGTCCGGGCTTTTGGAAGTCCAGTCCCGAATAGCCGGGTGACCCATTTTGTTCAACTGGCTGATGCCGGAGGACAACAGATAAAAATACAACTTGCTCAGCAGCAGACACAGCTGCTCATCTTCCGGCGGCTCCTTGATGCCCAAAAGAGAACTCATCTTCAGCAGCACCATCATAAATTTGATGAACTTGCCGAAATTCTTGATTTTCATCTTGGGCAGGGCGCTCATATTGCCCTTAAAGAAGGCATTCATCTTCTCCATAGAAGAGAACTGCAATTCGGCGTCAATTTTCTGCTGTCCCAGATACTCGCCCAGTTTGACCGTCCACTCTCCATCTTCAACGATAAAGTGAACCGCCTCTTTCTCCTGTGCGTTGGCCATAGCAGAAACCTGATACACAGCATTAACGCCCTCAAATTTCTTCTTCAGCTCCGGCACATCGCTGGCGATGGTCTTCATCAGCGGCAAGGCGCCGGTCATAAACACCTTGTTGGTGTAGCGTGTGGTATCACTTGCCATACTGGCACATCCTTTCTTGATTTTGAAGTTTTAACATCTGTCGCGAATTAGAATTCGTCGTCCCAAGCGTCATCCGCTTCAAAATCGGCGTGCATCACTTCGGCAATGGTATCGGCAATGCCGTTGGCATCAATCTTGGCCAGAGACATCAGATCCTCGTGCAGACCGATGGTAGAGAACTCGTCCTGATGACCCAGGGTGCGCATTACGCAGGCCTTACCGCTCTTCGCTACCACATCAGCCACAGCAGAGCCCAAACCGCCCATCACGGTGTGATCCTCTACGGTGATGATCCGGCGGGTGTCCATAATGGCGGACATCACAGCCTCTTCGTCAATAGGCTTAATGGTGTGCATATTCAGCACCCGCACCTTCAACCCGGCGTCTGCCTCTGCCATCTGGGCAGCCTGCATCGCTTGATACACACAGGAGCCGCAGGCGATTATGGTAATATCCGTGCCCTCGTTCATCACCTTGGCTTTGCCCACCTCAAAGGTGCACTCCTCCAGCTTGGGATAAACGATCTGGTCAAAGCCGCGGTTAATACGAATATAAACCGGGCCGGGATAGCTGTATGCTGCCTTTACCGCATGATAAGTCTCTGCGCCGTCGCAGGGGCAGATCACAGTCATGTGGGGCAGTGAGCGCATGCACGCCATATCAATGAGTGAATGGTGGGTAGAGCCTGCCTGACCAAAGGAAGTACCCGCATGGGTAGCAATAATCTTTACCGGCACATTCTGATAGCAAATGTCCGTATGCACCTGGTCCAAAGAGCGGGCAGAAGCAAAAATGGCGAAAGTAGAAGCAAAGGGAATCAGGCCGTTCTGAGCCAGCCCGGCTGCCACACCAAACATATTCTGCTCTGCAATACCCACATTGAAGAAACGATCCGGGAACTTCTCGCCAAACATACCGATCTTGGTGGATTTGCCCAGGTCAGCGGTCAGCGCCACCACTTCCGGGTGCTCCGCACCCAGCTCGCACAGCGCCTTGCCGTAATATTCCGCCGTAGAGAGGGCGGTAGTCTCCGTCATTGTATAAGTCATTCCGCTTGCCATGGCTTAGCCCTCCTTTTCCGCACGCTCGCAGCGTTTCTTATAATACTTATCCAGGCTCTCGTAGCAAGCCTTCTCTTTTGCCTCGTCCAGTGCGCCGTAATGCCAGTGGTAATCGTCCTCCATAAAGTCGATACCGGCGCCCTTAAAGGTATCCATCACAATACAATAGGGCTGATCGCCGCCGTTCTGGTGGTTGGCAATAGCGTCCTCGATGGCGTCGTTAAGCTCTTTCATATTCTGGCCGTCTACGCGCTTAACCTTAAAGCCAAAGGCCTCAAATTTCTTATCCACCGGCTCCACTTTCATCTCATCGTCCACACGGCCGTCGATCATGCACTTGTTGTTATCCACAAGCACCACCACATTAGACAGCTTAAACTGGGCAGCAGTCATGGCAGCCTCCCAATTGGAGCCCTCGTTCAGCTCACCGTCGCCGGTGAGGCAATAGACCATATAATCCTGGCCCTTTACACGACCGGCCAGGGCAAAGCCGTCTGCCAGAGACAGACCGTGGCCCAAAGAGCCGGAGGAGCAGTCAATGCCCTTAATCTTGTTCTTATCCAGATGCATACCGAACTTGGATCCGGTCAGGTTAAAGTTGTGCAGTCCCTCCACGTCCATAAAGCCGTAGTCGCAGATCACCGGGCCGTAACCCACTGCAGCATGGCCCTTGGAAAGCACAAAGCGATCCCTGTCCTCCATATCCGGGTGATTCACATCCAGCTTCATAAAACGGTGATACAGGATGGTCATGGCGTCCATGGCACTCATGGCGCCGCCGATGTGGCCGGAGCCGCCCCAAACGGTGGTCTGCACGGTCAGTCGTCTTAACTCGTCCGCTTTCTTCTCCAGGCGGAGCCACTCGGCTTTGTCAAATGGCTTGTAATCAGCAGGCATTCAAAGTCCTCCCTTTCTGTTGTTGCCGAGGCCGTGCCCCCTTGCACAGACCCGACAAAAATAATTGGTTTATTTTACTAATCCCGGGATCTCCGGATGATTGGCGGCCACAACGCCGAAGGCGTCCTCAGCAATGTCAATGGCCAGCTTAATATCATCCTGTGTCACCGCGGCATTCATAAAGTGATTGTGGTGAGACGCCAGGAACAGCCCGCGGCTGACGCACTCGGCAATCCACTCCTGATGGAGCATCAAACTCTCATCATTGGCAATCCGCAAATAGAACAGTGCCGGCTCACCGGACACCACCAGATCAAAGCCATGCTGCTTACCGGCGGCTACGAAACCGTCCGTCAGCTGGGTACCCATCTCGCGGAACATCTTGGGCGTATTGAGCTTCTTCATCTTGGGAATACAGGCCAAACAAGCCGCAAAGGGCTCAGCGCTCATCCAGTAAGAGCCGGTATATACCACGGAAGAAGCGGTGCTCTTCATATGCTCCTGACCGCAGACGGCAGACATATTGTAGCCATTGGCCAGAGCCTTACAGAAGCAGATCAAATCTGCCTTGATGCCATAGTAATGGTCAGAGCCGGCAATATCCAAACGGAAGCCGGTACGCACATCGTCAAAAATCAGTACCATGCCGTGATCGTCACAAAACTTACGCACAGCCTTCCACTGCTCGGCGGTAGCGCACTCATTATCCTTAAAGTTGCCGTGATCATAGGGCTGGGCAATCAGGCCGGCAAAGTCGCCGCCAGCCTCGTCATAAGCCTTCTGCATCGCGTCCAGATCAAACCAGGGCACCACCACATTGTTCTCTACCTCTTCCGGCAGAATACCCGGATAGTCTACCTTCTGGGCCCACTGGAAGTCGCCGTGGTAATAGCCCTTAAAGAACATCATCTTCTTTTTGCCGGTATGGGCACGGGCGCACATCACAGAGAAGGTGGTGGCGTCGGAGCCGTTCTTCATAAAGAATGCCCAATCGGCGGTGTTAACCGTATCAATCAGCATCTCGGCGCACTCAACCATCTTGTAAGAGGGCGAGGTAGTGCAGTTGCCGATCTTCAGCTGCTCCATAGCAGCGGCATCTACATCCTCATCGCAATAGCCCAGCACATTGGGACCGTAAGCGCACATAAAGTCCAAATACTTGTTGCCGTCTACATCCCAAAAATAGGTGCCCTTGGCCTTTTGGGACATCAACGGCCACTTGGTAATGGGCAAAAACAGACCCTCACTGGGGCCCAGGTGCCCGTACACGCCGGAGGGAATGGCGTTCAGCGCCCGATTAAACCACTCCTGGCTTTTTTCATGCTTATATTCCGGAAATTTACTCATACTAAAAGATCCTCCTTAACCCAGGTACGTGCCGACTCTGTCCAAAATGCGGTTGATATTGTCTACCATAGAGATCATGCCCGCCATGTAGATGTTCCCTGCGCACAGCTCTGCCATTGTGGAGGCCGTGCCGTTAAACAGGCCGTTGGCCAGATCAATGGTGGCAAACTCCATCACGGCACGGGGAGACTGAGCCTTTTCCTTAATGGTGCGGAATGTGTGGTTGTTCACCCGAATGGTGGCATAGCACACATCCTTGATCCCCATAGAAACATCACCGTCTACCGTATAGAAAGCAGATTGCTTGGACACGCTGTCCGTATTGGCCAAAGCCGAGATGGCGCCGGCAATGGTATAAAAAGTCAAAATCGTAGACTCCTCAAAGAAGGCTCTGTCCTTCAGATCCGCCTCGCTGGGCATCAGCAGTTGGGTCAGGCGATTGGTCAGCTTGGTGAACGGGCCCATCAGGAAAGAAAGCACCTGCACCGCACCCTTTACCGGCACACCGGGCTTGGAGCTGTCAATCAGTGCATTGAACTTCTCCGGGCTGGCAAAATTCATTTTGCAGGTACAGCCGTAGGTGCCCTCGCTCATTTTGCAGCCGTCCTGGGTAAAGTTAAATGTACAGCAGGGGCCGTCCGTCACATCAAAACAGAGGGACACCGGCTTTTTCAGCTCACGGAGCACGGCCTTGGCCTGATCGTCAATCTGGCACAAGTTCTCCAGCGTGGCAAGCACGCCATACATGTTCACATAAGCCATTGCTTTTGCTTCTTTCAAAATAATTCCTCCTTGTGTTTTGCCTGCGAAAGGCAGAGTTTTTGCAGGGGTTGCACAGGGCACCCGCCGGGTGACAGAGATCATTTGTTAAAAAATGACACGCCGCCCGCCCTCTCAGGGCGTATCGGCAATCCGGTATACATGCACCTATTCATACATATATACAATGCAAGTTTATTATAGCACACATTTTATCGGTAGGTCAACGGCAAACCGCCCAAAAAAATGCTTACAAATTGGTGAAAATGACCATATTTTCGGTTCAAAAACAAAAAGCAGGCGCACGCCGGCAGGTTTTGCCGGTGTGCGCCCTTGCACAGTTTTACTTCATTAAAAAGCCGATTTTCTTCATGGCCTTGTCCAGGGTGCGCTGGCTGACCCGCTGGGCCAGATCTGCGCCCTTGGTCCAGCATTCCTGCAAGTACGCCTTGTCCTGCATAAACCGGTTAAAGCGCTGCTGCACCGGCTCCAGCTCAGCGATCACCGCCTCACCCACGGCAGTCTTAAAGTCGCCATAGCCCTTACCGGCAAATTCCTGTTCGATGGCGTCCAGCGTCTTGCCTGTAACAGCAGAGTAAATGGTCATCAGGTTGTTGATACCGTCCTTGCCCTCGCCGTAGTGCACGCTCATCTCACTGTCCGTTACAGCGGAGCGGAACTTCTTCATAATCACATTCGGCTCGTCGGTCAGGTACACGGTGCCCTTGGGGTTGGGGTCGGACTTGCTCATCTTGCGGGTGGGATCTTGCAGGCTCATCACCCGGGCGCCGCTCTTGGGAATATAGGCCTCCGGCACGGTAAACACCTTGCCGTAAATGCCGTTGAACCGTTCGGCAATATCCCGGGCGATCTCCAGATGCTGCTTTTGGTCCGCACCTACCGGCACAATATCCGACTGATACAGCAGAATATCCGCCGCCATCAGGCAGGGATAAGTAAACAGCCCGGCGTTCACATTGTCTGCGTGCTGCTTGGACTTGTCCTTAAACTGGGTCATACGGGACAGCTCGCCAAACTGGGTATAGCAGTTCAGCAGCCAGCCCAGCTGAGAGTGGGTGGGCACATGGGACTGGATAAACACAATGCCCTTGTCCGGGTCCAGGCCCAGAGCCAGCAGCATGGCGTACAGCTCTGTGGTCTGCCGACGCAGCTTTTGCGGGTCCTGGCGCACAGTAATGGAGTGCAGATCTGCCACACCGTAAATGGTGTCATATTCTTCTTGAAAAGCGCTCCAGCCCTTCATCGCCCCCAGGTAATTGCCCAGGGTGGGAATGGAGGTGGGCTGGATCAGCGACAGGCTGCGCTTTTTCCGTTCTACTTTTACTTCTTCAGACATAATTCTTTGCTCCTTTATTTGCTGCGCAGATCGGCAGCCACTTCACCCAGTCGGTGCACACCGGCCACAATGGCCTCGTCGGACGGGGTGGAGAAATTCAGCCGAATGTGGTGGCTCACCGCCTTGTCGTCCATCATAAAGGCGTTGCCGGGCACCACAGCCACCTGTTTGGCGATGGCACGCTTGCAAAAGTCCAGCATATCCACATGGCCGGGCAGACGGCACCAAATGAACAGACCGCCCTGGGGCCGCACATACTCGACAAAATCGCCCAGATCGCTGTCAATGCAGTTGCACATCAGCTCCAGCTTTTTGCGGTAAATGCCGCGGATCTTCTCAATATGGGCGTCCACATCATACTGCCGGAACCACTGGTACACGATCATCTGATTGAGCATAGCGGTATGCACATCCTCCGCCTGCTTGCCCACGGTCATCTTGGCCAGCACCGGCTTGGGACCTACGCAGTAGGCCACCCGCAAACCGGGGGACAAAATCTTGGAGAACGAACCGGCATAGATCACAATGCCGTCCGTATCCATACTCTTAATGGTAGGCAGCGGCTCACCGGCTACCCGCAGGTCGCCGTAGGGGTTATCCTCCAAAATCAGCACGCCGTACTGCTTGGCAAGGGCATACACCTGCCGCCGCTTCTCCAGGCTCATGGTGGCGCCGGAGGGGTTTTGGAAATTGGGAATGGTATAGATAAACCGGGCGTCCGGGTTCTCTTGCAGCACCCGCTCCAAAGCGGCGGTATTCATCCCGTCTGCCTCCATAGGCACGCCTGCCAGCTTGCAACCGTAAGAGCGGAAGCAGTTCAGGGAGCCGATAAAGGACGGCTCCTCGCAGATCACCGTGTCGCCCTCGTTGCACAGTACCTTGGTGACCAGGTCCATAATTTGGGTGGCGCCGCTGACGATCAGCAGGTCGTCCCCATCGGTGCCGATCTTCTCCCGCCGGGCAAGCCAATCCCGCACCGTGTCCCGCAGGGGCTGATACCCCTCGGACACACCGTACTGCAAGGCGTCAATAGGCGTCTTTTGCAGAATATCGGCGGTAATGGCCCGCACCTCGTCCACCGGAAAAGCGTCCGGCGCCGGGTTGCCCGCTGCCAGCGGAATGATGGCCGGATCGGCGGTAGCCTTTAGAATCTCTCGAATGGCGCTGGGTTGCAGCGCGGAGATTTTGTTTGAAAATGTGTATTCCATTAAGAATCGCTGTCCTTCTTTTGCAGCAAAGTCAGCACAAAATTGGCCAAGATAGCTGCATTATTATTTTTGGTATTCTCCACATACTTGGACTGGAACGCATACAGGGTGTCATAATCATAGGCTGCTGTGCGCAGGCTGTCCACCAGCGCGTCCGCATCTGTAAAGGTAGCGGCGGGCATTTCCTGCTGCAAGTCCACATTCAGCCCCCGGTCCCGCAGATACAGATCGTAATCCGGCACAAAGAAATACAGGGGTTTCATTAAGAGGGACGCCTCAAAGGCGCAGGCGGAATAATCCGTCACAATGGCGTCTGCCAGCTGCATCAAGTCATAGGTGGAGTAGTCACCGTTGATGCTGAATTCCGGATCCGGCTTTACCTTACTCAGCGGATGGGTACGCACCACCAAGCGGTAGGTCTCCTGCTCTGCAAAGGCCAATTTCAGCTCCTGGGCCACATAGGCCTCCCGATCCCGGAAAGTGGGCAGGTACAGCACCAGCCTCCGGTCGCTGAGACCCGGGTTCTCCGCATAAAAGCGCTGGGCCAGCCCCGCCTTGGAGGTCACAATATCGTCCACCCGGGGCAGAGAGCAAATTTTGATCTTCTCCGCCGGGCAGCCAAAGGCCTCCATATAAAATCGAGCGGTGGCCGCCGAAGGGCACAGCACATAGTCGTAGCCCCGGTGCATATGCATAGCGTGGCTCAGGCGGGCGTCCCGCCCCTCCTTGGTGCCTAGGGATTGCAAGCCGAATTTCTTAACAGCCCCCAGTGCGTGCCACATCTGCACCACCTGCACACCGGCCTTATGCCGCAGGCAGGATACGGCGATGGAGTAGGTGTCTACGATCACCACTTTAGAGGAAGCCAGGGCTTTCATATCCCCCACCAAATGGCCGAAATAGCGGAGCTTGCCGGCAAAGCCGTCCTCCATCATTTGCAGCCGAAACACCTGGCGGGTGCCGGGGGCTTTCTCCTCTATGGCCTGTTCCAGCAGCTGCATATCCAGACTCTTCTCGTTGCTTTGGCGAGAGAGATAGACCACCTGATCCTGCACCTTGCAAAAGGCTTTCAGCGGCAGGTAGATCAGTTGCAGCAGCGCCTGAAACAGATAAACAAACAGAATTTTCATAAAGTTTTACGCATAGAGCGGGTACTTTTTGCAGATCTCTGCCACGCCCGCTGCAATGTTCTCTTTTTGATTGTCAAAGTCCGTGATGGCCAGGTAAATGTACTCGGCGATCTTGTCCATATCCTCCGTATTCAGCCCACGGGTGGTGGCTGCCGGGGTGCCGATCCGCACGCCGGAGGTGATAAAAGGAGACAACGGCTCGTTGGGCACGGTGTTCTTGTTCAGGGTGATATGCACCTCGTCCAGCCGGTGCTCCAGCTCCTTGCCGGTTACATCGGTGCCGATCAGGCTCAGCAGGCACAGGTGGTTGTCCGTGCCGCCGGACACCAGGTTCAGTCCCCGGTCGGTAAGGCCCTTGGCCAGCGCCTTGGCATTGTCGATCACCCGCTGCTGGTAGGCCTTGAACTCCGGCTTCAGCGCCTCGCCAAAGCACACGGCCTTGGCGGCAATAATGTGCATCAGCGGACCGCCCTGGGTGCCGGGGAACACGGCGGAATTCAGCTTTTTGATTAAATAGGGGTTGTTGCACAGGATCAGGCCGCCACGGGGACCCCGCAGGGTTTTGTGGGTGGTGGTGGTCACCACATCGGCACAGGGCACCGGGCTTTGGTGCAGGCCCGCTGCCACCAAACCGGCAATGTGCGCCATATCCACCATAAACATCGCGCCGTTGGCATGGGCAATATCCGCCATGGTCTGGAAGTCGATCTCCCGAGGATAGGCGGAGGCACCGGCCACGATCAGTTTGGGCTTCACTTTATTCACCTGCTTGGCAAAGGCCGCATAGTCGATAAAGCCCTCGTCATTGACGCCGTAGGGCACAAAGTTAAAATACTTGCCGCTGATGTTCACGGGAGAGCCGTGGGTCAGGTGGCCGCCGTTATCCAGCGCCATACCCATCACCGTGTCGCCCGGCTTCAGCAGAGCGAAATACACAGCCGTATTGGCCTGGGCACCGGAGTGGGGCTGCACATTGGCATACTTGGCGCCAAACAGCTTGCAAGCGCGCTCAATGGCGATCTTCTCCACCACATCCACATACTGGCAGCCGCCGTAGTAGCGCTTGCCGGGCAGACCCTCGGCGTATTTGTTGGTGAGCACAGAGCCCATAGCTGCCATTACGGCGGGAGACACCAGGTTCTCCGATGCGATCAGCTCAATATTATCCCGCTGGCGTTGCAGCTCCTGGTTCATTGCCGCAGCAACTTCCGGGTCTGCACCTGCCACCTGGGCAATGGAATCATAGTAATCCGAATACATAAAATCGTCCTCCGTTCTTTGTTTTTCCTTAGAACTTATGCATTTTATCATACCATATTTTAGCAGCATATACAACAGAAAGTTGCGATTTTGACCGACAAGTGGCCCGCCCGGCGGCAGGGTGCGGATTTTGCACTTGATATTGACCGGGCTTTGTGGTAAAATTGATGGGTATTTTAGACCAGTAACTAAAGGAGTGATTGGATGAGCGGACATTCCAAATGGAGCACTATTAAGCGCAAAAAGGGCGCCAACGACGCCGCCAGAGCCAAGGTCTTTACCAAGATCGGGCGTGAGCTGGCCGTTGCCGTAAAGCAGGGCGGCCCGGACCCCAGCGTGAACACCAAGTTAAAGGACATTATCGCCAAGGCCAAGCAGAACAATGTGCCCGGCGACAATATTGACCGTATGCTCAAGAAGGCGGCCGGCGAGACGGACACCGCCAACTATGAGGAGATCGTGTACGAGGGCTACGGCCCCAGCGGCGTGGCCGTGGTGGTAGAGGCCCTGACCGACAACCGCAACCGCACCGCCGGTGAGGTTCGCCATTACTTTGATAAGGCCGGCGGCAATATGGGCACCCAAGGTTCCGTGACCTTTATGTTCAGCCGCCAGGGGGTCATCGTCATTGAGCGCGAGGATGTGGACGAGGACCAGCTGATGGAGGACGCACTGGAGGCAGGCGCAGCCGACTTTCTCACCGACGATACGGATATTTTTGAAATTCGCACCGAGCCCAACGATGTGGGTGCCGTGCGGGACGAGCTGGAGGGCAAGGGCTACAAGATCCTTTCCTCTGAGCCGGCATATATCCCCACCACCTACACCCGCCTGGAGAGCCAGGACGATATGATGAAGATGGCCCGGATGATCGAGATGTTCGAGGACAACGACGATGTGCAGAACATTTGGCACAACTGGGAGAACGAGGACGAATACGAGGGCTAACGCCGAATAACATACCAAAAAGAGTTCCCTTTGACGGGGAACTCTTTTTTGCGTTTGTTGGCGGTTACGAATGAACCCCCACAGATATTTGCAGCCAAAACAAGGAATGAAGTGCGTTTATGTAGGGTGCGGTGAGTGAATTGTGCGTAGCACAAGAGACACGAGGCTCCAAAAGCGCCAGCATTTGGGAGAAACAGTCCGGTGGACTGTTTCGTAGCAAGTGCATTATTGCACCACGGGTCGATGTAGGCATCGACCCCTACAAAACTACGGCGGGAGCAAGCCCCCGCCCTACATAAAATTTCTCCCCGCGACTCACACCACCGGGGTATGTTGGAGGATAAAGCGCTCCAGCGCGGGAGCGATGAATTTGGCGTGACCGGCAGCGTTGGGATGAACAGAATCTACCATATACGCTTTGCGGAAATCGGCATTGCGCACCTGCATGCCGCTCTCCCGGGTTAGGTCCAGCACCGGAAAGCTGTACAGCGCAGCCACCTGAACAATGGCCTCTGCGTAGTCGATCAAAGTTTTGGTGGGCTCCTTGGCACCTACAGTGCCATCCGAGCAATCATGCCGGGGCAATGGGGTCATCAGCACCACCAGAGCATTGGGGTACTTGCTGCTGAGCAAGTCGCAAGTGAATTTCAGACGGCCATAAAAGCTCTCCGTATTGGCGTCGTCCGCCATGGTGCCCAGGGGCATAGCCGCCGAAAGTCCGAAGTCGTTGGTACCGGCAAAGATCGTCACCAGATCCGCGTCTGTATTCTGATCCAAATTTACATAAGCAGGGATACTGTGCCGTCCCTTTTCTGTGCTGGCATCAATCGTATAGCCCTTGCTTTCCATCGCGTGCATGCTCCCGGTAACCAGGGTCATGCCCAGATCCTTGGCAACCAGCTGGGAATAAAGCTCTGTGGACGGATTTTGCAGGCCGTTGCCGGCACTGATACTGTCCCCAAAGGCCACCCATTTTTTACCCTGCCAGTAGGCTTTGTCGCCGGAGAGCGCCTGCACCTGCTGCTCCAGATCCGTGATCTTTTGGGACTGAGCGGTCACCGTTTGCTGCAAGGACTGCAAGTTGTCGCCCTGGGTGGCAACGGTCTGCTGCAAGCTCTCCAGCGTACTTTGTTGATCGGCTAGCAGCTGTCCCTGGCGGAGCACCGTTTGTTGCAGATCGCCCACGGTCTTGCTCTGTTCCAGCGCCGTCACCCGGCGGATCATACCGTCCACCTTGCTGTTTAAGGATTGCAGGCTCTTTTGGGTAGCGTACTGCACCGCCGTGGCCTGCACCACCGCCGTGTAGCCGGAATACTGCTTCTTTTTCTTCACTGTCTTGTAGGCGCGCACCTTGTAATAATAGGTCTTGCCGCCTTTTAAGTTGCTGTGGGTGTACTTGGTGGCGGATGTGGTGGCCAGCAGGGTGTATTTGCCGCTTTTTGACCCGGCGGTGTACACCTGGTAGCCGCTGACTTTCTTGGCCGCCGTCCATTGCAGGGTAATGGACACATTGTCGTTGGCCTTGGCGCTGAGTTTGGTGGGCTTAGCCACCCCTGCCGCCTGCACGGTCAGCAGCCCGGTAAAGGCCACCAGCAGCGCCAGGCACGCCGCCAACCAGCGGTAAATGTGTTTGCGTTTTCCTTTCATCTTTATTCCCCTTTCTAAAACCAATGTATTGCGTATGGCTTTGTACAGCAAAAATGGCGGGTCGATGTGGGCATCGACCCCTACAAGATCACAAATCAATGTGCACCGGCCTTGTCGGACGCACGGCGGGAGCAAGCCCCCGCCGCTTAATCCCTCCGTCTGCTCGCACGCTCGCAGCCACCTCCCTTTACAAGGGAGGCAAAAAGGTTTATCGTAGGGGCGGCAACCTGCCGCCCGCAAGCGGATCATATCCGCTCCCTGCAAAGAGCCACGCCGGGCTTAAAGGGTCTTGCGCATATAGTCCGGCCGGTATTCCACATACCCATGCTTGGGATAAAAATACCGGGACTCAAAATAGCTGTTTTTCTCGCCCAAGTGCAGCTTCATCACCGTTCTGCCGTGGGCTTTGGCAAAGTCCTCTGCCACCTGCAAAAGCTGGGAGCCAAGGCCCTGCCGCTTCATGTTGGCTTTGACATACAGTCTATGGATCGCAGCCTCGCCGTTTGGCAGCAGATTGCACCCCACGGAGCCAACCACCCGGTCCCGCTCGTCCAGCATGATCCAAAAACAGTCGCCTTTGTTAAAATACGACCCCTCCAGATCCAAGAGGTCCCCATTGAGCGTAGGCACCCGGCCTAAAGCGTCTTTAGCTTCCAACACCATAAAAATCAGATCATCCCGGTATTTGGGCATATAAACGATGATTTTCATGCTTTCCCTTTCTAAAAACCCGGCACAAGTAAGGAACTGCGCCGGGTGTGTTGCGTATGGCTACGCTGTATTTTTCTTTATCTGCGCACCGGGGGCGGCAGGTCCGGCGGGCCGTCCTGGTCCCGATTGCCGGAGGTCTGCATTTCCTCATACTGGCGCATTTTCTCTGCCCGGCGCTTGCTCTTGCGGCGGGCGTTGCGGATAAACAGATACAGGTACACCAGCGCAAACAGCACGGCGGCGCCCAGCACGATCCGCACCACGGTCAGGGAAAAGAACGCCTTGACCGCGTTCAAAATCTTTAAGAATGTGGACAGCTCTACCCGGTTGGCAGCCACCAGCTGCACCGTTGCCACCACCTGGTCTGCGTAGACGATCTCCGCCTTGCAGATTTTTTGTCCTTTTTCCACCGGGGCCTGCACGCTCTCCGGCTTATCCACCGCCCGAATGATCACGGCAGATTTGTCCAGCCCGGCGGGCACGATGGTGTTCACATCTTTCTCCGCCACCAGCTGCACCGCGTCAGCGTCCTTGCCGTTCTCCACCGTCACCTCGTCAATCACATCGTTTTCGCTGACCAGAGTGGTATATTTCAGCGAGTCAAAGGCCCAGTCAAACAGGGACGCTGCGTCAATAAACGAGCACTTCTCCACATAGCCGTCGCTGTTATAGTCGATCACCGGTGCGCCCAGCACCACAGCCAGATAGTTGTAGCCGTCCTTGGACGCCTTGGTGATCACGCAGTAGCCCGCCTCATCTGTGGAACCGGTCTTGATGCCGCTGGCGTACTCGTAATAATAAGAAACATAGCCACTTTGCAGCATTAGGTTGGTGTGAGTAAAGGTGGTATTCTTGTACTTGTACTGCACGGTGGTGCTGATCTGCTCAAAGGTGTCGTTTTGCAGCGCCTTTAAGGTGATCTTGGCCAGATCGGCGGCGGTGGAGTAATGATCCGCGTCGTGCAGACCGTCCGGGTTCACAAAATGGGTGTTCTTGCACCCCAGGGACTGAGCCCAGCTGTTCATCTCCGTCACAAAGGCATCCGTAGAGCCGGAGACGAACTCTGCCAGCACATGGCAGGCGTCGCAGGCGGAGTGCACCATGGTCAGATACAGCAGCTGCTCGATGGTCAGGCTCTCCCCCACTTTCAGACCGGCGGTCTGCGCCCCGGTGCCCAGCATAGCGTCGTATGCGCTTTGGCTCACCTTGGTCTTTTGGCTCAGGTCCTTCACTTTATTCAGCACCACCATGGTGGTCACGATCTTGGTCAGAGAGGCCGGGTACATCCGCTTGTCCTGATTTTTCTCCGCCACCACAGGGAAGGACGGATCGTCCAGGCTAAGGAGCATATAGGCCTGGGAATACAGCTTGCGGTCCGGCTTGTACACCGCGGCAGAGGCAGAAAAGCCCGGCACGCAGAACACGGCGGACAGCAGCAATACGAAAGACAAAAAGAAAGAGACCGTTTTTTTCATGGAACTTGACACCCAAACAAAATAAAGATATTATAATACTTAGTCTATCATCTTTGGGCCAAATTGAAAAGCCCAAATGCGTAAAAACTTTTTGAATTTTTCGGAGTGAATTATGATTTACATTACCGGCGACACCCACGGGGACCTGTCCCACTTCAAAGACCCCAAGCTGCGGCGGCTGGGGGAGAAAGATATTGTCATCGTCTGCGGTGACTTTGGCTTTCTCTGGGACCCTAACGACCCCAAGGAAAAGCGCAACCTGGAGTGGCTGAAGAAGCGCAAGTACACCATCTGCTTTTTAGACGGTGCCCACGAGAATTTTGATATGCTGGACAGCTATACCCCCTACCGCTGGAAAGGCGGCAACACCCACAAAATCGCCGACAACATCTACCACTTAATGCGGGGCGAGATGTTTATGTTTGAGAACAAGACCTTCTTTGTGATGGGCGGCGGTGAGAGCGAGGACAAGGATATGCGTGAGGATGGGGTCAGCTGGTGGAAAGCGGAGTTGCCCACCGCCGAGGACCTGAAAAACGGCCAGGACAACCTGCGGGAGTATAAGTACGCCGTCAACTATGTGCTCACCTACGAGGCCCCGGCCATTGCCAAGGACTTCTTAAAGCTGCACACCAACAAGGGGGTGCACATTACCCCGCTGAACACTTACCTGCAAGAGCTGATGAAGCAGGTGGAGTATATGCACTGGTACTTTGGCAGTCTGCACACCGACCTGGAGGTCAGCAAAAAAATGACCGCCGTGTTTAACGAATTTATTGAAATTTAATGGAACTTATTGAATACAACAAACAGCACCTGCATTCGTAAAGAATGCAGGTGCTTGTTTATTCTATGGGAATGGGATTGAATGGGTCGGGGCGGATACCATCCGCCCGCTTTTATCCCCTCAGTCGCAAAAATGCGACAGTTCCCCTTTATTACATAAAAGGGGTGCCTTTTTGTTTGTAGTGCAGAAAAGAACCGGTAGGGGCGGCAACCTGCCGCCCGCTTAAATCCCTCCGTCTGCTCGCAAACTCGCAGCCACCTCCCTTTACAAGGGAGGCAAATCGGTTTCAATATCTTAGGCTCCCTTGTAAAG
>CAVCUL010000014.1:0-52115 GCA_963605415.1 bacterium | reverse complement strand
TTTTGCAAGGTTTTGCATTTTTTCCGTGTAGCCGTTAATGCAAAAGAATACAAAGTATTCGTTTCTGTTTTGCTTGTTCCAGCTTATTTTCTTCGCCTTTTCAAGCAAGTCATAATACACATTAACGTCAAGCGGCTTTTTGGTATATTTGCATTCGCCGAAGATAATATTATTTGAATTATCTTTTGCGACAATATCAATTTCTGTATCTTTTCTGTCCCACCACTTGCCGATTTTGGTAGGAGTAAAACCGAAAGCATTTTTGATAATCAACTCAGGAAGATATTGATTTCTGCAAATATCCTCATACACATAAGCAACATGATTTTTTATAAAGCCTTCTCTGATTTTATCAAGAACAAAATCTATGTGTTCGCTTTCAATGTATGATTTATAAGGATATACAAACTTAAACCAAAATCTTATATAGTTATCCTTAATTTTATACAGTCCCATTTTGCTTTTTTCGGGCTTATCTTCCGTTATGGGAACAACCCTTTCTATAATATCAAGGTCAATCAAAACTTTTAAGTATTTCGGCAAATTTGTTGCCTTAATTTCTAATGCATTTGATATATCGCTTAACTGTTCGCAGCCGGAGGCTATTGTTTTGATGATTGAATAATAACTTCCCACCTCTTGAACTTCGTTTTTCAATAAAAATTCAGGCTCTTCATACAAGTAACTTTGAGAATTCAAAATTGAATTTTTTATGGCGGTATAGATGTCGTCGTTGCTCTCAAACATTTCTATATATTTGGGAACTCCGCCGGTGACGGAATACGCTTCGATTAAGAATTTTTCATCCGTGCTGTCAATAAATTCTTTGTAATACTTAAACGGAATTTGCTTTAATCTGATTTGCTTTGTTCTTCTTCCGAAAAGCGGACTGTCGTATGACAGAGTTTGGCTGTACATCATATTTATCAGCGAACCGCATAATACAAGCATTACATTGTTATTCTTAAGTTTCGTGTCCCATATTTTTTGGAGCACAGAGATAAAACTCGGATTCGATTTGCCTATATATTGAAACTCGTCAATGATTATGAGCTTTTTATTCTCTGTCTTGTAATCTATTGTTAAATCAAACAATTCTTCCCACGAAAGGCTTGCTTTTTTAACAAGCGGATTTGATGTGTATTCGCTTACGATTGATGAAAATGCCTCTCTGTTCATCTTTTCAGATTCTTCCGTTGCAAGAAATCTGATGCATTTTTTATCCCTCGAAAACTCATTTAAGAGTTCTGTTTTTCCGATTCTTCTCCTGCCGTAAAGCACAACAAAGGAAGATGAGTTGCTGTTATATTCATTTTCAAGTGTTTCAAGTTCTTGAAATCTGTCAACAAATTTTTTCATTATATCCGACCTCCCGATATAGTATTTGCATCTCTACATATAATTATACCACAAAGTATAATTATTTCAAGTATAATTATAAAAGCGTTGGAGATTTGATTTCTCCAACGCTTTTTCTTATAGGTATGTAGACCTTTTTTCGTTAATTTTATGTTTTTAATGTGCTTGACCGAACAATTTATATCGTTCCAAATCTTAAAATAAAAGCTGAAGGCCCATTGCGATAATCCATATATATGCACAGGTTTTCAGAATCATAAGCAAGCCAACCTTTGGCTTTGTTTTGCTGAACAATGTTACAGGAATGTAGCAACCGAATGAAATGATGATTGCGGCAACCATTCTGATGATTGCAGAAATCCAAATCATTGCTTCGACTGCAACAGGTGCTGTCAATTCAGGGAATGTAAGTTTCCAGATGTACAGCAAAACAATGTAGAACGCTGTATTGCTTGATAAAAAGCAGTAGAATTTGGCGATAATTAAAAATGAATTATTAAAACTTAGGGAACTATTAACTTAATTTTTAAGAATTTTCTTGATTTGCATTTATACTATTGTTATAATGAATTAAAAGTTACGGTACAATGCACTTAAGTTTTAACGGAAGGAACGATTTGAATGTTTAAAGAAATAAAGCGAGACGCATATTTGCAAAGGCTTATTGATAAAAAAGAAAACGGATTGATAAAAGTTATTACCGGTATTCGCAGATGCGGCAAAAGCTATCTTTTGTTTTATCTTTATCATGATTATCTGATTTCTCAAGGAATTGATGAAGAGCAAATCATTCAAATTCCGCTTGATGATGATTTGTTTGTTCAATATCGAAATCCGGAACCGTTGTCACAATATATTCGTTCAAAGATTATTGACGGAAAAATGAATTATATTTTCATTGATGAGGTTCAATATGCAATATCAAAAGAGGAATTAAGAAATCCAAATGAAATAAGGCTCTATAATGTATTAAACGGTTTACTTAGACTTCGTAATGTTGATATATATGTTACCGGAAGTAATTCAAAACTTTTAACTAAAGATGTACTCACTGCTTTTAGGGGCAGAGGTGACGAGGTTAGGGTATATCCGCTTTCGTTTAGGGAATATTACGATTTTGTTGGCGGAGATAAATCCGGTGCGTATGAGGAATACGCTTTATTCGGTGGTATGCCATTAGTTTTATCAAAGAAAAACGATATTGATAAAATGCAATACCTACAAACTTTGTTTGATGAAGTATATTTCAAAGATATAAATGAAAGATATGAAATTGAACTTAAAGATGTACTTGAAGAATTAACCGATGATTTATGCTCATCAATAGGTTCGCTTACCAATGCATCAAAAATAGCAAGAACGCTGCATTCTGTAAAAAATATTAGTGTTTCTTCTAATACCGTTTCAAAATATTTAGATTATCTTATTGAGTCCTTTTTGTTCAATCTTGCAAAAAGATATGATATTAAAGGAAAAAAATATTTTGAATACCCGTCAAAATATTACTGTACAGATGTTGGATTGAGGAATGCCAGACTTAACTTCCGTCAGCAAGAAGAGACACATATCATGGAGAATATTATATACAATGAGTTGCTTCGCAGAGGCTATTCGGTTGATGTCGGTGTTGTGGAAATTGTCAAAACAAAAGACGGTAAGCGAACAAAATCACAAGTTGAAATAGATTTTGTTGTTAATGCCGGTTCAAAGAGATACTATATTCAATCCGCTCTTAATGTAACGGATGAAGATAAGATGAAAACAGAACTTCGGCCGCTTAAAAATACAAATGATTTCTTTAGGAAAATAATTGTATCTAAAACATCAATGAAACCTTGGAATGATGAGAATGGAATTCTTCATTTAGGTCTATATGATTTCTTATTGGATGAAAATTCGCTGGATTTATAATTCTTATTATATTTTTTAATTACAAAAACGAGCCGAGATGTGCGTATCTCGGCTCGTTTTTCTTATGGGTATGTAGACCTTTTTTCGTTAATTTTATGTTTTTAATGTGTTTGACCGCCCACTATGCAAAATTTTCGAGTCTCGAAAGTGGCTTAAATAGGGCGTTTTGAAAAATTTTAATGCAAAAAAACACCAACCTCAGAAGCAGCTTCCATCTTAAAGCGGTTCAAAGCTTCCTTGGCCTCGGGCACAACACTCTTGTTGCTTGCCATTGCAAATACACTCCTTTTCCATAAACTTGCGTTTGCACCATTAGTGTATGTGCCGCCTTGGCAAATAAAACTGAAAATTTTTTACAATTCCCGCAGCTGTTGACAATTGACTTTTCGCAGACCCAACAGGCGTAAAAAAATACAAAAAGCATTGGAGATTTAATCTTCCCAATGCTTTTTTTGCAATAATTCCTTCCGCTCCCAGGTTTTTTCTATAAGCTTCGGATAGATATTTTGCTTAAACCATGGCTCGTTTGATTTTGCAATCGCCTCATCGAAGGTCAACCAGGCCACATGACTGTTCTCGTCCGTTTTAACACGCAGTTCATCATCTTCATTGGCTACAACCAAATATGTAAAATTCAAATGCAAATGAGAGGAAACATATTCACCATTTTTGATGTGGCCGTCCACCGTTAATACCTCAATGGAAAACAGCTCGTCACAAGCGATTTCTGCATGCTTTATTCCGCTTTCCTCTGCCGCTTCCTGCAATGCAACCTTTTTCAAATCCGTCTCGCCGTCAGCATGACCGCCCAGCCACGCCCAGGAATTATAAATATTGTGATAGGCCATCAACACCTTATCATAAGATGGATTTACAACCCAAGCAGACACAGTTATGTGCTGGTTCAAGCTGCTTCTGTAAAGAATTTCATCATCGTTCAGCACCGTCAAAATCAAAGCCTTATCTTTTTCCTCTTGCTCGTTAAAGGGCGCATAATTTTCAAGCGCATTTTTAATATTTTCCACACTCATTTTGTTACCTTCTTGTAGTAGTTCCCAAAATCTGCAAGCGCGTCAATAATCGGCAGCATTTGCATGCCCAAATCTGTAAGTCCGTATTCCACCCTGGGCGGTATTTCGCAATAATCGTGGCGGTAAACAAGTCCGTCTTCCGTCATCTGCCTTAGACTGTCGGTGAGCACCTTTTGAGAAATGCCATCCAAATCCTTTTGAAGCGCATTAAATCGCCACGGATGTGCCCTCAAATTCCGCAGAATCAGGAGCTTCCATTTTCCGCCGATCAGCGATACAGCTGTTGCAACCGGACAAACCGGTAATTCTTCTTTTGTTTTCATAAATTGCCTCCGTATGGTTATGCTGTTATTATAGCACATTCAAAATCATATGTACAGTTATAAAAAAGTGCGTACTTGTGTCTCCCCTACCACTCCTATAAAATAAAAGCAGCGATGGGAAATCGCTAGTCTATTTTATGGAGGTCATCCTATGTCTAATTACAAAAGAATCCATGTTCCCAATGAAGGAAGATGTGCGCTGCACGACAAGCTGTCCTTAACCGGGGCCGAAATCAGCATCAACCACCTGCCTGCCGGCACAGGCGTTCCATTTGTTCATGCGCACAAAAAGAATGAGGAAATCTACGCTGTACTTTCCGGCACCGGCAAGGTTACAATCGACGACGAAGAAATTGTACTCACCGCCGGCGACTGGCTGAGAATTGCGCCGCCGGCAAAACGACAGTTTTCCGCAGCCGAAAATAGCGGCATCACCTTTATCTGCATACAGGTGAAGGAAAATTCATTGGAGGGCTTTACCACAGACGATGCCATTGTTTCGTAAAACGCCCATGCGGTCGATTCAAAAAAGGCAACAGATCCTGCATCTTCAAGTGAAAAGGGCTGTCTCACCATTTTTGTGAGACAGCCCTTTCACTCTACAGTAAAATTAAATTCCAAACATCATTTTGCAAATTTCTTTGCCACCGGCAGTTTTAAAGATTTTGTCATATGCATTTTGAACTGCCGATTTTGAAAGGCCGTCCTCAAACATATTCACAAGAAAATCCGCTTCAACAAGGATTTGCCAATCGATTTTGTCTATGTTCTCATATGTGTGATGATGGGCAATCAAAAACTGCACTCTCTCGGTTATTTTCGCATCAAATCCCAATTTTTCCAGTAACTTTTTGGCGATGGCAGGACCTTCTTTTTCCTGCAATTTTCCGCCACAGGCGCCATATTTTTCCTCACAGGTATGGATACCGATATCATGGGTGAGCGCAGCCGCTTCAATGACAAGCAAGGTCTTTTTGTCCACCTTTTCTGCCTGTGCAATCAGCTTTGCATAACTGTGCACCTTGCAAAAATGTTGAATCCGTTTAGTATCGCCGCTGTACAAGCGGATCATCGCCAAATGTAATTGATTGATCATTTTCCGTCTCCTTAATTTGGCTGAATCAAAGCATTCAGCAATCCTTCGCAGCCTCTGTAAATATCATGATAACACCGGTCAAAATCCCGTGTATACCACGGGTCAGATACATCGGCACTGCTATTGATATACTCCAGCAACTTATGCATTTTTCCCTTGCTGTCGCCGCCGAAAATCCGCTGCATATTTCGGATATTTGCGCTGTCCATACCAACAAACAAATCGTATTTGTCATAGTCGTTTTTCTTCAATTGAACGGCGCGCTTGCCGCCCGGATCCATTCCGTGATCTGCAAGCACAGCCCTTACAGGCGGATAAACCGGATTACCGACGCCGTGGTAAATTTCCTCTGTGCTTGTGGCGCTGGAGGAGATGACAAAATCGCCCTGCACTCCCCTTTCCTTTACCAGATCCTTAAGTATAAATTCCGCCATCGGTGAACGGCAAATATTGCCGTGGCATACAAACATAATCCTGATCATTTTCACAACATAAACGGCAAGCGTGCGTGCGTGCCGTTTTTTACGATCCTTTCCGTACATTCTACAAAACACCTTGTGCCATAAAAATCAAGGTATGCGCCTATACACATTCTATCCCGTAACATCTGCAAAATCCAGCCGAACGATCTGCATCTTCATCCGGTGATCACCCAGCCGTGCCAGCAGCCGAAAGAACGGCTTTACCGACGGGCTGTCCAACCGATGATAACCCAGCATATAGCCCCGGCTGCTGACGGTTATCCTATCGCTCCAGGTAGACAACTCCGCCTGAGCGTTTGACACGGAAAAATACGCACCCACATCTTGGATCTTGGCGTCCTTAATCCAGGTTTTCAGCATCAACCGCACAGCGGACTTACCCGCTGCGTCAAACACCAGCTTACCCCCGGGGAATGCCGATGCCATCGCCTGCACCAAAGACTTAACCTGATCGGTCAAAAAGTAATAGAACACACCTGCGGCAAAAAACACAGCACCCTGTGTACCGTCTATGGCATCAAACCAGGCGGTATCATTCAGATCGCAGGGAATATTCTGTTCCCGCTCCCCTGCCGGCAGCAGAGCATTGCGCACAGCAATCACATCCGGGAAATCTAAATTGTAAATTTTGCACTGCCCATTATCGCAGCTGCGCCCGGTGTTGTCCAGACCGCAGCCCAGATTCACTACCGCCGCACAAGGGTGATCCTGCAGGTAGCTACGCACCTCTGCGGCTAGGTCTGTCTGACGCATAGCCACCTCTAAAAAACCAAAGTGCTGCATGGTGCTCTTCGACTTTCGCTCCAGATTGGAAAAATCATACTCCACCTGCTCCAGCAGAGCCTTGGCATCCGGATCCCTGTATAAATCCGGGAACAATCGCGTGCACATATACCGGGCATATAGAGGAATCACCAAAGTCTCCTGCACCGTATTCTTCTCAATGGAATAAGCCATAACAAGCCTCCCCCCGTATGTTTTCTATACCCCACCGGGTTCTTGTGTGTGCTGCTGCACCGTACCGAAACGAGCTAAAAGTTAGATCAAGCTAACCGCCTCTGCCACAAAAAGCTGCGCCTGGCAGCCGTTGCGCCGAATGGCGCCCTCTCTCTTTGTTTTATAGTAGCAAAACCGCACAGCCCTGTCAATATGCACTTTGTTCAAGACTGCTCCAATTCTATTGTTAAAGCAAGCCCAAAATAAAAAACGGCGGAGAAGCCACTAATGACTCCGCCGCCGTATTGCATTTAATTTGGTGTTTATCTTACTGCACTTCCTGCACGGTGGTCTCCGGCTTGGTGGTGCTTTCCGGCTCCGTGGTGGTCTGCTCGGCGCCGTACACCTGGAGCACCACCTCACTGCCCACGGCAGCGGTACTCTTGGCGTCCGGGGTCATGCCGTACACACTCTTCACGGTGCCCTCTTTGTAGCTGCCGTCGTTGTACACGGTCACGGTGGTTACCTTAAAGCCCTTGGCCTCCAACTGCTTCTTGGCCTCTGCCACATCCAAACCGCCTACATCCGGCACTTCCTCCGTTTGGATTCCCTTGCTCACCGTCAGCACAATTTGGGTGCCCTGGGCCACGCTCTCGCCCTTCTTCACGCTTTGGGCAATGATCACGCCCTCCTCCGCTTTGTCGGAATACTGGGCGTCATAGGTGATGGAGAACTGCTTGTTCCAGGCGCCGTTGTTCTTAATATCGCTCTGGGTGTACCCGGCGGACACAAAGTCCGGCACGGTGTAGTTCACAGAAGACGCCGCCTGAGTGGTGTTCTCCCCGCTGTCTACCAAACCGGAGAACTTCACCACATAAATGCCCGCGGCCACAGCGGCAACGATCAGCACCACCAGCACAATGATAATGGCCTTGTTTTTGCCACCCTTGGGCTTCTCTGCCGGGGCGGTGCTATGGCGCATATCCGGCTGGGGGGCAGGCTGGGGCTTGGGTTCCGGCTGGGGCGGCTGGGCCGCCTCTGCCGCCTGGGCCACTACTGAGGGGGCCGCATTCAGCAGCTCCCGCAGACGGGCTGCGCTCTGTGCCCGGTTCTCCGGGTAGATCTGCAACCCGGCGCCCAGGGCGCGGATCACATGGGTGGGAATGCTCTCTGCGATCTTGTTGGGGATCATCAGCTTGTCATTGGTTTCTCTGGACGGGGCGTCCGGCGGATTGCTGCCCACCAACGCCCGGTAAATACAGGCAGAGAAGGCGTAAATATCCGTAGCCGGGCACATTTTGCGGTCATTGTCGTACTGCTCAATAGCGGTATAGCCCTCGTTCAAGTTAAACTCCAGGTCCGACTGCACCGTGTTGCACTGGGCAATGCAAAAGCCCTTGAGCCGCACCTTGCCGTCCGGGCACAGCAGCAGATTATCCGGCGTAATGGAGCCGTGGATCACGCCCCGATCGTGGAGCGCCTCCAGGGTGGTGAGCACCGGCATAAACATAATGCGCGCCTGCTCCCAGGAGATGTAGCCCTCCGGGGTGCGCAGCAAAAACTCCCGCAGGGGCACGCCGTCCACCGGCTGCGACACGGCATACACCGTCTCATTGGCCGGGAACACATCATACACCGGCAGTGCCGCCGCCAGGGTACGCAGCTGCATCATGGTCTGCCACAGGGTGGCAAAAGACCGTTTATACCCGTCAAAATTCTTGCGAAAGCGCTCCCGCACATGCACATCCCGGTTGCCCTCCAACCGATTGGCAATGCCCTTGGGCAGGAACTCCCGCACCACGCAGGGGGCCTGCAAGGTGCGATCAAAGGCGGCGTACACCGCAGCGTCGCTCTCCCAGGCCTGCACATGGCCCAGTACATACCGATCCTGAAGCACCGTACGCAGGGGCAGAAAACTGGGGTCGTTCTCCTGGTCATTATCAAACCCGCAGCCGGGGCAAACGCTGCCTGCGGTCAGGGGTGCAAAACAATTCATACACAGTCGATCTGTATTTTCCAAAAAAGATCCCTCCAAATCAAGACCTTATACTAAAGCAGTTTTATAATAACAGCCGGGTGATTTTTTGTCAACCGCACTTTCGTAAACATTCAGTGAATTCCCCCCTGTTCCGCCGGTTGAAACCGGGCGAGCTTTCGTGTATAATGGGAAGTGCAAAGTAAAAAACCGATAGGAGTTTTTGAATATGGATTTTAAGCAGCTGCCAAACGGTATGTGCGAGGGCTTTGCCCTCTTAAAAAAATGCGATGTAAAAAAGACCAAGAACGGCGCCACCTACCTGGACCTGGTGCTGGGGGACAAAACCGACGAACTGCCCGCCAAGCTGTGGGACTATACGGACAACGGCCTGTTCGCCCCGGATATGGTGGTCAAGGTGCGGGGCACCGTAGAGCAGTATAACGGCCGGGATCAGTTCCGTATTTCCCAAATCCGCCCGGCAGCGGACAGCGACAATTATAACTTGACCGACCTGGTACCCGCCAGCGAGGTGGGCGGCGCCCAGATCTATGATATGCTGATGCGCCGGGTAAACGCCTTCCAGGACGCAGACTTTAAGGCCATTGTGTCTGGAATTTTAGAAGATCACAAGGAGCCGCTGGTACGCTATCCTGCCGCATTGCGGCTGCACCACGCCATGGTAGGCGGACTGATGCTGCACACTATGTCCATTGTGCGCCTGGCCGAGTCCCTGTGCCAAATTTATCCCAATGTGGACAAAGAGTTACTGCTTTCCGGCGCCATTCTTCACGATGTGGCCAAAACCTGGGAGTTGGAGGCCAACAGTCTGGGATTGGCCAAGGGTTATACCACTGAGGGTGAGCTGATCGGACACCTGGTAAAAGGCGCTATGTATATTGACCAAAAGGCCTGCGATCTTGGCGTAGCACCGGAAAAGGCAGCGCTGCTGGAGCATATGCTGCTGTCCCACCACGGCCAGCCGGAGTACGGCTCCCCTGTGCGGCCCATGTTCCTGGAGGCGGAGATCCTCTCCCAACTGGACGCACTGGACGCCACCGTTTTTGAAATTCACGCCGCCACCTCCAAGGTGGAACCGGGCAAATTCACCGACCGGCAGTGGGCGCTGGACAACCGCAAGCTGTTTAACCACGGCCGCACCACCACCGAACATAAGGTCAACTTAGGAGAGTAACGCCATGGAAATGACGCAGGAAAAATGGACGGAGATCACCGTTACCGTCCACACAAAAGACATTGAGACCGCCGGCAACATCGCCAATATGGTGGTGCCCTACGGTATTTATATTGAGGACTACTCCGCCCTGGAAGCGGAGACCATGGAGATCGCCCACATTGATCTGATCGAGGCGTCACTGCTGCAAAAGGACCGCACCAAGGGCATTATCCACATTTACATCAGCCCGGAGGAGAACCCGGCAGAGGCCGTCTCTTTCTTAGAGGAGCGGCTGCAAAGCGCCGGGATCGCCTACACCCTGGGCACGGACCTGTGCGCCATGGAGGACTGGGTGAACAACTGGAAAAAGTATTTTCACCCTATGCCGGTGGGCCACAAACTATTGATCCGTCCTACCTGGGAGGACGCAGACCCCACAGACGGCCGCAAGGTGCTGCACATTGAGCCTGGCCTGGCCTTTGGCACCGGGTCGCACCCCACCACCCGCCTGTGCCTGGAAACCCTGGAAAAAGTGGTTACCCCCGGCGCTACGGTGCTGGACATCGGCTGCGGCAGCGGTATTCTATCCATTGCCGCCCTGCTGCTGGGCGCCGGCACGGCCTTTGGCGTGGATATTGACAAGCTGGCGGTCAAGACCGCCAACGCCAACGCGCTGGAGAACGGCTTTGGCCCGGACCGGTTCGCTGCCGTAGAGGGCAATTTGTCTGACAAAGTCAGCGGACAGTACGATATTATTGTAGCCAATATTGTGGCAGACATTATTATGCAGTTCAACCCCCAGGTGGCGCAGTTCTTAAAACCCGGCGGCACCTACATCACCGGCGGTATTATTGATGTGCGAGAGGACGAGGTGCTGGCCTCTTTCGCCGCCAACGGCTTTACCGTGCAGCAGCGCTTTGAGGACAAAGGCTGGCTGGTATTTGTATTAAAGCACGAATAAGCCTGCCCTCCACCGACCGAAAAATAGGCGGGCGGCAAATTGCCGCCCCTACGATAAACTTTTTTTGTAGGGCGGGGGCTTGCTCCCGCCGCAGCAGATGTACAGTCCGCCGCCATCACTCTACAAAATCACAAAAACGCCCTGTACAAGCTGTACAGGGCGTTTGCTTTGCCGTTTTTTACTTTGCCTTGGTGGCGATCTCCTCGGTAATGCGGGCGATAAAGTCCTCCAGGCTGGAAGCACCCTCGTCGCCGTCCTTTCTGGAACGGACGGACACGGTACCGGCCTCAATATCCTTGTCGCCGGCCACTAACATATAGGGAACCTTCTCCATCTGCGCAGAGCGGATCTTAAAGCCGATCTTCTCGCTGCGGTCGTCCACCTCGCAGCGGATACCGGCAGTCTCCAGCTTTGCCTTAATGGTGTTCAAATAGTCGATATGCCGGTCTGCAATGGGCAGCAGCTTCACCTGCACCGGCGCCAGCCAGGTGGGGAACGCACCGGCAAAGTGCTCGGTCAAAATACCGATAAACCGCTCAATGCTGCCGAATACCACACGGTGGATCATAATGGGACGGTGCTTCTCGCCGTCTGCGCCCACATATTCCAGCTCAAACCGCTCCGGCAGCTGGAAGTCCAGCTGAATGGTGCCGCACTGCCAGGTACGACCCAGGCAATCGGTCAGGTGGAAGTCCAGCTTGGGGCCATAGAACGCGCCGTCGCCCTCATTGACCTCAAAGTCATAGCCCAACTCGGTAATGGCGTCCCGCAGAGCCTGGGTGGCAATGTCCCAGTCCTCCTTGGCGCCCATAGAGTCCTCCGGCTGGGTGGACAACTCAATGTGGTACTCAAAGCCAAAGGTGCTGTACACGCTGTCGATCAGCTGTACCACGCCCTTGATCTCGTCCTTGATCTGCTCCCGGGTCATAAAGATGTGGGCGTCGTCCTGGGTAAAGCAGCGTACCCGCATCAACCCGTGCAGCGCGCCGGACAACTCGTGCCGATGCACAATGCCCAGCTCACCCATACGCAGGGGCAGATCCTTATAGGAGTGCATTTTATTCTTATACACCAGGATACCGCCCGGGCAGTTCATGGGCTTAATGGCAAAGTCCTCGTCGTCAATGACGGTGGTGTACATATTCTCTTTATAGTGGTCCCAATGACCGCTGCGCTCCCATAGCTTGCGGCTGAGGATAATGGGGGTAGAGATCTCCTGATACCCGGCGGCAGTGTGAATCTGGCGCCAGTAGTCAATCAGCTGATTTTTGAGGATCATACCCTTGGGCAGGAAGAACGGGAAACCGGGGCCTTCCTCCATAATGGTAAACAGCTCCAACTCCTTGCCCAATTTACGGTGGTCCCGCTTCTTGGCCTCCTCCAGCATTTGCAGGTGGGCCTCCAGCAGAGACACCTTGGGGAATGCGGTGCCGTACACGCGGCAGAGCATTTTGTTCTGGGCGTCGCCCCGCCAGTAGGCACCGGTGGTGTTGGTCAGCTTAAAGGCCTTTACGGCAGCAATGCTCATCAGGTGGGGGCCGGCGCAAAGCTCGGTAAACTCGCCCTGCTTGTAAAAGCTGATATGCTCGCCCTTGCCCGCGTGCTCGGCGATCAATTCCACCTTATACGGCTCGCCTTTCTCCTCCATCAGGGCCGTAGCCTCTGCCGGGGGCAGCTCAAAGCGCTGGATCTCCGGATTTTCCTTTACGATCTTCTTCATCTCCGCCTCGATCTTAACCAGATCATCGGTGGTAAAGGGCGTATCGCCGCAGTCAAAGTCATAATAAAAGCCATTTTCAATGGCCGGGCCGATGGTCAGCTTCACCTGGGGATACAGGCGCTTCACTGCCTGGGCCATAATGTGAGAGGCGGTGTGGTTAAAGGTGCGGCGGCCGTCCTCCTCATCAAAGGTCAGCACCTCAAAGGTGCAGTCGTCGCTGACGGCGGTGCGCAAATCCCGCACCTGGCCGTCGATCCGGCAGCAGCAGGCTGCACGATACAGACCCATAGAAATGTCCTTGGTAATGTCCGCTGCCGTCATGGGTGCGTCATACACCTTCACGGAGCCGTCCTTTAGCGTAATGTTCATAAAATATCCCTCCAAAAATAAAAAATCACCCTGCATACACAGGGTGAATGAAGATCCACGGTTCCACCTGAATTGCACAGCAAGGCGCTGTACCTCAAGGCCCGGATAACGGCAGGCAACCGGCCGGTATTGGCGGCGCTCCGGGGTGGTAAGCGGCAGCTGCACCGTGTGCCCTTGCAGCGTACAGGCACTCTCTGAAAACGGCGAAAAAGCGGCGCTCGTGTCCCCATCAAAGCTTTCTCTATCACTTATGGCTTATAGTAACACCTTTTTCCGTCCCTGTCAACCGAAACGGCAGGATTTTTTGCCGTTTACCCTGCGGCGAGCCCAAACAAAAACTTGACAGATACCATATATAGGTGTATGATTATACAGAAGTTTTACATTTAGTGATGCAAGGCTTCTTTACAGAAATGCGTTAAAATGTAATTAAACTGTACCTTTTCTGATGATATTCGATTCGAGAGTTCCATCTCAAAAACGAGAAATTTATGCAGAAGGAGGTGCTGTTGATTATGAGTAATGTTGTGATTCCGGTGATCGTAGGCGTAGTTTGCGCCGTAATTTTTGCCGTTTTAGGCTTTGTACTGGGCGTGGCACACCGCCGCAAGACCGCAGAGAAAGAAATTGGCTCTGCCACCCAGGAAGCGACCAAGATCATCAATAATGCTTTGGCCGAGGCAGAGGCTACCAAGAAAGAAAAGGTGCTGGAAGCCAAGGACGAGGTGCACAAACTCCGTTCCGACGCAGACCGGGATATCCGCGAGCGCAGAAACGAAGTGCAAAAGCAGGAAAAACGCCTGAACCAGAGAGAAGAGTATCTGGACAAAAAGGCAGATTCCCTGGAAGCAAAAAATGATAAAATCAGCGAAAAGCAGAAAGAACTTGAAGACAAATTACTCGAAGTCGATGGCATCAAGAAAAGCCAGTTTGATATGCTGGAGCGTATTTCAGGTCTGACTCAGGAGGAAGCAAAAAATCAGCTGCTGGCCTCTCTGGAAGAAGAACTGGACACGGAGAAAAGCAAAAAAATCCTTGAGTACGAGCAGATGACCCGGGACCAGAGCGAAGTGCTGGCACGGGAAATCATCGGCACCGCCATTCAGCGCTGCGCCGCAGAGCACACGGCAGAAACCACCGTTTCCGTCGTATCTCTGCCCAACGACGAGATGAAGGGCCGCATTATCGGCCGGGAGGGACGCAACATCCGTTCCATCGAGTCCATTACCGGCGTAGAGCTGATTATTGACGACACACCGGAGGCCATTACCATCAGCGCCTTTGACCCGGTGCGCCGTGAGATTGCCCGCCTGACTTTGGAGCGTCTGATTCAGGACGGCCGCATTCATCCCACCCGCATTGAAGAATTGTACGAAAAGTCTAAGCGCGAGGTTAACGCCACCATTAAACAGGAGGGTGAAAAGGCTGTACTAAAGGCCAACTGCGGCTCCATTCACCCGGAGCTGGTACGCCTGCTGGGCAAGCTGAGATACCGCACATCTTACGGCCAGAGCGTGCTGCGGCACAGTTTGGAGGTCAGCTACATTGCCGGCCTGATGGCTGCAGAGTTGGGCGCCGATGAGCGTTTGGCCCGCCGTGCCGGCCTGTTGCACGATATCGGCAAGGCCCTGGATCACGAGATGGAGGGCAGTCATATTGCCCTGGGCGTGGAATTTGCCCGCAAGTATAAAGAGAGCGAAGCCGTTGTACACGCCATTGAGGCCCACCACGGTGATGTAGAGTGCAAGACCGTAGTTGCCTGCCTGGTGCAGGCGGCAGACGCTGTATCTGCCTCCCGTCCCGGCGCTCGCCGTGAGAATGTGGAGAACTACATTAAACGCCTGCAGCAGCTGGAGGAGATCTCCTGCAGCTTTGATGGCGTGGAGCGCGCATATGCCATTCAGGCCGGCCGCGAGGTTCGTGTGATGGTAAAACCGGAAGTGGTATCCGACAGCCGTATGCCCTATGTGGCTCATGAAATCGCCAAGAAAATTGAGTCCGAGATGGAATATCCCGGCCAGATCAAGGTCAATATCATTCGTGAGTCCCGTGCTTCCGATGTGGCAAAATAACAAATTTGAGGGACGGTTTTTCCGTCCCTTGTTTTTTGGGAGGAATAACGATGATCAAACACATTGTATGCTTTAAGCTGGCAGATCCCACCCCGGAGAACTGCCAAAAAGCGGCAGAAGTGCTCCGCTCTATGGACGGCAATGTACCGCTGCTGCGGGGGATCGAAGTGGGGGTGGATGAACTGCGCTCCGGGCGCTCCTACGATGTGATCCTGCAAGTGCTGCTGGACGATATGGCCGCTCTGGACGCTTACCAGCAGGATCCGTACCACTGCACCGTGGTGAAAAAGCACATGCACGCAGTGGCCGCAAACAGCATTGCCATGGATTACACGGTGGAATAAAGCGAAAAATTTGCTTTTGCAGATCGTCTATGATGGACGATCTGCTGTTTTTTTGCCCTTTTTATCGTGGAAATAGACAAAAAACAGCCGCCATTTTTGCCGCTTTGCCGAAAATGCGTCATTGCCCGCACCTTGCATTGACACACCACCGCCAAAATGATAAAATAGAGACATCTATTATAATATATAAATTTATATATAAGAGGAGCACACTATGGATCAAACCAAAGAAATTGACATTGACCTGAAAAAAATCTTCTTTATGATGCGCAAGAAGGTCATCTACATTTTGCTGTTCACCTTACTGGGAGGCATTGCCGCCGGTTGCTTTACAGAGTTCTTCATTGACCAAAAGTACACCGCCAAAATTTCCCTGTATGTGTACAGCGATATGGACCAGCTGAGTACCCAAAGTTCCATCAGCTACAACGACTACACCGCCTCCACCGCACTGGTTAAGAGCTATCTGGCCGTGCTGGAAAGTGACGCAGTGCTGGATAAAGTGGCCGAGAAGGTGGGGCTGACCGACGGCAGCGACATTAAGACCAGTATCTCCACCTCCCAGGACGAAGACACCAATGTGTTCTACGTATCCGTCACCACCACCAACCCAAAGACCAGTCAATCCATTGCCAACGCAGTGGCTGAGGTGGCCCCTACGGAGATTGCCCGGATTATCAAAGCCGGTGGTGCCAATGTAATCGACTATGCCAAGGAGCCCAAAAGCCCCTCCTCCCCCAATATTCAGAAAAATATTTTTCTGGGACTGTTGGCCGGCTTTGCCATCTCTTTCGTTTACTTCTTTGTTCGCGAGGCGTTTAACGCCACCATCACCTCCGTAAAGGACCTGGAGCGGGAGTTCCAAATTCCGGTGCTGGGCATCGTCCCGCGCCTGGTGGCCTCCCGCGACAAACAGGCGCCGCCGGCTGACGGCCAAATGACCCCGCCGGAGCCCTCTGTATCTACGAAAGGAGTTGAGTAAAATGGCACTGAGACGCAAAAAGAAAAATCCGGACGAGCGCGGATTCAGCCGCAACGACCAAAAGAAAATGCTGGGGCCGGACACCCCCTTTGTGGTCAAAGAGGCCTACAACACCATTCGTACCAGCCTGCTGTTTACCCAAAAGGGCGACCGCTGCCCGGTATTCGTGGTAACCAGCCCGGACGCCAATAACGGCAAAACCATCAATACCATTAACCTGGCCATCAACTTTGCCCAAATGGGAAAGCGCACACTGATTATTGACTCCGATATGCGCAATCCCACTGTGCACCGTATGTTCTCCATTCCCGTGACCAATGGCCTGTCCGAGATTCTGGCCGGGCTAACGGACAACATCACCGTATCCAAAACCAATGTGGAGAATCTGTCCATTCTCTCCTCCGGCAAAATTCCGCCTAATCCGGCGGAGTTGCTGGCCAGCCCCAGAATGGATAAGCTGCTGAGCTTTGTAAAGGGGCATTACGACTGCGTGTTTATTGACACACCGCCGATCAACCTGGTAACGGACGCCAGCGCCTTTGCCGGCAAGGTCACCGGCTATGTGATGATTGTCAAGGCCGGCAATACCGATGTGCCGGAGGTGCGCGCCGCCGTGGACGCACTGGAAAGCATCGGTGCGGAAATCGTTGGCTTTATTCTTAATGACGCCAGCCCGGACCGCAAAAAATACTATTCCTACTACCGTAAATATGACCGCAAGTACAAATACGGCTATGACTACGGCTACAGCTACAACTACAAATAACGATCGGACTGAGCTATCTTGAAAAAAAAGTGGCAAAAAATACAGCAGGTAAGTGAATATTTGGTAGACGGGGTCGCTCTGTTTTGCGCCACCCTGGCCACCTATCTGTTCTTTGGCAAACTGCTGCACCGCATTTTGGTCTATACCCCGGAGGAATGGAAAGAGTACTGCTTTATGCTGTTTTTGGCCTACACCGCCATTTCTCTTTGCTTCTCCTCCTCTATTGATCTGGCCAAGCGCAGTCGCTCCATGGAATTCCTGGCTGTTTTGCGCAACTGCTCGCTCATCTACATGCAGTTGGCTGTGCTTTTGCTTCTGTTTAAGAACCCCATTATTGACTCCCGATATCTCTTTATCGGCTCTTTCCTGCTGCTGATTCCCCTGTCCTGCCTGGGGCGCTACATCCTCAAGCGTGCACTGACGGACAATTTTTCCAATTCCAAAAGTGCGACCCTGGTGGGCGTGGTGGCATCCACAGATCGGGCAGAGCAGTTTCTCACGCAGCTGCAGATGGACTGGACCAAACGGGTAGACGGCGTAACCTTGCTACCCTGTACACACACGGATGGCAGCCATCCAACAGAAACCGCGTGCTGCGGCGTAACCCTGCTTCCGGATTTGGAGAGCTTTTTGGGCTGGGTTCGGTTATCCTCTGTGGACGAGGTATTTATCAACTTCTCCGCAAAAAACATAGATCTGTCCATGGAGCAGTTGAATGCTTTGGTGGAAGAGTTAGAGGATATGGGCGTGCTGGTGCACATCAACATTCCCACCCTGGAGCAGTTCGTAGAAGAAAGCAAATTTAACCACATGCGCTGCGACATTGTGGCCGGATACCCGATGGTGGGCGTATCTGCCACCGTACATGACCCGAAAAAAATGGCACTCAAGCGTATGGGAGATATTGCCGGCGCCCTGGTGGGGCTGATCCTTTCTGCCCCCATTATTCTGCTGGTGGCCATTCCCCTGGTGCTGGAAAGCCGGGGCGGCCTGTTCTTCAAGCAGCAGCGGGTGGGCAGAAACGGCCGCCTGTTCTATATGTACAAGCTGCGCTCCATGTATGCAGACGCGGAGCAGCGCAAAAAAGAATTTGAAGAAAAAAATCATATGCAGGGCCTGATGTTCAAGATGGACAACGACCCGCGCATTACCAAGGTCGGCCGCTTTATCCGCAAATTCAGCATTGACGAGCTGCCCCAGTTCTACAATGTGCTGCGGGGAGATATGAGCCTGGTGGGCACCCGTCCGCCTACACTGGACGAATTTGAGCAATACAGTTCCCACCACAAACGACGCCTGTCTATGCGCCCGGGCATTACCGGACTGTGGCAGGTCAGCGGCCGCTCCCAGATTGTGGACTTTGAAGAAGTGGTACACCTGGACTGCGAATACATAGACAACTGGTCCCCCATGCTGGACACAAAAATTCTGTTTAAAACCGTCGGTGTGGTGCTTACCGGCCGCGGGGCGCAGTAAGGAGGCAAGCCGGTGAAAATCGCAATGATTGGCCACAAGCGTATTCCCTCCCGGGAGGGCGGCGTAGAGATCGTGGTAGAGGCGCTGTCCCGCCGAATGGTGCGCAAAGGTCACCGGGTCACCGTCTATAATCGCAAAAGCCGTCATGTGGCCGGTGCCGCCTTTGACGACCACAGCCACCTGCACAGCCTGGACGGTGTGCAGATCCGCTGGGTGCCCACCCCAAACAGCAAAAAGCTCAACGCCATTGTGTACAGCTTTTTGGCCACAGTGCGGGCGCTGTTCGGTGGCTATGATATTATCCACTTCCACGCAGAGGGTCCGGCGGCTATGGTGCCCCTGGCCAAGCTGTTTGGCAAAAAGTGCGTGGTCACCATTCACGGCCTGGACTGGCAGCGAGCCAAATGGGGCGGCTTTGCCACCCGCTTTCTTCGCTTTGGCGAGCATATGGCCGCCAAATATGCCGACGAAATCATCGTACTGTCTGCTGATATGCAGCAGTATTTTGCAGATACCTATCACCGCCAGACCGTGCGGATTGGAAACGGCATTGACCCGCCGGAGACGGCGGACCTGTCTCCCCTGTCCCGATTTGGACTGGAAAAGGACGGCTATATCCTGTTTCTCGGCCGCATTGTGCCGGAAAAGGGCATTCACTATCTGATTGACGCCTACCGCAGACTGCAAACGGACAAAAAGCTGGTGATCGCCGGCGGTGCCAGCCACTCGGCGGATTATTTCAATCAGCTGAAAGCGAAAGCAGCCGGAGACGACCGCATTGTCTTTACGGACTTTGTGCAGGGCGCACCCCTGGCTGCGCTATATGCAGGCACCTATCTCTACTGCCTGCCCTCGGATTTAGAGGGTATGCCCATCAGTCTGCTGGAGGCCATGAGCTACGGCAATTGCTGCGTCACCTCGGATATACCCGAATGCACGGAAGTATGCGGCGATCACGGCTTTGCCTTTCAAAAAGGCAACACGACAGACTTAAAGCGACTGCTGGAGCAGTTGCTTGCCCAGCCGGACACGGTAGCCCGCTGCAAGGCCACCGCCGCCGATTATATTTTACAAAAGTACAACTGGGATCGGGTCACCGAGAGGACGCTGGAACTGTATGAACGGGTTAAAAGTGCAAAATAAAGCCCGCCTGCAATGGGTAGACGACACCAAGCTGCTGGCCTGCGTGCTGGTGGTGCTGGGTCACTTTGCCCAAAGTATGGTACGCGCCGGCATTTTGCCGGACACAGCGGCCTACACCCTGTGCAACAGCGCCCTCTATACCTTCCATGTGCCGGTGTTCAACTTTTTCCTGTACCCCACCCGCTATATTCTAAAAAAGCAGACAGTCCCTTGTGCGTCTGTCAGGGAGCCTTGAGATGAACATTCTCTTTATTAACAAATTCCTGTACCCCAAAGGGGGTACGGAAACCTATATGATGGGTCTGGGGGCGGAACTGGCCCGCCGGGGTCACCGGGCAGAATACTTCGGTATGGAACACCGGGGCAACTGCGTGGGAAACCGGATCGGCGCCTACACCAAGGACACCGACTACCACACCGCCAACCCGCTAAAAAAAGCAAATTATGCCCTGCGCACAGTGTACTCCACCCACGCCAGGCGGCAGCTGCGCCGGGTGCTGGAGGACTTGGAGCCCCAGGTGGTGCACCTAAACAACTTTAACTACCAGCTGACCCCGGCGGTGATTTTAGAAATCCGCGCCTGGGACAAAGTCACCGGGCGGCGCACCAGGATTTTATACACCGCCCATGACTACCAGCTGCTGTGCCCCAACCACATGCTCAACCGGCCGGACACCATGGAGAACTGCACCGCCTGCCTGGGCGGCAAGTACACCCCCTGCGTGCAGAACCGGTGTATGCACGGCTCCCGGGCCAAGAGTCTGCTGGGCGCCGCCGAGGCCACCCTGTATCGCAAGGCCCATACTTACAAAGAGATCGACCGGGTGATCTGCTGCTCTGCCTTTATGCAGAGCCAGATAGAGAAACACCCGGACCTAACCGGGCGCACCCGGGTGCTGCACAACTTCTGCACCGTGCCGCCCCGCCCGCAGGTAGAAAAAGAAGACTACGTGCTCTACTTTGGCCGCTACGATAAAGAAAAGGGCATGGATACCATTTTGGCCGCCGCCAAGGCGCTGCCCCGGCTGCACTTTATGTTCGCCGGCAGCGGTGCCATGGCAGAGGAAATCCGGCAGCTGCCAAACACTACGGATGTTGGCTTTTGCACCGGGGATGACCTGTACCGCCGCATTTCCGCGGCCAAGTGCAGCATTTACCCCAGCGTGTGGTACGAGAACTGTCCCTACTCCGTGATGGAAAGTATTGCCCTGGGCACACCGGTGCTGGGCACCAATATTGGCGGCATACCGGAGCTGATCCAGGACGGCAAAAACGGCGTGCTGCTGCCCCCCGGCGATGCAGAGGCCTTGCGGGCGACGTTGGAGCGCCTGAATCTGGAGCCGGAGCGACTGGCGGCCATGACCGCCGCCTGCCGGGCAGACGCCTTTGATTCCGTAGAGGATTATACAGATAAGCTACTGTCTGATTACCAAGTATAAACAGGAAAGAAGATTGCTATGGCCAAACGAACGCTATACGGCACCGTAATTGTTACCTATCGGTGCAATGCCCACTGCAATATGTGCGACTGCTTTAAGGATCCCACCCGCCCGGAGGAAGAAATCACCCTGGACGACATTCGCCTGCTGCCGGAAATGGCCTTTACCAACATCACCGGCGGCGAACCCTTTATTCGCAAAGACATTGGCGATATTGTGGAGGAGCTGTACAAAAAGAGCAACCGTATTGTGATTTCCACCAACGGGTACTTTACAGACCGCATCCTGGAGCTGTGCCGTCGGTTCCCCAAGGTGGGCATACGCATTTCCATTGAGGGGCTACAGCAGACCAACGACGCCATTCGCGGCATTCCGGACGGCTTTAACCGAGGCTATTCCACCTTAAAGAAGCTGGTGGAAATGGGCCACCCGGATGTAGGGTTCGGTATGACGGTGCAGGACCTGAACTGCGAGGACCTGGTGCCGCTCTATAAGATCTCCGATGAGCTGGGCATGGAGTTTGCCACCGCCACCCTGCACAATTCTTTCTACTTCCGCAAAACGGATAATAAAATCGACGACAAATACAAAGTGGCCCAGAATTTTGAGGCGCTCATCAACGAGCTGCTGCAAAGCCACAGCCCCAAAAAGTGGTTCCGCGCCTACTTTAACCACGGGCTCATCAACTACATATACGGCAACAAGCGGCTGTTGCCCTGCGATATGAGCAAGGATGCTTTCTTTATCGACCCGTTCTGCGATGTGATCCCCTGCAACGGCATGGCAAAGAAAGCCGTTATGGGCAATCTGCATACCATCGGTGACTGGGACACCCTGTGGAACAGCGACCAAGCCAAGGCCGTGCGGGCCGCCACCAAGCAGTGCGACCGCAACTGCTGGATGATCGGCTCCGTCTCCCCCGCTATGCACAAGTACATCTGGGTACCCGCCTGGTGGGTGGTCAAGCACAAATTCCTAAAGGGCGGCAAGTATGCGCTCAGTGAAAATGCTTTCATTCCGGAAGCGCAAAAGGAGTGATCCCGGTGAATATCGTTCTGATTCTCAGCGGCGGCATTGGCAGACGCTTTGGTACCGCGCTGCCCAAGCAGTACAATCTCATTGCCGGCAAGCCGGTCATTGACTATGTCATTGACGCAGCCATGCGCTCCCGTCTGACCCACCGAATTTTGGTGGTGTGCGACCCACAATACAGCGGCAGATCCAAGCAAATGAACCAGGGCCAGGTAGAGATTGTGCCCGGCGGTGCCCAGCGCTATGACTCGCTGAAAAACGGGCTGGATTATATTGCCGCTCATTATCCGTGCCAAAATCTGTGTATTCTGGATGCGGTGGCGCCCTTTGTGTACCCGGAGCTGATCGACGAATACTTTGAACGACTGGACAACGTAGACGCCGTCATCACCTGTCAAAAAATCACCGGCTCGTTGGGCAACTATGATTTTGACCCGCTGGATCGGGAAAATTATTACATCACCCAGTCTCCGGAGGCTTTTCGCTTTCCACTGCTGCTGGAACATTTTGACCCGGCGTTTCCGTCAACAGAGCTGGCCTGGCAGCTGCCCCGAGGCAGTAAAAAATACCTAAACTTTAATTTTCCGCAAAATCTGAAAATTACCTATGATTTTGATTTGGAATATGCGGCGCACATGCTGCCTCGCTACAGCCAACACACGGCAAACACGAACAACTTGTCTCCCGGCCAGCGGTTTTTGCAGGCGGTGGAGCAGCATATTTTAGACGAGAACGCCGCGCCTGATGCTCACTGGCTGCAACAGCTGCCTGCGCAGTATGAAATGCTGGCAAAAAAATGGGGGCTACAATCCTTTGCAGTCAACCACATCAGCACCTATGGCCTGATCTTAGAGACCCACAGTGCGGCTCACGGCGATGTGATCCTCAAAATGGTACCGCCGTATACCGGCCGCTATCAGCGGGAAAAAGAAGCCTATCGCCAACTGTCAGCCAGCTATATGTGCCCGCTGCTGGACACGGACGACCCTTGTAACGCCCTGCTGCTCAAGCGCATTGCCCCGGGCAAATACGCCGCATTTGACGATAATATTTGCCTGACGGCATTCTTTGACCACGTGGTTGAGACCGCCGTCTTGCGGGACACTGATCCCATTTTTCCACCCTATCGACAGGATCTGGAAAGCGCACTGGAGCGGAGCAAAGAATCCCCATTTTTATCAGAGATCCTACAACAGGAAATACAGCAGGCCCTGGCGCTTTATGACCGAGTATTCAGCAAGGAGCAAAACTATTTACTGCACGGCGACCTGCACCACTACAATCTGCTGCGCACCGCCGCCGGTTACTGCGCCATTGATCCCATCGGCTGTCTTGCGCCGTTGGAATTTGAGTTTACCCGCTTTATGCGCAACGATATTTTGCAAAATCCGGGATTTGACCCGGCAGAGCGTCTGCGCCTTTTGTTGCGCTATTTTTCCAAATGGGCGCCACCCCGGCGCTTGCTGACGGCACTGCGCATTGATCTGAGCCTCACCGCCGTCAATGCTACTTATGAAAACAGAGAGCCCGGCAGCGCACGCCAACAGCTGCAGCTGCTGCAGATCACCAAAACGGAGATTTTATGAGATCCATTCCGAAAGAAGACATTCAGCCCCTGGAAAAGGACATTCTCTTTGCGGTGCTGGACTTTTTTGAGCAAAATCATATTACCTACTTTACCAGCGGCGGCACCACCTTGGGCGCCGTTCGCCACAGGGGCTTTATCCCCTGGGATGACGACATTGACCTGTATATTCCCCGCCCGGACTACGACCGGCTGCTGGCGCTGACCAATGGCATAACCATTGGCGACCACATCCGCATTTATCGCCCCGGCGACGACAATTATATTTATCCCTTTGCCAAGGCCTGCAACACCGCCACCCGTTTGCACGAGCAGAATGTACGGCACAGAAAACAGGACATCGGCATTTTTATTGACCTGTTCCCGCTGGACAAGTTCTATGACGACCCGGTGCGCCGCAGTCTGTTGATTTTACAAAGCAAATGGCTAAACAGTCTGCTGGCCTCTGCCTCCGACCAGATAAATTTAAGCCGGAGGGGCAGTGCACGCTGGCTGGCCAAGGAAACAGTACGCACCCTGCAAAAGCCGCTGGCCAAGGCCATCGGTATACAGCGCCTAACCCATTGCATTGACCGTCTGGGACAAAAAACCGCCCGTGCAAATTGCCACTATGTGGGCGATCTGGTCTGGTGCAACGGCGGGCGCGACTTTTACCCTGCGGAATATTTTGCCTCCGGCACTGCCGGCACCTTTGAAGGACGGGAAGTTCAAAATCCCGTAGGCTACCATGCTTATTTACAAAGGCTCTACGGCGACTATATGCAGCTGCCGCCCAAGGAGCAGCAGATCATGCACGGCTTTACCGGCTGGTATTTGGACGATACAGGTGACAACCTATGACCAAAATTGCCATTCTTCTTTGCTATTTCGGAAAACTGCCGGACAGTTTTCCCCTGTTTGCAGAAAGCTGTCGGCGCAATCCAACGGTGGATTTTTTGCTGTTTACAGACAATACGCCTGAAGATTTGCCGCCGAATATCCACCTGCACCCTATCGACTTTGCGGCTTTGCAACGCCGTGTGGCCGGGTGCTTTGACTTTGCCATCACGCTCCACACCCCCTATAAACTTTGTGATTATAAGCCTGCTTATGGCGAAATTTTTGCGCCGGAGCTCACCGGCTATGCCTTTTGGGGCTATGGAGATACTGACTTAATTTTCGGAGATCTGCGTTCGTTCTTAACAGAGGAGCGGCTGCAGCGCTATGATAAAATCTATAGCTTTGGCCATTTGTCCCTGTACCGCAACACACCAAAGAACAATGCGATCTACCGCCAACCGATAGGCATGAACTACCAAAAAGTCTTTACCACAAAAGAGATTATGGTCTTTGATGAGCTATCGGGCATTGCTGCCAAATACAAGGCACTGGGCCTGCCCTTTTTGGATCAGCAGGACTATGCGGATATTACCAAGAGCAGCGAGCGACTGGCGCTGACAGATGTGGGACTCACCGAGGAAAACTGTCTGCACCGCAACTACGACGAGCAGATCTTTTACTACAATCACGGTCGGGTGATGCGGGACGCCTACCGGAATGGTCAGTGGCTGACTGACGAGTTCATCTACATCCACATCAGCTCCCGCCACCTGCCGATACATATTGACCCAACGGCAGAAACCTATTTCATCGGCAAAGCCGGCTATGAGCCGAAAGACGGTACCACCACCCGGGCAGACATTGTCCGTTATAATGCGCAAAACCCGGCGGCAGACAAAAAGCAGCGCCGCTATCGGCAGCGCCTGGATCTGCGCCGCAAGGTGCAAAAAGCGTGCATTCGCATAAAGGAGCGGATCGCAAAATGAACATTTTACACCTGCAACTCAGCGGCGGCCCCGGCGGCATTGTTTGTCTGTGCCGGGACATCACCAGTCACTCTGATCAAAATAATTTTTTTTACTTCCTTTTTGAAGGCGGCTCCATTGCCGATGAAATTGCCGCACAGGGCGGCACGGTACAGATTGCTGTCGGCGCCAAGGACCACCCGCTAAAGGCTGCGACTGACCTGGTGCGCTACTGCAAAGCGCAGCATATTGACATGGTGGTGGACCACACCGGCTCGCCTTATACTCGCTTTGTGCATATTTACGCCGCCCGACGGCTGAAAAATGTACGCTTTTTGCTGTATCTCCATTCCAATGCAATGGACAGTATGGACGCTTCCATAAAGAGCAAAATCTACAAATTGCTTCTGCGTCGGGCAGCGCAATACTCCACACATATTGTTGCCATATCACGCTCAGTGGCAGACAGTTACGTGCGCCTTTTCCGTCTGCCGGAGAAAAAAATCACCGTTGTGTATAACGGCACGGATCTGCGCCGCTTTGCCCCTCACACCCCCTGCGACGGCAAGAAGCTGCGGCTGATTTATGTGGGGCGTATTCTGCCGGTAAAGGGCATTGACCTGCTGCTGCAGGCGGTGGCCGGATCCCGCTTTCGATCCCGGTTGCATTTGGATCTGGTAGGCAGTGATATTCATGGCTACGACACGAAAATGCAGGCCCTGTGCAAAGAACTAAACTTAAACGACCAGGTCACCTTTTGGGGCAATCGCACCGATGTGCCCCAGCGACTGCAGCAGGCTGATCTGTTTGTACATCCGGCAATTTGGGAGGAGGGCTTTGGCATTGCATTAATTGAAGCCATGGCCGCCGGTCTGCCCTGCCTGGCCTTTCGCAAAGGCGCCATACCGGAAATCATCACCCCGGGTCTGGACGGCGAGATTGCAGAACCGGCCACAGCGCAAGGGCTGTGTACGGCACTGGACGATTTGGCACAGCGGATTTTTGCTGACCCGCAGGTACTGGAGAACTACAGCCGCCAGGCCAGAAAAAAAGCAGCCGCATTCTCCATTGAAAATTGCGTAACCCATTTGGAGGAACTGTATCGTTGAATCATATGCAACTGGGTATCCTGATTTTGAATTACAAAAAATACCAGGTCACCGCCGACTGTATCCGTTCTGTACTGGACACCGGCAATGGCCTGGACTACCATATCTATGTGCTGGATAACGGCTCTGGCAATGACTCTGTTGCCCGGTTGCAAGCCCTGTTTCCGGATGAACCCCGTATCACCTGGATGGAAAGCGCAGAGAACACCGGCTACGCCAGAGGCAACAATCAAATGCTCTTCCGTGCCCGCAAAGACGGCTGCACCGGCGCAGTGATTACCAACAGTGACATTGTGTTTTTGCCCGGCACTCTGCAGCAGCTGGCAGCGGATCTGGCTGCGGGGCATCCCCTTGTGGGACCGCGGCTGCAATATCCAGACGGCAAACGGCAGGGCAGCGTAAAGCTGCGCCCCTACACCTATTGGGAATACCTGTGGACGGAAACCTATTTGCGCAACCTGGTGCCGCAGCGTAAATTACAGGTCCTGCGCCGTCAGCCCACTGAACCCTGCGCAGTATACTGGCTTTCCGGTGCGGTTTTTGCCGCAGATTTGGCCGTTCTCCGCCAGCTGGGCGACTTTGACCCCTATACTTTTTTATATTTTGAAGAATATATTCTCTCCGCCCGCTGCCAGGCCAAAGGCATACAGCCCTGGTTTGACCCTACAGTCACGGCGCTCCATTGCCACGGCGCCTCTGCCGGAGGTGCCACCAATCTGTTTACCAGAGTGGAAAATCTGCGCTCCGAGCTTTACTTTTTGCACCACTATTGGCACTGGAGCCGTGCAAGGCTCTCCACTGTGCGCTTTGTGCGCTGTCTGGAGGTGCTGTTTACCTACGGCAAGGCCGGCAAATGGGCAGATGCCCGCACCTTTCTGCGCAAAAGCAAAATTCTGCTGAAAAAGGAACAAACGCATGAAGCTTAAAGTCTCCACAAGTCCTTATACCTACTTCTTATTGCTGATGACCATAATGGACACCGGCTATTTTGCCATGCTCAATATTCCCGGACTGCGCGAGAGCAACTATGTGCGGCCGATCCTACTGGTGGCAGCCACTCTGCTGGCTATGAACTGCTATATTAACAAGCAAATTCAGCGCACATTGCGACCCTATTACAATTATCTCAATGTATTTGTGCTGTATTTGGCTTTCTTTTATGTTGCCGAATTCATCTATTCTTTTTTGCATTACAACCAAAAGATCACTTCTATTGTCAATGTATCCAACTATGTGGGTATGTTTTTGTTGATTTATCTGTTTCTCTATCTGTTTCACATGGAGGGTGGCTATGACCGCTTTATGCCCGTTTTGTGCTGGATAACCTACCCGTTTATGCTGGTGATTTTGGTGCGCGCTATCATATATAATTTGAGCGGCAGAGATTTCTTGCCATATTTAGATGTGCTGTCACGCTCCGGTCGCCTGCGCTACGGCATACCCTCTCTGTGCGGCATTCTGTTTCTCTACTGCTTTTATCGCCTGTTGCAAAAGAACACGCTGGTAAAACACAAGATGATCTATGTGGCCCTTTTGGCATTTACGGCCTTTTATCTTTACTATGTATGCATGACCCGTATGTATGTGGTCGCGTTCTTTTTTGGCGGACTGACCGTTTTTCTGTGCAAAAAGCGCCCAAAGAACAAACAGATTGTCATGTTTGCCCTGGCGGCAATCGCCTTGGCTGTGCTGTATTTCAGCGGCCTGATTCCAAAGTTTTTGTCCACTTTTTCGGAAACCACCGGCGACTACGGCGGCTCGCTGACCGCACGGCAGTACTCTGCCCAATATTTCAGGCAGATTGTAAAGGACCAGCCGATCTTCGGTTTGGGATTTTTATCACCCAAGCGGTATGAAAACTACTGGATCTATTTTGGGCCTTCCGGAACAGCTTATCTGGACGACCTGGGGGTCCGCAATATGCTTTATCATTACGGTGTGCTGGGTATTGGCCTGACCGTCCTTTGCGTAGGGCGTATTCTTTACCTGGCCTTTCGGCTGTTCACCTGCAAGACCTATCCCCGCAAGGCATTGATTCTGGGATTGTTGGTCTTCTTCGGCTGCACCTGCATCTCTTTGTGCCCGTTTGACACCGTTCGTCTGCTGGGTCTGATCTTTTTCTGGTCTATGGTGGAGTATGACGCCCATCTCTATTACTATCTGGCACGCAAGGCAGGTGAAAAGACAGGGGGCGATACCCTGTGAGGTCCTTATCTGACGAAAAACAGACCACCATCAACCTGGTTACCAGCCTGGCAGCCTTTGTAATCAACGCCGGGATCAGCTTTGTTCTGACTCCGTATATTCTGAAAAGGCTGGGCAATGAAGCCTACGGTTTTATCGGCCTGGCCTATGACTTTGTCAATTACGCCGGGATTCTCACCCTGGCGCTGAACAGTATGTCCTGCCGGTTCGTCAGCTACGAATATCACCGGGGCAACAAAGAAAAAGCAGATATTTATGTAAATTCCATCTTAGGCGCTAATTTGATCCTGGCCGGGGTGATTACTCTTTGCGCCGTCTTTATGGTGTGGAAGCTGGAGTACATTCTCACCATTCCAAAAGAACTGATGTTCGATGTGAAGCTGACCTTTGCCATCGTCTTTATCAACTATATCTTCGGTATTTGCTTCTCCGTTTTTAACAGTGGCACCTTTGTAAAGAACCGCATGGATCTGTACTACCTGCGCAACCTGTTTTCCTATGTGCTCAAGTTGGTGCTGACCATTCTGATCTTCACCCTGTTTGATGTACGCATTTTCTTTATTGCGCTGACCACACTCATTTGCAATGCTTATATGAATGTGGCCACCTATATTTTAATGCGTAAGCTGCTGCCGGACTTAAGGCTGAACCTGCGCAAATTCAAATGGAGAACCTTGACGGAAGTGCTGCGCTCCGGGGTTTGGAACTCAGTGCAAAGTCTGTCCGATCTGATGATCTCCGGTCTGAACTCCCTGCTGACCAATCGGTTTATCGGCACCGCCGCCGGCGGCTATCTGCAGTCCTCCAAAACCATTCCCAATTATATTTTGCAGCTGGGGCAGCAGCTGGCCCAGGTATTTTCGCCAAAATTCACTATTCTGTACGCCCAAGGCGACTATGACCGACTTGTCAAAGAGGCCAAGCGCTCCATGCGCCTGGTGGGCTTTATCATCGCTACGCCGGTGGCCGGATTTATCGTCTTTGGCTACCAATTCTACGCCTTGTGGTTGCAGAATTATTCCCCGGCGGAATTGCAGACTGTGCAGACCGTATCTGTGATTACCACCATTCCCTATCTGTTCAGCTGCGTAGCATTTCCGCTGATTCAGATTAACACCGCCTGCAACAAGGTGCGTACCCCGGTGCTGGTGGCACTGGCCGCCGGTATTGCCAATATTTTCGTGGTCTTCCCGTTAGGCAGAGCAGACGCCTTGACCTTGAATGTGCTGGCCTGCTGTACCGCCGCCTTTACCATTCTGCGTTACGGCGTGTTTCAGCCCTACTATGCGGCCCGAATTTTGAACCGCAAGCGGCTGTTTTTCTATGGCACGCTGCTGCGTAATGTGCTGGCCACCGCCGTCATCGGCGCTGTGCTGTACGCCGCCAAGGGCCTGTTTACCTATGGCAGCTGGGGACACTTTTTCCTTGCTATCGTTCTCTGCGGTGCACTGGGCTATGTGCTGGCCTTCTTCCTGCTGTTCAACCCCGGCGAGTATAAAGAAATCGTACACATATTTTTATCTAAAATCCAAAAAAAGCGCACATAAGCGTACAGATAAAGAGCTGACAGAAAATTCCGTCAGCTCCTTTTATTTATGATATTTAGAATGATTATTGATGGCGCAAGCGCGGTAAATTTGCTCCAGCAGCACCAAGCGGGCCAGCTGATGAGGCAAAGTCATTTTGCCAAAAGACAGCTGCAGGTCGCCGGCAGCCTTTACACGGGGTGACAGGCCATAAGAACCACCGATGATAAATACCAGGTGGGAGGTTTGCTGGCTGAAGTCCGCCACCCGCGTCGCCAGCTGCGCACTGGACAGCTCCCGCCCCTCGATACACAGAGGGATCACCCGGGCGCCCTTTGGAATTTTAGCCAAAATGCTGACGCCCTCCTGCTCCAGCACCTGCTGGATCTCTGCCGGGGACGGATCTGCCGGGCAGCGACTCTCCGGCAATTCCACCACCTGCACCTTGGCAAAGGCAGACAGCCGCTTTAAGTATTCGTCACAACCCTCGCGGAGATATTTCTCTTTCAGCTTGCCCACCACCAGCACGGTGATATGGATCATAAAACCAGGCACCCTCCTTCCTGCTCCGGGGCGGCCACCTGCAAGCGGTAGTCCACCTCCGGCCGAGCACCCAACTCCGTCAGGGTTGCCACTGTGGTCTGGTACGCCAGGGAGGGCATATTATTTTCTTTACTTAAATGAGACAAAACAAAGCGGGTGGTGCCACTACGCAGCAGCTCACCGGCAAAGGCAGCGCAATCCGCATTGGACAAATGACCGACATCGGACAAAATGCGCTGTTGCAGCGGATAAGAATACGGCCCGGTGCGTACCATCGACGGCTCGTGATTGCTCTCTAAAAATATCAAATCCGTTCCCGGCAAAACTTCTTTCGCCGCCGGGGTTATGTAACCGGTATCCGTACACACGGCAATGTGCCGCCCATCCGGCAGTGTAAACTTATATCCCTGGCACACCGCGCTGTCATGGCTCAGGGCAAAGGGCAGCACTTGCAAATCCATAAATTCACCTGCCGATGCAAAGGGGCGGGCGTCCACCTTATCGTTCAACTGCCCCTGCCGTGCCATCTGCTCCAGCACCGCCGGGTGCGCAAACACCGGAATATGATACCGGGCGGCAAACACCCGCACACCGGCCACATGGTCCCGGTGCTCATGGGTCACAAAAATGCCCTTGATCTCCGCCGGGTCCGCGCCCACCTGGCGCAGTTTTTCTTCACACCGTTTGGCAGACACGCCGATATCTACTAATATTTGATTGTTCCCGCAGCCCATATAAATACTGTTGCCACTGCTGCCGGAAAAAAGAGAACACGCCTTGCTCATACCGTCTCCTAACCTGTTTTGATCCAAAAAAGAAAGGGTGGAACCCGGTCCACCCGTACTTTGCTTTTAACCTGCGTTGGCGGTGGCAGCACCGTCGTCGCCGTCATCACAGGGCACGCGCCGAATATCGGCACCCAGGGCGGAAAACTTCTCCACCACATCCTCGTAGCCTCGATCCACATATTGAATGTCGGTCACCCGGGTCTCGCCCCGCGCCACCATACCGGCAATAATCATGGCCGCACCGGCACGCAAGTCCGTGGCCTTAACGGTAACGCCGGTCAGTGACGGCACACCCTCAATCACAGCAACCTTGCCATCCACCTGAATGTTGGCGCCCATACGGCTCAGTTCGCCCACATACTGAAAGCGATTGTCCCATACACCCTCGGTGAGAATACTGGTGCCCTCTGCCACAGACAAAAGCACCGCCATTTGGGGCTGCATATCCGTGGGAAAGCCCGGGTGGGGCATGGTCTTTACATTGCAACGGGTCAGGGGCTTAAAGCGGGTGATCCGCACTGCGTCGTCATACTCAATGATCTCCGCACCGGCCTCCTCCAGCTTGGCGCTGATAGACTCCAGGTGCTTGGGGATCACATTCTTTACCAGCACATCGCCGCCGCAGGCAGCCGCAGCCACCATATAGGTGCCCGCCTCAATCTGATCCGGGATAATGGAGTAGGTGCAGCCGTGCATCTTCTCCACCCCGCGAATTTTGATCACATCCGTACCGGCGCCGCGCACATCGGCACCCATAGAGTTTAAGAAGTTGGCCAGATCCACGATATGCGGCTCCTTGGCGGCGTTCTCGATCACCGTCAGGCCGCGGGCCAGCACAGCCGCCAGCATGACATTGATGGTGGCGCCAACGGACACCTGGTCCATATAAATGGAAGCGCCGATCAACTTATCCGCCTGCGCGCAAACCATACCCTCAACCGTATTCACCCGAGCGCCCAACAACTCAAAGCCCTTAATATGCAGGTCAATGGGTCGCACGCCGAAGTTGCAACCGCCGGGCATTGCCACCTGGGCCTGCTTAAACCGACCCAGCATGGCGCCGATCAGGTAGTAACTGGCGCGAAAACAGGAGGTCAACTCATAGGGCACGCTCTGGCATTTTAAGGAGCGGGAGTCGATCTCTATGGTATTTTTATTAATCATTTTGATTCCGGCGCCCATGCTGTCCAAAATCTTGATAATCAGACTTACATCACTGATGGCGGGAATATTCTCAATCCGCACCACATCATCCGCCAAAATCGCCGCGGGAATAATCGCCACCGCTGCGTTCTTGGCGCCGCTGATATTTACCTCGCCAAACAGCTCGTGCCCGCCTTCAATTACAAAATTATCCAAAAGGTGTCCACCTCTTTATATCTCTATCCAAAACTAATATTCACAAAAAGCAAAATCTTTATAAGTTCCAATTCATTGCAGATATTATAACAAAATCCGTAAAGAATAGAAACAAAAAACGCTGTATTTTATCCAAAATGTAACCTTTAGAAAAGGACCATATCTGTAACAGCTGCAAAAATGGCATACTACATCTTGTTAGAATGGAAAGATTTGCCAAAACAAAGCAAAATCTTGCGTTCTTATATGGTAACAAAAGGGTAACACAAAGGTCGTGACTTGTCAAGAGGGCAAGCCCCATCCTATCACCGGTAAAAACAAAAAATGCCCTGGCGTTGCAAAAAACGACAGGGCGAAAAATGCACTTATAAAATTGCCTGCTGGTGATCACCTGCGCCGCCGGTCACAATCGCATCACAGGCAAAAATCAGCTTCTTCATATCCATATTGCCGGGCAGTAAACGGGCGGGGATCCCCACCACGGACAGCACCAGCCGATAAACAGCGCTGTCCCGTGCCACCGGATGAGCGGAGCCGTCCATAAATTGCAGCAGAACCCACTCCAAATAGGGCAAAATCCGCTGATCTGCCAGTTCTGCCGCCGCCCGATCGTCCACATACCGACCCAGTCCCAAGCGCCGCAACAGTCGCTGCAAATCCCCCACTGTACCGGTACGCAGCAGACGGAACAGCGGCTTTGCCAGCGGATACAGAGGCAGCAACTTACGCCCGGGCAGCTGCAAGGCGTCCAATTTCTCCGCAAAATCCGCCGGGGACCCGGCAGACAGCAGCCGCCAAAGCAGCTGACAAGCGTGCTCCCGCGTATAATCCATTGCATTCACCGAGCGACCGTTCCAACTGAAAGTTACCAGGTGCTCCACCTGCATTTGCACCTGCAAGTCGTCCGTCACCGTCACCTGTACCATAGGCACCGGGTAGCCGGACAGGGCGCCGATATTCACCTCGGTTAATTCATTCCCTGCCGGAGAGCGGTAGCGGTCCGTACGCTGCAAGTGGCTGTGGCCCACAAACATATAGCGCAACCCTGCGTCTGCCAACCGGGCCGTCACCGCCTCTCGGTCCCCTACACAGCAGCCGCCGGTAAGCAGCGGGTGCACATGGGGTAGCAACAAATGGTGCTGCATACCCAAAACCAAACAACCCTGTTCCCCGGCTCGACGCAACTGTTCCTCAATCCATTGAAAGTGCGCCTCCGTGTACCCGGCCTTGCCCCGGCCGTTTTGGTCGTCGCACAGCGCCAGCAACCAAATCTTCTCTGCCAAGGGGATCACATAAGAGCTGATCCCCAGGTGGGTGCGATACTCAGCAATGGCCTGTCGCCCGCCGAAATCGTAATAAAAATCATGAATCCCCGTGTGGGGCATGGTAGGCACATCATGGGTGACCCGGGCGCCGGTAAAGCGCCGGGGATTGCCATCACAGCACCAGTCGTGGGTGTTGGTGATCAGGTACACCGGCTTTTTCTCTGCCAGGGCGTACAGCTTCTCCCGCAGTTCCCGGTGGCACACCATTTCGCCGTCATTGGTCAAATCCCCTGCCAACAGCACCGCCTGCGTATCAGATGTGGCCAAATGGGCAAAAGCGGCGTCAAGGATGGCGCCGCTCTCTGCCAGGCACTTTTGGTCCGAACCGCTGCGCAGTTCATACGCTCGCCCGGAGGTGCCCAAAGTTTTTGAATAATAATGTAAATCCGCAAGAAAGGTAAATTTGTACATCTGAGCTTCCCCGCCTTTTAGCCCTCATTGGCCTCTGCCGCCACAGCCTCCTGAGCCGCCGTTTCACCGGCCGCCGCCCGACGCGCCATAATATCCTTAATCATCCGACGGTGGCTGTCGCCGGTAATGTTATAAAAATGCATGGGAATGAGCATCAGCGCATAGCCCACCATGGGAAATACCGTCGTCATCAGGAACAGTCCCAGCAGGGTGGAATGGTTCTGAATGGTCGACACATCGGTGGTGTGCTCCACATAGCCGGTGCGCGCCAACATTTGCAGACAGATAAAGGAGGACAGCGTACCCTCCAGCTTACCGGTAAAGCTCATAATAGACAGCATGGTGCCCTCTACCCGCTTGCCGGTTTTCCACTCTACATAATCCACCGTCTCCGCTTCCATTTCTTTTTGCATCAGGTTCTTAAACTCCAGAGGGAAAGTAACGACAGCAGAAAAGGCAATAACCAAAATTCCGGTAAACAGGGACACAGACTTTCCGGCGCCTTTGTTCATAATACCATTATAGGTGCAAAGAGCAAAAAGGCCGTTAAGCACAATACCCATTACGCAGCAAATCTGGTAAAATCTCTTAGAGTCTGCCTTGCGGCCCAGCCGCTCAATAATGATCGGCACAAAAATTCCAGCCAGGAAAGAACCCGGCGCCTTGGCAATATCCAAAAAGCCGTTATATTTGGCATTAAACAGGGCATCGTAGGCAAAGTAGAAGGACGCCTGCTCAGACACCTTGATAATCACAAAGAAAATGTTGCCCAGGAAGAGCATCAGCAGCGGCCGATTGGTGGCCAACAGGTGCAAGCATTCCTTTAGACTGGGGGCGTCCTCATGGTGCTCCAGTCGCTCAGTGGTGTTCTTAAATGTAAAACGGGTAAACAGAATAATAAAGAATGCCGAAAAAGCAGCCGCCACCAGATAAGCCTTGTCCAAATTTTGATTAAAATACGGCAGCCAGGCGGCAAAAGCCACCAAACCGGCAGGAATGGCGCCCAAAATCATACGCCCGATAGAGGCAATACCGTAGAGCTTGGTACGTTCCGTTCCGTTTGGCGTCATACTGAACGCCAATGCACCCATAGGCACATCAAAGGCGGTATAGGTTACATCCAGCCCCACAAAGGCAAACACCGTCAGGGCGATCTTGACCCCATAAGACAGGCTGTCACTGCCGATAAAGAACAGCAGCATAAACAGGGACACAAAATACGGTGCGATCTTAATATACGGCCGCATTTTGCCGTACTTGGTGCGGGTTTTGTCTACGATCACGCCCATGATCGGGTCGTTGATGGCGTCAAAAATACCGCAGTACAGCCGAATATTGGAGGCATGGCGCGCCTTGATATGCAGCACATCGGTAATAAAGAAGTTTACATACTTTGAGGCGGTCATGGAGGTACTCATACCCTGGGCGCCACGGCCCATAGCATAGGACAGTGCTTCCCGCCAGGTAATGTAGGTTTCTTCCCCCACATCCTTGGTTACGATCTTTCGATCAAGAAATGATTTGATCTTGCTCATGTTTTGCAGGCAGGCACACGGCCGCCCAATCACCTCCGTTCCCGGTTTAGCCGAGATTATTTGATTTGCTCGATTTTGTCGCCTCGCACAAAAAACACATGATCGGCAAGATCCATCATCGGCTTGTCATTCATAGAGTCCGTATAGAAATTGTCAATATGCGCGTCCGGGTACAGTTCTTTAAAGATTTTCACCTTATTGTCCAGAAAGCACAGACGGATAAACTTGCCGGTCTTTTTATCAATAGAGGAGCCCACATAGTGCTTGACCCCCATGCGGCGCATAATCTCGTCCAACAAAAAATCCGTGGTGCCGCTGACAATAATATCGTCCTCCCGCTGCACCTTGGCATACCATGGCTTGATCCGGTGCATATGGCTATCCCAGAATTTCACCACATCTTCTTCTATATGCTCCACCTTTACATAATAGCCCTCCAAAAAGGAGGCATAGGCCTCCAGCGCCTGGGCAACGGTAAACAGGTGAAAGGCATCCTTAAAGGCAATCACCAACAGCTTTGGTACATAGCGCCAAATCCGCGGATCCGTGCGCACATAGTAGAGAATAAAGTCAACCAGTGTCTCACCATCATAAATGGTATTATCAAAATCGTACACGTTCATAAGCATAAACCCTTTTGGTAAAGAACGGATACCGTTTTTGTTAAACCTGCGTAAAATAGGATACAGGTGTCAATGTCCGTTACACTTGTATTTTATCACAGATGAACGCCAACTTCAATCTTGACAAATTGCATCATTCGTTATATATTGGAATAAGTGTAACTAAAAAAAGAAACGGTTATGCAAATCCCGGAAAGAAGGCGCCGCTTGCAAGCAAAAAGCGGCAAAAATCACTATGAAAAACAGAAGTTACATTCATACAGACATTGTGATCGTCGGCAGCGGCGTGGCAGGACTGTTTGCAGCTCTCTGCCTGCCGGAAAACAAAAAAATCCTGATGATCACCAAAGAGGATCTGAAAGAGTGCGACTCTTACCTGGCCCAGGGCGGCGTGTGCGTGCTGAAGAGCCTGGACGACTTTAAGTGCTTTTATGAGGACACCATGAAGGCCGGTCATTATGAGAACAACCCAGAGTCTGTACGGGTGATGATTGAAAGCTCGCCGGATGTGATCGGCACGCTCATTAAACTGGGTGCAGACTTTGACACCAAGAAGGACGGCGACTTTGACTACACCCGCGAGGGCGCCCACCGCAACAACCGCATTCTCCACCACAAGGACGAAACCGGAAAGGAGATTACCACCACCCTGCTGTCTATTGCCAAAAACCGGCGCAACATCACCTTTATTCCCCAAACCACTATGATCGACCTGATTGAGCACGACAACACCTGCTACGGCATTGTGTGCGAGGACGAATTTGGCGAGCGGGGCTGCATTTTGGCCCAGGACATTATCCTGGCCACCGGCGGCATTGGCGGGCTGTTTAAGAGCTCTACCAACTATCCGCATATTACCGGCGACAGCTTTGCCCTGGCCATCAAGCACGGCATCACTTTGCAGGATATGAGCTATATTCAAATTCACCCCACCACCCTGTACAGCAAAAAGAGCGGGCGTCGCTTTCTCATCAGCGAGTCTGTGCGGGGCGAGGGCGCCATTCTGCTCAACGAGCACGGAGAGCGCTTTACCGACGAGCTGCAACCCCGGGATGTGGTGACCGAGGCCATTGTAAAAGAAGAGAAGAAGTTCGACACCGACCATGTGTACCTGACCCTGCCCAATATGACCAGCGAGGAGGCCCACAAGCGCTTCCCCAACATTTTTGAGGCCTGCATGGACGAGGGCTACGATATGACCAAGGACAAAGTGCCGGTGACCCCGGCCCAGCACTACATGATGGGCGGGATCCAAACGGATATTAACGGCTGCACCTCCATGCGCCACCTGTATGCCGCCGGCGAGACCGCCTGTAACGGCGTGCACGGCAAAAACCGACTGGCCAGCAACAGCCTGCTGGAGAGCATGGTCTTTGCCAAGCGGGCAGCGGATATGATCGCCAAGGACAAGGAGGAAAAGCCCGCCTTTGATCCCCGGATCGACCTGGCGGCTTATCCGGACAAGGCCGGGCGGCAAAAAGAATTTAAGGACCTGATTTTGAACGAAATTAAGCGAAAGGACAAGGCTTTCTATGATAAATGGTGTAACGATGAAAATATGCGTGGATGATTACATTCTGCACACCTTAAAGGAGGATATTAACGACGAGGATGTGTCCACCAACGCGGTCATGCCGGTCAACAAGCAGGGCAGCGCCCAGCTGATCTGCAAGGACGACGGCGTGATCTGCGGGCTGGATGTGTTCTTCCGCACTTTCCGCCTGCTGGACGATACCGCCCGCTTTGACTGCGCGGTGCAGGACGGCGACCGGGTGCAAAAGGGCCAGCTGCTGGGCACCCTGTACGGTGACATTAAGGCCATTCTCTCCGGCGAGCGCACGGCGCTGAACTATCTCCAGCGCATGAGCGGCATTGCCACCATCACCAGAGAGTATATGGACCAGCTGGCAGGCTACGATACCGTGCTGCTGGACACCCGCAAGACCACCCCCAATATGCGCCCCTTTGAGAAGTACGCCGTTAAGGTAGGCGGCGCCACCAACCACCGTTACAATTTGTCCGACGGTGTGCTGCTCAAGGACAACCACATCGGTGCCGCCGGCAGCGTCACCAAAGCCATTCAAATGGCCAAGGCCTACGCCCCCTTTGTGCGCAAGATCGAGATCGAGACCGAGACCTTAGATCAAGTACAAGAGGCGGTGGACGCCGGCGCGGATATTATTATGCTGGACAATATGGACACCGACACCATGAAGCAGGCGCTCCAAATCATTGACGGCCGCGCCCAGACCGAGTGCAGCGGTAATGTGACCAAGGCCCGCCTAAAGGAGATCGCCCAGACCGGCGTGGACTTTGTCTCCTGCGGCGCCCTCACCCACTCCGCCCCCATTCTGGACCTGAGCCTCAAGAACCTGACTCCAACCGAATAAGCCAACATTTCCCCACCCCAAGCCCCGGCTTTGGGGTGTTTTTTCGTAAGTTATGCAGAATTTACCAACGCGCAAAAGCCCCCGCCTAACCGGTTACGATTACAGCCGGGACGGCATTTACTTTCTGACCATTTGCACCGGGGACCGCAAGCCGCTCCTCTCCCAAATCGTAGGGGCCGATGCCCACATCGGCCCGCAGGTCAAATTAACACCCATTGGCCGCACCGTGGAACATTATCTGCTGCGCATACCGGGACTGACAGCCTATGTGATCATGCCTAACCACATTCACCTGCTGCTGCGCCTGGACAGCGGCTCGATGAGGGCATCGAGCCCTACAAATGTTTCTTCCGCCGTGCGTTCTTTCAAAGCATTGGCCACAAAAGCGGTGGGGCGCTCCATTTGGCAAAGCGGGTTTTACGATCACATTATCCGCGATGAACAGGATTATGACCGCCATTTGCAATACATTGCAGAAAACCCGGCAAAGTGGGCGCAAGACGAATACTATAACCAAGGCAAATTGCCCGGCTGAGAAATGCGTATGTTCCATCCTCTTCCCGTGGGTTGCTATTTCTACCGTTTATGACCTGGCCGATGCCCACATCGGCCCGCACTTTCTAATTATTCATATATACATACAAAAAAGGCGTGGCCCGGAATGGGTCACGCCTTTTGGTATGGGCAGGGATCAATAATTCTCTGCTTTCAGTTCAAAATAGGCCTTGGGGTGGGCGCAAACGGGGCACACCTCCGGTGCAGACTTGCCCACCACGATATGGCCGCAGTTGGAGCACTTCCAGATCCGGTCGCCGTCCCGGCTGAACACCAGGCCCTGCTCCACATTCTCCAGCAGCTTCAAATACCGCTGCTCGTGCTCCTGCTCGATCTTGGCCACGGCCTCAAACAGCCGGGCGATCTCCTCAAAGCCCTCTTCACGAGCCTCACGGGCAAACTGGGGATACATCTCCGTCCACTCGTAGTTCTCGCCGGTGGCAGCGTCCTGCAAATTGGTAGCCGTATCCGGCACGGAACCGTCATGCAGCAGCTTAAACCAGATCTTGGCGTGCTCCTTCTCGTTGTTGGCCGTCTCGGTAAACAGCTGCGAGATCTGCACAAAGCCGTCCTTTTTGGCCTTAGACGCATAATAAGTGTACTTGTTGCGAGCCTCGCTCTCACCGGCAAATGCTGCCATCAGGTTGGCCTGGGTTTTGGTGCCTTCCAAATTCATAATTGAACTCCTCCTAAAAAATAGTTAAATATCCAGCCGCTTGAGCCGCGTAATCAGCAGCACAAACAGGCTCCATACCCCTTGAAAAATCAAAATATTCAGAGTGGTCAACTGGCTGTAACCGCCAATCACCGCCAAAAGCGCCACCACGGCAAAGCCGATCACGCAGCCAAAGGAAATGAGCACCGCCAACACGGTCTGCATATCCTCCAGGATCTCCGCCCCACGCATTACACTGATAAAGCCCAGTGCCGAGCCATCGTGCACCGCGTCTGCCGGTGACTTCTCCACATGCAGGTCGCTGTACTTCTCAAACACACGACCGCTGGATGAATTCATCACCCGCACATACCCGGCAGGCAAATGAAACAGCTGTGCCACGCTCTCCTCGTTGATATACGGATCACAGCTGCGAAGCAAGATGGTCATACCGCTTTTTTCCAGTTTTTTCAGTGCATGCTCCATCTTAGTATTGCCGGAATAGCTGACGATAAACATCGCCATAATTTTACCGGCCACTGCCAAATACAGCGCCTTGCGCCCCTTGCGGGTGTATTTTTCCTCGTATCCCTGCTTGGGCACCGCAATATCGTGCTTAATCAGCAGATCCCGATTGCCAACCAAAATCTTCTTTTTATAAATCCAGGCGGAGGTGCCCATTTTGTCCTCATACAGCACCCCGTCCACCTCTGGCAGAATGGACTGCTTGCCTACAATAGCGTCATCAAACACATAGGCCAGCGGGCTTTTGGTCTTAATAATTACCGCAGCGGTCTGCAAAATCACATCGTCGATCTTAGCGCCGTTAAACAGCTTCACCCCGTGGAGAGAGCAGCTCTTGGGGCCAAACAGGTCGTTGGCCTCCATCACCAGCGCCCCGGCGTCATTCACCGTACCGGCACCGGCAAAGCCGTTGACCATGGCCTTGCACTTGGCCAATGCCCGAGACACGCCCTGCACCGTGGTATTGCTGGCCAGCAGCGACACCGCCGGCAGGGAAATACAAAGGGCGCAGGCACCGGCGTTTACGCCCATGCCCCAGTTCTTGGTCAGCAGGGACACCACCACCAGCAGCGCACCGCTAAGCCCCAGCATCATGCAGCCGGTGGTGGCGGCGATCCGATCCGCCGGGTCCTTGCTGCACCCGATCTCTAAATAATCCGTGGGGAAGTCCGTGCGCACGCTGCTCTTAAGCACCGGGTCCCCCTGGAGCAGCCCGCGGCTGATAATGGTGGCGTCCACCACATTGCGAATGGTCTCTACCGTGTACTTCTCCTGCCCGTCGGTGATGAATTCAAAGTTCTCAATCAGCCGGATCAGCAGCGCCCGGCGGCCCATACCGCTGAGAAACAGGGATAAGGTCACCGCACTGGGCAGGATCGCCCCGCCGTCTACCAGCAGATCCGGGTTCAAATACAGCAGCACCGTGTGGGCGGCAATGAGAATGGCCGCCACAGCGATGGGAAAGTCGTAACGCACCCCGTTCTTAAAGGAAAAGCCCTGTATCAGATTGGGGATATTGGCTGCCAGCACCACGCCGTACAGCACCAGCACCGCAATAAAGTACGCGGTATTGGACGCCAAAAAGGACGGCAGGTAGGCCGTATCCCGCAGCAGGGTCACCAAAAGCAGCAGCCCCCCGGCCAGCACGGTAAACACAATGCCGGTCTGTACCGCGGTCTTTTGGGCAAACAGGCGCTCCAAAATGGCTGTGCGCTCGTCTGCGTTGCGGAAATCGCTCTTTACAATGCGCCGCGGCCCCTCCTGGGCCTGCCCCTCCTCCGGGGCAAACAGGCGGAACTTGTTGACCTTATCCCGGCGGCGCTCCTCTAAGATTCGCTCCGCCACATTTTCATCAATATTGGGCACATTCTCGATCTGGTCGTCAAAGCCCTCCAGGCGAATTTGGGCGCTCTCCTCCACCGTTTCCGTCTCCGACTCCTCCTGCCGGGGCGTAGGCGGATTTTGGCCCAAAATGCGGGTGTGCTCCAGCTCCTCCACCGCCAAAATGGTGGGGATCTCCTGCAAATCGGAGGTTTTGTCAAACTTGGACCGGCTCTTGATGGTGGCCGGTTTTTCTATGATCTCCGGCGGCTCCTTGGAATACACCCGCTCGCTGCCGGTGGCGCCAAAGAAGCTGCGCTTGCTGCCCAGGTTGGGCACCACGCCGGTCTTTTCCGTCAGGCGTACCGGGCGGGTCTTATCCCCTACCGGGGGCACCGCCGTGGTTTTGGCGGTAACCGGCGGCGCTGCCGGGGTCACCGGAGTGCCTACCCGGGTCTTGTCGTCCACAGCCGGGCGCACTTGTGTTTTGTCCGTCACCGGTGCCGTTACCTGGGTTTTGTCGTCTGCACCGGGCGCCACCGTAGCGGCAGGTTCTTTCGGCTGCGGCTCCAGCGGCGTTTGAGTAGCGTGGATCTTGTCGATGGCTGCCTCCGCCTTGCGGGCGGTTTTTTTGCGTATTTCTTCCGCCTGGCGTAGGATCTCATCTATGGTTAAATTCTCACTCATACGCTCACTTTCCATTCAGCCCCAGACGCTGCCGGGTCACTTCATATATCAAAATGCCTGCCGCCACAGAGGCGTTCAGAGAGTTGACCTTGCCCCGCATGGGCAGGCTGATCACTGCGTCGCAGTTCTTCTTTACCAGCGGGCTGACGCCGCTGCCCTCACTGCCGATCACCAGCGCCACGCCGCCGTCAAAATTCGTTTGGCACCAGGGCGCGCCGTCCATATCCGCCGCATAAACCCAAACGCCCCGCTTTTTCAGTAGCTCAATGGTTTGGTTCAGGTTGCTGACCCGGGCCACCGGCAGGTACTCCAGTGCGCCGCAGGCGGTCTTGGCCACCGTGTAGTTCAGCCCCACGCTGCGCCGCTTGGGGATCACCACCCCGTGGGCACCACCGGCCTCGGCCGAGCGGATAATGGCCCCCAAATTGTGGCCGTCCTCGATCCCGTCGCACAGCACCAAAAAAGGCGCCTCGCCCTTTTCTTCCGCCCGGTCCAGAATGGTCTCCAACGGCACATAATCATGGGCGGACGCCACCGCCACAATACCCTGATGATTGGCATGGTCACACATGGTGTCCAGCTTGTGCCGGTCCACATACTTCACCACCACGCCCTGCTTTTTGCATTTTGCCACTATGGGCACAATGGAGCCGGTGCGCTCGCCGTTGGCCACCAGCACATGCTCGATCTCACGACCGCTGGCCAGCAGCTCTGCCACTGCGTTGCGCCCGATCACCAGGCCGTCTGTTGTCTGTTCTGTCTCCGTTGCCATTTTGTCTCTCCGTTCTCGCTGTTTTTCTACAAACATTGTACCATTTTTGCGCCCGGGGCGCAACAGGCAAAAAGCGAGCGTGCACTCTGCAAAAGCACACGCCCGGACTGTATTTCTTTATAACCGCACCGGCACGCCCTGGGCGTTCAGATACGCCTTCAACTCCGGGATCGGCAGTTCGTTAAAATGGAAAAGGCTGGCAGCCAGCACCGCGTCCGCCTTGCCGTCGGTAAAGGCGTCTAAGAAGTGCTCCGCCTTGCCTGCGCCGCCGCTGGCGATCACCGGCACGCCCACCGCCTGGCTGACCGCCCGGGTCAGCTCCAGGTCGTACCCAGTCTTTTGGCCGTCGCAGTCCATGGAGGTCAGGAGAATTTCTCCCGCACCCCGGCGCTCCGCCTCTTTAGCCCAGGCCACTGCGTCCAGCCCGGTGGGGATCCGCCCGCCGTTCAAGTACACTTCCCAGCCCTGGTCCCGGCGCTTGGCGTCAATGGCGCACACCACGCACTGGGCGCCGAACTTGGCCGAGGCCTTGCTGATCAGTTCCGGGTCCCGCACCGCTGCGGAATTCACGGAGATTTTGTCCGCCCCGGCACGCAGCAGCCGGGTAAAATCCTCCACGCTGGCAATGCCCCCGCCAACGGTAAAGGGAATGAACACCGTCTCCGCCACCCGGCGCACGATCTCCGTCATGGTGCCCCGCCCCTCGTGGGTGGCGGTAATGTCCAGCAGCACCAGCTCGTCCGCCCCCTGGGCGTCATAAGCCGCCGCGCAGGCCACCGGGTCACCGGCGTCTACCAGGTCTACAAAGGACACGCCCTTGACCACCCGGCCGTTCTTTACATCCAGGCAGGGAATAATTCGCTTTGCGTACATCTTATTCTTCCTCCCCGCCGATAAAATTCTTCAGCAGCTGCAAGCCCGCTGCACCGCTTTTTTCCGGGTGGAACTGGGTGGCAGTCACCTTGCCCCGCTGTACCGCGCACTGAATGGGCACGCCGTACCGGGTCACACCGGCTACCTCCTCCGGCTTGGCGCCGTCCAAATAAAAGGAATGAACAAAGTAAAAGTAGCTGTTCTGGGCAATGCCACGGAAAATGCCGTCCGTTTGGGTCAGCTGCACATCATTCCAGCCGATGTGGGGCACCTTCAGCCCCGCTCCGCCGGGAATGCGGCGAATGCGCCCGTCAAAGATACCCAGGCCCTCAACGCCGGGGCTTTCCTCGCTCTCAGCAAACAGCAACTGCAGTCCCAGGCAAATGCCCAAAAACGGCCGACTGCCGTCTGCTGCCGCCCGCACCGTGTCTACCAATCCCCGGCTGCGCATGGCAGCCATGGCGTCGCCAAAGGCCCCTACCCCGGGCAGGATCACCCGGTCCGCCGCCAGGATCTCCACCGGATCGGCGGTAATGCGATTGTCTGCACCCAGAAAGTTCAGCGCCTTTTGCACGCTGGACAAATTCCCGGCGCCGTAGTCAATAATTGCGATCATACCTTGCGCTCCCATCTAAAACTGCTTCTATTTTACCATACCCGCGCCCCCGGCGCAACCGCTCCCCGGCACTGCCCACCCGATCACCGCCAAAATTCAACGGCAAAATCCGGAAAAATACACCTATTTTGCACAAACACCTATTTTGCGCAAAAGAGAATTGACAAATCCGCCCCGGAATGCTACTATTGTACAGCAAAACAAAATACGGAGTGGTACCAAAGAGGTCATAACGGCATAGGCTCGAATTTCTCTGCTACTTAGGATTTCACATCCACCCGTTTCCTTTTGTTTTCAAGGGTTTTCATAAGTTCAATTAACTAAATATTTTGTTGTTCTAACACGCTGTTCTAACATTTTGTTTTTTCAATATTTTTTGATATTCAGGTGTTTTTACTGTGTTTGACATACCCGGAGACGTATCGAAGTGGTCATAACGGGGCGCACTCGAAATTTTTCGAAGAGTTGGCTGTTTGCTCCGCTTAAAAAGCCCTTAAATTCAGGGTTTTATTCGGTTCGAAAATTAAATATTTTGTTGTTCTTTCCGCCAGTTCTTTCCAAAAGTTTTTGGAAGAAATGCGGAATCACATACACGGAGAGTTGTCCGAGTGGTCGAAGGTGCAGCACTCGAAATGCTGTGTTCCCAAAAGGAACCTAGGGTTCGAATCCCTAACTCTCCGCCAAAAAGTCCGGTAAACAAGCGGGTTTGCCGGACTTTTCTTTTTTGCTCTTTTGCTCAAAATCGGCTCAAAACTATGGAAAGAACAGCCCGTTTTTTGGAAAGAACACGGCGATTTTGGGCATTTTGGCGTATTCGAACCGTAAAATTCAGTTCTTTCCGCCATCGTCTGAAATTTCGGTCCACTTGCTGCCGAAATTCACCGATTCGGGAAGTGCCATTCCGCTGACCATTGCTTTTGCCGAGGACAGTTTTGAAGTGTAGTCAAGGTGAGCATAGATGTTAGCGGTGGTGGAAAAATCACTGTGCCCCAACCACTCTTGAATTTGTTTCAGCGGTACGCCGTTCGCAAGCAGTAAGCTTGCGCAACTGTGTCTTAAATCGTGAAAACGCATTCTTTTACAGCCGTGCTTTTGAATATACTGTGGGAAATAGCTCGTCAGATAATCCGGTCGCATTAAATTTCCCATCTCATCCACAAAGACATAACCGTCATATTCGTAGTTGTAACAGTTGCCGCAGACCTTCTTGTTGACCTCCTGTGCCGCTTTTACTTCTTTGAAGTACTCCGCAAAACTGCCTACAAGCGGAAGTGTACGCATACTGGATTTTGTTTTTGCAGAGTCCTGTGCGTACATTTTTGTTTTTCCGTCCACTTGCAGAGATGTGACCGTGTGTTTTATAGTAATTGTTCCACGCTCAAAATCGATGGCGTCCCATTTCAGTCCGCAAACTTCTCCACGACGCAATCCGTAGAAAGCGGCGACCAAAACAGGAAGTTCCAGCTTCGTTCCTTTAACAGCTTCAAACAAGTGTTGCAGTTCTTCCGCGTCAAGGAATACAGGCTGATAATCATTCTTTTTCGGGCGATCCACTTTCATTGCCACATTCTGCGTAACAAGGTCGGTTTTCATTGCGTATTTCAGCGCCTGATGAATAACGGCGTGATAGTGAATAACCGAGTTTGGCTTGACCGTTTTCAGCTTTTCGGAATAGAACTGCTGAATATGTCTTGCTTCCAATCCTTGAAGCGTTACCGCTTTCTTACGGAAATACGGCTCAATTACCGATTTTACCATTTGCTCGTAAGAACTGAATGTTGTTGCCTTGACACGCACCTTGACGATGTCCAACCATTCAAGCAGATAGTCTGCAAACGGCATATCGGAAGCAAGCTCGCCGACTTCCTGCGGCGGTACAAATTCACTTCTGATTCGTGCAAGTTCTGCTTCGGCTTTGCGTTTGTTACCCTTTTCAGGCAGTCCCGTGGAAAAGTATTTTACACGGCGTTTTCCGTTGTTGTTATAGTAGCTCAGCACTACATAATAAAAACCTTTTTTAACTTGTAGGTGTCCTGATACCATAATTCTTTAACTCCTTTCATTGTTCAACACAGGATTGACCTACACCGACAAGCCTATTATAACTTGCCGGTATAGTTCTTTCCATTCTGCGATAGTCGCTCTGCGTACACTTCTGTACGAATCAACGAGCGTCTCGGTTGCGTTCTCGTTGGCGTTTCAAAAGTTCCAATCCTTTTAAAATATCTTTTCGTATTTGTTCGTTGGTGTAATTGGATGGAAAATACTTTTTAAACTCCTCACGCTTAAATTTGATTTGTTCCTTTTGATTCGGCTTTTCCTCCGACATAACGCCGTAAATGATTTGGCTGTCAAGGCTACCCTCTTGGGATAATTTCTTTAGCCGAATACTTTGAGCGTGGGACGGTGTGCAGTCGTTTAGTTCCATAGCGTCAAGCAAAACGCATTGCTCGTCTTTTGATAAGTAGGAAATTTCAACTGCCGGGTTAAATGCGATTTTGCCCTCGTCTACCATTGCAAGCAGTTCGGGTATTAAATAAGTTAAGCGAATATATCTTCGTACTTGGTCTTTGCTTTCGCCTGCATCTTCCGCCACTTTTTCAACGCTTAGTAACTTCTCTGCAACTTGCACAGAAGTTTTACCCTGATGCTTTATGGCGTCAAGCTTCATCTTATAGGCAAACGCTTTTTCGCTTGGAAGTATTGTTTCTCTTTGCAGATTGGCGTCTACCATTGCAATTATCGCCTCATCGTCGGACATATCACGAACAATCACCGGCATTGTTTCAAATCCGAGTTCTTGATAAGCCGCAAGTCGCCTGTGACCTGAAATAATTTCATAACCGCCGTTTTCAAGCGGTCTTGCCACAGCCGGAGTGATTGCTCCGACCTTACGTATGCTTTCAATCATTCGCTTCATCTCCTCGTTGTTTTGTACCTTAAAAGGGTGGTCTTTGAATGGGTGCAGATCACAAAGCGGAATGTTTTGCACTCGCTCCAGCTTTGCGTCGTCTCGCATTTCCTGTGTGGTGAATAAATCGTCCAATTTAGGTAAAGTAAAATCTGTATTTCTTTTTGTCATCTTTCATAATCTCTCTTTCGTTGTTTATTTAGTCCGTAATAACGGTTTTGCATATTCTTTTCAATGAGAATATTTTCTTTGATTTTTGGGTTGTCATCTATAATTCTTGTTGCCGTTTTTTTGTCTTTACGAAGTTTTGCAAGGACTTTGGTGCAGTCATCTCGCTTGGCAATAAGTTTTGTTCTTTCCGTCGGTTCGTGACAAGACTTAATCTTTCGGTAAAGCATTTTGCGATAGTCCGATATAAGTTTCATCTGAGAATCGGCATTATTTATAAACGCCTCAACCGACGAAATGTCAGTTAAACGGTTATCACAAATCAGCCGTACCTGCTCGGAGTAACGGTCAAGACGACGGCAAGCTTCACGCATTTCGGGCGATAACGGCTTGTGCTTTTTATTCTTAGGAAGCACACCGAGCAGATATAAATATCTGAAATACAACGCCGTAAGTCCCGTAATCTTTTTAGCAGTTTTTAAGTTGCCTTTAACAAAATAATCCTTTTGAATCGTTACACCGAAGTCCTTTTTTGCGGTGAACTCATAGTATAAGCGATGAGCTTCCTGGGGGTTGTTTTGCAGTGTATCTCTCATTCGGTCATAGATTGCATCACGGTCATAGGCTTCTCCCAGGCGGTATAAACGAGTTGCTTTCTTGCTGTTAACAGAGCGAATAGTAGCGTATTTATGATATGGGTTTAGGTCGATTACATATCCGAGCTGTTTCATAACATAGATGAAAGCTTTGGGATTTGTACTCATCGTAAGAGCTTTATCAATAGCTTCACGCATTAAATTGTATCGTGTAGACTCGCCGTTCTTTTCCGCAAAGTACAGTTTGCGTGGCGTCTTTCCTTTGGGATTTTTAATGACTGTCAGACCGTTTTCTTTGCATAGTTCATCGGAAATACTGCGCAGTTTCCAGTATGCTCCCTCGTTGCAGTTAAACTTCTTACCGTTCCACATATTTACCGAATTGATGACCAAATGATTATGATATGTGCCGGTGTTAAAGTGCGTAGCGACCAGCACTTGGTACTGATCGCCCCACATTCTTTTGGCAAGTTCAACGCCGAGTTTGTGTGCAAGCTGCGGTGTAACCTCGCCTGTTTTGAAACTCTGATATGCGTGGTAAGCCACATTTCCGGTAGTCTTATCAAAGCGTTCCTGCACCGAAATCATTTCCGAAAAAACAGTCTCGGCGGAGCAGTTTACGCCTGTGACATACATTGCTTTTTCTTCACCGGCTACGGTTTTTCTCTCGTCGCTTGCATAGTGAAGTGCCTTGCAAATATCACTGTAAATTGTTTTGTCAGGGTTCGCCGCATAATTTAAAACACGATTAACGCTGTCGGTAACAGCCCATATTTTTGTTACTGCCATGGCGATTCACTTCCGTTTTCCGTTTTATCATTTTGGTGGTAAGCCTTCAAAAATTTGTCGATTACATACTCAAATCCGTCTTTTATTCTTTGATCGGGAAGTGATTTGAAGTTGTCACGAAGTGCAGTTAAACCTCGGTACGCTTCATAAAATTCTTGTGGCAAACTCGCTTGAACCTGCTTTCCCAAGCCTAATTTTCTAAGGTAAGCAGAAAGTGAAAGTCCGCATTTTTTAGCGGCAAATTCCATTTTTCTTTTCTCCGTTTCGGTCACACGGATATTGATTGCAGTTGTTCTTTGTCTCATAAATTTTCAATCCTTTCTTTGTATAATCGGGGTTACAGGGGCGGCAGCCACTTTCGGCATTCGCCGCCGGTTTTGTAGGCATTACAAAACCTATGCTCGCTGCGTCAGACCAAAGGCAATACATGCTCCGTTTCCGGATTTCTCCGAAAACTTCCGCTCGATTGCTTTGTTCTTCCTTTCCCCACAAAGTCAACGACTTTGCGGGGACCCCGAAAGCAAGGCATTACCTGTATATCCCCTTTATCCTTTTTTTCATAAATGACGATAATGACGGTTGTGACGGCTTTTTTCTATATAGAGTTTACATTGTCATTTTCGTCATTGCTGTCACACTTCTTTAAGCGAATCAGTCGGCTTGTGCCGGTGCGTTTTGTTTTGTATTCAATGCCATGCGGCTGTAAAACTTCCGCCGAAAATCGGGCAAGCATTTTTGTCACAACATTCGGCGTGACCTCGGTTTCATTCATCTGAGTTATCAACTCGGTTGCCGTACCCTGCCACTCTTTCATCTCGGATATAAAATCAACCAGCCGTAAAATAAACTTTGGAATTTCCTCACAGCGAATATCTTCCATATTTTTTCGTTCGACCAACTCCCACAAGTGACTGTTGCTGTTGAACTTCAATGTCAGTTCTTGATATTCAATATCTCGACCGGTGGCAAGAAGCGTTCCCGTTTCATTGGCACGGCTACGCTTCAAAACGAAATTCGTATCTGCCGCACCTGTGATGCCCGTTGAACCTGACACCTCATTGAACGGGTCGCTGACATCTTTCAGTTTTCTGACATGATGAACAACTATGACGGCAATGCCGTACTTGTCCGAAATATTTTTGAGTGCCGACACATCGTCATAGTCGCCTGCATACATTCCGTTTTTTCCGCTTGTGCTTTTGGAATCACGCACCTTTTGAAAGGTATCGATAATCACAAGCTTTGTGTTTGGAAAGTCGGAAAAATACTCCTCAATTTGTTGTTCCAATCCGTTTCCGATTTGAAAACTCGTAGTTGCTATGCGTAATTCGCTCGGTGCTTCGTCTGTTATTTTATAAAGTCGGTTTTGTATTCGAGCGTAAGTATCTTCAAGGCAAAGATAAAGCACATCGCTTTTGTGCGTTTCAAATTCCCAGACAGGTTGTCCTCTTGCCACTTGAAGGCTCAGCCACAGCATAAGCCAGCTTTTGCCGATTTTACTTGAACTGGACAACACGCTCAGTCCTTGCGGTATCAAGCCGTTAACCACAAACAAGGTCTTGTCCATCGGAGTTGACAAAAGAGTGTCGGCGTCGATTGTTTTCAGTTTTTCAACTTGCATTCTTTACACCTTCTTCCATAACATAGTTGATTACATTGACCTTTGGAATCTTAAATGCGTTCCCGATTTTAACGCCCGGAATATATCCGTCGTTAATCAGGTCATATGCCAAGTGTCGGCTTACGCCGAGCATTTCTTGAAGTTGAGCTACAGTAACAATGTCCGGATACTCAGGGAACATCATCTTATAAAGCTCTTTCAATTCTGATTTTCTCATCTTTATTAACCTCCTTTGTGAGAAAATAAGCTG
>CAVCUL010000013.1:0-55481 GCA_963605415.1 bacterium | reverse complement strand
GCCTCCCTTGTAAAGGGTGACTCCCCGCAGTGCGGGGAGATGTCGCGCAGCGACAGAGGGGACGGGCACCGGTTAGGTGGTGGCTGCGAGCGTGCGAGCAGACGGAGGGATTTGGAAATCATCCCGCAGGCGTTGGAGGAATTTCACAACAAACAAAGGACGGCCGGGGCCGTCCTTATGTATTTATATCGATTCTGTTTTACTCGGACAGGGCGATCATACGGTCAATGCAGCGCACGGCCTTTTCCGCGATCTCCGGGGGCACGGTGATCTCCTCACCGGCGTTGCCTTGCAGGCAGCCCAGCACATCGCCCAGGGTGGTGGCTTTCATATTATGGCACACGCAGTCCTTGGACAGGGGGTAAAAGCGCTTGTCCGGGCACTGCATTTGCAGGTGCTCGCAAATGCTGTTCTCCGTGCCGATGATGAATTCCTTGGCGTCGCTCTGGATGGCATAGTTCATAATGCCGGTGGTGGAGCCTACATAATCCGCCTGCTCCACAACGGCGGGCACGCACTCCGGGTGCACCAAAAACAGCGCCTGGGGGTGCTTGGCCTTGGCCGCCTGCACATCCCGGGCCGTAAGCCGGGCGTGGGTGGGGCAGCCGCCGCTAAGCAGCTTAAAGGTCTTGTCCGGCACCTGGCGGGACACATAATCCCCCAGATTGCAGTCCGGGATAAAGAGAATTTTGTCGTTGTCGATCTTGCGGATCACCTTTTCCGCACTGGAGGAGGTGACACACACATCGCACACGGTCTTTAACTCCGCCGTGGTGTTGATATAGGCCACCACCGTGTAGTCCGGGTAGTTCTCTTTCACCTGTTCGATCACTTCCCGGTCCATCTGCTCCGCCATGGGGCAACCGGCGTCCGGGTTGCTCAGCAGCACCCGCTTGTCCGGGGCCAACATCTTTACCGTCTCTGCCATAAAGCGCACGCCGCACATCAGCACCGTCTTGTTGGGCACGGTCTGGGCCAGCTTGGCCAGGGCAAAGGAGTCACCGGTGTAGTCCGCCACCTCTAAAATGGCGTCGTTCTGGTACAAATGGGCCAGAATACACACATCGTTCTCCTTTTTCAGCCGCATGATCTCATCTTGTATATCCCGTATCATGGTTTTCTCCTCCCTTACACCGGGTCGTTAATGGCAATGGTCGCAGTCGCCGGGGCAAAAGGCCGCCGGGTCGTAGGCAATACCGTTCTTGTCATAATAATCCTTCACCGCCGCCTTGATGGCCTCCTCGGCCAGGACGGAGCAGTGCATTTTCACCGCCGGCAGGCCGTCCAGTGCCTCAGCCACCGCCTGATTGGTCAGCGCCAGCGCCTGGTCAATGGGCTTGCCCTTGATCATCTCCGTTGCCATGGAGCTGCTGGCAATGGCAGAGGCGCAGCCAAAGGTGTTGAACTTCACATCCGTGATCACGCCGTCCTCTACCTGAATATAGATCTTCATAATATCACCGCAGCGGGCGTTGCCCACCTCGCCCACACCGGAGGGGTTGTCCAGCTTGCCCACATTGCGGGGGTTCATAAAATGGTCCATCACCTTGTCGGAATACAAAGCCATCTTCTTGCTCCTGTTCTTTACGCGTTCTCGTTTTGCATTTTCTCCCACACCGGGCTGATAGAGCGCAGGTACGCCACCACCCGGGGCACGGTCTCGGCAATATGGGCCACCTGCTCCGGCGTGTTCTCTGCACTGAGGGACAGCCGCAGGGAGCCGTGGGCCACCTCCACCGGCACGCCGATAGCCAAGAGCACATGGCTGGGGTCCAGGCTGCCGCTGGTGCAGGCGGAGCCGGAGGACGCTGCGATCCCTGCCTGATCCAGCAGGAGCAGCAGGCTCTCGCCCTCAATGCCCGCAAAGCACATATTCAGGGTGCCCGGCAGCCGGTGGGCCCGGTCGCCGTTGATCCGACTCTCCGGGATTTGGCTTAACTTTTCTTCCAAAGTCCGGCGCAGCTCTGTTACATATGCTGCGTCCCGGTCCAGGTTCTCCATGGCCTCATGCAGTGCGGCGGCCATACCGGCAATGGCAGGCACATTCTCCGTACCGGCCCGCTTGCCCCGCTCCTGGGCGCCGCCTTCGATCACATTGGTCAGCGCCACCCCGCGGCGGGCGTACAGCACCCCGGTGCCCTTAGGGCCGTGGAACTTGTGGGCAGACAGGGACAAAAGGTCAATATCACTCTGTGTGATATTCAGCCGGGTATGCCCCACCGCCTGCACCGCGTCCGTATGGAACAGCACGCCGTGGGCACGGCAGATTCTGCCCAGTTCCGCCACCGGCTGCAAGGTGCCGATCTCATTATTGGCAGCCATAATGGTCACCAAGCAAGTATTCTCGTCCAGGGCTGCTTCCAGCTCCGCCGGGCGCACAATGCCGTTCTCGTGCACCGGCAGCAACTCTACGGTGAAGCCCTCTTTCTCCAGCGCTGCCAGGGTGTGCAGCACCGCGTGGTGCTCAAAGGCGGAAGAGATGATCTTGGTCTTGCCCTTGCGCCGACCGATGGCCGCCGCCGAGCGAATGGCCTGGTTGTCCGCCTCCGACCCGCCGGAGGTAAAATAAATCTCCTTGGGCGAAACCCCCAGGTCCGCCGCAATGCTGTCCCGGGCGTTCTCCAGCGCTTCCTTGGCCCGCTGCCCCACAGAATGCAGCGATGATGGGTTGCCAAAATTCTCTTGCAGCAGCGGCAGCATGGCCTGCACCGCCCGGTCACTCATCCTGGTGGTGGCCGCATTGTCCGCATACACCTGCATACCCGCACGCCCTTTCATCTAAACTTTGAATTAAAAAATACCACACAAAGCATACCCTGTCAATAGGATTTAACATTTTTTGGGGATTATGCAGAGGGGTGGGGATCACAGCAGCGGCGGGAGCAAGCCCCCGCCCTACGATCTTTTCACGGGGTCCCCAAAAAGGCATAAGCCTTTTTGGGAGGAGGAAACATTACGGAATGCGCGCGGGGTGGATTTTGTTAAAAATCCGCCACAAGCAATATGGAGTCAATGTTGACGATGTAGGGCACGATGCCCACATCGTGCCGCCCTATTCCTTTGTCAATGCCTTCGGCCAATCCCCCCTGCGGCTACGCCGCTCCCCCCTTTGCAAGGGGGGCTTAGATTTTGTAACCTTTCAGCCTCCCTTGTAAAGGGAGGGGGACCGCCGCAGGCGGTGGAGGGATTTTGCAAAAAATCCCCGGCAGTGCAGGGGGGCGCACTGTCGGGGTACACACCTTGTTGGGCAGGGAACCCAACACGGAGGGGGGGCTGATTATTGGAAGTCAAACACATTGACCCAGCGGTCCAGCACTTCCCGCTCGCCGGGAATGTGCTTGGTGCTCTCGGAGCAAGCCACAATGGGCATCCACTGCTGCACCAGCTGCTTGGGAATATCTGCCTTTTTGCAGAACAGAGCCAGGTACTTCTCGGCCACATCGCTCTGGCCGCCAAGGGTAAAGGTCAGGTAGGTGCGGGCCGCGTCCGCAGAGGCGTTGCCCTGGGTGGCATGGGCCCAGTCGATAATGTAATACCGGCCGTCCGGGGTCACGATCACATTGCTGGGGCAGTAATCGCCGTGGAGTACCTTTTTATGGGGTTTCATGCCCTCCAAGCGGTTGTGCAGATCATAGCGCAGGGTGGCCTCATAGTCGGAGGCGCTGATCTTGGCGTGCATTTTGTCTTTGATCTTATTCAGATGGGGGCAGGTTTTGCCCAGGATCTCCAGCTGAATATCCACAAAGGTATTCAGGTACTCGTCCTGCTTCTCCGGGTGCTGTGCCATCAACTCGCTCAGTGGCGTGCCCTCGATATACTCTCTGGTGATCGCCCACTTGCCGTCCACCTTGCTAACATTCAGCAGCTTGGGGATCCGCAGGCCGGTCTCCTCCACCCGGGCCATATTCAGTGCTTCATTGAGCACATCGGCCTTGGAGAAAGTCTCGTCAAAGACCTTGACCACCTGGTCGCCGTCTTTATAAATGACTTTATGCTCGCGCTCTTTTAGTGCTTTCATACAGATAACCTCCCTTATTCTTTGCCGTAGTAGGCACGCAGGTACATATCCTTAATTTCGCTCATCAGGGGCAGACGGGGGTTGGCGCCGGTGCACTGGTCATCGAATGCCTGCTCCACCATATCGTCCAGGGTATCCAGGAAATACTTTTCGTCTACGCCGTATTCCTGAATACTCTTCTTAATGCCCACATAGGCTTTCAGCTCGTCGATCTTCTTAATCAGACCATCCAGCTTGTCAGCGTCCGTGCGACCCTTCACGCCCAGAGCGTCTGCCACCTCGGCATAGCGAGCCAGGGTGTGGGGGTGGTCATACTGGGGGAAGGTGCCCATCTTGGCAGGTACTTCCGCCGCATTGAACCGCAGCACATAGTCGATCATCAGTGCGTTTGCCACGCCGTGGGGCAGGTGGTGGAACGCACCCAGCTTATGGGCCATAGAGTGGCACACGCCCAGGAACGCATTGGCAAATGCCATACCGGCCATAGTAGCTGCATTGGCCATCTTCTCACGGGCCACCGGATCGTTGGGGCCGTTGTCGTAGGCACGGGGCAGGTACTGGAAGATCATCTGCAGGGAACGGATGGCCAGGCCGTCGGTATAATCGGTCGCCATCATGGAGGCGTAAGCCTCCAGGCAGTGGGTCACCGCGTCAATACCGGAGGCGGCGGTCAGGCCCTTGGGTGCGGTCATGTGGAAGTCTGCGTCCACAATGGCCATATTGGGCATCAGCTCGTAGTCCGCCAGCGGGTACTTCACGCCGGTGCGCTCATCGGTGATCACCGCAAAGGGCGTCGCCTCGGAGCCGGTACCGGCAGAGGTGGGAACAGCGATGAAATACGCCTTTTCGCCCATCTTGGGGAAGGTGTACACACGCTTACGAATATCCATAAAGCGCATAGCCAGATCCAGGAAGTCTACTTCCGGGTGCTCATACATCACCCACATGATCTTGCCGGCGTCCATAGCGGAGCCGCCGCCCACGGCGATAATGCAATCCGGCTGGAAAGCGTTCATCGCCGCCACGCCCTCTTTGGCGCAGGCCAGGGTCGGGTCCGGTGCCACATTGAAGAATGTGGTGTGGGTCACGCCCATTTCGTCCAGCTTATCGGTAATGGGCTTGGTGTAGCCGTTCTTGTACAGGAAGCTGTCGGTAACAATGAATGCCTTTTTCTTCTGCATTACATTGCCCACTTCGTCCAGCGCCACCGGCAGGCAGCCTTTCTTAATATATACCTTCTCCGGGGCACGGAACCACAGCATATTTTCCCTTCTTTCTGCAACGGTTTTGATGTTCACCAGGTGCTTGACCCCTACATTCTCAGACACGGAGTTGCCGCCCCAGGAGCCGCAGCCCAAGGTCAGGGACGGCGCCAGCTTAAAGTTGTACAGGTCACCGATACCGCCGAAAGAGGACGGGGTGTTCACCAGCACGCGGCAGGTCTTCATCTTGGCAGAGAAAGCATTCAGCTTCTCCTGCTCGGTCACCGCGTTCAGATAGACGGAAGAAGTATGGCCGTAGCCGCCGTCTGCGATCAGCTGGGCAGCCTTTTCCAGTGCGTCGTCAAAGTTCTCAGACTTATACATAGCCAGCACCGGGCTCAATTTCTCGTGGGCGAACTCCTCGCTGATGTCTACGCTCTCCACCTCGCCGATGAGCACCTTGGTCTCCTCGGGGATGGTCACACCGGCCAGCGCCGCAATGGTCACCGGCTTTTGGCCCACGATCTTGGCGTTCAGAGCGCCGTTGATGATAATGGTCTTGCGCACCTTGTCGATCTCGTCCGCTTTTAAGAAGTAGCAGCCCCGGTCCTCAAATTCCTTGCGCACCGCCTTGTAGATCTTCTTGTCCACAATGCAGCTCTGCTCGGAGGCGCAGATCATACCGTTATCAAAAGTCTTGGAATGGATAATGGAGTTCACCGCCAGCTTAATGTCTGCGGTGTCGTCAATAATGGCGGGGGTGTTACCGGCGCCAACGCCCAGAGCAGGCTTGCCGCTGGAGTAAGCGGCCTTTACCATGCCGGGGCCGCCGGTGGCCAGAATGGTGTCTGCCTCTTTCATCAGCAGGTTGGTCATATCCAGGGACGGTGCGTCGATCCAACTGATGATCTCCTCCGGTGCACCGGCTGCCACAGCAGCGTCCAGCACGATCTTGGCCGCAGCGGTGGTGCTCTTCTTTGCCCGGGGATGGGGGGAGATGATAATGCCGTTGCGGGTCTTCAGGCAAATCAGGGTCTTAAAGATCGCCGTAGAGGTGGGGTTGGTGGTGGGGATCACCGCCGCGATCACGCCCAGAGGCTCTGCGATCTTCTTAATGCCATAGGCCTTGTCTTCCTCAACAACGCCGCAGGTCTTGGTGTTCTTGTATGCGTTATAAATGTATTCTGCCGCGTAGTGGTTCTTGATGATCTTGTCTTCCACCACGCCCATGCCGGTCTCTTCCACCGCCATCTTGGCCAGGGGAATTCTTGCCTTGTTGGCAGCCATAGCCGCCGCAAAGAAGATCTTATCCACCTGCTCCTGGGTGTATGTGGCGAACTCCCGCTGCGCTGCGCGCACACGGTCCAGCTCCGCCTCCAGCTTTTCTACGCTGTCGATGATTTCTCTTGCCATTTTGTAGCCTCCAAGTTGTACTTACTATCATAGCGGGGTTCCGCTAATCCACCTATATCATACTGAAAAGCCCTTGTCCTTGCAAGCCTTTTGGGCACAAATCTACCATACCACCAAAATTTGATAATATTTTAACGATGTTTTTGGGCATATTTTTGTGCAAGCCAAAATCATTTGTTACAGAATTCACAATATCGTCCAGATCCGGAACAATTTTCCGCCTTTTTCCCGGTGTTTCTCCCCTATTCGCTCAAATACGCCCGCCAGCGTGTTACACCGTTCACATTGTTTTTGGTGGAATTGCATAAAAGTGGTGCGGTTATTTGTAGGGGGGGGCTTGCTTAACCGTTTAATCCCTCCACCGCCTACGGCGGTCCCCCTCCCTTTACAAGGGAGGCTTTTGCTCTATAACCTTTTTGGCTCCCTTGTAAAGGGAGCTGTCAGCGCAGCTGACTGAGGGATTTACGACCCAACGCCCACAAAAAAACAGCACCCGTCCGCAGACAGGCGCTGTTTGGCGTGGAACACTATTATTTTTTCGGCACCAGACGCTCTGTGCCACCCATATACGGCTGTAAAGCCTTGGGCACCAGCACGCTGCCGTCTGCCTGCAAGTTGTTCTCCAGGAAGGCGATGAGCATTCTGGGGGGCGCCACCACCGTGTTGTTCAGGGTGTGGGCCAGGTAGTTGCCGTGCTCGCCCTTAATGCGGATCTTTAGGCGGCGGGCCTGGGCGTCGGACAGGTTGGAGCAAGAGCCAACCTCAAAATACTTCTTCTGACGGGGGGACCAGGCCTCCACATCTACGCTCTTTACTTTCAGATCGGCCAGGTCGCCGGAGCAGCACTCCAGGGTGCGCACCGGAATATCCAGGCTGCGGAACAGGTCCACCGTGTTCTGCCACAGCTTGTCGAACCACATTTTGCTCTCCTCCGGCTTGCAGACCACGATCATCTCCTGCTTCTCAAACTGGTGGATCCGGTAAACGCCCCGCTCCTCAATACCGTGGGCGCCCTTCTCCTTGCGGAAGCAGGGGGAGTAGGAAGTCAGGGTCTTGGGCAGCTCGCTCTCCGGGGTGATGGTATCAATGAATTTGCCGATCATAGAGTGCTCGGAGGTGCCGATCAGGTACAGGTCCTCGCCCTCGATCTTGTACATCATGGCGTCCATCTCGGCAAAGCTCATCACGCCGGTGACCACATTGGAGCGGATCATAAAGGGCGGCACGCAGTAGGTAAAGCCCCGGTCGATCATAAAGTCGCGGGCATAACTGATCACCGCAGAGTGCAGCCGGGCAATGTCGCCCATCAGGTAATAGAAACCGTTACCGGCCACCTTGCGGGCGGCATCCAGATCAATGCCGTCAAAGCGCTCCATAATGTCCGTATGGTACGGCACCTGAAAGTCCGGCACCACCGGCTCACCGTAGCGCTGCACTTCCACATTTTCGCTGTCGTCCTTGCCGATGGGCACACTGGGGTCAATGATATTGGGAATGGTCATCATAATTTTGGTGACCTGCTCGCCCAGCTCGTTGGACTCTTTGGTCAGCTCTTCCAGTTCCTTGGCCTGGTCTGCCACCTTTTGGCGCAGGGCCATGCCCTCTTCCTTTTTGCCCTGAGCCATCAAGGCGCCGATCTCCTTAGACAGCTTGTTGCGGTTTGCACGCAGCTCGTCCGCCTTGGTCATGGCGGCACGACGGCGCTCGTCCAGCTCGATCACCTGGTCCACCAGGGGCAGCTTCTCGTCCTGAAATTTCTTTTTGATGTTCTCTTTTACCAGTTCGGGATTTTCCCGCACAAATTTCATATCCAGCATACTTTTATTCTCCTAACTTATTGGCCAGATCTTTTAGATCTTCATTGGAATAGAATTCAATTTCCAGCGTGCCTTTGCCACGGCCGGGCACCACCCGCACCTTGCGGCCCAAGGTCTCTTTCAGCGCCAGTTCCACCTCGTCGTAAAATGCGTCCCGCCGGGATCGGGGCTTGGGCGCCGTGCCGGCCTCCTGCTGGCTGCGCTTGGCCAGCTTTTCTACATCTCGCACTGTTAGTTTGTGTGAAACGATTTGTTCCGCCGCCGCATAAATCAGCGCCTCATTGGGCAGCCCCAGCAGCGCCCGGGCGTGGCCGGCAGAGATGGTGCCGTTCTTGGTCATCTCCCGCACCTCCGGGGGCAGCTTCAGCAGCCGCAGGCTGTTGGCAATGGCCGGTCGGGATTTGCCCACGCTGGCTGCCACCTGATCCTGGGTAAAGCCGCAGCGGTCGATCAGCGCTTGCAGACCCTCCGCCTCCTCAATGGGGTTCAGGTCCTCACGCTGCAAGTTCTCGATAATGGCGATCTCCATGGTCTCCACATCGGACAACTCCCGGATCACCACCGGCACCTCCCGCAGTCCGGCGATCCGGCTGGCTCTGTACCGGCGCTCACCGGCCACCAGCTGATACCCGCCGCCGGGCAAGGGCCGCACCAAAAGGGGCTGCAACACCCCGTGTTGGCGAATACTCTCCGCCAACTCCTCCAAGGCCGTCTCGTCAAAAGTCTTTCGGGGCTGCTCCTTGTTGGGTATGATCTCCTCTAAAGGCAGTGTGTTGTTTGCGACCAACTCATCTACGGAATTCTCTAAAAACAACTGGCCCAGTCCCTTGCCCAGGCCGGATTTTTTATTTGCCATCGCATTTCCTCCGCTTTTCCTATACCTATTATATTATAGAGCCGGATTTAGCGGCTCTGCTTGACCACCTCGTCCGCCAACTTTTTGTAGGCAAAGCTGGCTTTGCAGTATTTTTCATAATACAGCACCGGCTTGCCGTAGCTGGGGGCCTCCGCCAGCTTAACGCTGCGGGGGATCATAGTATGGTAGGTTTTGCCGGGGAAGTATTTTTCCACCTCGTCTACCACCTGCTGGGTCAGCTTTAACCGGCTGTCATACATGGTAAAGACCACCCCTTGCAGTTCCAGGTGTGGGTTATAGTGCTGCTTGACCGTGCGCACGGTGCTCAGCAGCTGGCTCAGACCCTCCAAGGCGTAATATTCACATTGCAGGGGCACGATCAGGGTGTCTGACGCCACCAGCGCGTTCAGGCTCAGCAGGCCTAAGCTGGGCGGGCAGTCAATAATAATATAATCATACTCCACCACCAGGGTGGCAATGGCCTTTTTCAGGGCACGGAACCGGTCTTCCGTTTCTGCCAGTTCCAGTTCTGCCCCTGCCAGGTTCATATTGGCCGGCAGCAGATCCAGATTCTTAAAGGGCGTTTCGTGCAGAATTGCACGGGCAGGCTGGTTGTCCACCAGAATATCATAGGTGGAATACTCGATCTCGCTTTTATCCACGCCTACGCCGCTGGTGCTGTTGCCCTGAGGGTCTACATCGACCAGCAGTGTCTTTTTGCCTTTGGCGCCTAAAGCAGCCGCCAAATTGACGCAAGTGGTGGTTTTGCCCACGCCGCCTTTTTGATTAAAAATAGAAATGGTTTTTCCCATATCGGCACCTCCGACTGGTATTATACAACAAAGGTCCGCCCGCTTCAAGGGTTTCACATGAAACAACGGGGATTATTTTTTGGGATTTGTGGCCGTTGAATTTGGCTATACCATATCTTGTGGCACCGTTTTTTCGTGTTTCACATGAAACAACGCCGGACTGCATATTGCCATGTTTCACATGAAACACAAGAATTGCATGGAGCGCCCTGTGTTTCACATGAAACACAGAATGGCCCGGCGTTGCCGCCGAGCCATCCCGTGTGATGAAAAGAGGAGAATATGTTAAAACGGTTTCCCGTTTTAAGCAGGTTTGTCTGCATTTGCAGAGGATTGGGGTGTATTTTCGTCTGCGCGCTTAGGTATGCGCACATGGAATTCGATATAATCGTCTGTCTCTGTTTTATTGCTCACCGCGTCAATACCGCTGGCCTGCATGGTGGCAATGGCCTTGTTTACAGTGTTCACAAAGATCCGCACATCCCGGAACAGAGGCACCACCTTGCGCCGGTGCTTGTCCGTCGGCGTGTCCTCGCCCAGCAGATGGGCAATCATATTTTCTGTCTGCTCCACATTCAGGCGCCGGTCGGTAACGGCGCGTAGCACCGTCCACATCACTTCCGGGTCGTCCACTTTCAGCAGTGCCCGGGCATGGCGCTCCGTCAGCCCTTCTTTTTCAATATAATACCGCACATCGGCAGGCAGACGCAGCAGCCGCAGCTTATTGGAGAGGGCAGACTGGCTTTTGCCCAGTTTTTTGCCGATCTCCTGCTGAGTCAGCCCAAAGTGCTCGTGCAGGTGGGCGATAGCCAGGGCTTCTTCAAAGAAGTTCAGGTTCGCCCGCTGAATGTTCTCTAAAATAGAAAGCACCGCGCTGTCCTGGTAGTCGCAGTCCAGCACAATGCAGGGCACCGTTTGCAGGTTGGCCAAGATGGACGCCCGCAGCCGCCGCTCCCCGGCGATCAGCTCGTAATAATCGCTGTTGTTGATCCGCCGGGCCAGTAAAGGCTGCAGTACGCCGTTTTGCTGAATAGAATCTGCCAGGCCCAGCATCTCCTCACTGCTGAATTGCTTGCGGGGCTGGTAGGGGTTGGGCAGCAACCGTTCCGTTGGGATCTCTACGATCTCTTTGGCCATGTCCTCATCTCCTTTGACTCTACTGTAGCATAGTTCAGAACAAAAAGAAAGGCTTTCCCATCGGGGGAAAGTCCTTCTAAAACTGCAGCTTCGACAGGCTTATAACGGCTTGGTATCTATTTTTTTAGGCTTTCTGGGGTATTTTGTCGGGGTCTGCGATATTTTTCGCACTACCACCAAGTGGCGGCTGTCTCCACCAGGCAGTTTATATGAAACATTCTGTTCCAGTTCACCGCCAAGGGCGGCAATCGCATTGGCAGCAAGATCCACCTCGTCCTCTGCGCCTTTCAGCGCCAGGAACGCACCGCCTACCTTCACAAAGGGCAGGCAGTACTCGCACAGCACCGGCAGGGTTGCCACCGCACGCGCGACGGCAAAGTTGTACTGTTCCCGATAGTCCGGGTCCTTGCCCAGTATTTCCGCCCGCTCATGTACCCGCTCAGCCACCAATCCACAGCCATGCAGCACATCCTTTAAGAAAATCAAGCGCTTATGCAGACTGTCTGCCAGGGTTAAATCCAAATCCGGCCGGGCAATCAGCAGCGGCAGTCCGGGAAAACCGGCGCCGGTGCCCACATCAATCACGCGAGCGTTCATTTGTATATCCACAAAGCGCAACGGCTCTATAGAGTCAATAAAGTGCTTCTCCAGTATGCCGTCCGGGTCGGTAATGCCGGTCAGATTCATTTTTTCATTCCAGGACACCAGTCGCTGGGCATAGAGATCCAGCCGCTGGGCCGCGTAACCGTCCACGGCAATGTCCAGTTCATCCAACATTTGGCATAATTTTTCTGTATCAATCATAGGCTCTCCAATAGAATATGCAGCGCCGCCACATCAGCCGGGTTGACGCCGCTGATCCGGGCGGCCTGCCCCAGATTTTCCGGGCGCACGGCAGCCAGCTTTTCTTTGGCCTCCAGCCGCAGGCCGGTCAATTTGCTATAATCTATGTCCACCGGTATCCGCTGGGCCTCCACGCGACGCAGCTCCTTAATCTGCTGCTCCTGGCGGGCAATGTACCCGGCGTATTTAATACCGATCTCTACCTGTTCAAACACCGTCGCAGGTAGATTTGGCCGCTCCGGGTCCACCGGTGCCAGGTCCGCGTAGGTCAGCTGGGGACGCTTTAACAGTTCCTCCAGTTTGCAGCCGGTTTTCAGGGTTGCTGTGCCTCTCTCGGTCAAAATTTGCTGAATGGTGTCTGTCAAGGGCACGCTTACCTGGGCCACCCGCTGCTGTTCCTCTTCGATCAGTCGCTGTTTTTCCAGATATTTGTCATATCGTTTCTGTGAAATCAGTCCCGCCCGATAGCCAATGGGAGTCAGTCGCCGGTCGGCATTGTCCTGGCGCAGCACCAAACGGTACTCGCTGCGGCTGGTCATCATTCGGTACGGGTCCGTGCAGCCCTTGGTCACCAGGTCATCGATCAGGGTGCCAATGTAGCTGCTGCCCCGATCCAGCACCAGCGGTTCCCGCCCCAGTACCAGCATAGCGGCGTTGATCCCGGCCACCAGCCCCTGGGCGGCGGCTTCTTCATAACCGCTGGAGCCGTTAAACTGCCCGGCGCCGAACAGCCCGGGAAAGTCGTGAAACTCCAAGCTGGCTTTCATGGCCCGGGGGTCCACGCAGTCGTACTCAATGGCGTAGGCGGTGCGCATCACCTGGGCGTGCTCCAAGCCGGGAATGGTGTGGATAAACGCCAGCTGCACATCCTCCGGCAGGGAGGAGGACAGCCCTTGCAGGTACATTTCTTCCGTCTTTTCGCCGCAGGGCTCCACAAACAGCTGGTGCCGCTCCCGATCGGAGAACCGCACCACCTTGTCCTCAAAGCTGGGGCAGTACCGGGGGCCTTTGCCTTCGATCTTGCCGCTGTACATGGGGCTGCGATCCAGGTTGTCTAAAATCACCTGCTTGGTGGCGGCGTTGGTATACGTAATGTGGCACACCACCTTGTTTTCCGGCGGGGTGTCTGTCTCGAAGCTGAAGGGCACCGTGCGGTCGTCGCCGGGCTGCACCTCCATCTTGTCAAAATCCAAGCTGCGGGCGTTCACCCGGGAGGGGGTGCCGGTCTTAAACCTGCGCAGGGGCAGACCCAGCTTTTTCAGCGCCGTGGCCAGCGCCGTGGCGGGGAACATACCGTCCGGCCCGCTCTCATAGCTCACATCGCCCACATACACCCGTCCGCCAAGGAAAGTGCCGGTGGCCAGCACCACCGCCTTGGCGGTATAGACCGCTTCCAGCTTGGTGGTCAGGCGCCAAAGGCCGTCCTCACCTTGGACAATATCTGAAATTTCGCACTGGCGCAGGTCCAAGTTCTCCTGCCTCTCCAGGGTGTGCTTCATTCCCCCGGCGTAAGCACGCCGGTCGATCTGCGCCCGCAGGGAGTGCACCGCCGGGCCTTTGCCCAGGTTCAGCATACGGGACTGGAGGGTGTAGCGGTCCGCCGCCTTGCCCATTTCGCCGCCCAGGGCGTCGATCTCTCGCACCAGGTGGCCCTTGGAGGTGCCGCCGATGGAGGGATTGCAGGGCATATTGCCCACCCAGTCCATATTGATGGTAAACACAGCGGTGCTGCACCCCAGCCGGGCCGCTGCCAATCCGGCCTCGATCCCGGCGTGGCCGGCGCCGATCACCGCCACATCATACGCTTTTGCAAAATATTCCATTACTTACCTACACAAAATCTCTCAAAAATCCGATCCACCACCGCCTGGGTCGCCCGGGCGCCGGTAAGGGACAGCAGGGCGTCCGCCGCTGCGTCAATACTCACATTCACTGCGTCATAGGTCATGCCGCTTTCCAGCGCGGCCACGGCCTCCGCCACACAATCCGCCGCCGTTTGGCAGCACTGCCGCTGGCGCTCGTTGGCCAGCAGCGGATCCGCCGCGTCAAAGTTCTGCACCCCAAGGGTATCTGCCACTGCAGCGGCCAGATCGTCCCGGCCGGTGTGATCCTTGGCACTATACGCCACCACTCGATCAAAGGCGGCGCGGATCTTTTCCCACTCCGCCGTCGAGGGCAGGTCATTTTTATTCACCACTGCCACAGCGGTCTTGCCCTTGCAAAGGGCCATCAGTTCTTCGTCCGCCCCAGTCAGGGGGGCGCTGCCGTCAAACACCGCCAGCACCAGCCGGGCCTGTTGCAGCCGGGCCTGTGCCCGTTCCACGCCGATCTGCTCCACCACATCGTCCGTTTGGCGCAGTCCGGCCGTATCTGCCAGCCGCAGGGTCAGTTCTCCCAGCCGCACGGTGCGCTCCACCACATCTCGGGTGGTGCCTTGTACGGCGGTGACAATGCTGGTCTCCTGCCCGGTCAGATCGTTCATCAGGGCGCTTTTGCCCACATTGGGGCGCCCCACGATCACCGTGTCCACCCCGGCGGTCATCAGCTGGCCGCTGTCATAGCCTGCCAGCAGGTGAGCGAGCAAGCCCTGTGCCCGGCGCAGGATCACCAGCAGAGTGTCGCTGTCCAGCTCCGGGATCTCCTCGTCCGGGTAGTCCACCCAGGCGGCCATACCGGCGCTCACTTCCATCAGAATATCCAGCGCGCCCTCGATCTTTTGCCGCAGGGCGCCGGACAGGGCGGTATAGGCACTGTCTGCCGCCGCCTTGCCGGAGGCGGAGATCAAGTCCGCCACGCTTTCCGCCTCGGTCAGATCCATTTTGCCGTTTAAGAACGCCCGCTTGGTAAATTCGCCGGGACCGGCAGGGGCTGCACCGGCAGCCAGCACCGCTTGCAGGGTGCGCTCCACCGTCACCAGCCCGCCGTGGACGCTCAGCTCCACCACATCCTCACCGGTGTAGGAGCGGGGAGCGCGGAACACCAGCGCCACCGCCTGGTCAAAGGCTTTTTCGCCCCGGGCCACGCTGCCAAAGCGGGCCGTGTAGCCGGGCAGATCCGCAAGGGAACTGCCGTCCGCCGCCCGGAATACCGCCTGGGCGATCTCTACCGCCCGATCACCGGACAGCCGCACCACACCGATCCCGCCCACACCGTGGGGGGTGGCGATGGCCGCAATGGTTTTTGCCATACCTGCACCTTCTTTGTTTGGAGTTGGGATAAAGTGATGTTCCATAAAATACCAATGTCTGCGTAGGGGCGGATAGTATCCGCCCGCGGGCGGCAGGTTGCCGCCCCTACGATCGGCGGGAGCAAGCCCCCGCCCTACGAAGATTTTGAAACCGCTTTGCCTCCCTTGTAAAGGGTGACTCCCCGCAGTGCGGGGAGATGTCGCACAGCGACAGAGGGGACGGGCACCGGTTCGGTGGTGTTGAGCGGAGCGAAACGGAGGGATTACACGGCAAAAACACGCCGGGGATTACACGGCAGAATGTCCGCCACATCTATACCTATTATAATATACCGCCGGGCAAAATACAAGAACGGCGGAGCCGTGGTTGCCCTGCGGTTCCGCCGTTGGTATTTGGACTTATTCCTCTGTGGGTGCAGCGGGGGCTGCTTCCTCAGCGGGGGTCTCCTTTTTCGGCACCTCGATCCTGCCGAACTTGGGCAGGTCTGCCCGGTCTGCCTTGGGGGCCGCTGCGGGCTTGCTGCCGGCGGAGCGATTGCCGCCGCGACGACCGCCGCGACCGCCACGGTTGTAGCGCTCACGATCGCTGCCGGTGTTGGTCACGCCGCCTTCCGGCTCCAGCACCACCCGGCGGTTCTGGTCCGCACCGATGGAGCGAGAGGTTACGCCCTCTACCTCCTGAATGGCGGTGTGCAAAATGCGCCGCTCATAGGGGTTCATCGGCTCAAAGGTGTAGCGCTTGCCGGTGCGCAGCACATAGGCCGCGTTCTTCTTGGCCAGGTTCTTCAAGGTCTCCTGGCGCTTTTCCCGGTAATTGCCCACATTCAGGGCCACGCGCACATACTTGTCCGTCTGCTTTTTGATCTGCAAAGAGGTCAGGTATTGCAGCGCGTCCAGGGTCTCGCCACGGTGGCCGATGATGATACCGTAATCCTCGCAGTCAATGGTGATCTCCACCAGGCCGTCCTTCAGAATACCGGCAACCTGGGGATCCTCCACCTGCAGGCCCTCGATCAGGCGCTTTAAGTACAGGCAGGCACTGTTCAGGTCTGCGTCGCTGAGCTGCACGGTCGCCTTCTCCCGGGGTTTCTCTGCTTTCGGTGCACGGGCAGGCTTGTCCGCCTTAGGTGCACGGGGCTTATCTGCCTTGGCAGCACGTGGCGCGCTCTGCTTCTCAGCCTTTTGGGGCTTTTCGCTGCGCTGCGCCTGCTTTTTTGGCTGCGCCGGTGCTTCACGGCGGGGCTGGGGCTTCTTTTCCCGCTTGCCGTCGTCGTAGCTGACCTTGACCACAGCGTCGCTGCCGCCAAACAGGCCAAGCACCTTCTTTTTCGGCATCTGTACCACTTCTACATGCACATCTGCCGAGGCGGGCGCATTCAGACCGGTAAGAGCCGCATTGCGGGCCTCCTCCACCGTCTTGCCTCTGCCTTCAAATTCTTTTAACATGTTTTCCTCCGACTTATCCTCCCGGTGATCCGGGGGGTCGTGTTATTTCATTTTTTTGATATTCGCTTCTCTGGAACGCCGATAAATGGTGTTCTCCAGCATCAGTCTGGCCTGACTCCGCTTGGGCGGGAAAAACTTGGCCAGGAAAAGCTGCTGCAAAATGGCCACCAAATTGGAAATAATCCAGTAAAAACCGACGGCCGCCGGTACCTTAAACGAAATGTAAAAGGAGAAGAACGGCATCATCAGCATCATAATCAGCATTTGGCTGGCCTGCTGTGCAGCTGCCGGATTGTTCTTCTTCTGGATCATGGTAGACACCAGGGTGGAGGCCAGGGAGGTCACCAGGCAAAGCAGGGGAACGATAATAATAATCCCGTCTTTCCAGTGGGGAATGGCGGTCATGTCCAGATTGCCGATTACCATACTGTCGCGATAGGCCTGAATGGCGGCGCAATTATCCGCAGTAAACAGGGTAGGGAATTTCTCTACCAGGGTTGCCTTGTATTCGCCGAAATTCTCCAAAATACCCAGCTGCAAATACTGGCCCTTGTAGCCCAGTGCCTCCACCACTTCTTTGATGTTGGCGGTCTGATCTGCAAAGCCCTTCATGCCCAGCACATAGGACAGAGGATAATAGATGATTCCGATGATACCCATCAGGAATACCATCTGGAAAAGCATCGGTCCGCAGCCCATCTGCATGGGATTATGCCCCTCGCGGGCGTACAGATCCTGGGTCTCCTGCTGGAGCTTCATCCGGTCCTTGGGATCCGGGTACTTCTTCTGCAGTTTCTGCAGCTTCGGCTGCAGGCGAGCGGTCTTGGCCATGGTCTTTTGCTGGTGGATGTTAAAGGGCAGCAGGATCACGCGGGTCACAATCGTAAAGATGACGATGGCCACGAAATACTGATTGTTCAGCAGATCCATCAGGAACCCCATGCACACACCGAACAGCCAGTAGAGCGGCTTAAAAATGCCGATACCCACGGAAGAAGAAGTGGCAGCTAATAAAATACTGTTCATGCATTGTCCTCGTTAGATTCAGTTGTAGAACGGTGCGCGCAGGACTTGTCTTTCTTTAGGGGCACCGGGTCATACCCGCCCTTAAAAAAAGGATTGCAGCGCAAAATACGCAAAAACGCCAGCCAGCACCCCTTCCACACACCGTGGATCTCAATGGCCTCCAGCGCATACTGGCTGCAGGTAGGGGTATAGCGGCAGGCGCCGTGCGAAAATCGGGGACTGAGGGTCAGCTGGTAGGTGCGAATCAGAAAGATCGCCGCCTTCTTAACGATGTTCTTCATGCGATAACACCCCTAAGGCAGTCAGCTGCTTTTCCATATCCGCCAAAACCACCTGCATTTTCACTCCGGTGGTGCGGCTGCGAGCCACAAACACCAGGTCCCAGCCGGTTACACCGTCCTCCAACTGAGAAAAGGCGGCACGGATCACCCGGCGGGCGCGGTTGCGCTCTACGGCGGTGCCGATCTTCTTGGAGGTGGTAATGCCCACCCGGGTCTCACCCCGGCGATTCTTCATACAATAGGTCACCAGGCTGGCCCCGGCCTTGCTCTTACCACGGTGGTACAGGCGGCGGAAGTCCTTATTCTCCTTTATGGCGCTGCTTTTCACAATACGCTCCGTTCGGTCAATTAGTAAGACAGGGACTTGCGACCCTTTGCACGGCGGCGGGCCAGTACCTTTCTGCCGTTCTTGGTGGACATTCTCTTTCTGAAGCCGTGCTCCATCTTTGCGTGCCGCTTCTTAGGCTGGAAAGTTCTTTTCATCTTGCATTCACTCCGTTTCTGAAAATCAAACTGGTCTTGATTTTGCTTATGCTCTGCACGGCATAGTGCAGGCGAATTGACTTTTGGCTTGTGGGACAGTGACCCACATTAGCGGTTGATATTATATTATAAAATGCGCCCCGTTGTCAACAAAAATCTGTTACTTCTTGTTTTTATTCTCATAATATATTATAATGTCACTATATGTTGGGGGTAGAACCTATGCACACTACAAGTCTGTGGCGTACCGTCAGCCGTGCGACTCTGATTTTGGGGCTGTTTTTTACCGGCTGCTGCTTTTTAGACAGCTGGCACCGGCCGTTCTTTTTTAATTTCCGCTACCAGTGGCTCAAGCTGATCCTTTCTTTTGTGATCCCGGCGGCGGTCACGGTGTGGAACTTTTTGACCGAGCGCACCCTGCGCTTTGCGGGCACCGCCTGCGCCGTTTTGATGCATGTGTCTCTGGTGCTGTTTTTTATTGACCGCTACACGGTGAATTTAATTGCCCGGTTGGACGACAGCCGCATTATCTACCACTTTCTTTACACCCTCATCAGCGTGTTTACTCTGCTGGCAGCAGGCTGGCTTTGCGCCCGGTGCAGTAAGGAAAATGTGGACTTTGCCCTGTTTTACCGCCGGTTTTCCGTAGGCTACCTGCCCTTGTGTGCGTTTCTTTTTATTTTGCAGTTTTTCCTGCTGCGCACCTTTGGCAATATTTTCGTCACCGCCAACGGCGTGCCCTTTCGGGGCGAGATCTACTGCCTGTGGTATTATACAAAAACCGGTACCTTAACCTTTTCCACCGCTCTGCACTCAGCAGGGAATGTGCTGTACTTTACCTCCCTGTCCCTGGCCCTTTGCGGCACGGTACGGCGACACCCCATGCTGTGGGGCACCGCCGTCCCCGTTGCGCTCTCCGTGTTTGTAGAGAGTTTTCAGTATCTCACCAAAAGCGGGGACGCAGATGTGGACGATATTATCTTAAACACCCTGGGTGCCGTGCTCGGCGTCCTGATTTTTCGGCTGCTGCTGCGGCCCTTACTGCAAAAGGAGACCCATATATGTTAGGCATTATCGGCGCAATGGATGTGGAGGTCCGCACCATTAAGGACAAGATGACCGGCACCGTCACCACCCGGGCGGCAGGCTGCGACTTCGTCACCGGCGAGCTGGAGGGCGTGATGATCACCGTGGTGCAGTGCGCACCGGGCAAGGTGAACGCCGCTTTGTGCACCCAGCTGCTTATCGACCGGTTCCAGGTGGACCGGGTCATCAATATCGGCGTGGCCTGCTCCTTAAGTGCGCGCGTCGTGATCAAAAATATTGTCATTGCCACCGATGTGTGCCAGTACGATATTGATATTACCGCCCTGGGGGAGCCAAAGGGCTTTATCAACGGTCTGGGCACCATTAAGGTGGCTACGGACCCCACCCTGTCTGATCGGCTGGCCCGCACCGCCATCAACAGCGGCGAGCGTATTCACAGAGGCACAGTGGCCAGCGGCGATACCTTTATCGGCACCCAGGCGCTGAAGTCTGCCGTTGCCGGAGAGTTTGATGCCCTGTGCGGCGAGATGGAGGGCGGCGCCGTGGGTCAGGTTTGTGCCGCCAACGGCGTGCCCTTTGCGGTAATGCGCGCCATCAGCGATGGCGGTGACGAAAACGCGGCCATGGATTATCCCACATTCAAAAAAATCGCCGCAGAACTGTCTGCGACGATCTTAACGCGATTTGTGGCTGAGGAGCAGACCCAGGAACGCCTGTTCTAATCACTCAATCACAAAATTATTCAGGATATATTCCTCTGCCTCGGCAATGATGGTGTGCAGCGCCGTCTTTTCCGGCACATCGGAGCCGGTGCGGCTTTTGTCCTCAATAAATACAAAGCGGGCGTCCTGTACCGCCAGGGCGGCGGAGGCCAACTCCCGACCCAAATTGTAATCCAGTTTGAACATCTCCCGGGGCAAAATCCCGGCCTTGGCCATAGTCAATGCGCCCCGATACAGGCTGAGCATATAGTAATCATAAATGTACCGGGCGGCACCTCCGCGAGAGGCGGCGGCCGCTGTATCCAGCATAATACGGGTGGCTTGACTCAAGGTACTCAGGGGCATATCGTCCCCCTCAGCGCCCAGACTGGCGTACATGGACGGGTCCAGTCCGTTGCGGCTGGAGGATACGCCCAGTAAATAGTCAGTGGTCACACCGTAATAATCGGCGCACTTGACCACAAAGTCCAGTCCGCACTCCCGAATGCCCTTTTCATAGTGGGACAGCAGCGCCTGGCTAATGCCCAAGTCGCCGGCGGCTTTCTTTTGGCTAATGCCCCGCTCCCGGCGCAGCTGGCTTAAGGTGGAGGCAAACTTGCTGGTTTTCTCTCCCTTATCCGTCTTGCATTGGCGCATGGCGCGCTTGGCGGCTTTGGCCCGTTCCTTCAGGTCCTTGATCTCTTCTTTGACCTGTTCCAGGTCCTCGCTTTGGATCTCCATGTGTACTCACTCCCAAAAATATTACAATGAGTATTATATACCAGCTTATACTCCTTGTAAAGGGATAATTTTTTCTGTCAACAAATTGTAATGTATTGGCGGTTTTTGCCGCTGTTCAGGAGGATTTTGCATTGAAGTCATACACGGTTTATCTCTTTCGCCACGGGCTCACCAAAGGCAACCTAAACGCACAGTATATTGGGCAGACGGATCTGCCACTCACTATGGATAGTATTGACCAGCTGCACGCCCTGCGTGGCAAGTACCCGTACCCGGAGGTGGACGCGGTGTTCACCTCCCCCTTAAAGCGGTGCAAGGACAGCGCAGCCATTCTCTTTCCCAGCAACAATTTGATCACCATTGAGGACTTTAAGGAGTACCACTTTGGCGAATTTGAGGGCAAGACCGCTGCAGAGCTACAGGACAACCTGGACTTTCAGCAATGGTTACAAGGGGATATGCAGTCCAGCCCCCCGTACGGCGAGACCAATGCCCAGTTTATGCACCGGGTGTGCGCCGCTTTTGAAAAGGTGATCTCCGGCTGTGTCCAAACCGGCACCCGGCGGATTGCCTTGGTGTGCCACGCCGGAGTGATGATGACTCTGCTCACCTGCTACGGCCTGCCGGAGGCGGCTATGGCCAACTGGCAGACGGATCCGGGCTTTGGCTATAAGCTGCACCTGGACCCGGCTCTGTGGATGCGCGCCAACAAAATGCAGGTGGAGGACACCGCCCCCATCCCCATGGCCCAGTTGGAGCAGGTTGAGGATTAAGATTTTGTGACAGCATTTAGCGGTGCGATGAGGGCATCGCACCCTACGAAAACGAATTTGATAAATGAAAAATGTTGGGATCAAGCGGGCGGATACTATCCGCCCCTACGGTCCACCGGTTACCAGAACGTCTTCGTAGGGGCGGCAATCTGCCGCCCGCGCAATCCCTCCGTCTGCTCGCACGCTCGCAGCCACCTCCCTTTACAAGGGAGGCAAATCGGTTTCAATATCTTTGTCCCCCTTGCAAAGGGTGACTCCCCACGGTGTGGGGAGATGTCGCGAAGCGACAGAGGGGACGGGCGCCCGTGAGGCGAATGCGGCGTAGCCGCAGGGGGATTGGCCGAAGGCAAACAAACCAAACAAAAAAGCACCCCGGTGGGGTGCTTTTTTATATTTACGCTTCTGTTTATTCTACCGTTACAGCAAATTGCAATAATCGCAGCGGTTCTCCGCCAGCTTAATGTTGCTCTTGCCGTAGATCTTCATCTGCAGGTCGTAGGCGTCCTGCGGAATATCTGACTTCCACAGCCACAGTCCCTGGCTGGAGCCGCAGGGGGTCAACTGGGTAGCGCCGATCAGGAAGTTACCGCCCTTGGCATGATCCAAAGTCGGCACGGAAAAAGTCTGGGTTTCGTAATTCATCCAGCCGTTGGAAAAAGCGTAGGTGGCCAGACTCACCAGTTCTTTTTTGCTGTAGCCGGTGTACACATAGCCCACCAGGTCGTTGACCACCTTCAGCAGTTCGGTGCTGGAGGAGCCTTTCATTTTCTTAAACACCTGGAGCAGCACGGTCTTTTGCCGGTCTGCGCGGGCATTATCTGTATCAATCTTACGAATACGGCAGTAGGCCAGTGCCTGCTTGCCGCTCAGCTTCTGCTTGCCCTCGGTGCCCTCGTAGCTTTTTTCAATATACACATTGCCGTAGCGCTTGGGGTGATTATTGATCTCATTGATCTCCCGATCGGTAATGGTAATCGTTACGCCACCCAGGCTGTCAATAATCTTGGGGAAGCTGGCAAAGTTCACCACCGCGTAGTTGTCAATCTGGATCTTGTAGTACCGCTCCACGGTGTTGATGTATTCTTTCATGCCGCCTCTGGAGGCTGCGCCGTTGATCTTGTCGTACTGGCCCTCGCCATCTACCTCAAAATACACATACAGGTCGCGCAGTACAGAGGTTAGGGTAATCTTGCCGGTGTCAATATTTACGCTGGCAATGATGGCAGAGTCGGCACGGGAGGTGTCGCTAATTTCCTCTTCCCGAGTATCCTCACCGATAAGCAAAATATTCTTTACATGGGTGGAGCTCACCGGATCGCCGTTTTTGTACCAGTTTTTCAAATATTCTTTATACGTGGTGGCGTCTGATGCAGAGGGCTCCGTAATTTCAGGAAAATTCTCCTTTAAGAAATCCATGCCGTGATAAGAGGTGTCTGTCTTTTGGTAATCCTCTGTGTCATCGGTAAACTTGCCCAACAGACCGTTCAAATAGCAGGCGGCAAAGATACCGCCGGCTGCAATCAGCACCACCAAAACCACAATAATGGCAATGGAGATTTTGCCCTTCTTGGTTTTGCGCCAGGGGGTAGCATCCGGGCCCTTCTGCTTTTTGCTCTTCTTGTTCTTTTTGCCGGTTTCCGCCGGCAGTTCTTCGTGCTTACCGGAGAGAGAGAACAGGTCGATCATCTCATCGGTAGCAGGTGTCTCCGGCTCCGGCCGGGTCGGATCTTTCTGCTGCTGTGCAGCCGGGGTCTCCGGCTTGTCCTGCTCAACGGTGCGGTCCCGGTTTTCATAAGCCGGGGGCGGGGTTTGCAACTTGCGGCGCACCTGCTGCACGGGCACATCCGCGGTGTCTGCCTTAGGTGCAACCGGCTTTTGTGCCTGCTTGGCTGTCGGTGAAGGCTTCCCCGTGGGCTTCGGCGCCTGACTTTTTGCAGCCGCTGCCGGGGCTTTCTTTTCTTTTTTAACCGGAGCGGGTGCCGCTTTTTGCTGCGGTTCGGCCTTTACGGCCTTTTGCACAGGCTCTTGGGCGGGCTTTTCCGGGCCCATCAGTTCCTCCACCAGTTTGCCGGCATAGGCCTCTCGCTTGGTATCTACAGGTGTTGCGGCGGCCTTTTTAACAGGTGCGGCTTTCAAGTCGCTTTCCTGCTCCGTCCGGCGCTTTTTTACCTCGGACAAAATATCGTCAATATTATAGTCGTTTGCCATGAAAAAGATCTCCTCTTTTTGCAGGTGGTTCTATCAAGGGGCAGCGCGCAAAAAACAAAAGCGCCTGTGTGCCCCAAAGCATAGCCACAATTATACTTCATTTTTTATGTCATTACAATAAAAAATTTGTAAAATTTTGTGCTTTGTGAACACACAGACGGTTAAGTGTCTATTATTCTGCGTTTTCCGGGGCAGTTTCCGTGGTTTCTGCGGTCTCGCCGCTTGCAGGTTCTTCCGCCTCTTCCGGCTCCATATGCTCCACCACGGACAGGGTGACCACTTTGTCCTCCTCAGCGGTGCGCATCACCCGTACGCCCTTGGCCGGGCGCTTAAAGGCAGAGATCTGGTCCACAGGGGTGCGAATGACAATGCCCTCCCGGGAGATCATAATAATATCCTGATCCTCGCGCACCGGGGCGATCATAGCCACCTTGCCGTAGGTCTCTGTATGGTAGTTGATCAGACCTTTACCGGCGCGGGACTGTACCCGATAATCGCCAAAGTCGCTCTTTCTGCCGTAACCGGTCTCACTGACGGTCAGTAGCTTGCTGTCCTCCAGCGCCACGGCAAAGCCCACTACATAGTCGCCCTCTGCCAGCTGAATGGCGCGCACACCACGGGCGGTACGGCCGATCAGGCGGGCATCGCTCTCCTTAAAACAAATGCTCATACCGTCGTGGGTGGCTACAATCAGGTTGCGGTTGCCGTCCGTGATCTCTACCCAGCTCAGCTCGTCGCCCTCGTCCAGATTGATGGCGATAATGCCGGTTTTGCGAATATGATCGTACTGGCTGATCTCCGTGCGCTTAATCACGCCGTTCTTGGTGACCATGCACAGGTACTGGCGCTCCTCGCTGTCCGGCACCCGCACCATGGCGGAAATCTGCTCCTCGTTCTCCAAAGGCAGCAGGTTGACCACATTCATACCCTTGCTGGTACGGGAGGCGGCGGGGATCTCGTACCCCTTCATCTTAAACACCTTGCCCTTGTTGGTAAAGAGCATAATGTAGTCGTGAGTGGAGCAGGTAAACATGGTCTTGGCCACATCTTCCTCTCTGCGGCTCATACCCATAATGCCCTTGCCGCCGCGGTTCTGTGCCTTATAAGTATCTACCGTCTGCCGCTTCATATACCCCATGGTGGTCAGGGTGAGCATACAATCCTCAACGGGGATCAAATCCTCATCGTCCACATCGCCGGAGGCGGCGGTGATCTCGGTGCGGCGCTCGTCGCCGAACTTGTCGCCGATGGCGCGGGCCTCTTCCTTTACGATCTCCAGCACCCGGGTCTCGCTGCTGAGAATGTCCTGATAATCGGCAATCTTGGCGTGCAGCTCGTCCAACTCGGTGCGGATCTTTTCAATTTCCAGTCCGGCCAGCTGACCCAAACGAAACGCCACAATGGCCGCAGCCTGGGGCTCGTCAAAATCGTACTTGGTCATCAGTTCCTGCTTGGCTTCTGACTGGCCGCCCTTGCAGGCTCGAATGGTGGCGATGATCTCGTCCACAATATCAATGGCGCGGGCCAGACCCTCTAAGATGTGGGCGCGGTCCTGTGCTTTCTTCAGATCATAGCGGGTGCGGCGGGTGATGATCTCTTCCTGGAAAGAGATGTAATTTTGCAGCATTTCCTTTAGAGAAAGAATGCGGGGCACGCCGTCTACCAGCGCCAGCATAATCACGCCAAAGGTCACCTGCATTTGGGTCATCTTGTACAGGTTGTTGAGCACCACCTGGGCGTTGGCGTCCCGCTTGACGGTGATCTCCACATGCATACCCTTACGGGAGGAAAAGTCCTTGATATCCGCCACGCCCTCGATCTTCTTGTCGCGGGCCAGCTCGGCAATGCTGGCGATCAACGCCGCCTTGCGCACCTGGTAGGGCAGCTCGGTGACCACAATCTTGTAGCGGTCGCCCTTGCTCTCTACGATCTCTGCCCGGGCGCGCAGATAGATCTTGCCCCGGCCGGTCTCATAGGCCTGGCGAATGCCCCGGGCACCCATAATAATGCCGGCGGTAGGGAAGTCCGGGCCTTTAATGTGCTGCATCAATTCCGGCAGCTCGGCGTCCGGATTGTCGATCAGGCAGCACATACCGTCGATCACTTCCCGCAGGTTGTGGGGCGGAATGTTGGTGGCCATACCTACGGCGATACCGCTGGAGCCGTTCACCAGCAGATTGGGATAGCGGGCAGGCAATACATCCGGCTCTTTCAGTCGGTCGTCGTAGTTGGGCGAAAAGTCCACCGTATCCTTGTCAATATCCTGCAGCATTTTCATACTGATCTTGCTCATACGGCTCTCGGTGTATCGGTACGCAGCGGCCGGGTCGCCGTCTACGGTACCAAAGTTGCCGTGGCCGTCTACCAGCGTGTAGCGCATGGAAAAGGTCTGGGCAAGGCGCACCATGGCGTCATACACAGAGGCGTCGCCGTGGGGGTGGTAACGACCCAGCACGGCACCTACGGTGTCGGCGCACTTTCTGTACGCCCGCTCCGGGTACAGGTTGTTCTCAAACATGGTATAGAGAATACGGCGGTGTACCGGCTTCAGCCCGTCCCGCACATCCGGCAGGGCACGGCTGACGATCACGCTCATAGAGTAGTCCAAAAAGGCCTTGCGCACCTCTTTGTTGATCTCTACATCTACGATCTTTTGATTGTCATACCGGATCTCATTGTTATCCATTGGCATTCATCTCCTATATACGGGCCGCAGCCCGGCAGGTTTTACTTGGTCAATTTATAATAAGCGGTGTTTTGCAGCATTTCCCGCAGTCGGGACAGCTGGCTCTCCGGCAGCGCCCGCTTGGGCAGCAGCAGGGTAACGGTGCCGGGAATGGCAAAGGCAAACAGCCGCCCGGTCTCAAATACGGCGCCGAACATCGCCATCGGGTACACGGCGTGAATTTCGCACTGGTCCGGCTTTTCACCGGGCATAGTCCACTCCACCTCCGTGCCGGTAATGCGCATTTGCACCGGCGCGGTCAGGGACGGGTGGGCTTTGCACAGGCGGGCATACTTCCGCCGGGACAGTGGGCCGCGGCACAGCAGCAGCGTGCCCATGGCCAGCAGGGGCAAACAGGCCGCCAGCGCCACACTGGGCTGGTGGGACTGGGCGCTAAAGCCCACCACCATACAGCCAAAGACCACATCCGCCAAAAAGAGAATGGGGGTCATACGGGTCAGCCGCTGGCGCAGCGCTGCCATATCGGCAAAATCCATAGGGTCTAAGCAGTAGTTCACTTCGATCATTTTGCACCTCCAAAGGCCGGTGCCTTCTCGTGCAGGGCGCTGAGCAGCGCGTTCAGGTCCGCCGGGGCGCAGTCTGCTTTTTCGATTACAAACAGCCCCATCCGGTAGCACCCGATGAGAATGATATAGTCCTTGGTCTCCTTGGCGTAGGTAATCCCTTGCCAAGGCAGGGTGTACTGCTCAAATTTGCCCCACACCTGCAGTGCTTGCTCCTCCAGCCGGAGGGTAAAAGGCTGGGTCAGGGTCGGCGATTGGCTAAACTCCCGCAGCACGGAACTGCGCCGCACCCAGGGCAGCAGCACAGCCATGGCTGCCACAATGCCACTGAGTGGCGGGAGTATTGCCGTCTCTGCCACATCTTGCAGCAGAAAATACAGCAAAATACCCGCCGCTGCCAGCAGGGCACACAGGGCGCAAAACACCCATTGCAGCCGCAGCTGCCGCCGTTGCAGCACCCGCCACCCGGCGTAATACGCCCGTGGCGTCATTTTGAATTCAAATGTGGTCATGGTGTTCTCCTTTGTTTGGGAGAAGGAGGTTGGTGTCTACAATAATCCCTCCACCGCCTACGGCGGTCCCCCTCCCTTTACAAGGGAGGCTTATCGGTTACATCTTCTTAGGCTCCCTTGTAAAGGGAGCTGTCAGCGCAGCTGACTGAGGGATTTCACCGCCATAGCATCGCTGATGAGATTATGCGGCTCGATAACGCACTCGCTACGAAACAGTCCCCCGGACTGTTTCTCCCAAATGCCTACGCATTTGGAGCCTCGTGTCTCTTGCGCTGCGCGCAATTCACTCATCGAGCCCTACAAGATCGTGAAAAAATGAAATATTCGTAGGGCGGGGGCTTGCTCCCGCCGGGGTAGGGATTACTTGCAATCAGATATCCAAATTTTGAATATACTTCGCCTTTGATCCGTTAGGGGGCTTTTGCCGCAACACAGTTGGTGCACGCCGCTATCAAACGCTCCACCGGAGCGTTCTCCCGCAGCCGGCTACGCCAACCTGCGGAGCGTCGTTTGAACCCCGCCGGGATAGGCGGTTAATTGCAATCAGATGTCCAAGTTCTGAACATACTTGGCATTCTTTTCAATAAATTCACGGCGGGGTTCAACATTATCCCCCATCAAAATGGAGAATGTTTCGTCCGCCTGCTGGGCGTCCTCTACGGTCACCCGCAGCATAATGCGGAATTCCGGGTCCATAGTGGTCTCCCACAGCTGCTCCGGGTCCATTTCACCCAGACCTTTGTACCGTTGAATATCGCACTGGCCGCCCATTTCTTCAATGAGCCGGTCCCGCTCCTCGTCGCTAAAGGCGTATTTGAACTTTTTGCCCTTTTGTACCTTAAACAGCGGGGGCTGGGCCAGGTAAATGTATCCGCCCTCTACCAGGGGTTTCATATAGCGGAAGAAGAAGGTCAGCAGCAGGGTACGAATGTGGGCGCCGTCCACATCCGCATCGGCCATAATGACGATCTTGTGGTAGCGCAGCTTGGTAATGTCAAAGTCCTCGCCGATGCCGGTACCCAGTGCGGTCACTACGGGCATCAGCTTTTCGTTGCCGTAGACCTTGTCCAGCCGTGCCTTCTCCACATTCAGCATTTTACCCCAAAGGGGCAGAATGGCCTGGTGGGCACGGTCCCGTCCGTCCTTGGCAGAGCCGCCGGCGGAGTCACCCTCGACGATGTAAATTTCGCACAGGGAGGGGTCGTTGGAGGAACAGTCCGCCAGCTTGCCCGGCAGCTTGCTGCTCTCCAGCCCGGTCTTGTTGCGGGCGTTATCTCTGGCCTTGCGGGCCGCCTCTCTGGCGCGGGAAGCGTCCAGGGACTTGGACAGCAGCGCCTTGGCCACCGCCGGGTTCTCCTCAAAGTAGGTCATCAGCTTGTCATACACCAGGGAGCTGACCAGGCCGGTAATGTCCGTATTGCCCAGCTTGCCCTTGGTCTGGCCCTCAAACTGGGCCTCGGTGAGTTTTACGCTAATGACGGCGGTAAGCCCCTCGCGCACATCGTCGCCGGAGAGTTTCTTGTCATTTTCTTTCAGAATATTAAACTTTTTGCCGTAGTCGTTGAACACCCGGGTCAGGGCGGTCTTAAACCCGGTCTCGTGGGTGCCGCCGTCAATGGTGTTGATGTTGTTGGCAAAGGACAGCAGGGTCTCGTTATAGCTGTCCGTATAGCACAGGGCCACCTCCGCACTGCGGTCGTCCTTGGTGGTGGAGATGTGGATCACTTCGTCCTGAATAGGGTTCAGCCCCCGGGTGGTGTTGATGTACTTTACAAACTCCCGAATACCGCCCTCGTAGCAGAACTCCTCGCCTACCGGCTCCTCGCCCCGCTTATCCGTCAAAGTAATGGACAGCCCGGCGTTCAGGAACGCCTGCTCCCGCAGACGGCGGGCCAGCACATCGTACTCGTACTCGGTGGTCTCGGAGAAGATCTCCGGGTCCGCCTGAAAACGAATGAGAGTGCCGTGCCCCTCCCGGTCGGCGATAATGTGCAGGTCGTCCACCGGCTTGCCCCGCTCAAAGCGCTGGGCGTACACATGGCCGTTCTGGGTCACCTCTACCTCCAGCCACTGAGACAGGGCATTGACTACGGAGGAGCCTACGCCGTGCAGACCGCCGGATACCTTGTAGCCGGAGCCGCCGAACTTACCGCCGGCGTGGAGCACGGTGAGCACCACCGTTACGGCAGGCAGACCGGTCTTTTCGTTAATGCCGGTGGGAATACCACGGCCGTTATCCCGCACGCTGATCACATTGCCGGGCAAAATCTCCGTCTCAATGTGGGTGCACACCCCGGCCAGCGCCTCGTCAATGGAATTGTCCACGATCTCATACACCAGGTGGTGCAGACCACGGGGGCCGGTGGAGCCGATATACATACCCGGGCGCTTGCGGACGGCCTCTAAGCCCTCCAGCACCTGAATATCTTTTGCGGAGTATTCTTCCGTTACAACGGTGTCCATATCCGCTTCTTCCAAAACAGTCTTTTCTTCTTCAGCCATAACTTCTGCCTTTCTGCCCACAAAAGCGCCCTCCGCACTGTGGGCAAGTGCGGTGCCTGTGTCCGTATTCTATCGAAAATGGGTCATTTCCATCGTTTGATCAGGGTGCTTACATTCAGGGGACTGATATACACCGTCTCTTTGGTGAGCACATAGCTTTTGGGCAGGTCGTAGTTTACATACCGTACCCGTTTTTGCCGTTCTGCCCGGGCAAGAAAGTCCCGGGTGGCCTTGCCCACCGTGGAGGTGTCCATATCAAAAATGCCGATAATGTCGCCGGTGCGCACCACCGTGTCGCCGCCGATGTGCAGAAACATCAGTCCACCACCTTGCCGTTTGCAATATGAAAGGTCTTGCCCCGGGTGCCGCGCAGGATGGTGCCCGCGTCGCAGCAGGTGATAAACAGCTGCATCCCTTTCATGTGGTTGAGTATATAGTCTTGTCGCCCCTCGTCCAGCTCGCTCATTACATCGTCCAGGAGGGCAATGGGGGCTTCATTTGTTTTTTGTTGCAGAATTTCCGCTTCCGCCAGCTTTAGAGAGAGCACACAGCTGCGCTGCTGACCCTGGCTGCCGTACTTCCGGGCAGAGATACCATTTAAGGTAATGTCCAGATCGTCCCTGTGGGGTCCTACGGTGGTGGCCCGGTGGTAAAGATCCTCGCTGCGGGCACTTTCCAGTAATGAAAGCAGCCGCCGTTCCAGTTCTTCTACAGCCAAGTCGCCGTAGTCAAAGGCCCCTTGCAGCCGGGCGCCGATCTGTTCCCGCCCGCCGGACAGGCCGTTGTGGATCCGGGAAAGGGGCTCCGCCAACGCAGCCACATAGGCACGGCGCTGGTAAATGATCTTTGCCCCGGCACGGGCCAGGTTGCCGTCCCAAATAAACAGGGTGTCGGCGCTTATTTTGCCTGTCGCAATGTCTCGCAGCAGCATATTCCGCTGGGCCAGACTGCGGTTGTAGTCACTGAGCAACTTTTTGTACCCGGTACGAATTTGACACAAAGCTAAATCTAAGAATTTGCGCCGTTCTGCCGGGCCGTCTTTGATCATGGTCAAATGAGCGGGGCTGAACACCACCGCCTTGATCTCCTCCCCCAGCGCAGCGGCAGAGGACTTGGCAATGCCGTTTAAGGTGGCGCTGCGGCGTTTTTTGATCTGTAACACAGCCGTTTGGGGTCGGTTGCCGCTGACAAAGTGAATCTGCAGCTGGGCCTGTTCTTTGTCGAACTGTACCAGCTCGCTGTCCCGGGCGCCGCGAAAGCTCTTGGCGCCGGTAAACAAGTACACCGCTTCAATCAAATTGGTCTTACCCTGGGCATTCTCGCCGTAGATCACATTTACATCGTCAAAATCCAGCACCAGGTGCTCCAGATTGCGGTAGGCGTCAATGCCCATGCGTTCTATCTTCATTGCTGTACGGTATAATCGGTGCCGTGGACGGCCACCACATCGCCGGGCTTGATTTTTTTGCCTCTGGCGGTGCAGGTCTCATTATTGACTTTCACCAGTCCGTCCTGAATCATTTGCTTGGCCTGGCCGCCGGTCTCCGCCTCGCCTTTGAATTTTAGCAGGGCGTCCAGCCGGATAAAGGGGGTGCTGATGGTCACCGTCTCTTGCCGGTGGGGTTTGATATTGACATTAAGCTTCATTTTTTAGCCTCATGGGCAGCACCAAAAATAGGAAGCTGTCGTCGGTCATGGGCAGTACCTTTACCGGGCTTACCGGACCGGACAGCTCAATGCGTACCTGATCGGTGTCTGCGGCGTTCAGTGCGTCCAGCACATATTTGGAATTAAAGCCGATCTCCACCCGATCGCCGCTTACATTGGCGTGGGTGTAGTTCACCACCCGGCCCAGGCCGGACACGGTGGACACCCGCATTTCGTCTGCGTCAAACAGGCAGCGAATCGGATTTTTTTGGTTATTTTCAATCACCGGAATGGTACTGGTAATGCAGTGAATGGCGTCCTCGGTGTTGATGAGCACCGTGGTATTGCTGCTTTTGGGCACGGCGGCATTATAATCTAAGAATTCGCCCTCCAGCAGACGGCTAATAATGCTGTACTGCCCCACTTCAAACACAATGTGGCGCTTACCCACAGAAACGGAAATATTTTCGTCCTCTTCCGGGTTCAGCAGCTTAATCAGCTCACGCACCGTCTTTTTGGGCACGATAAAGCTAATGTCCTCGCCGTCGTACTTTACGGTCTCTGTGCGGATAGCCAGGCGGTAGCCGTCTACGCCGATCAGGCGCAGTTGATTCAGACTCATTTCAAATTTCAGTCCGGTGTGTACCGGTTTAGCAGCCTCACTGTCTGCCACCGCAAACAGAGTCTGCTGTACCATCTTTTGCAGCAGGGTTTGATTTAAGAACAAGGGATAGCCGCCGCTGACGCTGGGCAGTTCCGGGTAATCGTCTGCGTCAATGCCGGTAATGGCATATTGGGCAGCGCCGCAGATGATAGAAACAGAGGTGCCGCTGATGTCAAAGGTCACCGTCTCCGCCGTCAGTTCTTTAATAATATTGCAAAGCACCTTGGCGTTGATCACAATGGCGCCCGGCTCGGTGACGCTGGCCTGCAGCGTAGTATTGATACCAAATTCAAAGTCATAGCCGGTCAAGCTCAGCGTATCGCTGCCGCACTCCATTAAGATACCCTCAATGGTGGGTACGGTCATTTTTGTACTGACTGCGCGCATCACATTATTGCAGGCGTTATTCAGTTCTCTGGCATTGCAGGTGAATTTCATAAAATTCGCTCCCTCCGTCTCCTGTTACAGTATGGGTTTTAGTAGTAGTAGTATAGGGCGGTGAAAGTGTGGAAAGCGGTCAAATTGCGGTTAACCGTGGGATTTTCGGCGCTTTTTTCTTCCACGCCCGGATTTTGAAAATTTGTTGAAAATGTGGAAAGATTTTATCTTTCACAAGGGATGTGAAAATATGCTTTGTGTAAAATGAAAAAAATGTGAAAGATTTTAGGTAATCAGGACAGTGATTTTTCTTTTAATTGTCCCTATTCTGGTTAATGTTATTTACAATATCCGTTACCTGACGCGCCAGGCGCGCGTCCTTTTTCATTGATTTTTCAATGCTGTTTATATTGTACATAATGGTGGAGTGGTCTTTTTTAAACTCCTTGCCGATGGCCACATAGCTCATACCGGTCACTTCCCGAATCACATAAAAGGTAATCTTGCGGGCATGGGTTACGGCAGCTTGCTGCTTTGTACTGTAAATTTCCTCCTCAGAGATGCCGGTAACACGGCTTACTTCGTCCACCACCCGTTGAATGGTAACCGGCAGGGGCTGGCTGTCCTCGATAATATCTTTAATTACCGTCTGTGCCCCGGCAATGGTGGGCTTTTGATTAAACAGGTTTTGCATAGCCTGCAATTTCTTTGTTACGCTTTCCAGGTGGCGAATGTTGTTCTTTACATTTTTGGCGATGTATTCTACCACTTCTTGGGGAATATCAAAGTCCAGCATTTCTGCCTTGCGCTTAATCACGGCGCAGCGGGTTTCAAATTCCGGCGGGTTAATGTCTGCCAGCAGACCGCTTTCAAATCGGGTTTTTAAGCGGTCGGTAATCATGGGAATGTCCTTAGGTACTCGGTCAGAGGTGATGACTACCTGCTTGCCTGCGTCCTTTAGTGCAGAGAAGGTGTGGAAGAACTCCTCAGTAATGGATTCTTTCCCGGCCAAAAACTGAATATCATCCACCAACAGCACATCAATATTTTTTCTGTACTTGTCGTGAAAATCGTCTGTGGTGTGCCGCTGCAGCGCAATCACAAATTCATTGCCGAAGCTCTCCGCCTTTACATAAAGAATGCGTTTCTCCGGAAAATTGTCCTGAATTTCGTGCCAAATGGCATTAAGCAAGTGGGTTTTGCCCAAGCCGGAGGGACCGTAAATAAACAGCGGATTGTAGTTGGTCTGGCTGCTGACTCCGCCCGGGTCTTTGGCTACGGCCATGGCCGCACGGTAGGCAAATTTATTGGAGTAGCCCTCAATAAAGGTGTCAAAGGTGTGAATATCCCCCGGTTGTTCCGTGGGCAGCAAATGCGTATCTGCCGGCTTTATTTCTTCTTTAGGGGTAGTATTGCGGGCAATAATCTCTACCGTTACATGAAAACCGATAACCTCTTCAAATGCGGTTTCCAACGGCTCCTTGTATTGCTCGGTAACAATATTGCATTTCATCTGATTGGCACAAACCACCACAGCGCGGCTGGCGTCCAAATCCTGCAGTACCAGCTCCTCCAACCAGACCTTGTAGGCGGTTTCACTGACCTGGCGCTTCATATAGTTCAGTACAGCGGTCCAAATTTCCTTAATGGAATCCATAGCTTCTCCTTCAGATTCTTGTTTTTTGGTGTGGCGGTGACAAAATCAGTCGTATGGGCGGCAAACCGCCTGTGGGGTGATTATAAAAAAACAAGTTATTAAACAAACAAATGCATATTTCCGTCTGCTGCCACCATACCAGAATACAGAGTCTATTATAGCAGTATTTATGATTATAATCAATACTTATTGTAAAATTATATATATATTATATATATTATAGAGTAGGGATTTTATAATATAGAGGGAAAGATATATAGTTTATCCATACAGTGGTGATTTTTCACCGTAAAGTTCCCTACAAAAATATGGCGTGCACCTTGCACCGGTGAGGACGATCTTGTATAATAAGCATATTAAAACAGAAAGGAGCACCCCACGATGAAGATTTTTAAAAACCGGGGCGATATTTATCTTTCCAAGTCCCGCACCGGCGCAGACCGGGAACAGCATATTCTTTTGGGCATTTTAGCGGTGGTTCTTCTGTTGTCTATTTTTGTGGTAGTCTATGTGGGTGCAAAAAATGATTTTTCTGCCAAAAAGTTTTTTGTGCCGGAGCAAACGGTAGCCGTTACGCAGACCGGTGATACCACCACGCAGGCGGAGTTGCCGCAGGTTAGCGGCAAAACCAATTACATGTTGGCCATCACCGGTAAGGATAATCAAAATCTGTATGCAGTGGTGCTGATTCAGGTGGATATGGACAGTGTGTCTTACAAGCTTTGTAATTTGCTGCCCCAAACCACCGCAGAGGGCAGTACGCTGGCCGGGGTTTATACCAGCGGAGGCATCAACAGTCTGGTAAAAATGACAGAGACAGCCACCGGGATTAAACCGGATTTTTATATTGTCATGACCTTAACGGACTTTGCTTCCTTTTTTGATGATTTGGGAGAGGTCCATTATCCGGTAGCGGCGGATATTAAATACCGCAACACCACCGCCGCAGATACCTTTAGTTTACGAATCAGTGCCGGTGAGACCAGCCTGAACGGTAAGCGATTTACAGCCCTTTGGCGGTATTTTTTGGAAGAGAAAGATATTCAGTCCGCTAACGATTTGGGACTGACTGCACTGAATACCCTATTTTGTGCAGATAACGGCACGAAGAAGGACGAATTGTTTCGGGATTTTATTACCCTGGCGCGTACCAATTTGACTGTGCGTGATTTTTCCGGGCGCAGTGACAATATCACGGTGCTTACAGGCACCCAAAACGGCGTGAATGCCTATAATGTGGAGCTGGAATATAACGGCAACGCCTTAACAGCCCGTGATAAAAGCACCATACAGGGCTATTTTAGTAAATAACGGGTACACAGTGCTTTTATGGCAAAAACGCTGTGAAAGGCCGCCTGTGTCGGATTTAGGAGAATACAGAAATGGATAAAGAGAGATTGCAGGCCGCTGTGCGGGAGATTTTGTTGGCGGTGGGCGAGGACCCGGACCGACCGGGGCTGGTGGAGACTCCCCGCCGGGTGGCGGACATGTATGCCGAGGTGTTTGCCGGGCTGGAGACGGACCCGTGTCAGCATTTGAAATTTTTTGAAGAGAAGAGCACGGACGAAATGGTGATTGTGCGGGATATTCCCTTTGCCTCTATGTGTGAGCACCACCTGCTGCCCTTTGTGGGCAAGGCGCATATCGCTTATATTCCGGCAGACAACCGCATTATCGGCCTGTCCAAGTTTGCCCGTATTGTGGACTGCTTTGCCCGCCGTCCCCAGGTGCAGGAACGGCTAACCCATGATATTGCGGATTTTCTCAATAGGGAACTGCAACCCAAAGGCGTGGCAGTGATTTTAGAGGCAGAGCACATGTGTATGAATATGCGCGGCGCAAAGGCTGCCGGCAGTACCACCCAAACCTCCGCTTTGCGGGGCACGATGAAAACGGACGCCCGCACCCGTGCCGAGGCGCTGGCATTGCTGACCAAGTAAGGAGAATCTATGGCTGTTTGGCATTGCAGAGACAAAGAGATTGAATACGGCAGCAAGGTTTTGTTGATGGGGATTGTAAATGTAACCCCGGACTCCTTTTCTGACGGAGGCGACTGGCTGGACCCGGCAACAGCGCTGGACCACGCCCGGGCGCTGGAAGCGCAGGGGGCGGATATTTTAGACATCGGCGGCCAGTCCACCCGGCCGGGCCACACCCCGGTAACAGATAAAGAGGAGTGGGCGCGGCTGGAGCCGGTGCTGTCTGTGCTTTGTCAGGAGACGGCGCTGCCGGTGTCGGTAGACACCTACTACCCCTATGTGGCGGCGCAGGCACTGCGCTGTGGGGCACAGATCATCAATGATGTCAGCAGTGTGGTCAGTCCGGAAATGGCAGAAGTGGTGTGCCGCTACAAGGCCGGTTGGGTGATTATGCACGCCGGGCCGGGTACACCGGCAGATGTAAAGGCGTTTTTTGCAGACAGTATCGCCGCCTGCCAGGCACTGGGTGTGCAGGACAGCCAAATTTGCCTGGATATGGGCATTGGATTTGGCAAGGATTTTCAACAGGATTTGGCGCTGATCGCCAATATTCCCCAATATAAGCTGACGGGCTTTCCACTGCTGCTGGGCTGCTCCCGCAAGCGGGTGATCGGCCGTGGCAGCGACCAGCCGGAACCAAAGGCACGCACCTTTGGCAATATTGCGGCAGATACTGTAGGTGTTTTGGGCGGTGCGGATATCATCCGCCTACACAATATAGAACAGGAAAAACAGGGCGTCTTGATGGCGCAGCATTTGAAAGGAGCAAGGGTATGATCAGTGTAACCACCCCCACCGTGGAGAACGGCGTGATCGTGGAGTACAAGGGCATTGTCACCGGTGAGGTGGTCAATGGCGTGAATTTTATTAAGGACTTTGGCGCCTCTTTCCGCAACTTTGTGGGTGGGCGCAGCGCCGGGTATGAGGAGGAGCTGGAAAACTCCCGCATGGCCGCGCTGGCAGAGATGGAGAGACGGGCAGCCCAGTTGGGCGCCAACGCTGTTGTGGGCGTGGATATTGACTACGAGGTATTGGGTCAGGGCAATATGCTGATGGTCAGCGCCACCGGCACCGCAGTGGTGGTGCAAAATAAATGACGGACAGAATTTTAATCCGCGGACTGCGGCTGTTTGGCTACCACGGGGTAAATCCGGAGGAGAAAATACAGGGTCAGCGCTTTGAGATTGACGCCGACCTTTATGTAAATTTGGCCAAGGCCTGCCACAGCGACCGGGTAGAGGACACGGTCAGCTACGCCAAGGTTATTAAGACCCTGCGCCGGGTGTTTACAGCGCGAACCAACGATTTGTTGGAGCGCACAGCAGAGGATCTGACCGCTGCGGTGCTGGCAGAGTACCCGGAGGTGCTGCGGGTGGATTTGACCTTAAAGAAACCCCAGGCACCCATTCAGGCAGATTTTGACTGGGTGGGCGTCACCATTTCCAGAGACAGGAAGTAATATGTATTATGTACTCAGCGCCGGTACCAATCTGGGTGACCGGCTGGCCAATTTAACTTATTGCAGAGAGGCGCTGGACCTGGTGCCCGGCACCCATGTGGTGTCCGCCTCCGCCGTTTATCAGACCCAGCCGGTGGGCTATGCCCGGCAGGATGATTTTTACAACGTGTGCTTTTTGGTAGAGTCCCGGCTAAATCCTCATGAAATGCTGGGCGTGTGCCTGGGACTGGAGGCCGGTCTGGGCCGGGTGCGCGGGGTAAAGAACGGCCCCCGGGTGCTGGATGTGGATGTGATCTTTGCCGGCAACTTGCAGCTGCAAACAGAGAATTTGGTGGTGCCCCACCCCCGCTACCGGGAGCGCCGTTTTGTGCTTCGGCCACTCTTAGATATTTTCGTAGACGGTCGGGCATTCGGTATGGAGTTCGGCTCCTGTTTGGACAAGATCGATGGCCAGGCGGTGGAGAAGATCCCCACCCAGCCGGACTGGGAATTCTGAAAACACAAAAAATGGCCCTGCTCTCATCAAAAGAGCAGGGTGTTTTTTTGCCAATTTTTTCCGTTAAAATGTGGCGGGCGCAGGCAAAAACTGCGTGGACTTTTTGCTGTCGTGCGGTGCAAACTAATAGAGCAAGGCGCGTTGCAATTTAATAACGGAGGACGAATATGAAAAAGAAAACGGTAAATATGATGAAGGGCCTGGGCGTGGCCATGGCCGTAGGCAGTATGGTGGCCGGTACGGTGGCAACCATGAACAGCAGCTCTGCAAAGACCCAAAAGACCATGAAAAAGGCGGTCAATTCCGTGGCGAACTTTGTAGACAATGTATCGTCTATGATGTAGCCGCCGGGCAAAAAAAAGAGACCCTTGGTAAAAAATACCAAGGGCCTTTTTGCAGTTAAAATCAGTCGTTGGCGTGACCGGCAGCGCCGAACACAACATCGATCTTGTGCGCCACAACTTCCTCGATCAGGTCGCGGGCCGGGGTCATATACTGACGGGGATCGAAGTGGGTGGGGTTCTCAGCAAAGTGCTTGCGGATGGCAGCGGTCATGGCGATACGAATATCGGAGTCCACATTGATCTTGCAGACAGCCATGGAAGCAGCCTCACGCAGCATATCCTCCGGGATACCGATGGCGTCGGGCATCTGGCCGCCGTACTGGTTGATCATCTTGATGTGGTCCTGGTTAACGGAGGACGCACCGTGCAGTACGATGGGGAAGCCGGGCAGACGGCGCTGCACCTCTTCCAGAATGTCAAAACGCAGCTGCGGCTTCTGGCCGGGCTTAAACTTGTAGGCGCCGTGGCTGGTGCCGATGGCGATGGCCAGGGAGTCCACGCCGGTGCGGGTTACGAAATCCTCAACCTCTTCCGGGCGGGTGTAGCTCTCATTGCCGGCTTCAACCACAACATCATCCTCAACGCCGGCCAGGGTGCCCAGCTCGCCCTCAACCACTACACCGTGGGCGTGGGCGTACTCAACCACCTTTTTGGTCAGCTCAATGTTCTCCTCATAGGGCTTGCTGGAGCCGTCGATCATCACGGAGGTGAATCCGCCGTCGATGCAGGCTTTGCAGGTCTCAAAGTCCGGGCCGTGGTCCAGGTGCAGGGCGATGGGCAGGCCGGTCTCCTCAGCGGCAGCCTTAACCATAGCAACCAGATAGTCGTGAGAGGCGTACTTGCGTGCGCCGGCGGAGCACTGCAGAATCACCGGGGCATTCAGCTTCTTGGCTGCACGGGTGATCCCCTGCACGATCTCCATGTTATTTACATTGAAAGCACCGATGGCGTAACCGCCCTCATAAGCCTTCTTGAACATTTCGGTAGTCGTTACCAGTGGCATAGTGTTCTCTCCATTCAAAGTAAATTATGATCCTGCGGATCATTCACTGTGCATTATACACCATTTTGCGCAAAATAGCAAGCCGCCGGGCAGATTTTGCGCCACAGTTCTGCCACAAAACCGGCCGCCCGCGCCGCATTTTTTGTATGGTTTGACAGATTGGGTGGGGTGTGAGAAATAATGAGTAGAATGAATTTGGTATAATCCCCCCTGCGGCTACGCCGCTTTCCCCCCTTTACAAGGGGGGCTTAGATTTTGTAACCGATTAGCCTCCCTTGTAAAGGGAGGTGGCTGCGAGCGTGCGAGCAGACGGAGGGATTTGAAAATTATCCCGTAGGCGGTGGAGGGATTGCAAGCAACCGCAAATCAATAAAAAAAGAGAACGGTCGCCCGCTCTCTTTATTTTAACCATTATTTTTTGTAATCGAGAATTTCTTTTGCCAGGTACACCGGGCGGCGCTTGGTCTCAATGTAATTCTTGGCCAGATACTCGCCGATGATACCGATGGTAAACAGCTGCATACCGCCGAAGAACACGATCAAAATCACCGTCTGGGTAAAGCCGTCTACCGCAATGTGCTGGGTGGCCTTTCGAATGAGGGTCACGATAAAGTAAAGGATCGAAAAGGCGGTGGAAAACAGCCCCAGCACCGTTGCCAATTTCAGCGGCGCGGTGGAAAAGGCCAAAATGCCGTCCCAGCCGTATTTCAGCAGCTTTTTGAACCCCCACTTTGTGGTGCCGCTGGCCCGCTCCTTGGCCTCATAGGGAATGTACTTGGTGTTAAAGCCCACCCAGCTGAACAGCCCCTTGGAGAAGCGAAAATATTCCGGCATTTGCAGCAGGGCGTCCCGCACGGTGCGGCGGAAGGTACGGAAGTCGGAGGCGCCGTTGACAAAGTCCACCTCGCTCATATTGGTGGCCATTTTGTAAAAGCCGGATTTTAAGGAGGTCATCAGCTTGTTCTCGTGCCGGGTCTCCTGAAAGGCGCACACGCAGTCCGTGTCCGGCTCCGCGTCCAGAATTTCGGTCATTTGCTTTACAATGGCCGGGTCCTGTTGCAGGTCTGCGTCGATCAGGCTGATGTAGTCGCCGTCGCAGTGTTGCAGCCCGGCGTAAATGGCGCTCTCCTTGCCAAAGTTGCGGGAGAAGCTGACCACCCGAATGTTCTGCGCACTTTGCCGATGCAGGTCCTTTAGATTTTGCAGGGTCTTGTCTTTGCTGCCGTCGTTGACAAAGACAATCTCATAAGCGGACGGGTCGGGAAAAACCTCTGCCACCGCTCGGGCAAAGGGAAAAATATTGTCCTGCTCATTATAGCAGGGTACGATCAGCGACAGGCGCATAAAAATTCCTCTCTTTTTTCTATCGGTTCCATGTCCAATATCGAAGTCATTATAGCACGCCCGTGGGAAATGTCAAGAGAATGGGTCTGCGAAAAATCCCTCCGTCTGCTCGCACGCTCGCAGCCACCTCCCTTTACAAGGGAGGCTGGTTTCATCTTTTTAGGCTCCCTTGTAAAGGGAGCTGTCAGCGCAGCTGACTGAGGGATTAGAAAAACAAGTTGCACGGGGGATTGTGTTTTGCTGCGGTGCGGTGTGGGCACCGCACCCTACAGGTCGCATATCAAAGAGTGAATGTAGGGGCCGATGCCCACATCGGCCCGCCGTTTTATCTCCTCCCATGCAGCAGCGGCGACAGGGGTTTATAGATCCCGGCGCACAGGGCGGCGCACAGCAGCCCCTTGGCTACGGTAAAGGGCAGGTTAAAGATAAAGAGTGCCTGCAAAACGCTCTTTGTGGCGGGCAGAATGGCCCGGTACATATCCAGCACCGCCGCCTGGGGAAAGCCCAGCACGCTGTAATATAACGGGTAAATGACCCAGTAGTTTACCGGCACGCTAATAAGTCCCATCACCACGGCAGACAGCACGGCGGCGGCCAGGGCACCCCGCTTGGTCTTGTGCTTTTTGTAGGTGGCCCCGGCGGTAACGGACAGGGCCGCACCTAATAGAAAGTTGGACAGCTCGCCCACATACATGCTGGAGGACAGGGGCAGGTGGATCAGATTTTTGATCCCCGCCACCGCCACCCCCGCCAGGGGGCCGTAGGCAAAGGCGGCCAGCAGCTCCGGCAGGTCGGAGAAGTCCAACTTAATAAAAGCGGGCATAATGGGAATTGGGAATTCCAAAAATTGCAGTGCAAAGGCCACGGCAGACAGCATGGCAATGCCGGTGAGCCGTCGGGCGGCGCCGGCTTTGGGTTTGGATTTGGTGGCTTTTGAATTTGCGGTCATCTTTCTTACTCCTTTTGACCGTGGGCAAAAGAGAAGCCCCGGCACATGGCGTACCGGGGCATTTTGGTTTGACAAGACCAATGGCGGCGCAGCGCTGCGCCGTACCTTTCCTCTCATCCGGACTTACAAGGGAATAAGACCTTGCTCACCGTCGGTGCCTGAATTCCACAGGCTCGGCCCGTTGCCGGGTTCGCAGACTGTCACTGCCGGTAGGGATTTGCACCCTGCCCCGAAAAGTATTTGTCACCTACTATTATATGCAAGGGCGGCCGTTTGTCAAGGGGCGGGGTTGACAAGGGGCGTAAAATAAAATAAAATCGAGAGAGAAACACCGGCCCCGCCGGAGAAGGAGCCTGTTATGGACGAGCATTTGATAAATAATTTTGAGCAATCGGACGAGCTGGCCTATGATGTGGCCGATCTGTTTAAGCTGTTTGCAGACAGCACCCGCATTCGCATTTTGGTGCTGCTGTTTGACCGGGAGCTGTGCGTGGGGGATATTGCTGCCAATTTGGAGATGAGCCAGACTGCCATCTCCCACCAGTTGCGGATTCTGAAGCAAAACCACCTGATTAAGTACCGCAGAGAGGGCAAGAATATGATCTACGCCCTGGCGGACGAGCATGTAAAGACCATTATTAACTGCGCTATGGAGCACATTGAGGAATAGTGTGAAAAATCACACTATTCCGATTATATCGCCCTCAAAATTTGCCTGCGGCATAATTTTGAGATGGCTAAATTCCCACGATACGCCTTGTCCGGCTACAGAGAGGCGTGTGGATGATTTTTAATGGACTATTTGTAGCCGGAAAGGCTATGGGAATTAATATGAGCAAAAAAGAATTGCATACCCACCAGGCGAATTGCGCCTGCGACCACCACCATCACCACGATGACGGCTGCGGCTGCGGCCATGACCACGCCCATGAAGAGATCGACAAAAAGGCCTTTTTGCGCAAGTTTGTGCCGGGGCTTTTCTTCTTTTTGCTGGGTGCGGCGGTGGAGCACCTGGTCCCCGGCAGCGAGGGCAGCGCCCTGTGGCATTATGTAGAGCTGGCAGCCTTTGCCCTGTCATATATTTTTGTGGGCTTTTCCATTTTGCGAGAGGCTGTGGAGGGCGTGCTGGCCAAGAATATTTTTAACGAGAATTTGCTGATGGCGGTAGCATCCCTGGGCGCCTTTGCCATTGGGGAGTATTCCGAGGGCTGCGCCGTGGTGCTGCTGTACACCGTGGGCGAGTTTTTGCAAAGCCTGGCGGTGCAAAAGAGCCGCAGCTCCATTAAAGGTATGCTGGAGCAAAAGCCGGACACTGTGCGGGTGCAAGGCCCAGACGGCCTGACGGAGGTGGCACCGGAGACGGTGCAGCCGGGCCAGACCATTGTGGTGGAGCCGGGGGAGAAGATCCACCTGGACGGCACGGTGCTGGAGGGCAATGCGGAGGTGGACACCGCCGCCCTTACCGGCGAGAGTATTCCCCTGTCTGTTGGTCCCGGCACGGCGGTGCTGGCCGGCAGCGTCGCTATTGACGGCGCGCTGACCATTCAGGTAGATAAGCCCTACGGCGACTCAGCGGTGGCCCGGGTGCTCACCGCCTTGGAGCACGCTCAGGACAGCAAAAGCCATACGGAGAAATTCATCACCCGTTTTGCCCGCATTTATACCCCCATTGTGTGCGGTATTGCTCTGGCGCTGGTGCTGATCCCGCCCCTGTTTTTCGGCGGTGACTGGCATGAGTGGATCTACCGGGGGCTGTCTGCCCTGGTGGTGTCCTGCCCCTGTGCCATTGTGATTTCCATTCCCCTGTCCTTCTTTGGCGGGCTGGGTACCTGCTCCCGGGAGGGAATTTTAGTCAAGGGCGCCGATCATCTGGAGACCCTGGCTCGCTGCGATGTGGGTGTGTTTGATAAGACCGGCACGATTACCAGCGGCAAGTTTGAATTTGTGCGGTGCGAGTGCGTGCACTGCCACTGTATAGACAAGCACAATCACCGGGAGCTGCTGCGGATCATTGCCGCCTGCGAGCGGCTGTCCACCCACCCCATCGCCAAGTCCATTTGCCTGGCTTTTGGCCAGTTTGCTGACGACTGCGTGGTGACAGACGCTAAGAATTACGCCGGTTTGGGCGTGTCTGCAGTGGTGGACGGTGTGCGCTACTATGCCGGGAACGAAAAGCTGATGCAAAAGATCGGCGTGCCCTTTACGGAGACCCGACTGGTGGGCACCGCCGTGTACTGCTGCACGGACACGGAGTTCCTGGGGGACATTGTGTTTGCGGATATTATTAAGACCGACAGCCGGGAGGCCATTGACCGGCTGCACCGTATGGGGATGAAGCAGGCCGTTATGCTCACCGGCGACCGAGAGGCCATTGCGGCAGATATTGCCGCCAAGGCCGGGCTGGACGGCTACTATGCCAAGCTGCTGCCGGAGGAGAAGGTGCAGCGGGTGCAGGCCTTGCAGCAGCAGGGCCACACGGTGCTGTATGCCGGCGACGGGATCAACGACGCGCCGGTGCTGGCAGCGGCGGATCTGGGCGTGGCTATGGGCGGCGCCGGGGCGGATGTGGCCATTGAGGCGTCGGATATGGTGATCCAGGGCGACTCCCTGAGCCAGCTGCCGGTGGGCGTGACTGTCGCCCGCAAAACGGTGGGCATTGCCCGGGAGAATATCATCTTTGCCATTACGGTCAAGCTACTGATCATCCTTGGCTGCGCCATCGGTATCTTTGATGAGAACGCCATGTGGCTGGCAGTGTTCGGCGATGTGGGCGTGTGCCTGCTGGCGGTGGCGAATGCCCTGCGGGTGCTGCATATCGGTAAGCGCAAAAAATAAGCAAAATTTTTAATTTTGCAAAACAAAAAGAGGCTGAGATGGGGCACCCTTCGTAAGGAAGGTGTGTCCCAAGGGGTGGCTTTTGTAATTTAAAATAAGTATTAGATTTTAACGGTGTAGCGTTTGCTATGCCGTTTTTTGTTTGCGTTTTGACAGGTGGAGTTGAAACGCATTTTCCATTTCATCGGGTGTAAGTTCTCTTAGTATGCCTACACCGTTGTAGTAAATGTCAATGACCTGCACTCGTTTTGAGTTAAGGTATTTTGGAGCGTAGACAACGATTTTGTCAATAAATTCGTGTATGAGTTCGGGTGTGAGTTCCTTTAACTCTGTGATTTGCTTGACTTTGTTGATGAATTTTTGTAAGCTTTCCGACTTGTCGGTTTCGGATGAAAGATAGAATTCAAGCTTTGGTATTTCAGCATAGATTTTCTTTTGTTCTTCTTCATAGGAAACGGATAATGTTGCATAACGCTCATCGGATATTTTGCCGATTACATTGTCTTCATAAAGTCGTTGTATTAAATTGTCTATCTCGCTTGTACGCTGTTTGAGCTTGCTTAACTCTTTTCGTTTTGTTACAAGTTCTTTTTTCTTGTCATCTTGGTAACAATCCATTTGCTTGCGTGCAAATTCCTTTTCAAATGCCTGAACATTCAAAAGTATTCGTTGCATACTCTCCAAAACAAGCTGTTCAATAACCTTTTCTCGGATATAGTGGGCAGAACATACATCGGAATTTTTACGATAAGACGAGCAGAAAAAGTAGGCTTGCTCTCGCTTGTAGTTGTTGGTGACACTGTAATAAAGTTTTTCACCACAGTCGGCACAGTAAAGAAGTCCTGAAAACGGACTGACTATTCCGCTTCTTGTCGGTCTGCGTCGGTGTTTGCGTAATTCCTGAACTAAGTCAAATACTTCTCTCTCAATAATGGCAGGATGTGTATTTTCAAATATCTGCCATTCCGATTGAGGTCTTTCGATTTTCTTTTTGTTCTTGAATGATTTTGTTGTACTACGGAAATTAACCGTATCTCCACAGTATTCTTGTTTGGCAAGAATGTCGGCAACAGTATCGGAACACCAACCAAATGGAACTGTCGGTGGCTTAGAACACTTCCTGCCTATGCTTATCCAATATTCTGTCGGAGTTAAAACCTTGTCGGCTTTTAACTTCTTTGCAATCTGCGACGGTCCGTAACCCTCAATACATAAATCAAATATCCTTTTGACTGTCTTTGCAGCGTCTTCATCAATTATCCATTCGTTTTTAGCGTTTGGATTTTTTTCATATCCGAAAGGCGGATTAGTAGTTAATGGTACACCTGACATACCTTTGTTCTTAAATACATTGCGTACCTTTTGACTTGTGTTTTTAGCGTGCCATTCGTTGAATAAATCTTGCATAGGAACAAGGTCGCTTAATCCGTTAGCCGTGTCGATATTATCCATTATTGCAATATATCTGACGCCTAATTCGTCAAAGCCTTCTTCCAACAGTTGACCGACAATCAAACGGTTACGCCCAAGTCTTGAATGGTCTTTAACAATTAATGTTCCGATTCTACCTTGATTTGCAAGCTCCATTATCTCGGTAAAGGCAGGTCTTGCAAAGTTTGTGCCTGACCATCCGTCGTCAACAAATACTCTTGTGTTTTCAAAGCCGTTATCCTTTGCGTACTTTTCAAGGATGGCTTGCTGATTCTTTATACTGCCCGATATTCCGTCTTGCTCATCATCACGGGAAAGACGGCAATACAAGGCTGTGATTTTATCCGGTTGTTTATTCATAATTCTCCTTTCTCAGCCGGATATGATAAATTGTAGGTAAACTTAATATATCACATCTCGACTATCACTTCAATACTTTAAAGTGTTGATTTTCATTTTTTCAAAATTATTCTTTCTACCTTTTCGGTCATGTTTTCGTTTGCATTGTTATTGAAGTATGTTCTTACTGCATAAGTAGTGTTGTCTATCTCTTTAATGAAGTTAAGAGGTTTTAAGTACATATTCTTTTTAAACCAAGCTAAACGCTCTTCTTCGGTAAGTGTTAAAAGATAATCGGTAATGTCTTCAATATGCTGTTTAATTTCATTCATCGTTCCATATCTCCTTTGCTTTTCTTTTTCTGCTTGTGGATTCTTTCAATATCCTTTTTCTTCGGCAAGTCATCGGGCTCTTTTTCAACAATCCTGTATTTAGGCTCAATGATTTTGTTGATAAAGTCCATAACCTTTTGCGGAGCAATTTTCAAAGCGTCCAAAAACGGTCTGCACTTTTCTTTAAGCCAATACAGCTCGTTTTTCAAATCTTCTACCTTTTCTTTGTAGAACTCTATACTGCTTTCAAGTATGGATACCGTTCTTCTGTTCACAAGGCATTCCTTTGCCAAGTTAGTCAAATATGTGTAATCTTCATTGCTCATTTGAACTTTGCCGGTAAATGTCTTTTTACCCATATTGTCGATAGCCTCGTTACTTGCCTGAACGGGAAGTATTGTTGAAAGCTTTTCATTTGCTTTTTTGATTTCTGTTTGCAAACTGTTTAATCGTTCTTTGTCCTTATCAATTTGATATTGCAGGCAGGTTTTGTATTCTTCGTTACTTCCACGCTCACCTCGTTGAAAATCTTTAAATCCTGCATTTTGCATATGTTCAAAAAATTCATCTTGCAGAATGCTGTAAGTAGGGATAAGTACAGGCTTGCCGTTTATGTCAAGAATTTGATTACCGTTATCATCAAGTGCAGGCGGTGATTTCCATTTCTTTGAATGACTGATTTGATTAACGGTTTCTTTAACCGTTCCCACAAGTGATTTATCTTTGCATCTCTTTGACCAAAGTATGTCTTTCTTTACCACAGGCAAAGCGACTATGTGCAAATGGTAGTGATAGATAGGTCTGTAAAATGCGTCGGACATTACAAGATTCAATTCATCTGCATGCATAACAGCCGATATGATATTTTCTTCGCCGTAAACCTTTTGGGCAAACCGATATGCCTCGGCATAAAATTCTTTTGCAAATTCATATCCGCCATGCACTTCAAAATAGTCAGTATTCACATCAAGTATCATTTCGTCAAACACCTTTGCATCCTTTTTCAGTCCTCGCAAAGATACTTTTCCGTCGGCGACAAGTTTATCGAGATACTCGTTGTATGTCATATCGCCACAAGACTTGAAATGCACATTATTACGCGTTTGGCTCAAATCAACATTTGTGTTTTGATAGTATTCGTTTTTTCGTTCGTTGTGGCGTTCGTATTTACCGATACTGTCTCTTGTTCGGGTTTGTACTCTTGCCACTGTGTAATTCATCTTTGGCATAATTGCCTCCTTTCATTTGTGATACTTTCCAAACTCCGCAACTTTTTCAAAGTGCGTAACCCACATTAGCCAGTGGCGAAGCCACGCCGCCAAGGTTCTGCCGCAGGCAGGTTCTTATGACACTTCACTTTACTCGAAAGTGTGTAACCCACTATGACACTTTGAATCTTACGATTGCAAAGATGTCGTGGGCTCTTGCAGAGGGCTGAGAAAGCATCCTCATTTTATTAGTGAATATGAAAGGCTTTTAATTAAAACAACGCATAAGAAAAAGCCGTTACACAGATACCAAAACAAACGAAAGCATTGCTTTCGCTTAAATTGATTTCTATGTAACGGCTTTGATATTCAAAGACGGGTTTGTATTAGCAGTCGGGAGTCGAACCCGATATGCCGAAAATGGGGCGGCGTAGCGGCTTTTCGCATTTTTACACTTGGCGTGCGTCAGCACGACTGCGGTCTCAAAAGCAAAAATCCATCCACGCCGACACCGTTTTCGGTGCTGGCAGTTTAAAGCAAACCGATTTTTATGCGGGCAAGGCATAAAACGCAGTTAATCCTTTCGGATTAACGAGTATTTTAACATAGCACACACGGAAATCGGTAGCTTTAAACCATATTGTGTTCAACTTCCGACTGCTTATATCCCCACCGAACAAACCAAAACTTAAATGAGGATAACGGTATTTTAACCTACCGTGGGTTTAGGCTTTCGCCTTTTCCTGTCTGTTATCACTATTTAATTGTGTGTTGATTATATCAAATTAAAATTTGTATGTCAATCATCACATTAAATGTGGTATCACAGTATTTAATTATCGACAATTTGTGCATTTTCAAGATAACAGTAAATAAACTTTCCGTCAGAATAAGTATTAAATGAGCCTTCAACCGTTATTTCAGTGCCTTGTTCAAAGTTAGGGCTTGATTTATCGGCAAGTTGAAATTCAAGCCCTTGTTGGCAACAAGCAGTTGCATCTGGAATAATTACTGCATTATAAGTCTTTTTGCTTTCCTCATCATAATACTGATTAAAATTTCCTCTCATCTTAATCAATTTACCTTTATAATCATCCGGCGTAATGAGCATATTGTAAACTTCTGAATAAACTACTGTACTGCTTAATGCCGTTAAATCCAAATCAACAGACTTTGCCTCGGTTGTTGTCGGTGTAGTAGATGTGTTTTTATTTGTATCATTCTCGGTTTTAGAACAAGCGACAAATGAGATACATATACTTACTGTTAAAATCATTGCTAAAAATTTTTTCATACTTTTATACCTCTTTTCATACTTGATAAAATTGAACAAATCACAAATCCTGCTATATCACTTGCAACGATTGTTGAACCGACGGGTGTTCCGGCAAGAATTGATGCAAGAAGCCCTACAACCGAACAAATGACAGAGAATATAGCCGAAAATATGATTACCGACCTAAAGCTTTTGAAAAGTCGCATCGCAGAAAGTGCCGGAAAAATAATCAATGCGGAAATAAGAAGTGAGCCTACAAGATTCATAGCAAGCACAATGATTACAGCAATTGTAATTGCTATTAAAAAATTATATGCACCTACTTTTATACCTGTTGCCCTTGCAAAATTTTCGTCAAAGGTAACGGCAAAAATCTTGTTGTAAAACAGGCAGAATATAATTATTACGGCTATCGATAGTGCGACACATAGGTAAACATCATTTACAGTGAGTGTCAATATTGATGTCGAGCCAAAAAGCGTTGAACAAACATCACCCGAAATATTGCCTGAGGTTGAAAATAAATTCATAACGAGATATCCTATCGCAAGTGCTCCGACAGAGATTACCGCTATTGCCGCATCACCCTTTATTTTTATGTTTTTGCCACCGATTAAAAGTAATACAGCCGCAATAATTGTAACAGGCATTATCAAAAGCATATTGTTGGACAATTTTAATACTGTTGCAACAGCCATTGCTCCGAAAGCGACATGAGAAAGTCCATCGCCGATAAACGAAAATCTTTTAAGTACGAGCGTAACACCTAAAAGAGATGAGCAAAGAGCAATGAGAACTGCAGCAATAAGTGCATATCTTACAAACGGATATTCAAAATAAACCATAAGCTTTTCAAACATCTTGCTCACCTCCCTTATTTAATTCAAAGTATTCTTCACGAGTACCGAAAAAGCATGGAGAATTTAAGCATAATATTTTGGTCGCATAATTCACTGCCTTATTGACATCGTGTGAAATCATAATTACAGTTGTACCGTTTGAATTGATTTGAGCAAGCAACTTGTAAAATTCATCGCTCGCAACCGGGTCAAGAGCCGCAATGGGCTCATCAAGTAAAATGATTTTATCTGTGGCACAGAGTGCTCTTGCAAGTAAAACCTTTTGCTGTTGACCGCCGGACAATTCACGATAGCATCTTTTCTCAAGATTTTCAATTTTAAGATTTTGCATAATCGTTTTAAATTCGTATTTTTGCTTTTTGGTATAAAAAGGGACTAAGGCGCTATGATTAAGAAAGCCTGACATAATAACCTCTCTTACAGATGCAGGGAAATCACGCTGCATCTGTGTTTGTTGAGGCAAATATCCGATTTCGTTTTTCTTTACATCATCCGAAAAAACAATTTCTCCGTCAAGTGCACTTTGCAAACCTAAAATCGTTTTCATAAGAGTGCTTTTTCCGCAACCGTTTTCACCGATTATGCAAAGATAATCGCCGTTTTCAACATTAAAATTTATATTGTCTTTTACAACCGTGTTGCCGTAGCCGACAGCTAAATTCTTGCATACAATCTGTGCCATAGTGCCCTCCTTAATTCAATGCTTGCTTAAGAATATCAAGATTGCTTTGCATTACATTCAAATATGTTTCGCCGTTCTTGACATCATCGCTTGTTACCGATTGCATAGAATTGAGTGCAAGGATTTTTTGATTTTTCTCTTTAGTGTTCTCAACTACCGTTTGAGCAATTTTATGTTTTGGATTTTCGATGGTGAGCACGGTTTTTACATTAAGCTCATCTACCTTGTTTGCAAGAAATTTAATTGTTTCAAAGCTTGCTTCCGTTTCGGCAGAACAACCAACAAATGCCGCATAATAGTTGAGAGAATAATCGTCAACCATATATCTGAATGGAAAACGGTCACCGAAAACCAAGGTATTATACTTCGCATTTTCTATTGTTTGCTTGTATTCATTATCGAGTGCATTCAAACTTTTGGTATATTTTTGTAAATTATTTTTATATATTGTTGCGTTGTCTGAATCAATCTCACAAAGTGCGTCACCGATTGCACTGCAAAGAGTCTTTGCATTTTTGAGTGAAAGCCAAACATGCTCGTCATATTCAGGTCCTTCCTCTTCGTCTTCTTCCTCTAATTCTGCCTCCATTCCTTCAATCTGTTCTTCTTCCTTTACCTGACTTCCGAGAACATTAAGAAGATTGATAACCTTCATATTTTTGTTTTGTGCTGATTTGAGTGCGTCATCAACCCAAGCGTCGGATTCACCGCCGACATAAATAAACAAATCACATTTTGATACCTTAACCATATCGTCTGCACTCGGTTGATAATTGTGCAAATCCACACCGTTATCAAGAAGCATAGTCAAATCAACATCGTTTTGTTTTTCACCGAGTATTTGCTTAACCCAATCATATTCGGGAAAAATTGTTGTTACAATGCTGATTTTTGATTTTTCATCATTATTTGGTTTTGTATCGTTATTATCGTTTTTTGCGTTGGTGCAAGCAACCAAAATAATTGTAATGCTTAAAACAGCCGCAATTACTGCTAAAAATTTTTTCATAAAAAATATCTCCAATCAAATATAATCTTAAAAATTGGCATAAAAATACAAGGAACTTTCGCATAGCAAAATAAAGCCTGCTAAACAGACTTATTTTTAACATATGCAAGTCTTAAAACGCAGACTTGTCCCTTGTTGAAAATTATATTTAATTGGATAATTTTGTTTTTAAATCCACAAGTGTTTTCCTTGAGAGAGTATAAGACACAAAAGGTATGATAAATAATGCGAAATATAATACTACATTCGCACAATTATTATCATCCGATTTTGAACCTAAATCCGTTAAGTTTTTTATGCAAAGCTGCATTGTTTGGCAAATTTGACAATCGGTATGATTGCACTTATGGTTTGCCTCTTTGATAACAAAAGCAGTTGAAAATACAGCCGATATAATGAACAAAAATGCTATAAGTATTGTAACTATTCTTTTTTTCTTGCTTATAGCTTCCTGATTCATCAGCGATTTTCCTTTCTTAATATTACTTTGCACAACTTTCGCATAATCCGTAAAATACGGTTTTTGCAGGGTCTACCTTGAAGTTGTGATGTGATGAAATATGATTTTCAAATTCTTCTATTTCATTGCAACTTAAATGAATTATTTTGCCGCATAATTCGCATTTTAAGTGGTATGTAGACTTTTTTGAGCCGTTGTCCGTCCCTATATATTCAAAACAAGCACTGCTGGTATTGTCGATTGTATATTTTATAACACTTCCGTTTTTAACGAGCTTTTCAATTTGTCTGTAAACAGTCGCATAACCTATTGAAATACCTTTAGCGGTTAAATCCGAATATATTTGCGATACGGTCAAATGCTCATTTTTATGTTCTTCTAAATAAAGCAGTAATTCATTATTGTGCCTTGTTGAATAATTTTTTCTCTCACTCATAATTTTAACTCTTTTTGTTTTTATTATAAATCAAGGGATTACCAAAGTCAATATAAAAATGATAATCGTTATCAATTTGCGTTTTTTTAATAAAATTACCCCTCAGAACAACTCTGAGGGGAGTGTACTACTTATAGATGATTTCTTTGTTTATAATCTCTCTGACTTGATTTTTGATATTATTCATTGCACAGACCCAAGCCAGCATATCATTAGCCTTCAATTCTTCCGTTATGCCTTGTTTCTTCGCAAACTCGTCAATAAGCCTGCTTTCTGTTTCACTTGCCAACAAATCAATACCGTGAAGATAAGAGTTGAGCTTGCCGCTTGTGATAAGATTGAAATGTCTAACCCTACAGTTTTCTTTCAACCACCTTTCGTGCCTTTGTCGCCAAATGCCGATAGAATAGTTCTCGCCGTCAGAAACTGTTAAACAAGGAATATAATAATCACCTTGCAATTCATACCAAAGTCCGTTGCTTTCATCAAAAATATACTTTTCCATTGTGTAATCCTCCGAAATAATAAATTATACCTACAATTTATCATTCCAACCGATTACAAAAGCGACCGAAGGAGAGACTTCCTTACGAGGCCTCTCCCATCAGTCTCTTTTTTCTTTGCTGTTTAATCAAACTGACCAAAAAAAGCGAGGCGATTTTGTGCATATTTTTTCTTGACAAACGGGGGCGTTGCTGTTCCGTTCTGTGTCAAGAGGAAAAGGCGAAATTTTCCAAAAAATAGCAATTTTCACAAAAATTTGCGGTGTGGGATTTCTTCTCAAAAATGTTGAAAACTATGTGTAAAGGGTTAAAAACTCCCCTGATTTTGAGTTTTCAACCGGAAAAATGCCCGATATTATGCGAAAAATGCCCAAATCTTTAACATTTTCCACCGTCTTTTCCACAATCCGTGATCGCAAGGTCAATATACAGATTGTAGTGGCCGAGGGGGCTGTCAAGGCTTTTTTTATGCTCACATTTCACAAAATTCCGGTATATTTTTGGCACCTTTGTCCCACACTAAAACCAGCAAACAGAAAGGACGAACAGCATGATCAAAGGTGTCAGCAAACAGGTGCTTGAGGTGACCAATCCGGAAAACCCGTATTTTGAAAAAATCGTGTTTTTTGTAAAGCCCCAGTACGCCCGAGAGGACCGGGCGGTGCTGGAGCGAGAGGCCCACGCCCTGGCTACCCGCGCCGGACGACCACCCAGAGTGCGCCGCTCCCGGCGGGAGAAGTGGCACTTTGCCCTGCGCTGCCTGCTCAGTGCCCTGGCCGGGGTGGCGTTGACCTTTTTGATCTACACGCTGTGCTGAAAGGGTGATCTCTTATGACGATTTATAAGGCCGTGCGGAATTTCTTAACGGTGTTTGTGGTGCTGGCGGTGGCTGCCGGTGCCCTTTGCGTTGGCGGCGGGGTGTACTATGCGGTGCAGTCCGCTACCAGCAGCCAGGTGCTCTCCAAGCTGGGCTCCACCGGTGCGGAGGTGACCCGGGTGCAAAAGAAGCTTAAGGAGCTGGGCTATTACAGCGGCGCTGCCGACGGCATTTACGGCAACGCCACCAAGGCGGCGGTCAAGGCGTTTCAAAAGAACTGCGGCATTACTGCCGATGGTGTGGCCGGGCCAAAGACCCTGCTATACCTGGGTTTGGGCGGCAGTAGCAGCAGCGGCAACAGCACGGCGTATTCGGACGCAGATGTAGAGCTGCTGGCCAAGGTGATCAGCGCCGAGGCCCGGGGCGAGAGCTACGAGGGCCAGGTGGCGGTAGGCGCCGTAATCCTGAACCGGGTGGCCCACCCCTCTTTCCCCAATTCCATCAGCGGCGTGGTGTACCAGAACGGGGCGTTCTCCTGCGTCAACGACTCCAACTGGTATGCCCCGGTGGTAGACAGCGCCAAGCGGGCCGCCACGGACGCCCTGAACGGCTGGGACCCCTCCGGCGGCGCGGTGTATTATTTCAACGCGGCCAAAACCTCGGACAAGTTTATGCACTCCCGCCCGGTGATCAAGGTGATCGGCAATCATAAGTTTTGTTCGTAGGGGCGTATCCGCCTGCAAGAATGCGGTGCGATGTGGGCATCGCACCCTACAAAAGAACGATAACATTCTATGTAGGGCTCGATGCCCTCATCGAGCCGCTTTTTATCCCCTCAGTCACTTCGTGACAGCTCCCCTTTACAAGGGAGGCGTATCGGTTACAAACTTCAAGGCTCCCTTGCAAAGGGAGCTGTCAGCGCAGCTGACTGAGGGATTGCGCCGGAGGCGAAAATGTAGGGCGCTTTTGCCGAATAATCCCTCCGTCAATGCCTGCGGCATTGCCACCTCCCTTGTTAAGGGAGGCAAAAAGGTAAAATTTATATACAAAAAACCGGCACCCGGGTGAACCGCCCCATATTGTGCAGACAGTACAAAAAGAGCCTACTTGAAGTAGAAA
>CAVCUL010000012.1:0-59705 GCA_963605415.1 bacterium | reverse complement strand
CCCGTCCCCTCTGTCGCTGCGCGACATCTCCCCGCACTGCGGGGAGTCACCCTTTACAAGGGAGCCAAATTGGTTGCAAAATCTTAGCCCCCCCTTGCAAAGGGGGGGAGCGGCGTAGCCGCAGGGGGGATTGCACCGGAGGTGAACCTAATTGTAATGCGGGCCGATGTAGGCATCGGCCCCTACAAATAGTGAAAAATGATGTTATCGTAGGGCGGGGGCTTGCTCCCGCCGCATAATCCCTCCGTCAACGCCTTGTGGCGTTGCCACCTCCCTTTACAAGGGAGGCAAAAAGGTTTATCGTAGGGGCGGCAATCTGCCGCCCGCGGTGTTTTGTTATGAAAAATATACGGTGCTTGGCTTATCCTACTTGGGCGCTTTGCAGCAGGGCGGCGTCGGTGGGGGAGAGGGCGGACTGCTTTTCCGTTTTATACAGGGTCAGCAGCAACAGGTTGTTCCCGGCGGGCAGGGCGTAGCAATAGGCGTACCAGCTGCCGGTCTCTGTGGGCAGGTCGCTCATAATATAGGTATAGCGGGTGCCGTTTGGCAGGGTGCCGGTGCCTTTTTCTTTATACTCCACGCCGTTGTAGTCCTTGTTCAGCTCCAGATTGTCAAAGGCGGTTTGGTCCTCAGTAGGCACGATCACGCCCACCAGCTCCGCATATTTGCTGCCGTCCCGGTACAGAATGGTGTCCTGAGCGGTCAGGTCGGCGGGCAGGTTCAGGGTCACCGGCAGCTGCTCTTTGTCTTGGTATTTGGCGGGGGTATAGGCGTCCCAGTCCTCGGTCTCCATCACCGGCGCTTGCAGAGTGGCCGGCGTGGTAGGTGCGGCGGTGGTCTCCGCCGTGGTGGGCTCTGTGGCCGGGTCTGTGGGTGTTTCGTTCTGATCGGCGCAGCCGGTGAGTCCCAGCAGCAGGGCAGCCGTCAGCAGCAGGGGCAAAACAAATCTTGCGAATTTTTGCATAGGTGGGCACCTCGTTTCCTCTTTGCCCTCATTGTAGCGGATTTTGCCGGGAATTGCAAGCAAAAAGGACGGCCGCTGGTCGGTCGTCCCTTTCTATTATATTATATATGGGTTTTGTTATTCCGCAAGGGCGGCTTTCATCTCCGCCACATAGGCGCCCACTTTTGCCGGGGCGTCCTTGCCGTACTGGGCCACCAGCTCCACAATGCCGGAGCCCACGATCACCCCATCGGCGAATTGGGCCATTTGGGCGGCCTGCTCCGGGGTATGAATGCCAAAGCCCACGGCCACCGGCACATCGCTCACCTGGCGGGCCAGTTGGGTAACGGCGGCCACATCGGTCTCGATCTTGCTACGGGTGCCGGTCACTCCCAGGGAGGACACCTGGTACAGGAAACCCTCTGCCTCCTTGGCGATCATCTTGACCCGCTGGTGGCTGGTGGGCGCCACCAGCGAGATCACGGCAATGCCGTACTTCTTGGCAATGTCGGACAGCTCGTGCTTCTCCTCATAGGGCAGGTCCGGCACGATCACGCCGGAGATACCGCTGTCTGCCGCCCGCTGACAAAACCGGTCGTAGCCGTAGCGGAACAGCACATTCAGGTAGGTCATAAACACCAGGGGAATATCAATTTGGGCGGATACCTCCGCCACCAGGTCAAACACCTTGTCCGTGGTGACCCCCTGGGCCAGGGCCCGAATGTTGGCCTCCTGGATCACCGGCCCCTCGGCAATGGGGTCGGAAAAGGGAATGCCCACCTCGATCAGGTCGCAGCCGCTCTTTGCCATCTCTAAGAGAATTTGGCGGCTGGTGTCCAGGTCCGGGTCACCGGCGGTGACAAAGCCGATGAATGCCTTTTTGTTCTCAAATGCAGACGCAATATTCTTATTCATGTAAATCGATCCCCCTGTATCTTGCAATGGCGGCCACATCCTTATCGCCGCGGCCGGACAAATTCACGATCATAATTTGGTCCTTGCTCATCTTAGGCGCCAGCTCCATGGCATAGGCCACCGCGTGGGCGGACTCAATGGCGCAGATAATGCCCTCGGTGCGGGCAATGTACTCAAAGGCGTCTACCGCCTGGTCGTCGGTGACGGGCACATACTGGGCACGGCCGATGTCGTGCAGGTAGGCGTGCTCCGGCCCAACGCCCGGGTAGTCCAGCCCGGCGCTGATGGAGTACACCGGTGCGATCTGGCCAAACTCGTTTTGGCAGAAGTAGGACTTCATCCCGTGGAACACACCCTCGCTGCCGCAGGTCATGGTGGCGGCGTTCATGGCGGTGTCCACGCCCTTACCGGCAGCCTCGCAGCCGATCAGCTGCACGCCCTCGTCCGGGATAAACTCGTGGAAGATACCCATGGCGTTGGAGCCACCGCCTACGCAGGCCAGCACCGCGTCCGGCAGGCGCCCCTCTTTTTCCAGGATCTGCTGGCGTGCTTCCTTACCGATAATGCTTTGGAAGTCACGGACGATCATGGGATAGGGGTGGGGACCCATCACGGAGCCCAGCACATACAGGGTATCGTCTACCCGGCTGACCCACTCCCGCATGGCCTCGTTCACCGCGTCCTTTAAGGTGCGGGTGCCGCTTTTGACCGGGTGCACCTTGGCCCCCAGCAGCTCCATACGGTAGCAGTTCAGCGCCTGGCGAATGGTGTCCTCCTCGCCCATAAAGATCTCGCACTCCAGCCCCATCAGCGCGGCGGCGGTGGCGGTGGCTACGCCGTGCTGCCCGGCGCCGGTCTCGGCGATCACCCGGGTCTTGCCCAGGCGCTTGGCCAGCAGGCACTGGCCCAGTACATTGTTGATCTTGTGGGAGCCGGTGTGGTTCAGGTCCTCTCGCTTTAAGTAGATCTTGGCACCGCCCAGGTCCTTGGTCATCTTCTCTGCATAGTACAGCAGGCTGGGACGACCGGCGTATTCCCGGTTCAGGGTGTCCAGCTCGGCGCAAAAGTCCGGGTCGTTTTTGTAATGCTCGTATGCTTTTTCCAAATTTTCAATCTCGTGCATCAGGGTCTCGGGAATGTATTGCCCGCCGTGAATGCCGTATCTGCCTTTACTCATGGTGTACGCTCCTTACCAGTTTTTGCATTTTGTTTTTATCTTTTACGCCGTTTGTCTCTGCGGCGGAGCTTAGGTCTACGCCGTAGGGAGAAAAGGCGGCAATGGTTTCTGCCATGTTCGCTGTATTCAGCCCCCCGGCCAGGAAGAACGGCCGGTGGCAGGGGGGGATCTGTCGATCTTTGGGGGCAATGCCGTCGCCCCGCCCGCTGTCAAACAGCAGGTAGTCCACCGGGTAGATGCCGGTTGGCGCCGGTTGGTCCTCGCCGGTGACAAAGACCTTGATTTTCTCTGCCCCGTGGACGGCGGTGCAGTCTGCCGGGCTTTCCTGTCCGTGGAACTGGACCACAGCAATGGCTCCGCAGTCCACGCAGGATTGAATGTAGTCTGTGGGTGCGTTGACGAACACGCCCACCGGCACAATGCCCGGGTCCAGCTGTTCTCGCAGTGCCAGCGCCTGCTCTTTGGTTATGCTGCGGCGATAGCCGGGGGACAGGATAAAACCGATATAGTCCGGGCGGCTCTCGTTAGCGGCGGCAATGTCTGCCGGGGTGCGCAGGCCGCAAATCTTGATCTTGGTCATTTCAGCAGGGCCTCCACCGCTGCCCGCCGGTCCGGGGCGCGCATCAGCGCCTCGCCGATCAGGGCGGCGTCCGTGCCGTTTTGGCGCAACACCTCTATATCTGCCGGGGTAGTAATGCCGCTTTCGGACACAAAGCGCACATTTTCCGGCACCAGCGCCCGGTAGCGGCTGCTGTTGTGCACATCTACGGTAAAGTCCTTTAGGTTCCGATTGTTGACCCCGATCACCCGGGCACCGGCAGCCAGCGCGCTGGCGATTTCTCGGTCGTCGTGGGCCTCCACCAGGGCGGACAGCCCCAGGGTGTCGCAAACCTCTATATACCGGCGCAGGGTGTCCGTGTCCAGCAGGGCACAGATCAGCAGCACCGCCCGAGCGCCCAGCACCTTGGCCTCGTAGATCTGGTAGTCATAGAGGGTAAAGTCCTTGCGCAGCACGGGAATGGGCACTGCCCCGGCGATCTCTTGCAGGTATCGGTCGTTCCCTAAGAAGTAGTCCGGCTCCGTCAAGCAGCTGATGGCGGCGGCCCCGGCGGCTGCGTAGTCCCGGGCAATGTCCAGGTAAGGGAAGTCCGGGCTGATGAGCCCCTTGGAGGGGCTGGCCTTTTTCACTTCACAGATCAGGCTGACTCCCGGTGCACCCAGCGCCCGCTCAAAGGCAAAGTCCCCTTTGGGCAGCGCCAGGGCACGGCTTTTTACAATTTCTAACGGCGTATCGGCCATTCGCCGGGCGTAGCGTGCCCGGGTGGCGTCTGCCAGCTGGTCTAAGATCATTGGTCGTCCTCTTCGTTGGTTATGCGGATAAAGGCTTGCAGCTTTTTGTAAGCGCTGCCGTCGTCGATCACATCCTGCGCCTTTTGCATAGCGTCTTTCAGGCTCAGGCCGTCAATGGCCACATAGATGGCCGCACCGGCGTTCAGCACGGCGGCGGTGCGCTGGGCGGGGGTGGACTTGCCCAGCAGAATATTCTTGGTGATCTCTGCGTTCTCCAGTGCGGTGCCGCCCACCAGGTCGGCCTTGGTGCAGCGGGTCAGGCCAAAGTCCTCCGGCTTTACGGTGTAGCGCTCCACCTTGCCGTGGCGCAGCTCCGCCATCTGGGTCTCGCCGCAGGCGGAGATCTCGTCCAGTCCGTCCTCGCCAAACACCACCAGGGCGTCGGTGACCCCCAACTGGTTGAGCGCGGCGGCGATCTTATCCACATAATCGGCGTTGAACACGCCCAGCACCATACGGGTGGCGTGGGCCGGATTGGTCAGCGGGCCCAGCACATTGAAGATGGTGCGAATGCCCAGCTCCCGGCGCACCGGGGCCACATACTTCATGGCGCTGTGGTACTTTTGGGCGAACATAAAGCAGATGTTCTCCTCCCGCAGGGCACGCTCCATGGTCTCTTTGCTGGCGTTGATGTTGACCCCCAGGGCCTCCAGGCAGTCGGCAGCGCCGCTTTTAGAGGAGGCGGCCCGGTTGCCGTGCTTGGCAATGCGCACCCCGGCGGCCGCGGCGATAATGCCGGCGGTGGTGGAAATGTTAAAGCTGCCGGACTTGTCGCCGCCGGTGCCCACAATGTCCAGAATGTCGCCGTCGCTGTCCAGGGGCAGCGCCTTGGAGCGCATGGACTCGGCGGCCCCGGCGATCTCCTCGTCTGTTTCGCCCTTCATGGACAGGGCGGTAAGGAAGGAGGCGATCAGCGCCGGGCTGGCCTGGCCGGTCATGATTTCGTCTACGCTTTCTTTCACCTGGTCGTAGGTCAGGTTTTCCGCTTTCATCAGCTTTTCAATGGCTTCTTTGATCATATTTATCCCTCCAAAAAGTTGCGGATCAGTTGCAGGCCGTCCGGGGTCATGACCGACTCCGGGTGGAACTGCACACCGTAAATCTCATATTCTTTATGCTGCACCGCCATAATTTCGCCGTCCGGCGCTGTGGCGGTCACTTCCAGGCAGTCCGGCAGGTCTGTGGCCGCCAGGCTGTGGTAGCGAGCCACGGTCATGGGGCTTTCCAGTCCGGCAAACAGGCCGCCGGGGCGGGTGATCTCTATATCGCACTCCCGGCCGTGCATTAACTCCTTGGCGTAGGTAATGCGCCCGCCAAAGGCCTCGCAAATGGCCTGGTGCCCCAGGCACACCCCCAGCATTTTGCACTTGCCTGCCAGGGAACGGATCAGTTCCTCGCACACCCCGGCCTCTGCCGGTCGGCCCGGTCCGGGGGAGAGGATCACCGCCGTAGGGTGCAGTGCCTCAATTTCCGCTATCGTCAGGTCGTCGTTGCGGATCACCTGCACCTGCGGGTCCAGACTGCCTACATATTGATACAGGTTGTAGGCAAAGGAGTCGTAATTGTCGATCAGTAGGGTCATTGGGTGTCACCTGCGCTTTCTCGCACCGCCTGCACCACGGCCATAGCCTTGTTGATACACTCGGTATGTTCTTTCTCTGCCACGGAGTCGGCCACGATCCCGGCGCCGGAGCGAATGTACACGGTCCCGTTCTTCTTATAGGCAATGCGAATGGAGATACAGGTGTCCATATTGCCGGTCAGGTCCATGTAGCCGATGGCGCCGCCGTAAATGCCCCGCTTGCTGCCCTCCAGCTGGTCAATGATCTGCATGGCCCGGAACTTGGGCGCCCCACTAAGGGTCCCGGCAGGGAGCACCGCCTCAATGGCATCCAGCGCGGTCTTACCCGGCGCCAGCTGCCCCTCCACCTCGGAGCCGATGTGCATCACATGGCTGAATTTCAGTATTCTGTGGTAGGCGCTGACCTTGACGGAGCCAAAGGCGCTGACCCGGCCCAGGTCGTTGCGCCCCAGGTCCACCAGCATATTGTGCTCGCTCAGCTCCTTTTTGTCTTGCAGCAGCCCGGCCTCCAGCGCCGCGTCCTCTGCGGGGGTCTTGCCCCGGGGGCGGGTGCCGGCCAGCGGGTAGGTAAACAGCTTGCCGTCGGTGAGCTTGACCAGCGTTTCCGGCGAGGCACCGGCGATCTCAATATCATCGGACGAAAAGTAGAACATATAAGGGGAGGGGTTCTGCCGCCGCAGAATTTGGTAGGCGTCAAACAGGCTGCCCTCCATTTTGGCGCTTAGGCTGTTTGAGAGCACCACCTGGAAAATATCGCCCTCCCGGATATAGCCCTTGGCTTTCTCCACCATTGCGGTGTAGGCGGTCTTGTCAAACTGGGGGGCAAAGTCCGCTTGCAGCCGGGCTTTCGGCGGGCGGGGGGCTGCCGGGCTGTCCGCCACCAGGCGGCACATGATCTCCAGCTCCTTTTGCCCTCTGCGATACCCGGCCTCCGGGTCGCGGGTGTTCATATTGAAAATGAGAATGATCTCTTCTTTCACATGGTCAAAGGCAATGACCTTGTCAAAGAGCATCAGGTCCACATCGTTAAAGTTGCCGTCCTCGGCCGCCGTCAGCTCCAGCCGCGGCTCGCTGTATTTGGCGTAGTCGTAGGCAAAGTAGCCTACCAGCCCGCCGGTAAAGGTGGGCAGCTCCCGCAGCCGGGGGCTTTTGTGCCGCTCCAGCAGGGCGGCAATGTGGGACTTTGGGCTGCCGGTAAAGGTGCGCGAGCCGTTCTCGTCGATCACCGTGCCCTTGCCGTCCTTGCAGTGGATCTCCGCCTGGGGATCAAAGCCCAGGAAGGTGTACCGCCCGGAGCTTTCCTTGTCCTCGCAGGACTCCAGCATATAGCAGTGGCGGCTGACGGTCTTTAGCTTTTGCAGCACCTGGGTGGGGGTCACCGTGGCCGGCAGGGTGGTGCACAGGGGCACGGTGCTGTACTTCTCGGCCAGCCACAAGATCTGTTCTTTCGTGGGTTTCAGTTCCATTCTACTGCTCCTTTCGGTGTTCACAGAGCCGGCAGAAAATAAAAAAACCTTGGCAGTCAAAAAGACTGCCAAGGACGAATACTCTATTCGCGGTGCCACCTTGGTTTACGGTGCAAAAGCACGCATACGCTCTGCGAGATACCATCATATCTCCGGCCACTGACGCAGGCCATCTCGTCACGGAATACTGGGCAAATCGCCGTTCACCGTGCCCTCAGCGGTCCATTTAATGCTCTGCATTTCCACCCCATTCCCAGCAACAGGGGCTCTCTGTGGGCGCACGGTGCATTTTTATCTCCGCCTCATCGGTTTCCATTCACTTGTAGGGTCATTGTAGCAAAGTCTGCGTCATTTGTCAATAGCAATTTTGCAAAGGCGCTCTCCGGTGTGGTGCTTGTCCATACGCCCGGCAGGCGGGCGGCGGTCACATAGGCGGTATCGGGCTTTGGGGTAACGAACAGGCAGGGCACGCCTGCCGCTTTGCAGCGATCGGCGAATGCGGCTGCCGGTTCCGGCACGGTGGCGCTGTGGTACATACGGTGGAGCACTGCGTCCACGCCGGTCAGGTCAAAGGCGCCGTAGTCTATGCCCGGGTGGGGCGTGATCTGCAAAATCCTGCGCCGGTGGAACGCCGGATCCTTGACCGGCACAAAGGGCACCGGCGCGTGGTGGAACCGGTCGTTGCAGTCCGCCTCGGTGGTGGCCCAGGCCGGGTGCAGTCCGTCGTAGGCGATCTGTACGCCGTCTTTGGCGCCGCTTAGTAAATATTGCACCGCCAGGTCCAGGTTGGGCAGGGCGTTGCTGCCCGGTGCCTCCGGCGGGGTGCCCGCAGCCACCAGCACCAGCGGTTTGTTCGGCAGCAGGTGGGCCAGCAGCGCGGCGGTGTAGGTAAGGGTGTCGCTGCCGTGGAGCAGCACCACGCCCCGGTAGGCGCTGTAATGGATCTTTTGCATATAGGTGCAAAGTTGCTCCAGATACGCTAAGTCGGCGTGCTCGGAAAAGCGGTCAAAGGCCGCCCGGCCGATCAGTTCTACTTCTGCCGGGGGCGTATATCGATTTAGGATTTTCAGCGGTGCGTCCGCCGTAATGGTGGCGCCGGCCTTGGCACCGATAGTGCCGCCGGTGCCGATCACCAGGATTTTTTGTTTCGTCATAGGATCACCGCTTTTATTATGGCACAAACGGCGCCCGGTTACAAGCGGACTTTACAAATGGCCGGGCGGGGAGTACAATAGGTACAGATTTTTTTCGAGGTGAGCGTTATGGATAAGCGAAAAGTTGTGATCATCGGCGCCGGGCATGTAGGCTCCCACTGCGCCATGGCTTTGGCCTTTGGCGGCGTGTGTGAGGAAATTGTGCTGCTGGACAAGGACTTGGAGAAGGCTCGCGCCAACGCCATGGATGTGGCAGACGCCTGCCTGTTCACGCCCGGCACCTGTACTGTGCGGGTGGGGGATTATGACGACTGCAAAACGGCGGATATTCTGGTGATTTCCGTGGGTCAGCCCCGCAAGCCCGGCCAAACCCGGCTGGATATGCTGGATGACTCGGTGCGTATGCTGCAAGATGTTTGCAGCCACTTAAAGCCGCTGGATTACCAAGGTATTGTCATTACCATCACCAACCCGGCGGATATTATTGCGGACTTTACCCGCAAATCCCTGGGTCTGCCCTGGGCGCGGTGCTTCTCTACCGGCACGCTGCTGGACACCGCCCGGTTGAAGCGCACCATCAGCGAGTTGGCCGGCGTGGATCGCCGCAGCCTGACCACCTGCTCCCTGGGTGAGCACGGCAATTCTTCGCTGATCCCGTTCTCCTCCACCACCATCGGCGGCCGGGATTATACCGCCCTGCGGAAGCAAGACCCGGTGCGCTACGGCAAGTTGGACGAGGATTTGATTCTGGAGCGTACCCGCCAGATCGGCAATGAGATCATTGAGGGCAAAGGCTCCACGGAGTTTGGCATTGGCGCTGCGTTGGCGGATATGGTAAAATGCATTTTTCGGGACGAGCACCGGGTGCTGCCTGCCTCTGTGCTGCTGCAAGGGGAGTACGGCCAGCAAGACCTGCACGCCGGGGTACCCTGCGTCATCGGCAGGGACGGCATTGAGGATATTATCCAGTTACCTTTGAATGAGGCAGAGCAGCAGGCTTTTGAGGAGACCTGCGCCATTATCCGTACCCATATCGCCCGGGCCGCCAAGATCGCCGAGGCGTAAGGGAATCATTTTTCTTTATTTTCAGGGCAAAATGTCCTCCCGGGCGGGGGTGAAGAATTCCAGCCAGCGGGTATCTTGGTAGACCTTGCAAAAGGCGTGGGGCACATTGCCGGGCACCTGGACAATGTCTCCGGCGTGCATACGGCGCACTTCTTCGCCCACCTGCATATCAATTTCGCCCTCCAGCAGGTAATCCACCTGGGTGTGGGGGTGGCTGTGGGGCGGCTGGGCGGTGCCGGCCTTGCACTCCATTAGGACGAACATATAGTCTTTGTCGCTGCACAGCAGCTTGCGCCGGGCCGTGGGCATCAGCTGCTCCCAGGGCAGGTCCCGGTATGGGTTCAGTTGCATAGAAATATCCCCTTTTCGTTATGATAACTTCACTATACACCCGGGCGGGGATTTATGCAAGAAAAAAGGTGTTGACTTTAACGCTTTTATGTGCTAAACTAAAATCACCATAAATTTACCGAGAAAAGGGGTAATTACAATGAATAAGGTTGTGAAGAAGATTGCCGCCGTGGCTCTGTCCGGGCTGCTGGTGGCCTCTGTATTTGCCGGTTGTTCCGGCGGCAGCAGTGCCAAGGACACCTACACTGTAGGTATCTGTCAGGCGATGCAGCACCCGGCGCTGGACAAGGCCACCGAGGGCTTTAAGCAGGCGCTGACGGATAAGCTGGGCGACAAGGTGACTTTCAAAGAGCAGAACGCCTCCGGCGACTCCACCCTGTGCTCCACCATTGTTAATCAATATGTGTCACAAAATGTGGATCTGATTATGGCCAACGCGACGGACGCACTGGTAGCTGCCCGTACGGCCACCAATACCATTCCCATCGTGGGTACTTCCGTTACCAGCTACGGCGTGGCGCTGGGTCTGAAGGACGAGACCGCTACCAAGACCGGGATCAATGTAACTGGTACCGCTGACCTGGCTCCGCTGGATAAGCAGGCCGCTATGGTCAAAGAGTGGGTGCCGGACGCCAAGAAAGTGGGCATTCTGTACTGCTCTGCGGAGAAGAACTCCAAGTACCAGGCCACCGTTGTAGGCGCAAAGCTGAAAGAAATGGGCCTGGAAGTGAAGGAATACACCGCTGCGGACTCTAACGAGATCGCGTCTGTGACCAAGCTGGCTTGCCAGAACAGCGATGTGCTGTACATTCCTACGGACAACACGATGGCCTCCAGCGCCAAGACCATTGACAACATTGCACAGCCCGCCGGCGTACCCATCATTGCCGGTGAGGAGGGCATTTGCTCCGGCTGCGGCGTGGCCACCCTGTCCATTAGCTATTACGACATTGGCTATAAAGCCGGCGAAATGGCTTATGACATTCTGGTTAACGGGACAGACCCGTCCACCATGGACATTGAGTTTGTACCGGAAGACAAGCTCACCAAGGAGTATGATGCCGCCCGCTGCAAGGCGCTGGGCCTGAAAGTGGTAGACGGTTACAAGGCCATTGAAAGCTAAACATTGCCACGATGCCGGGCAGCAGAAATGCTGCCCGGTTTTTTGTGGTGTTGGGGAGATAAGGGCGCAATCGCAGCCGGTCAATCCCTCCGTCAACGCCTGCGGCGTTGCCACCACCTAACCGGTGCCCGTCCCCTCTGTCGCTGCGTGACATCTCCCCGCACTGCGGGGAGTCACCCTTTGCAAGGGAGGCAAATCGGTTGCAATACCTTAGGCTCCCTTGTAAAGGGAGCTGTCAGCGTAGCTGACTGAGGGATTAAGCGGGCGGCAGGTTGCCACCCCTACGGTGGATAAAAACAAAGCGGTAGGTTGATACCAAACGGCGGGAGCAAGCCCCCGCCCTACGATTTTGTGGCAAATGGTGGAGGGATTGGCGCCATTTAGATCGGCCATCCACTTGATTTTTTACGGCGGATTTGGTAAGATAAGATTACGCTTTGCGAATTTTGCGCTTTAAATTGAAGGAGACTGTGCAATGAGCGGATTTTTAGCTTCTTTGCCCGGCGCCTGTGCCCAAGGTATCATCTGGGGCATTATGGCTGTGGGCGTGTATTTGACCTTTAAGGTCCTGGACCTGGCAGACCTGACGGTGGACGGCAGCTTCGGCACCGGCGGTGCGGTGCTGGTGGTGTGCACCATTGCAGGGATGAATATTTGGCTGGCCTTGCTGCTGGCGTTTCTGGCCGGATGTATTGCCGGGCTGGTCACCGGTATTTTACATACCAAGTTTGGTATTCCGGCAATTTTGGCCGGTATTTTGACCCAGTTGGCGCTGTATTCTATGAATTTGCGGATTATGAGCGGGCGAGCCAATGTGGCGCTGAATATTGATGAATATGACATTTTGGTGTCTTTGCGGTATATCCCCAAGTCTATTTTGATCGGCGGCGCTTTTGCGCTGGTAATCATTGGGCTTCTGTATTGGTTTTTCGGTACGGAGGTGGGCGCCGGTGTGCGTGCTACCGGGTGCAATGAGGCGATGGCCCGTGCCAACGGTATCAACACCGGGTTCAATAAAGTACTGGGTCTGGTGCTCTCCAACGGCATTGTGGCACTGGCCGGTGGTCTGTTGGCGCAGTACCAGGGTTTCGCAGACATCAATATGGGTCGCGGCGCGATCGTTATCGGCCTGGCTGCGGTAATCATCGGAGAGGTGATTTTTGGCAAGCTGTTTAAGAATTTTGCTTTGCGCCTACTGGCAGCGGTGCTGGGCGGTGTGATCTACTATATCGTTATCCAGCTGGTGCTGCAAATGGGCTTGAACGCCAATGATTTGAAGTTGTTCTCCGCTTTGGTGGTGGCCCTGTTCCTGGGCGTGCCCTATTGGAAGGGTCAGTTGAGCGCCAAGCATGTTAAGACGAATAAGGGGGGCAAGGGCAATGCTTAAAATCACAGGTGTACAAAAGACATTTAACCCCGGCACCATCAATGAGAAAAAGGCCCTTTGCGGCATTGATCTGACTTTGAATGAGGGCGATTTTGTCACGGTGATCGGCGGCAACGGCGCCGGTAAATCCACCATGCTGAATATGATCGCCGGGGTGTATCCGGTGGACTGTGGCTCCATAGTGATTGACGGTCAGGATGTGACCAAACTGCCGGAATATAAGCGGGCCAAGTTTATCGGCCGTGTGTTTCAGGATCCGATGACCGGCACTGCTGCGGATATGCAGATTGCCGAGAATTTGGCCATTGCCGCCCGTCGGGGGAAGGTAAAGACCTTGCGTTCCGGCGTCAGCAAAAAGGAAAAGGCCCAGTATGCTGAAATGCTCAAAGAGCTGGATCTGGGGCTGGATACTCGCTTGACCTCTAAGGTAGGCCTGCTTAGCGGCGGTCAGCGCCAGGCGGTAACGCTGCTGATGGCCACTTTAAAGAAGCCCAAGGTGCTGTTGCTGGATGAGCACACGGCGGCGCTGGATCCCAAAACCGCCAAAAAGGTGCTGGATCTGACGGAAAAGATCGTGGCTCGGGATCACTTGACCACCGTTATGATTACCCATAACATGAAGGACGCTATTGCCATCGGCAACCGGTTGATTATGATGAACGAGGGCAAGATCATCTATGATGTCAGCGGCGAAGAGAAGCAAAAGCTGACCACCAAGGATCTGCTGGATAAGTTTAAAGTCACTTCCGGTGAGGAGTTTGACAACGACCGGGTGCTGCTCTCTACCGAGGCTGGAGAGTAAGTCCGCAAAGGCAAAACAAAAGACGGAATCATTAAAACCTCCTATGGTAGCTGTTTCAATTCTACCATAGGAGGTTATTTTTTGCCTATATTTACGGGACTGTTCACAGCGCAGTGGCCGCTTTTGGCACATACAGGCCGGTCAGATCCATGCCCTCCAGACGCAGCAGTTGCAGCTTTTTGTCAATCCCGCCGGCATAGCCGGTAAGACTGCCGTCGCTGCCCACCACCCGATGACAGGGAACGATGATGGAAATAGGGTTGTGGCCTACAGCGCCGCCTATTGCCTGGGCAGACATGGCGGCAAGGCCTTGCTGCTTGGCAATGCGGTTTGCGATTTCACCGTAGGTTATGGTGCGCCCGTAGGGAATGGTCAGCAGAATTTCAGCCACTGCCCGGCGAAAGGGCGTGCCGCTGAGAACCAAGGGCGGGGTAAAGTTCGGCTCCTGGCCGCGAAAATAAATATCCAGCCAGCGGACCGTTTGGTCAAACACCGGCAATGCCTTTTCCACATGCTTCGGCGGCAGAGTGGCGGCAAAATATTTTTGGCCGTCAAGCCACAAGCCGGTGAGCGCTGTACCGTCGCTGGCCAGGGTGATCTTGCCCAGGGGTGACGGATAAGAACAGGTATAGGCTGCGGTACTCATTTTTTGCGCCTCCCGGTTTTCAATTTCGTTTTTGGGGCACAATCTTTCAGCTCCGGCAGTGCACCGCCGGCCACCGCCCAAAAGTACAGGCTGGCCACGCTGCAATAGGGGCTGAGTCTGCGGCGGTACTTCTCAAACAATTTGCGGTCGATTTTGCGGTGATGGTACACCATGCGCATGCCTCGATGAATCGCCAGATCGTCGTAGCTGAGCACATTGGGCCGTTGCATGCAAAACAGCAGAGTCATTTCCGCTGTCCACACGCCGACGCCCTTCAAGGCAGAAAGGGCAGCGATGGCCTCCTGGTCCGACATGGCCCATACCGCCTCTATATCGAAGCTGCCGTCCTGTACTTTCCGGGCAAAATCGGTGATGTACGCCGCTTTCTTGTAAGAAATTCCCAGCGCCTGCAGCTGTTCCGCCCCGGCGGAAAGTACAGTCCCGGCACTGACCGTACCCAGCGCGTTCACCAACCGCTGCCAAATGGTGGCCTGGGCCTTAGTGGAGATTTGCTGGCCAACAATATGGTGCACCACTGCGGAGAACAGGTCGGTATCCACTGTGCGGTGTACCGGGCCGATCCGGTCGATCACCTGAGCCAGGCGCTTATCTTTCCCGCGCAAATAGGACAACTCCTTTTCGCCGTATGCAAACTCCATGGTGCTCCCCCTCCCTTGTGTTGCGCATCTTGCTTGAATTGTAGCATAATTGTACCGCGGATTTATCAAAGAATTGTAAACAAAAAGTAAAGGACCGGAAAATCCTTTTGATACAGACATCGGTTGTAGGCTGAGCGAAAGGTTGACTGCACTGGAGGTCATAGACTTCAGGAGAGGACAGAACGGTTATTGGTGTTTGTACATTTGTCGTATTTTGACAAGATTTTGGACAAAGAATCGGGTTCGGCCATTGTAAATCGGCGGCGGTGCACTACAATTAAAGATAGAAGGAAGTGGCGGTATGAACAAGGTTCTGGACAAATTTTTTACCAAAGAAGATAACGGCACCGTGCGGCTGTATGACTACGATGTGACGCATTTGTGGCTGGCGGGACTGGTGTATGCGCACATTGGCTACTGGGTGGAAAATCTGTTTCGCTTGGTGTCCAAGGGGATTTTGGATTCTCGCAACCAGCTGCTGCCGTTTCTGTTTTGCTACACCATCGCCATGTGGGCCATGTATTTGGCACTGGGTACCACCAACCACCCGCGCGTTTTTAGCCGGCGTGTGCTGGAGGGCGATACCACGCGAGACAAAATGGTGGCGCACATCTATTATTTTACCGTGGTGTTTTTGTTTGTATTTTTTGGCGAGATTGTGGTGGGCAGCTTGTTTGAACAAGTGTCCGGTATCTCGTTGTGGGATTACAGCGGTATCCCTTTGCATGTGACCAAATACACCAGCATTCCTACCTGCACAGCCATCAGCCTGGGGGTGTCCGTGATTATGGGTGACTTCTTTGAGGGACTGATGACAAAAATTCAGCGTATTCCCTACCGTACTACCCTGCAGCTGGACTATGTGCTGGGGGCGTTGATCCTGGCAGACTGGATGATTATGATGGTGAGCATCAATGTGTTTAAGAAAGCGCCGGCCTACTGGTCGTTGCAGCTGTGGAGTCTGCAGGACCTGCTGGAGATATTTATAAAATAAGAATAAAGAACCCCCTTGTGCACTTTGCTTTTTGCCATAAATTATGGTATAGTGAGTGCATGGAGGGGGGATTTTTATGCCGAATTTTACCAAGATTGCCATCCAGCAATCGTTTTTGCGCCTGCTGAGTCAGCGACCCATTACCAAGATTACCGTGAAGGATATTGTGGAGGATTGCGGCATTAACCGCAACTCCTTTTATTATCATTTTCAGGATTTGCCCCAGCTGTTGGAGACGGTGATTATCGAGCAGGCGGACGAGACCATCGCCTGTATTCCGGACAGCTTTTCACTGGAGGAGGGGCTGACGGCCATGCTGGAGCGACTGGTGAAGAACAAACGGGTGGCGCGCAATATCTGGGTATCTCCCAATCGGGCGTTTTATGAGCAGAATCTCATGCGGGTGTGCAATTATGTGGTTGGCCGCTATATTGCCTGCCGTTCGGCGGATCCGGTGAGCGCTTTGCCGGAGGAGGAACTGGCGCTCTTGGTGGATTTTTGCCAGTGCGAGTTGTTTGGTCAGGTAACCAATTGGCTTAATCAGAATATGACCTATGACATTGTGACCCATATGCAGGCGCTGTGCCGTTTGTTTGAGGGCAGCATTACCCGCGCGCTGGAGGCTGCGCCCGCCGACGAATAATTTTTTTGTTCATAAACAGACTGTATTTGGTGTGCTTTGTCGGTGGCGTTTGCCGCTGACCACAAGGGGTAGAGTTGACCGGCGGAAAATTTGTTTTCTCATCAAAGAATTTCAAAAAAAGGCTTTACAAACGGCGGTTTGGATGGTATAATTCAAATTGTAGTTGGAATATCTATGGCATAACTATATTCTAAATGAGGTGAATGAAAATGAAAAAGATTCTTTCCATCCTGCTGGCTGCTATGCTGGCATTCTCTGCGCTGGGCGCCACTTCCATGATGGCCTTTGCTGCGTCTAACACCGTTGTAAGCCCGGAGAGCACCACCAGAGATAACGACAAGATCGGCCAGGTAAACGGCAAGGTTAGCGACGATGTGAGCTACGAAGTAGATCCCACCGATCCCAACAAGATCACCTTTACCTACACCGGTGACGGCGAGTTCCAGAATTGGAAATTCCCGGGCATGACCGAGGGTAAGGACTATAAAGTGGTTTCTCAGGACGGCGATTCCGTCACCATTCAACTGCTCAATGACTATGCCGGCGAAGTGATCGGTAACGCAATCGTAGAGTTTGCAAGCGAGACCACCACCAAGAAGGCTGCCAAGAAGGACAATAAGAGCAGTTCTCCCAAAACCGGCGCTTCCATGGCTACCGGCCTTGCACTTGCCGGCGCAGGTGCAGCGGTTCTGGCTGCAATGAAGAAGAAACAGGACGCCGAATAAGACGAACTGAAAAAGCCTGTTTGCCATACGGTAAACAGGCTTTTTTTAATGAAATACGGCAGCAGTGCCAAGGAGCGAGACCCAAAGACAATGAATAACGAAAGAGAACCGAAAAAAGAGGAGAAGCGCAGCAAGGGCAGGGCGGTTCTGCTGATTATTGCGCTGGTGTGCTTAATTGCCGGGCTGGCGTATATCGGCATGGATTTGTATCAGCAGTATGCCGCACGCCAGGAGGATAGTCGCAGTCAAAGCCTGGTGACGGACGCAACCGATACCACCGGAGAAAGCAAGAAAGCCATCAACCCGGTGGATTTCAAAAAGTTGCAAAGCCAGAATGACGAGATCTATGCCTGGATTCAGGTGGACGGCACCGAGGTGAATTACCCCATTGTGCAGAGCACTACGGATGATGAATTCTATCTGAAGCACAGCGCTTATGATAAAAGCTGGCTGGCCAGCGGTGCCGTGTTTACCCAGTCACAGAATTCCACCACTTTTAATGATTCGGTTACTTTGGTATATGGCCACAACGGCTACAGTGAGAGTATGTTTACTTCGCTGCATAAGTTTGAGGACAAGACTTTCTTTGACAAGCACCCGTATTTTTATATCTATATGCCCGGCCACAAGCTGACCTATCAGATCATCTCCGCATTTAAGTACGATGATCGGCATATTATGAACAGCTTTTCTTTTCAGGATGTAACGGTGCGCAGCGAATTTTTTGCCATGCTGCAAAATCCGGACTCTACCCTGAAGAATGTGCGTACGGACCTGAAGACCAATGTGGATAAGGACAGCAAGATTGTGATTTTGTCCACCTGCTTTACCGGCTCCAGCCAAAGAAGCAGCAGATACCTTGTAAGCGGAGTGTTACTGAAGAATGAAGAAACCGATTGATCCCAATTTGGATCGTTTTGAGGACAGCGTATTCTCTCTGACCGGCGGAGATGACCGTCAGCCGGTGTCCGGCGAACCGCAGTTTGAAATGAAAGAGACCTTGACTGATGTGACTCCAGGTGAGTACCACGCCTCGGAGAACCACCGCCGCCAGGCGGAGGCTGCCGGCGCACCGATTGAACCGGCTCCCGGTGTGGAAGAAACGCATCATCACCACCACAGCAGTGGCAGTCATCACCACCACAGCAGTGGAGGCCATCACAGCCATAGCAGTCACCGTCACCATCATCATCACCATCACCATCATCATCACAAGCACCACCGACTGCCAAAGGGAGCCCGCGTGGTGATCGGCATTCTGGTGTTTCTGCTGATTTTGGCTGCCCTTGTGGTGGGTGCGTTTTTGATTCTGAACTATAACGGCGAGAAGAATATGACAGACACCACTGCCGCCACCGACTATCAGGAGACCATAGAGTATAACGGCCACACCTATGTGTATAATGAGAATGTGGTGACCATGGCATTCCTGGGCGTAGACAAGCGCGAGCTGGGTAAGGCGGAGAGTCATACCTCTACGAACGGCATGGCCGATACGGATATTGTGGTGGCCATTGACAAGGTCAGCGGCAAGGTCTCTATGATCGCCGTGCCGCGAGATACCATGGTGGATGTGGATGTATTTGATGCTGACGGTAATTTTGAAAAGACCAAGGAAATGGAGCTTTGCATTGCCTACGCCTATGGCGACGGCTTCGGTACCTCCTGTAAGAATGTAACCAAGTCCATCAGCCGTATTCTTTACAATGTGCCCATTGATAAGTATTTTGCCTTGGATCTGAACGGTATTCAGCCCATCAATGACTCCATTGGCGGCGTCAAGGTAGAGGCGCTTTATGACCTGCCGGATTATGGAGTGAAAAAGGGCGATACGGTGCACTTGACCGGGGATTTGACCGAGGCCTATGTGCGTACCCGTGATATGGATAACCTGAACGCGTCGTTAAACCGAACCCAGCGCCAGGTGCAGTACCTGAATGCGTTTGCAGACAAAGTGCGGGGCAGCGTTACCTCGGATTTTAGCGTGATTACCAATTTGTACAATACCGCTTCCGATTATTGTACCACGGATTTAACTGTGTCCAATGTAACCTACCTGGGCTCCTTACTGCTGCAAAAGGGCACCACGGACATTCAGTCCTATACCCTGGATGGCGAGATGAAGGCAGTGGAGAATAAGGAATTCAAGGACTATGTGTTTGCCGGTTTCTATCCGGATAAAGACAGTTTAATGCAAACGGTGCTGGACGTGTTTTACACCCGGATTCAGTAAGTTGAAAAAGCGGGGGCTCTGTAGGAACAGGGTCCCTTTTTGCCGCTTATAAATTTGGAAAAACTATTGAACAGCCGCCGTTTAAGTGTTAAAATACAGGTGAAATCTTTTTGAAGGAGTTATCATTATGGATCAAGCAACCAAAAAGGCACTGCAGATCTACGCTGCCAAGATTCGGTTGGGCATTGTAGACAGCACCAACAGTGCCAAATCCGGGCACCCCGGCGGCAGTTTGTCCTCCGCAGATGTGTTTGCATATTTGTATGGCAAAGAAATGCGCGTGGATCCCAAAAACCCGAAATGGGTGGATCGGGACCGTTTCGTTTTGTCTAAGGGTCACTGTGCCCCCGGTCTGTACAGCGCTCTGGCGTACAAGGGCTTTTTCCCGCCGGAGGATCTGACCACCCTGCGCCATATCGGCTCTTATTTGCAGGGCCACCCCAATATGAACACTGTGCCCGGCATTGATATGAGCACCGGCTCTCTGGGCCAGGGTATCAGCGCCGCCTGCGGTATGGCCAAGGGCGCCAAGTTCCTGGGCAAGGACGATATTCGGGTGTACACCCTGCTGGGCGACGGTGAGATCGAGGAGGGCCAGGTTTGGGAGGCAATGATGTTTGCCAACCAGTACCACCTGGATAACCTGTGCGTGATCATTGACTGGAACGGCTTGCAGATCGACGGCCTGTGCAAAGATGTGATGTGCGCCGAGCCGATTGACGAAAAGGCAAAAGCCTTTGGCTTTGATGTGGCCACCATTGACGGCAACGATTTTGACCAGCTGGAGAGTGCCTTTGACGCTTTCCACAAGAGTACCAAGCCCTTCTGCATTTTGATGAAGACGGTGAAGGGCAAGGGCGTGTCCTTTATGGAAAATGAGTGCGGTTGGCACGGCAAGGCCACCAACCCGGAAGAATACAAGACGGCAATGGCAGAGCTGACTGCTAAGCTGCAGGAATTGGAGGCGTAACCATGGCAGAAGTAAAGAAGATCGCAACCCGCGAGAGCTACGGCAACGCCTTAAAGGAACTGGCTGCAGGCGGCGCCGACAATCTGGTGGTGTTGGACGCGGACCTGGCCGGTGCCACCAAGACCGGTATTTTTAAGAAAGCCTATCCGGACCGCCACTTTAACTGCGGTATTGCGGAGGCGGATATGATGTGCGTGGCCGCCGGCTTGTCCACCATGGGGCTGGTACCCTTTGCGTCCAGCTTTGCCATGTTTGCTGCCGGTCGTGCCTTTGAGCAGGTGCGCAACAGCATCGGCTATCCCCATTTGAATGTAAAGATCGGCGCTACCCACGCCGGCATCAGCGTTGGCGAGGACGGCGCGTCTCACCAGTGCTGTGAGGACTTTGCCCTGATGCGGGTGATCCCCGGTATGACCGTGATCTGCCCGGCAGACGATGTGGAGGCCCGGCAGGTGGTCAAGGCCGCCTATGAGATGGATGGCCCGGTGTATATGCGCTTTGCCCGCCTGGCTACCGAGGTGTTCCACAGCGAGGATTATCAGTTTGAGATCGGTAAGGCCGAGGTGATCCGGGAGGGCAGTGATGTGTCCATCATTGCCTGTGGTCTGATGGTGCCGGAGGCTATGGCCGCCGCTGAGCAACTGGCTGCCAAGGGCATTTCTGCCGAGGTGATCAATATGGCTACCATTAAGCCTTTGGACGAGGCTGCTGTGCTGGCCACTGCCAAGAAGACCGGCAAGGTCATCACCGTGGAGGAGCACAGCATTGTAGGCGGTCTGGGCGAGGCCGTTTGTTCCGTGCTCAGCGAGCAGCTGCCCACCCCTGTGCGCCGTATCGGCGTCAACGACGAGTTCGGCCACAGCGGCCCCGGTGCAGATTTGTTGGTGCAGTTTGGCCTGTGTGCAGACCACATTGCCCAGGTGGCTGCCGACTTTGTAAAATAAATTTAGCCAAAAAGATACCGCTTGCGACCTTGGTGCCGCAGGCGGTTTTTTGTTTGGTGTGAAAAACAAAAGCAGCCCGTGTGGACTGCTTTTATTTATGGAGTTTTGGCAATCGGTTTCTAAAACAATGGATCCAGGCGGGCAAATAGCCGCTTTTGACGGCCACTTTTTGAGAGCGTAAATTGGCAATATCCGTGGTGTAATAGGGCACCACGCCCCGGGCCAAAGTCTCTATGGTCAGCATGTTCACCAGCTTTACCGCGATGCCGTTGCCGCGATATGCAGGGCACACATCGACGCCGATCTGCCACATGGTCTGGCTATCTGCGCTGGCACAAGCGATGCCGACAATTTGCTCTTGGTCATAGGCTACGGCGGCCAGCACCTCCGGCCGCGCGCTGTTGGGGTCATACTGTAATGCGTTTGGAAAGCCCTTGTTTTTATACAAATCGTGCAAGTCTTTATCCAGCAGAGCAAAGGAACAGGCGGTGTTTTCGATGGGCTTTATGCGCTCTATATCCGGGAGGTAGTAGGGATTTGCGCCGTAGACCAGCTTGTCAGTGAGGATTTCGTAGCTGCTTTTGTTTCTGAATTTTCGCTTTACATAGGGCATAACGCTTTTAGATGCGTTGACCACGGTGCTGTTGCCCATGGTGATCACTTCCAGGCGCGGGGTGACAAATGGCATTTTCCGCCGTCCCGGCTGCATTTTGGCTTCTGTAAAGAAAATGCCGCTTTTTGTAAAGTCATCCGGTTGGCAATTATAGTCCAGCGCCAGTTGGCGATACACGGTGGTCATCATTTCTTGCTTTGTCATTTCAAAATATCCGTCCACCCGTCCGGGCTTTTGCGTTGGATGTATTCCTGTATGTCCTCGTTGGTGAATACATCCAGCATTTTGTCAAAGCTGGGCGCCAGGCGCATGGACCGCAGCGTATCTAATTCGGCCCAAAACACTTTGCCTTCGTTAGAATCATGCAGTGTGCCGGTGTAGCGGTCGGTTTTGAACAGCAGGATAATGTAGCGCCGACCGTGACCCGCTTCCCACCACTTGATCCCGCACAGCTTGGGGGACTGAATATCCAGCCCGGTCTCTTCTTTCATCTCTCGAATGACGGAGTCCACAAAGGACTCGTCCTTCTCCACATGCCCGCCGGGAAAGGTGATCCCGCCCCAGCTGCGGCCGACCTTGTCCTGCACCACCACACGCCCGGCACCGTCATAGATCATGCACATGTTGGTCAGCTCCGCTTTTTCGTATTTGCTCATAAATTTGCCCGCCTTTTCCTTTTGTTTGCGTTTACTCACACTATACCATACCTTGCGCAGATTGTCCATGAAGAATCGCTTTTGTTCGCTTTTAGACCTCACATAAAAAATGAAAAGCAGCCCGGGGGGGCTGCTTTTTTGGTGGAGATGGCGGTAATCGAAACCGCGTCCGAATATACGCCTGCAACGCTTTCTACGCATATAGTTTGTCGCTGGGGGTTCCCCTCACGCTTCGCCGGCAAACAGACTGGGCGCTACGGTAGTTCCTAATTCCTGACGGGGGCTGGAACGCTCCTCCGTGCAAGTTCGCCACTAAACGACGCTCTCATCCCTGTCGTGGCCCTCAGAGCGAGAACGCTGGCTGCAATTAAGCAGCCAGAGCTACTGTTTTATGATTGTCAGTTCAATTTAAAGTGTTACTTTTTAAGCGGTGCAACTCCGCTATGCGCTTACGGTGCTTCTTTATACCCGTCGAAATCCTTTCATCCCCATTTATCGTTATTTTTGGTGCGGTTAATCCCGCTGCCGGTCTTTCAAGGCGCGGTCAATGTCCCGTTGCGAGGCTTTCTTGGCAGCCACGGCCCGCTTATCATAGAGCTTTTTGCCCTTGCACAGGCCGATCTCCAATTTGGCGCGGCCCTTGATGATATACAGCTGCAAGGGAATGACAGACAGCCCCTGCTGCTGGCTGTCCGCAGCCAGGCGGAGAATTTCTTTCTTATGCAGCAGCAGCCGCTTGCGGCGCATAGGGTCCCGATTGAAAATATTGCCGTGGTCGTAAGGGGAGATATGCACCCCAACGGCATACATCTGGCCCTCGTCAATGCTGCACCAGCTGTCTTTCAAATTCACTTTGCCCTGGCGAATGGACTTGATCTCCGTGCCGAAAAGCTCCAGTCCCGCCTCGTAGGTGTCCAGCACAAAATAGTCGTGGAACGCTTTTTTATTGCGGGCAATCACTTGCTTTGCTTCTCCCAAAGCGCCCACTCCTTTCTGTTTTTTTGTTAAATCAGGCTGCGCCCCTCCAAGGCTCTGGACAGGGTGACCTCGTCGGCATATTCCAAGTCGGCGCCCACCGGCACGCCGTAGGCCAGGCGGCTGACGGTAATGCCCATGGGTTTCAGCAATCGGCTGATATACATGGCGGTGGCCTCGCCCTCTACGGTGGGATTGGTGGCCATAATGACCTCCTCCACCGTGCCGTCGTTCAGCCGGGCCAGCAGCTCCTTAATGCGGATTTGATCCGGGCCGATATTGTCCATAGGCGAGATGGCACCGTGGAGCACATGGTAGGTGCCGTTGTACTCGTGGGTGCGCTCAATGGCGGCCACATCCCGCGGATCCTCCACCACGCAGATCACGCTCTTATCCCGGGCCGGGTTCTTGCAGATGGGGCAAAGCTCCTCCTCTGCCAGATCGCAGCAGATTTTGCACTGGTGGATCTTGGTATGCGCCTGGGTAATCGCGTCAGTAAAAGCCTTGGTCTCTTCGTCTGACAGCCCCAGTACATAGAACGCCATACGCTGGGCGGTCTTGTGACCGATCCCCTGCATACGCTCAAACTGGTCTACCAGATTTTGCAGTGCGGCTAAGTTGTATCGCATACCGCTTACCGATTAAAGGCCGGGAATGTTCAGCCCGCCGGTGACGGCAGACAGCTCTTTCTCCGAGTCCTCGTCGATCTTGCGCATGGCCTCGTTAATGGCGGCCAGCAGCATATCCTCCAGCATTTCCACATCTTCCGGGTCTACCACTTCCGGGTCAATGCCGATGGCTTTGATCTCGTGCTTGCCGTTGGCGGTCACTTCTACCATGCCGCCGCCGGAAGAGACCACATATTCTTTCTCCTCCAGCTCGGCCTTTTTGGCCTCAATGTTCTCCTGCATCTTCTGGGCCTGGCGCAGCATGGACTGCATATTCTGCGGTCCGCCGCCCATACCCTGGGGAAGTCTTGCTTTCATAGTATGCTCCTTTAATGTTCTTCGATTTGAATATTATTTCCCCGGGCTTTGCTCAGCAGGTCCTCTAACGGGTCCCGCCGGGGCGCTTGCTCGGTGGATTTCTTCTTAAACAGGCCCAGCTTGTAGTTGTGGCCGGTGAGCTCGTGGAGAGCCGCGCGAATGGCCTTAGCGTGGGTGGAGATCTTGATGAACTCCTTGATGGTGGGGTTGGGGCTGTCGATCAGGAAAAACTCGCCACGGGTGTAGCCCTGGGAGCCGTTTAGCACGCCGAACAGGGCAATGTCCGTGCGGTGGAGAATTTCCATCAGGTCCGCCCACTGCATAAACAGCTGCTGCTCGCTGTCCGCTGCGGGAGCAGGGGACGGTGCGGGGGGCGCCGGTTCTTGGGGCAGGGGCGCCGCCGGTTGTGCAGGCTCTGCCATCGGTGTCGGTGCAGGCTCGGCAGGTGCCGCAGGTACAGGCTCCGGCGCAGGTGCTGCCGGTGTGGGCGCAGGCTGCGGGGTGGGTGGCACGGTCGGTTGTGCCGGTGCAGGGCGCTCCGCCGGGGCGGGGGACTGCACGGTCTTGACCGGTGCGGCAGGCACGCCGTTTTGCACCGCTCGCTCCAGGGCGGACAGGCGCTGGTTGATGGCGTCCGGGTCTGTCTCCAACTTGGGTTCGCACAGGCGGACAAAGGCCATCTCCATCTCAATACGCGGGGTGGCGCCGCCTTTGATCTTTACCAAAGTAGACTGGAACAGGTCCAGCCCACGGAGGATCTGGGCCAGGGTGAACTGCCCGGCGCTCTCCTCAATATGCTTGTATTCATCGTCGGTGCAGATGATCAGCTCGCGGCTTTTCTTTACCGTTTTGACCATCATAAAGTTGCGGAAGTGGTTGATCATCTCCACGCACAGCCGCTCCATATCGTAGCTGTTCTCGTGCAGCTGGGCCAGCTCCTCCGCAGCGGCGCTGCTGTCCCGGGCCAGTACGGCGTCAGACAGGCGATAGAGCGCCTCGCGCCCGGCCAAACCGGCCACTTCGCTGACCAGTTGGGCGGTGATTTGCTTGCTGCGCCCGGCGCACTGGTCCAGAATGGACAGGCCGTCGCGCAGGGCACCGTCTGCAATGCGGGCGATCAGGGTGGCGGCGTCCGGCGCCAGCTCCATGCCCTCCAGCCCGGCCACCTGCTGCAAGCGCACCGCCATGGTCTCCGGCTGAATGCGCTTAAAGTCAAAGCGCTGGCACCGGCTGAGAATGGTGGCAGGCAGTTTGTGCACCTCTGTGGTGGCTAAAATAAAGATCACATGGGCGGGCGGCTCCTCCAGGGTCTTGAGCAGGGCGTTGAACGCCCCGGTGGAGAGCATATGCACCTCGTCGATAATATAGACTCGATACTTGCCGCGGGTGGGGGTGTAGTTGACCTCCTCCCGCAGGTCGCGGATATTGTCTACGCCGTTGTTGGAGGCGGCGTCGATCTCTACCACATCGTAGATGGTGCCGCTGTCCAGCCCTTTGCAGATCTCGCACGCGTTGCAAGGCTCGCCGTCCACAGCATTGGGGCAGTTCACCGCCTTGGCCAAGATTTTGGCGCAGGTGGTCTTGCCGGTGCCGCGGGAGCCGGTAAACAGATAGGCGTGGGAAATGCGGCCCTCTTTGATCTCGTTTTTCAGCGTGGAGGTCACATGGTCCTGGCCGTACACATCGGCAAAGACCCGCGGGCGGTATTTACGATATAAAACCTGGTACATAGGGACCTCCTGAATAATGAAAAAGGCAGAGCCGCCATAGGGTATAATGTAGCGTACAGACTGGTCTGCGGCGCACAGAAACATCCACTTATTGCTGCTCGGTTCCCCGCCTGACAAGGTTCGTAGCATCCCGTCGCACAGGGCCCATACGCTACATTATAAACTATGGGCAGTGCTCTGCCTTTTGTGCATTACAGTATAGCACAGATCTACTCTGAAATCAATACCTTTTCGATGGCGCCGTAATAAATGGCGTGAAAATCGTTTTGTGCATAGTTCTGCATAATGCCGGAGTCCAGGAACTGGGACGGGTCAAAAGCGCTGACGGCCACCTTGCGGCACACCAGCACCAGCTTGGCCTCCTCAAAGTAGGGGGCTTTCTCGTAGTAGCAGGGGGTCAGGCCGGTGGCCTCCACCTTGTCGATCTCCCGCCCGCTTTTGCTGCCGCACAGGCGCAGGGCGTCCTTGTACTGCTCTGGGTAAAAGCTCAGGGTAAAGTAGTTGTTCTCGTCCAAAAACTTCTTTGTATAGCGCTGGGGACGGATATAAATGGTGGCCATATCCTTGCCCCACAGCTGGCCGATCCCGCCCCAGCTGACGGTCATGGTGCCCAGTTCGTCGCCGCGCCCGGCGGTGACCAGCGCCCATTCGTCGGCCAGCAGGTGGACCATATTCTCTTTTACTTCGCGAATATCAATTTCTTTCATTGCCATAACATTACACCTCATTTATATTATAGCATAAAGTCCGTTTTATGCAAGGGAAAGCCGGTGAAAAAGAAAAGCGGCGCTCTCATGAGCACCGCTGTCCTCTATGATTTTTACAGCTTCAGCAGCTTTTTGGCGTTGTTGTAGAACACATCTTCCTGCTCTTTCTCCGTCAGGCCGCTGGTGAGCACCTTTTGGATCTCCACCGAGGGGTGGTGGAAGGGAGAGTCAATGCCGAACAGAATGCGATCGGTGCCTACGGTGTTGTAGGCCTCGGCGATCTTGCAGCCCATGGGCATACCGCTCATTTCCAGATACAGGTTGAGATAGCGCTTGGCCATCTTGATGGAGGCGTCGATATACACCCCGTGGCCGTGGCCCATGTGGATCATGGTCACCGGCACATCCGGGTACTGCTCGGCCAGCAGGGCAATGCTCCAGGGCAGAGAATAGGGCGGGTGGCCGCAGTGGATAAACACCGGGATCTTGTGCTCCCGGGCAAAGTCCATCACCGGGTACACCACCGGGTCGTCGGCCACAAAGCTGTCAAACAGGGGCTGCATTTTAATGCCCATAAAGCCCTCGTCGCACACATAGTGGTGCAGCTTCTCCGGCACATTGTCCAAAAGGGGATTGACCCATACAAAGGGCACGATCTTGTCCGGGTATTTGTGGAACGCCTGGGCGACCGTGTCGTTATCTTGGAAGGACGCGCCGGTGAGAAAGGTCTTTTCGATCTCGTACTCGTCCATTTGCTCCAGCAGCTTTTCTGCGGTAAAGGCCACGCCGGCCCAGCCGCCAAAGGAGCCGATATGAGAATGTGCGTCTATCTTTTTCATGCCTCTTTGGCCTCCTTACCTGCGCCGCCGGCCATACGCTGCAATTTAGCGCCTGCGCCGCTCTTGGTCAGGATCACCACCAGCACACCGGCAACCACAATGCCCACGGCGGTCTGGATGGCCAGCTCCGGCAGGGTGGTCAGGGCGTAGGTCTTGTCATACATCAGCACCTTTGCCAGGGTGTACGCGCCGATCTGGAACGCACCGCCGGCAATGGCGCCCACGCCGTAGCCCAGCAGGCTGCGGTGCATAGCTTTCTCTGCGATCAGGCAGCAGATGGCCACGGTGCCGAACTTGATGATAAAGGTGGGGGCGATCCAAGCGGCATAGCCCAGGGCCAGATCCGCCAAGCAGGCGCCCAGTCCGGCAGCGGGGGCTGCCTTTTTGCCGCCCAGCAGCCAGGCGGCCAGGAAGATCATCATATCGCCCAGGTGGGTGTAGCCGGTACCCAGCGGGATCTTGAAGGTGAAGGTGAATACAAACACCAGTGCGGCCATTACGGCGGTAAAGGTGATGTAGCGGACATTGACTTTTTTAGACTGTTGCATACATAGTCTCCTTTTCTTGTAAGATGTGTCTATTTTACGACCGGAGTGTCCTCTTTTCAATATACAAAATACAGAAAAATTCCGTGTACAGTTACCGCAGGGTTGACATTGGCAGCCATGTGTGCTACCATACCCGGACAAACGGATATTGTGTATAACTATAATATGATAATAAATAAAGGGAGAGCGGATATGGAGCAAAAGAACGCCCTGTTTACACAAATGCCGGTGCGCAAGGCTTATTTTAAGCTGGCGCTGCCGGTGGTGCTGAGTATGGTGGTGTCGCTGGTGTATAATATGGTAGACACCTATTTTATTGCTAAAACCGGCAATGCCCAACTGGTAGCCGGTGTGGCGCTGGGATCGCCGGTATTTACCCTAATGATCGCCGTGGGCGATATTTTCGGTCTGGGTGGCAGCTCCTTTATTTCCCGTCTGTTTGGGCAAAAGCGGGATGCGGACGGCAAGCGGCTGAGCGTATTTTGCTTTTACGGTGCGCTGTTTACCGGCGTCGGCATTGGGGCACTGCTGCTTTTGTTTCGTGCACCGCTGTTGACGGTGCTTGGCGCCCAGGCTGACACGGTGCAGTATGCTCGGGACTATTTTACCTGGATTGCCATCGGCGCGCCTTTTATTGTTTTGTCCTTTACTCCTTGCAATCAGTTGCGTACGGAGGGGTTTGCCAATGCGTCCATGATCGGCTCTATTTTAGGCGCTGTGGTGAATATTGTGCTGGATCCGGTGCTGATTTTCAGTTGTAACATGGGGGCTGCCGGTGCAGCCATTGCTACGGTGCTGGGTTATATCTGCACGGACCTTTATTATGTATGGTTTTTGCTGCGGCGCAGCCGTAATCTGTCGGTGGACATTCGACTGCTGCGGGTCAGCCGGCGCGAGGCTGGGCAGGTGTTTGCCATTGGTATTCCCGCCTCAATCACCAACATAGCCCAGAGCTTTTGTGTGCTGATTACCAATCGGTTTTTGGTGCCTTACGGTACGGACAAGGTGGCGGCCATGGGTATAGCTTTGAAGGTGAGCATGATCGCCGTGCTGGTGCTTATCGGCTTTGCCTTTGGAGTGCAGCCGCTGATCGGCTATAACTACGGCGCGCAAAATTATTTGCGCCTGCAAAAGGCGCTGCGGTTTTCCTACCTGTTTGAGATCGGGTTGGGACTGGTGCTGACCGGGGCAGTGTTTGCCGCTGCGCCGCTGCTGATTCGCTTGTTTATGCAGGACAGCAGCGTATACACGCTGGGTGTTGCTATGCTGCGGCGACTACTGCTGGGCACGGCATTCTATGCTTTTACTTTGGTGACCACTTGCGCGTTCCAGGCAGCCGGCAAGGCTGTGGGCGCCTTTGTGCTTTCCATCAGCGGACAGGGCGTAATCTACGGACTGGTGATATTGGTGCTCAGCGGCGTATGGGGCTATGACGGGGTAATTGTTACCCAGCCGGTGGCCGATGTGCTTACCTGCCTGCTGGCAATGGCACTGTATTTCCCGTCCTTGTATCGGGTGATTCGCAAGGGTGCGGCAGCGCAAAAGGCAGAATAGCTTTCTGTTTACACTCTGTTCATAAATTATTAACAAAATAGACAAAAATACCCGGGTTTCCTATGGTAAAGTTAAAGTATCGTATTTTGCGAGCGCAAACCGGTCTTTGCCCGGCTGTCGATGCATAAATTTTTTCTGTGCAGGGCAGAGGGCCTTTGGGAGAGGGGCGCGGCATTGCCGCCGGGACCGATAGCGTAAGGAAAGGGGTATTTTTATGGATCTGAAACACATTATCGACCAAAAAGACCACTATGCAGACTACATGGTGGACGAGATCACCCACATTTGCCGGGATTTTGAAAAGCGGGACCCTGGCTCTAAGGGCGAGCAGCAGGCCTGTGAGTACATGGCAGAGGTGCTGAAGAAGGATTGCGGTTGCCAGCGGGCAGATGTGGAGTCCTTTAAAGAGAACCCCGGCTCGTTCTTTGGCTGGATTTACTTTACCATTACATTCGTGTTGGCGGCCATTGTGTGCGTGTTCTTCTGTCCGCTGCTTTCTGCGGTGTTGATCGTTGCCGGGCTGTTTATTGTGTTTATGCAGTTTGGCATGTACAAAAAACTGGTGGACCGCTTTTTCCCGGAGAAGACCGGCCACAATGTAACTGCCGTGAAGCAGTGCACCGGCGAAGTGAAGCGTCGGATCTTCTTTAACGGTCACCCGGACGCGGCCTGGGAATGGCCGGTAAACTACAAGCTGGGCGGCGTCGGCTTTGAGGGCCATGCCATTATCTGCGGCGTAGGCGCTGTGTATTACCTGGTGCTGTCCATTTTGTATATGGTGCAAAACGGGCTGACCTTTTCTGTGATTGATACCCACTCCGGTTTGTTTAAGGCTGCCCTTTGGGGGCTGCTGTTTGTGCCGTTTTTGGTAGGCCTTTATTGGATGTGGAACCAAAATCGCATTGTAGACGGTGCCAACGATAATCTGTCCGGCTGCTATATGGGTATTGCCGTGATGAAGGCATTGCAGGATGCAGGTATTACCCTGGAGAACACGGAAGTGGGCGTGATTCTGTCCGGCTCTGAGGAGGCCGGTCTGCGGGGCGCCAAGGCCTGGTGTGAGCAGCATAAGGGTGAGTTTGACGATGTGCCCACCTTCATCTTCTCTTACGATACCATTCATGATCCCAAGTATTTGATGACCAACTATCGCGATCTGAACGGCACCGTGAAGGCAGACAAAGATGTGTCTGACCTGTTTATGGAGGCAGCTGCCGCCATCAATGTGCCCTGTAAGAAGGGCTGGGTGCCTCCGCTGGGCGGCGCCACCGACTCTGCGGCCTTTGCCCAGGCCGGGTTCCGGGCCACTGGTGTGACCGGTCTGAACCACAAGCTGGAGGACTACTACCACACCCGCCGGGACACCTACGACAATATGAACAAAGAGGGCCTGGCCGGCTGCTTTGCTGTCAGCGTAAAGGCGCTGGAGATGTTCGATAACGGTGCCAAGCAGTAAGTCTATATATGTTATATAAGAGAGAACGCCTGTTCCGTTTGGAGCAGGCGTTTTGCTATTTTTGTCAAATTCTATTCTTGACAAGGGCAAATGGATTTGCTAAAATACTTGCACTGTTCAAACTGCATAGGTAAAAAACGACAATAAATGTTGCTGATCCACTGTCAGACGGATCGGTGCGTTTATTGTTTTTTTATTGCCGGAAAGGAAGAAAAATGCCAAAAACCAAAGGAGAAACGATCTTTTTTACCGCCGTGACCGCCTGGCTGATGGTCTATGCCATGACGGTCTACAACACAGCGCTGGCTGCCGGGCGGTTCACCAACCGCACCTTTTTGGTGGCGCTGAAGAGCATGTGGATCGAGTATGTGATCATCGGGCTGCTGGCCTATTTTGTGTCCGGTCGACTGGCCAAGCGGTGCGCCTTTCGGGTGGTGCAGCCGGGGGATCGGCCCATCTTTATTATCTTTGCCATACAGATTTTTACCGTGGTGTGGCAGGTGGCCTTTGCCAGCGTGATCGGCGTGTATCACGGCTACGGCTTTACGGCGCAGTTCGTGCCCGATTATCTGGTGACCTATTGCAAGAATTTTGTGATGGCGTTGCCGCTGCAACTGTTCCTTGTAGGGCCGTTTGCCCGGTGGCTCTTTCGCCTGGTGTTCTTAAAACGCAAAAAGGAGATGACCATGGCGGAAATTCAGGCGGATGACGAGGAAATATTGGAAGATACCATGTGATTTCGCCGGGAATCATCGCCGGTTTGTAGCGATTTTTTGCCCTGTTTTTGCTTGACAAGGGCAAATGGATTTGCTAAAATAAGCACCATCGAGTAGCAGAAAAGCGTAAGTCCGGATCGGACTTACGCTTTTTTTGTTTGCCGATTTTGGCAAAGGAGGTAATGAATATGCCAAAGACAAAGGGGCAGGGGCTGGTGTTCGGTATTCTGATGTCCGTGACCATGGCGTATGGAATGGAAGTGTACAATGTGGCACTGAAAAGCGGCGTCCTGCTGGGTGCCGGCGGTCTGAGCGATATGCAAAATACCGTGTTCCTGGGTGCGTTGAAAGAGGCGGCTTATATGTGGCTCTTTGTATTTTTGTTCTCTAATTTGTGGGGCAATCGGTTGGGCGCCAAGATGGCTGCCCGGTTGGTCAGCCAGCAAGACAGTCCGTTCTTGCAAATGCTGGCCCGCTCCGGCTGTACGGTGCTGGTGATGTGCCCTACCATGAGCCTGGTGGCCACGGTGTTGTACCAAGTCATCTTGGGCCATCAGCCGGTGGTGCAGCTACCGGCTATGTGGGTAGGCACAGTGCTAAAGAACTTTCCCATGGCACTGCTTTGGAACCTGTTTGCCGCCGGTCCGGTGAGCCGGGGCTTGTTGCGGCTGATTTTCCATAAACATTGGGAGGCGGAATAATGGCAGAGAAAGAAAAGCTGTGGACCAAAGATTTTGTTTTGGTCATTGTGATCAATTTTTTGGTGTTCTTAAATCACCTGATGGTGCTGTCCACCTTTCCGTTCTTTATTGAGCGGCTGGGGTATTCGGACGCGGTGTCCGGCGCCTGCGCTACCGTGTTTTCGCTGGTGGCTGTGCTGGCACGGCCTTTTGTGGGCTGGCTGCTGGACACCGGGCGCCGCCGGGTGCTGCTTTGCGTGGGGCTGGTAGGTATGGCGCTGATGCCCATGGGGTATCTGCTGGTTTATACGGCGCTGGCGTCGCTGGCACTGGCGATCCTGCTTCGTATGGTACACGGGTTGTCGCTGGCTTGCGCCAACACCACTACTTCCACCATCGCTACGGATATTTTGCCCCGCTCCCGCTTTTCGGAGGGCATGGGTATGTTCGGTATGGCTACGGCTCTGGCCACCGCCTGTGCACCGGCTATCGGTGAGGCGCTGATGAAAAGAGGATTTGGCGTGCTGTTCGGCGTGGCTGCCGGGTGTATGGTGCTGTCGCTGGTGCTGCTGGCCTGCCTGCGCACCAAGCCGCTGCCCCGGGTGAAAAAGTCGCTGCGCCCCGGTGACCTGGTAGAGCGGTCCGCCCTGCCGGCGTCTGTGGTGGTGCTGATTTTCTTGCTCACCTACGGCGCGCTGGAGAATTATATTTTGAAGTTCGCCGCCACCCAGTCCCGGATCACCGTGTCCGGCGGGCTGTTCTTTACGGTAATGGCGGTGCTGCTGTTTCTGTCCCGCGTGACCATCGGCAAGCTGGCGGATCGGCGGGGTGAGGCTCTGTTTGTGTACAGCTGCAACGGGTTGATGTTGGTGGCATTGCTGCTGCTGGCGTTGGTGCCCGGGAATGTAACTTTCTTGATCGCTGCGGCGCTGTCCGGCTACGCCTTTGGCGGGATCGAACCGGCGCTGCAATCCATGGCGGTGCACACGGCGGCACCCGATCGGCGGGGCGCTGCCAACTCCACCTTCCTGTGCGCCTATGATATTGGCATCGGCCTGGGCGGCGGCCTGGCCGGTCTGCTGATCGACCGGGTAGGGTACGATTATATGTTCGCCCTGATCGCGGTGGCCAATGTGCTGTCTGTGGCGGTGTATGTGCTGTGGGGGCGGCGGCATCCCTCGTCCATGACCCGCGCCATTCGCGCCGGGGAGAAGAAGTAAGGCGGTGTGCGTGCAGTTTTATCCCCTCAGTCGCGCAAGCGCGCCAGCGCCTAACTGGCGCCCGTCCCCTCTGTCGCTACGCGACATCTCCCCGCACTGCGGGGAGTTACCCCTTAAAAAACAAGGGGAGCCAAGCTGTGTAGGTTTTGCCGCCCTTGTAAAGGGAGGTGGCAACGCTGTCTGGCGTTGACGGAGGGATTGGCGGGCGGCAGATTGTCGCCCCTACGATTGTATAGATCCATGAAAGCGACAAAAAACCGGTCGGGACCTGATGGTCTCGGCCGGTTTATGGTTTAGGGATTATTCCTCGGTGGCTTTTTCTTTGCCCGGGGCGCCGCAGCACTTTTTGTACTTCTTGCCGCTGCCACAGGGACAGGGATCGTTGGGGCCAACCTTCTTGCCCTTGCGCACGGTGGTGTGGGTGGCGGTATCGTCCCCACCGGCAGAGGTGGCGGTGACCTTAGCCACGGCCTTGCGTTCTACATCCTCCCGGCGACGGGGCACCAGGGTCAGCAGCATGCGCACGGTGTTCTCCCGAATGGCGGCGGTCATCTCGTCAAACATATCGTAGCTCTGCATACGGAATTCCACCACCGGGTCACGCTGGGCGTAAGCCCGCAGGTGAATACCCTGCTTCAGGTCGTCCATGGCGTCAATGTGATCCATCCACAGCACATCTACATTGCGCAGCAGTACCATACGCTGGAACTCGGTGAACATCTCGTCGCCGATCAGCTCCCGCTTTTCTTCCAGTCGCTTCAGTCCCCGCTGGGTCAGGGTGTTTACCACATCGTCTACGGTCAGCTCATCCACATTCTGGAAGTCCTCGTCGGTGGTGAGCCAGCCCTTGTACTTCTCTTTCAGCCCGGCAATGTTCCAGTCGGCCTGGGTCTCGCCGGAGCAGTAGTTGCCCACATTCTCGGCAATGTTGGTTTCCAGCATACTGTGGATTTTTTCGGTCAGGTCAATGCCGTCCAGCACCTGGTCGCGCTGTTTGTAGATCAGCTCACGCTGGCGGTTCATTACATCGTCGTACTGCAGGGTGTTCTTACGAATACCGAAGTTGCGGCCCTCTACCTTCTTCTGGGAGGACTCTACGGTGCGGGAGATCATCTTGGACTCAATGGGCATATCCTCATCGTCGGTGAGTCGGCTCATCATGGCCTGCATACGCTCACCGCCGAAGAGACGCATCAGATCGTCTTCCAGAGACAGGTAGAACTGGCTCTCACCGGGATCGCCCTGACGGCCGGAACGACCGCGTAACTGGTTGTCAATACGCCGGGAGTCGTGGCGCTCGGTGCCCAAAATGTACAGGCCGCCGGCCTCGCGCACTTTATCTGCCTCTTCCTGAATTTCCTCTTTGTACTTCTTTTCCAGATCCTGGAAGGTCTGGCGGGCGTTGAGGATCTCCTGATTGTCCGTCTCGGCAAAGCCGGTGGCCTCAGCGATCAGTTCGTCGCTGAACTGCATCCGCTTCATCTCTGCCTTGGCCAGGAACTCGGCGTTACCGCCCAGCATAATATCCGTACCACGACCGGCCATGTTGGTGGAGATGGTTACCGCGCCGAACTTACCGGCCTGGGCAATGATCTCCGCCTCCCGCTCATGGTTCTTCGCATTGAGCACATTGTGCTGGATATGTTCTTTTTTCAGCAGCTTGGACAGCTGCTCGCTCTTTTCAATACTGATGGTACCTACCAGCACCGGCTGCCCCTTTTCGTGGCAGGCCTTGATCTGCTTGATCACGGCCCGGAACTTGCCGGCCTCGGTCTGGAAAATCACATCCGGGTGGTCCTCACGGATCAGCGGCTTGTTGGTGGGGATCTCTACCACATCCAGCTTGTAGATCTCGCTGAACTCGGCGGACTCGGTGGAAGCGGTACCGGTCATACCGGACAGCTTCTCGTACAGACGGAAGTAGTTTTGGAAGGTGATGGTAGCCAGCGTTTTGCTCTCATGTTCCACCTTTACGCCCTCTTTGGCCTCAATGGCCTGGTGCAGACCCTCGTTGTAGCGACGACCCAGCATAATACGGCCGGTAAACTCGTCTACGATCAGCACCTGCCCGTCCTTGACTACATAGTCAATATCCCGACGCATCACGCCGATGGCCTTAATGGCCTGGTCAATGTGGTGCAGCAGAGTGGTGTTCTCAATATCCATCAGGTTGTCCACATGGAAGTAGGCCTCCGCTTTCTTTACACCGTCCTGGGTCAGGGTGGCAGTGCGTGCCTTTTCGTCTACGATAAAGTCGCCGTCATAGGTGGCCTCCGTGTCTTGCTTTTCGTCCATCTTGGCTACCTTTACCATCTTCAGGGTGCGGGCAAAGGCATTGGCCTGGCGATACAGGTCGGTGGACTGCTCGCCCTTACCGCTGATGATCAGGGGGGTACGGGCCTCATCGATCAAAATGGAGTCTACCTCATCTACAATGGCAAACACATGGCCGCGCTGCACTTTCTGCTCCTTGTACTGGACCATATTATCGCGCAGATAGTCAAAGCCCATCTCGTTGTTGGTGCCGTAGGTAATGTCGCAGTTATAGGCCTCCTGGCGCTCCTCATTGGTCTTTTCATGAATGATCAGGCCCACGCTCAGACCTAAGAACCGGTACAATTTGCCCATCCACTCGGAGTCACGCTTGGCCAGGTAGTCGTTGACGGTAACGATGTGCACGCCGCGGCCGGTCAAAGCGTTCAGATAAGCGGGCAGAGTCGCCACCAAAGTTTTACCCTCACCGGTCTTCATCTCCGCAATGCGGCCCTGGTGCAGCACAATGCCGCCGATGATCTGTACAGGGAAGTGCTTCATACCCAGCACACGCCAGGCAGCTTCACGGCATACGGCAAAAGCGTCCGGTAAAATATCGTCCAGGGTTTCGCCGTCTGCCAGTCGGGCTTTTAACGCCGCGGTCTGCGCAGTCAGCTCCTTGTCGTCCATGGCCTGGTACTTCTCTTCCAGATCCAGCACTTTTTGCTTGGTTTTGCCCAGGCGCTTGACTTCCTTTTTGGAGTAGTCGCCAAACAGGGCGGTAATGAATTTGTTTGCCATTTTTATTGTTCCACCTTATGATGTATTTTCCTTGATTTGGATTTTAGGGCGCCTGTTTTTTACAGGTATCAACGCCCATTGTACCACAATTCACCGGAATTGTCACTAAAAATATTATTTTTATATTACAGAATTAGCGGCGTTTGGTCAGTTGCTTGTGTTCTCTGTAGTGCTTTTGCTGCCGGTTATGGACTTGATGGCCTGCAGTGCGCCGCCGGATACAGCATTTTCCGCCGCGTCATCAAAACCGATAACCAGGTTCTTTTTGCCCACTTTAACGGATAAGGTCACCGTAACGGCGGCGGATTGCATTTTTGCCGCAGAGATGCCGTCTGTCAGGCTTTGCAGGGAGGTGTTCAGCCAGGTCTCATTGCTGAGCAGGCTCAGCATCTGCAGGGTAGAATACTCGCTGACCAGCGCCTTGGTGAATTCGGACGCCGTGTCCTTTAAGTCCTTGTTGCGCACGCTGACGGTGACTGTCTTGGCCTCCAGGTCTATGCTCTCAATATTATATTCCAGGTTCTTGAACAGCGCTTTGCCCAGATCTGCAAATTGGTCGTGCTTATCAGCGTAGGTGACGATCATGGAAAGGGTTTTGGAGCTTACATACTTATCCAGTTTTTTGGTATCGAAAGTCTTGAGTGCGTCAAAAGCGTTGTCTACCGTGGCGGTTACGTTAGCCTCGGTCATGGCGTTGGATCCGGAGCAGCCGGCAAAGGAGAAGGCCAGCACCAGGGCCAGAACCAGAGAAAGCAGTTTTTTCATGGCGATGTTCCTTTCAAATTGCTTATAATATTATATAGAATAGCGCCTGCTTTTGCAAGAGCGAATTGCCAGTGTTTACACCCCGTTCAAATACCGCCGAAAGTCTAACAGGGGAACTTTGGCGCAAATATTGCATATTGGAGGCACATATGGTATAATTGACAGATAAATATACCCTATGTTGCGCACTGAGGCACTTTTTACCCGGCTGCGGTGCGGATTTTTGATATTGAGTGAGAGCGAATTTATGGATAAAAAAAGCACAAAAAAGTGGTTTGGCCCTACTAAAATCAAGCGGTTGTTTGATATTTGCGCCTCTTTTCTGGCCCTGGTGGTGCTGTCGCCGCTGTTTTTGGTGATTTGTATTGTGAATTTCTTTACCCCGGAGTGCTCCGTGTTTTTTAGTCACGAGCGGCGGGGACGGCGGGGGAAACCCTTTACCATTTACAAATTCCAGACCATGAAGAATAACACCCCTAACTGCGCTACCGGCGAGTTGGAAAATCCGGAGCAGTACATTACAAAATTCGGCAAAATTCTGCGAAAAACCAGCCTGGACGAGCTGCCCCAGCTGTGGAATATCCTCAAAGGGGACATGAGTTTTGTGGGGCCGCGTCCACTGATCTCCAGCGAAATGCGCGCCCACCGTTTGCGGTTGGAATACGGGGTGTATCGCTTCCGTCCGGGGCTCACCGGCTGGGCCCAGATCAACGGGCGGGACAGCATTTCCCTGCTGCGTAAGATGAAACTGGATAAGGAATATTGCGACAACTGGAGCCTGAAGCTGGATCTGATTATTCTGCTGCGCTCTGTGGGCGCAGTGGTAAAGCAGGAGGGGTTCCACGAGGGCACCTACCACCGCCGATAAGGCAAAGCGTAAAAATACAAGAGCGGAGATACGGATATGGAAAGAAATTTTGTTGACGGTTATGTGGAGTGGCAGGCCAACCCGGAGATTACCGGGGTGAACCGGTTGCCCCAGCACGCTACCTTTATGCCCTATGCCAGCTTTGAGGAGGCGCAAAAGGCAGAGCGCTATGCCTCCTCCCGGTGCAAGGTGCTTAACGGTAAGTGGAAGTTTAAGCTCTATAAGAATTATGCCTATCGGCCGTCGGATTTTGCTCAGGTGCATTATGATACCCATAACTGGGACACGGTGCAGGTGCCCGGCTCCTGGCAAATGCAGGGCTACGACCAAAGCCAGTATTGCAATGTGCGCTACCCCTGGGAGGGGCACGAGGATATTTGCCCCCCGGCAGCACCCACCAAGCACAACCCGGTGGGCTGCTATGTCAAGCGCATTCATGTAGGCGCCGACCTGCTGCAAAAGCGGGTGGTGCTGTGCTTTGAGGGTGTGGAGAGCGCCTTTTATCTCTATATCAACGGCCAGCGGGTGGGCTACAGTGAGTCCAGCTTTAACCGGGCCGAGTTTGATGTGACCCGCTATCTGCAAGAGGGCTCCAATGTGATTGGCGTGGAGGTGTACCGCTGGTGCACCGGCTCCTGGCTGGAGTGCCAGGATATGTGGCGCCTGGGCGGTATCTTCCGGGATGTGTATCTTTACACCACCGAGCGGGAGTATATTCGGGACTTTGTGCTGAAAGCCCAGCCGGACGGCGAGATGAAGGACGGCTTTGTGGAAGTGCTGGTGAAGACCAACGGTGCCTACGAGGGGCTGTCGTTGGATATGAGCGTGCTGGATGCAGCGGGCAATACCGTGGCGTTGGATTGCCAGTACGCCAATGAGGATCACCGCACGGTGCTGCGGGCCATTGTGGCCGGTGCCGATCTGTGGAGCAGCGAGCACCCGGCACTTTATACATTGGTGCTGACTTTAAAAAATAACGGCGTGCCTATTGAGTATATATCCACTAAATTCGGCTTTCGCAAGGTGGAAATTCGGGACGGCATTATCCGTATCAATGAGCAGCGGGTGGTGTTTAAGGGCACCAACCGCCACGAGTTTGACTGCCACACCGGCCGGTATATCACCGAGGAAGTGATGCGGGACGATTTGGAGAAGATGAAGCGGGCCAATATGAACGCGGTGCGTACTTCCCATTACCCCAACTGCCCCAGGTGGATGGAGCTGTGCGACGAGTACGGTATTTATGTGATTGACGAGAACAATATGGAGACCCACGGTACCAACCGTTCTTCCATTATCGGCTGCCCACAGATCCCGGACTCTCGCCCAGAGTGGGAAAAGGCGTGTATGGACCGGATCCAGGCCCTGTATGAGCGGGACAAGAACTGCACCTGCGTGGTGTGCTGGTCCATGGGCAATGAGAGCCTGGGCGGCGAAACGCCAAAGAAAATGTACCGCTATTTAAAGAATATCGACGACACCCGCTTTGTGCATTTTGAATGCCACGGTGACCCGGAGGAGCAGAGTCTGTCCGATGTGCAGAGCAAGATGTATGCCAAGCCCCGGGACTGTGAAGAATATGCCCTGACCCGGCGGGACGGTCGGCCGTACCTGCTGTGCGAGTACACCCACGCCATGGGCAACTCCTGCGGTTCTACGGACGAATATACCACTTTGTGGGACAAATATCCCTGCCTGCAGGGTGGCTTTGTGTGGGACTGGGTAGACCAGAGCATTCTCACCAAGGACGACCGGGGTCGGGAATATCTGGCCTACGGCGGTGATTTTGGGGACGAGCCCAACGACGGCCACTTCTGCGGCAATGGGCTGCTGTTCGGTGATCGGCGGATCACCCCCAAGTATTACGAAATTCAAAAGCTGTATCAATATGTGGACTTCCTTGCCATTGATTCGGTGCGGGGCCAAATTGAGATCAAAAATAAATACCTGTTTACGGACCTGGCGGACTTTGAACTGTACTGGTGCCAGTGCAGCGACAAAGGTGTGTTCCGGGACGGGGTGGTGGAGGTGCAGCTTGCGCCCGGCGAGAAGAAGGTGCTGGACCTGGAGCTGGGACGCCCCTGTAATACGGAATTCTATTTGAATTTGGAGCTGCGCACCAAGGCGGAGACTCTGTGGTGCCCGGCGGGCTTTGCAGTGGCCAAGGCGCAATTTGTCATTGACGCCTTTGCCAACACATACGATGAACTGGTGGCGGACGCGCCGCTGCTGGTGGACGACACCTACGGCTCTCTGCGGGTGATGAGCGATGATGTGAACATTCGCTTTGAGCGCCGGGAGCGCAACCAGCTGGTGAGCATTAAGGTAGGCGGCGAGGAATTGCTGCAAGGGCCTATGCGCTTTAACTTCTGGCGGGCGCTGACGGATAACGATCGGGGTACCCGGGCCGGTTCCCGGCTGGGCTGCTGGCGGGACGCCGGTGACACCCCCGGTATTTACAACAACACCAAGTGGTCCATTGAGAATTACAAAATTCTGGACGGCGGCAAAAAGGTGGTTGTGGTTAGCGGTGCCACCGTGTGCACCCAGCCGGCTTGCAAGGGCCAGGTTGTTTATACCATTACCTCCAAGGGTATGGAAGTGGATATGCAGTTCTTCCCCAATGATGCTTTGCCGGAAATTCCGGAGGTGGGCTTGCTGTTTGAGTTGCCGCCGGATTTTGAAAATCTGACTTACCTGGGCGCCGGGCCGGAGGAGAACTACATTGACCGGTGCAATGCGGCCCAGATCGGTCTGTACAACACCACGGTTACAGATCTGTATACCGATTATCTGAAACCCCAGGAGTGCGGCAACCGCACCGGCGTGCGCTATGCCACTCTGGTGGGGCAGAAGAAGGTGTTTAGCCTGGTGGCGGAGCCGGTGATGGAGTTGAATGTGAGTCACTGGCTGCCCAAGGAGATCGAGAACACCTGGCACGGCAAGGACCTGCCTCCCGTGACCAAGACCGTGGTGCGCTGCATTGCCCGGCAGCAGGGCGTAGGCGGCTACGATAGCTGGGGTGCCCACTGCAACGAGAAATATAAGAATAAAACGGACAAAACCTATCGCCTGAAATTTCAAATTCGGTTTTAAGCAGTTGCCGGGGCGAATTCTAAAGAAAAGGTAAAGTTTTACAGGACATTGTATCTATTGCCTAACTTAGACTTGACTTTTTGAATACTTGGTATTATATTTGTTACACAGAATTCGACTGAACGGCAGGCGTGCCCGCTTTGTGCGGTGTGTCTGTGTATGGAGAGGTTAGTATTATGGCTTTCAAAGAAACAGTGACGGCTGTTGTCGTAAAAAATGCGATCAAGTATGCCCGCAAGGATTTTAATAAGAATGCACCCCGCATTCTCAGCCTGATGGAGATGGCGGATGTAAAGAAGGTCAACCGTTCCACCTATGCCGGTCTGCACAAGGTGCTGGACGATCCGGACAATAACTGGATGCGCTTTGCTAAGGATTTGATCTGCAATACCGACGAGCATGTGCTCAATCAGCTGGTGCAGCCGCTGATGAATGTGGCTATCAACAGCTACACCAAGCGTATGGCCGCCATTGAGAAGTACGGCTGCAATGTGCCGTGGGCCATTTTGATGGATCCCACCGCCGCCTGCAATTTGAAGTGCACCGGTTGCTGGGCTGCCGAGTACGGTCACACCAGTTCTCTGTCTTACGACGATCTGACCCGTATTATCACCCAGGGTAAAGAGCTGGGTACCTATATGTATTTGTACACCGGCGGCGAGCCCACTATGCGCCGTAAGGATTTGATGCGTATTTGCAGAGAGAACCCGGACTGCGCGTTTCTGAGCTTTACCAACGGCACCTTGATTGACGACAGCTTTGCCGATGAAATCAAGGAAGTAGGCAATTTCTACCCGGCGTTCTCCATTGAGGGCTACGAGGAGGAGAACGACTTCCGCCGTGGCGCCGGCACTTTCCAAAAGTGCACCGCAGCGATGAAGCGGCTGAAGGATCGGGGTGTGCCCTTTGGCGCTTCCCTGTGCTATACCAGCAAGAATACGGAGGTACTGGCCTCTGACGAGTATATGGACTGGCTCATTGACCAGGGCGTCAAGTTTGCCTGGTTCTTTACCTATATGCCCACCGGTGCCGGTGCGGTGACCGATTTGATGGTCAGCCCGGACCAGCGTGCACTGATGTACAAGAAAATGCACGAGTGGCGCCACACCAAGCCCATCTTTGCGCTGGACTTCTGGAACGACGGCGAATATGTACAGGGCTGTATTGCCGGCGGCCGCCACTACTTCCACATTAACTCCAACGGCGACTGCGAGCCTTGCGCCTTTGTGCATTACTCCAATGTGAATATTAAGGAGTGCTCCGTGCTGGAGGCGCTGCAAAGCCCGCTGTTTATGGCATACAAGCGCAACCAGCCCTTCTCCAACAATATGCTGCGCCCCTGCCCGGTGCTGGATAATCCCGGCGCTATCAGCAAGATGGTGGCAGAGACCGGCGCTTATTCTACCGAGATGCAGCACCCGGAGTCGGCCAACGAGCTGTATGACAAGACTATCGGCGCTGCCAAGGCCTGGAAGGTGAAGGCAGACGAGCTGTTTGACCGTGACAAGTTCATTGCCAAGCATGTAAAGGACGAGAATATGTACAACTTCGAGAAATCCGACGATGAGCGGGAATTCAAGGAGTTTGAAAAAACCCAGGCATAATCAGAACGGGCGCGACGCATGCTGTACTGTGGAGGTACGGTGGCGGCGTGCCCGATTTTTGCCATAAGAAGATAGGAAGAGTATGCTTTTTTCAAGAAAAAAGGATTTTGGCGGTACCTATTCGTATTTGATTATAGGGCTGGGTAACCCCGGGCCCAAGTACGAGATGACCCGCCACAACGCGGGCTTTTTGGCAGTGGACCTGCTGGCGCTCCAGGAAAATGTGGAGATCAAGAAATTGAAGTTCCACGCCCTGGTTGGCGATGTGCGCTTGGGCGGGGAGCGGTGCCTGCTGATGAAGCCCCAAACCATGATGAACCTAAGCGGCGACGCAGTGGCTGAGGCGGCGAATTTTTATAAGATCCCGCCGGAGCGGGTGCTGGTGCTGTTTGACGATATCAGCTTAGATGTGGGCCGTACCCGGGTGCGCCGCAAGGGCAGCGCCGGGGGACACAACGGCATTAAGAGCATTATCGCCCGGCTGGGCAGCCAGGATTTTCCCCGGGTGAAGATCGGCGTGGGGCAAAAGCCCACGCCCGAGTATGACCTGGCGGACTGGGTGCTGGGCCGTTTTCCCAAAGAGCAGGAGCCGGCGCTGAAAACGGCGCTGGAGCACGCCACAGCGGCGGTGCGGCTGCTGGTGGAGGGCAAAACGGACCAGGCCATGAACCTGTATAACCGCTGATTGCAAAAGCCCTGCGGGGCAGAATAGGAATGAAAGAATGTCTTGCTTTTCAGATGTACTGAACCAAAGTGATGCGTTTGCCAGCCTCAATCGGGCGTGGACCACCGGGTCCCGACCGGTTGGGGCCGTTGGCCTTTCGGAGACCGGCAAGGCGCTGGTGCTCCACGCACTGTATGAACAACAAAAAAAGCCTCTGCTGGTGCTCACTCCGGACGAGGCCTCTGCCGTTAAATTGACGGAGGACCTGCGCACCCTGCAAGGGGATGTGCTGCTGTACCCGGCTCGGGAGATGAACTTTGTGCAGGTGGCGGGCGCCAGCCATGAGTACGAGCTGCTGCGGCTGGATGTGCTGTCCCGCATGGCTGCGGGGGCGTATACCGCCGTGGTGGCGCCGGTGGCGGCTGCCTGCCAGCTGACCATGCCCCCGGCAGAACTGCTGGGGCGCACCCGCACGGTGCAGGTGGGGGACGATGTGCCCCCCGGCGAGCTGGTACAGGCGCTGGCGGCAGCGGGCTATGCCCGGTACGACCAGGTGGACGGCACCAGCCAGTTTGCCCTGCGTGGCGGGATCTTGGATATTTTTCCGCCTGGGCGCACGGAGCCGGTGCGGCTGGAGTTTTGGGGTGATACCATTGAGAGTATGACCGCCTTTGACCTGGCCACCCAGCGGCGGACGGAGGCACTGAACAGCCTGCGGATCACCCCATCGGCAGAGGTGCTCTTTGCCGACGCCGAAAAGACCGCCAAGGCCATAGAAGCGCTGGCTGCCGGACTGCGGGGCAAGGCCACCAAGGCAAGGGAAACGCTGCTCACCGACGCAGACGCCCTGCGCCAAACCGGCACCCTGCCTTGTAAAGATAAATATTTGCCCCTGGTGTATCGGTCAAACGGATTGTTTGATTACTGCGACGGCCTGCTGGCGGTGTGCGACTCGGCGAAAGTAAAAGAGAAGTGCCAAAATGCCAACCGGCTGCTGCAAGAGGATATGAAGTGGCTGGTAGAGCAGGGCAGCCTGTGCAAGGGGCTGGATCGGTTTACCGTAGATTTTGACACTTTAACAGAGATTTATACGGAGAAGAAAGCCCTGTACCTGGACTCTATGCCCCGGGGCAGCTTTGACACCCCGGTGGGGCATTTGTCCGACTTCCGGCTGCAAACCCTGGGCGTGTGGAGCGGCACCATGGCCCAGCTGACGGAGGAGCTGCGCCCCTTGGCGGAGAAGAAGTACACCGTCTGCCTGCTGGCAGGTACGGAGCGGGCCGGGCGCGCCCTGGCAACGGATCTGCAAAGCGAGGGCTTTTCCGCAGAATTCTACCCCCGCTTGCCGGAGCAGTTCCAGACCGGCACGGTGCATGTGTGCCAGGGCAGTCTCAGCGGCGGGGTGCAAATTTCAGACATTCGCTTTGCTTTGTTTACCCACGCCCGCACCGGGAAAAATAAAAAGAAGCACAAGCGCGCCCGGGGTAAAAATGCCATTCGCTCTTTGGACGAATTGCAAAAGGGCGACTATATTGTGCACAATGTGCACGGGATCGGCGTGTTTGAGGGCATTCACTCCCTGGAGCTCAGCGGCGTGAAAAAGGATTATATCAAAATCAGCTATGCCAAGGGCGATACCCTGTATGTGCCGGTGACCCAGTTGGACCTGGTGTCCAAGTATATTGGGCCTAAGGAAGACACCAAGGTGAAGATCAATCGCCTTGGCTCCGGCGACTGGCAAAAGACCAAGGCCAAGGTGCGCGCCTCTGTGCGGGATATGGCCAAGGAACTGATCGCCCTGTACGCCAAGCGGATGAGCACCCCCGGCTACGCCTTTAGCCCGGACGGGGATATGCAGCGGGACTTTGAACTGCGCTTTGCCTATGATGAGACAGAGGACCAGTTGCAAAGTGCGGCGGAGATCAAGGCGGATATGGAGCGGCCTTCACCTATGGACCGGTTGCTGTGCGGCGATGTGGGCTTTGGCAAGACGGAGGTGGCCCTGCGCAGCGCCTTTAAGTGCATTGCAGACGGCAAGCAGTGCGCCATTTTGGTGCCCACTACGGTGCTGGCCATGCAGCATTACCAAACAGCTATGCGCCGGATGGAACCGTTCCCGGTGCGGGTGGAAATGCTCTCCCGCTTTGTGTCTCCCACCAAGCAAAAGCAGATCTTGCAGGACCTGGCCCACGGCGGGGTGGATCTGCTGGTGGGCACCCACCGGATCATCAGCAAGGACATTCGCTTTAAGGACCTGGGGCTGCTGATCGTGGACGAGGAGCAGCGCTTTGGCGTGGCGCAAAAAGAGAAGATCAAAGAGAAATTCCCGGCGGTAGATGTGCTGACCCTGTCCGCCACTCCCATTCCCCGCACCCTGAATATGGCTATGAGCGGCATACGGGATATGAGCGTGCTGGAGGAGGCTCCCGGCGACCGTCACCCGGTGCAGACCTATGTGATGGAGTACGACTTTGGGGTGCTGACGGAGGCGATGGAAAAAGAGCTGGCCCGGGGCGGTCAGTGCTACTATCTGCATAATAATATTGATACCATTGAGCACACAGCGGTGCAAATTCAAAAGGCGCTGCCCGGCGCCCGGGTGGGTATTGCCCACGGCCGTATGACCGAGGAGCAGCTCAGCTCCGTATGGCAGCAGCTGCTGGACGCTCAGTTGGATATTCTGGTGTGTACCACCATTATAGAGACCGGGGTGGATATTCCAAATGTAAACACGCTGATTATCGAGCACGCGGACCGAATGGGTCTGGCCCAGCTGCACCAAATTCGCGGCCGGGTGGGCCGCTCCTCCCGTCGGGCGTTCGCCTACTTTACTTACACCCGCGGGCGGGAGTTGACGGATATGGCCACTAAGCGGCTGGAGGCCATTCGGGAATACACGGAGTTCGGCTCCGGATTTAAAATCGCCATGCGGGATTTGGAGATCCGCGGCGCCGGTTCTCTGCTGGGCAACCGCCAGCACGGCCACATGGAGGCGGTGGGGTACGATATGTACTTAAAACTGCTGGAGGAGGCCGTGGCGCTGGAGAAAGGCGAGGCGCCTGCCCAAAACGAGGAGCAGGCGTGCCTGATCGACCTGCCGGTGGATGCCAATATTCCGGAGGATTATATTCCCGCCACCAACCAGCGAATCGCCATGTATAAGCGGATTGCGGACATTGCCGGTGATGCAGATGCCAACGACGTGTACGACGAGTTGACGGACCGGTACGGCAAGCCGCCCCAAAGCGTGTACGGCCTGGTAGAGATTGCCCTGCTGCGCAACCGGGCGCTGGCGCTGGGACTCACGGAGATCAGCCAAAAGAACGGTGCGGTGCTGCTGTATTTCAGCAACCTGGAACCGGCATGGATCCCGGCACTGAACAAGGGTATGTACGGTCGGGTGCTGCTGTCTGCGGGCAAGAAGCCCTATATCGCCTTAAAGCCGCTGCCCCAGGAGTCGGTGGTAGACACCCTGCGCACCGCCATGGAGATTATGGAGGCGGAGAGCCGGGCGGCCAAAGCGGCAAAACAGAATAACCCCTTTGCATAAAACAAAACACCTTGGCGCATACTACTGCCGAGGTGTTATTTTTATGGCTACATCCAAAAAAGATAAAAACGAAAGCAAAAATCTGCGCGCCCTGTTCTCGGTGATCTGCCTGTCCATTATTGCTCTGGGGCTGATTGTGTATTTCTCCTCCCAAGGCAGCGGCAAGACCCCGGTGGGCGAGCCTACTTCCGTGACAGAGACCACTTCGGCGGCTGCGGTGCAGCACCGGGTAGAGGGCGTAACGGAGACCGCCCCCGCCACAACGGCGGGCACCACGGCGGCTGCCACCAAGGGCACCACCACTACGGAGCCGGCGTCTATGCAGCAGTCGGATACCAATATGCCCTACAAGAGCTTTTACAAATACCCGGTGTCTGAGAGTGTGCTGCAAAGCTACAGTGAGGAGCTGACCTTTAACCGCACCATGGGGGACTACCGTGCCCACGGGGCAGTGGACTTTAAGGCCAACAAGGGCGCCAAGGTGACCGCCATTAACGACGGCCTGGTGCTGTCTGTTAAGACGGACGCCCTGCTGGGTAAGGTCATTACCATTGATCACGGCGGCAACTTGGTGGCTCAATACTGCGGTATGGATGTGGTGCATGTGTCTGCCGGGAATTATGTGACCCTGGGCCAGGACCTGGGCACCCTGGGCACTGTGCCCTTTGAGGCGGAGGAGGCGCCCCACCTGCACCTGATCACCACCATGAACAAGGAGACGGTGGACCCGCTGAAGGTGATGGGCAAGACCAAGGATTGATAAAAAGAGAATAAGCGCAGAGAAAAAGTCGGTAAAAAAATACCGACTTTTTTACTATTATAGAGCCTTTCGTCTATAACCCGGCGGTTTTCATGGGTATAGGTGAAGGGCGCTTTTTTCGGTGCGGCGCCCTTTTGCAGGAGGTGAGCCGATGGGCAGACGAAAGAAAAAGAGCATACGGCAGGAATATACCGAGGGTTTAAGGCACCTTGCCTTTGGCGAAATACAGGACGCGGTACGGCTGCTGTATGCCCCGGAGGAGCAGATTCTGCCGGCACTGGGGGAGATGGATCTCTTTAACATCAGCGAGATCAAGCGCCCCAAAGGCGGCGGTATGGAGATTAAGTTCTTTGATCGGCTCAAGGCGCTGGAGAAACTGCAAGCCCTGGAGGCGGCAGAGGGCAACACGGCGGCTGCCTTTTACCAGGCGCTGGAGGCCGGTGCCAAGTGCGCTTGGCAGGAAAGGGGCGCTGAAGACTGTGACAGCGTTTAAGCCCTTTTCGCCCAGGCAAATGCAGGCGCTGACCTGGTGGTGCCCGGGGTCGCCCCACAGTGGCAAAAGCGGCATTATCTGCGACGGCGCCGTGCGCAGCGGCAAGACCCTGTGCATGAGCATTTCCTTTGTCAGCTGGGCCTTTTATCGCTTCCGCGACACAGCCTTTGCCCTGTGCGGCAAGACGGTCGCTTCTCTAAGACGGAATGTGCTCACCCCGCTGACGGAACAGCTGACGGCACTGGGTTTCACCTGCACTTTTAAGATCAGTCGCAGCGAGCTGACGGTGCGTCGGGACGGACGGGAAAACCGCTTTTATCTTTTTGGCGGGCGAGACGAAAGCTCTGCCGCTTTGATCCAGGGTATGACCCTGGGCGGCGTGCTGCTGGACGAGGTGGCCTTAATGCCCCGCTCCTTTGTGGAGCAGGCGCTGGCCAGGTGCTCTCTGGAGGGGGCCGCCTACTGGTTTAATTGCAATCCGGAGCACCCCTATCATTGGTTCTATAAAGAGTGGATCCAAAAAGCGGCGGAAAAGCAGGTGCTGTACCTGCACTTTCAGATGACGGACAATCCCGCTCTGTCCCCGGCGGTGCTGGGGCGGTATAAGCGGCTGTACAGCGGCACCTTTTACCGCCGGTTCGTAGAGGGGCGCTGGGTGGCGGCGGACGGACTGGTGTACCCCATGTTTGATCCCAAGCGGCATGTGGGGGAGCCGGCCACGCCTGCCGGGCCCTGGTATCTCTCTTGCGACTACGGCACGGTCAATCCCTTTTCTCTGGGGCTGTGGTGCCGGGACGGAGACACCTGGTGCCGGGTGGCGGAGTATTACCACTCCGGCCGGGCCACCGGGGTGCAGCTCACCGATGAGGAATACTATGCCCATCTGTGCGATCTGGCGGGAGATCGGCCCATTGCGGCGCTGATCATTGACCCCTCCGCCGCCAGCTTTGCAGAGACGGTGCTGCGCCACGGCCGGTATCCGGTGCTCAAGGCGGATAACGATGTGGTGGCGGGGATTCACCGGGTGAGCCGTGCGCTGCAACAGGCGCAGATCAAGATTGCCCCCGGGTGCAAGGACGCGTTGCGGGAGTTCTCCTTGTACCAGTGGGACAACAGTCTGCGCCGGGACGCACCGAAAAAAGAAAACGACCATGCAATGGACGACATTCGCTACTTTGTTTCTACCGTATTGAACGGTGGGGAGCCGGGCGGCGTATGCGCCCTTGCGGTAGAAAGGAAGTGATGTTTTGGGACGCTTTCGTTCCAAAGCGGGCGCCAAGAAAGGGGCAGGGGACTGCTGTGCGGTGCAGACCGGGCACCCGGCGGGCCAGCCCTTTTGCAGCTGGCAGTCCTACGGAGCGGTGACGGCGGACGCTGCGCTCTATCGCAATCTGCGGGAGAATATTCCTATTTTGGACGCGGCCATCGGTAAGCTGGTGCGCCTGACCGGCGGGTTCAGTCTGGATACCGGCAGCGATGGACTTAATGCGCGGCTGAACCGGGCTCTGTCCGGGATCAATGTGGGCGGCAACCAGCAGGGGATCGAGGCTTTTATCGCCACCTATCTGGATCAGCTGCTCACCTACGGCAGCGCTGTGGGCGAGATGATCACCGACGGGCGGGAACTGTATGCCCTCTATAACGGCGACACCCGCAATTTGGAAGTGCGCCGCGCGGGGAACGGGCTGGACCTGTGCTTTCTCAGCGGCGGGGAGCCGCTGCCCCGGCCGGAGCTGCTGCTCTACTCCGTACTGAACCCGGAGCCGGGGGCGGTGGCAGGCACCAGCCTGCTGCGGGGACTGCCCTTTGTGAGCCGTATTTTGCTGCAAATTTACAACACCATCGGCCAAAACTGGAGCCACGCCGGCAACCTGCGCTACGCAGTGGTGTACCGCCCGGGCAACGACGCGGCGGACCGTGCCTACGCCGGGCAGCGGGCCCAGACTATGGCCCGCTCCTGGCAGGAGGCCATGGACGCTTCGTCCGTGAAGGACTTTGTGGCGGTGGGCGATGTGGATGTCAAGGTGATCGGCGCCGACAACCAGGTGCTGGAGAGCGAGATTCCCGTGCGCCAAATGCTGGAGCAGATTGTGGCCAAAACCGGCCTGCCGCCCTTTATGTTCGGTCTGTCCTGGTCTACCACCGAGCGGATGAGCCGCCAGCAGGCGGACCTGCTCACCACGGAGCTGAAGAATTACCGGCGCATTTTGACCCCGGTGATCGAGAAGATCGGGCGCACCTACTTGCAGTGCTGCGGCAGCGGCGCCCCCTTCCAGGTGGTGTGGCAGGATATTACCCTGCAAGACCAGACGGATACGGCCCAGGCCCATTTGTATGAGGCCCAGGCGGAGAAAATCAAAAAGGAGACGGAGAAATTATGACCGGCGGTTATGTAGAAAAGAGCTTTGCACCGGCACCGGCGGACCTGGAGGCCATCGGCGCCTTTACCCGCCGCGCTTTTGCGCCGGAGGAGCTGTATGTGTTCTCCGTGGTGCTGTGCAACAACGATGTGGATCGGGATCATGAAAAGTTTACCCGCCGGGCGCTGGAGGAATTGGGCGCCCTGTTTGTGGGCAAGACCGGGATCTTTGACCACTCTATGAAAAGCGGCGACCAGGCGGCGCGCATTTATGCCACGGCGGTGGTGCCGGTGCCCGGGCGCAAGACTGCGGACGGAGAGGACCTGGTGGCCTTGCAGGCCAAGGCCTATATGGTGCGCACCCCCGGTAACGCGGAACTGATCACCCAGATCGACGGCGGGATCAAAAAGGAAGTGAGCGTGTCCTGCGCCATGGGCAGCGCTGTGTGCTCCCTGTGCGGCGCAGATCGGCGCAGCGGCGGGTGCAGCCATGTGCCCGGCAAAAGTTATGACGGCAAGGTGGCCTTTACCGTGCTGTCTGACGCCACGGACGCTTACGAATGGAGCTTTGTGGCTGTGCCTGCCCAGCGAGAGGCCGGTGTGGTCAAGCACTATGACAGCAGCAAAGGAGACAAGACTGTGACAGAGAACGATGTACGCAAGACCCTGCAAAACAGCAAGGGCGCCGTGACCCTCACCTGCGACCAGGCGCGGGAATTGGCACGACAGCTGGACACCCTGGAGCAGGAGGCCCAGCTGGGCAAAAGCTACAAGCAGGAGCTGGCCGCCCAGGTAGTGCGCCTGTGCGCCGGGGTGCTGCCCCAAATGGAGCTGGGCGTGTTTGAGGGCGTGGCTCGGGTGATGACCGCCAAGGAGCTGCAGGCCTTTAAGGCCGCCTTTGAGGCTGCAGATCGCCGGGCCAATATGCCGTCGCCCCAGCTGGCCATCGGCAATGAAAAGAAAAGCAACAACCAGGCATTTGTAATTTAAGGAGGAAAAATCATGGCAGTCTATTTTGACGGATTTGACGAAAAGATGCTTAGTTTTTACAGCGAGTCCGGTCGGGTGGGTATGCTGGCTTACCCGGTGGCGGAAAAATATGTAAAGGAGTGCGACAGCAGCAATCCCAATTTTATGGGCTTTGTGCGCAATGTGCATGGCAGTCTGGTGGGTGTGCAGCTGGGCGGTTATGTGGAGAGCAAGTTTACCGGCACTGCACCCACACCCGGTTATCGGGGCCTGATTGCGGACGGCACCGGCGGTGTGAAGGTGGACGAGACCAAGGCGGATATTAAGCGACTGGTGCTCTGGACAGACAGTACCACCGGTAAAATCGGCTTTATTCTTTAATGCAGGAGGTAATGTAAGATGGCTTATGATAATTTGAAACTGGAGAAGGGACTTTATACCACCGGAAAAAGCTTTACCCAGGCGCTGGAGCAGATTGACCCTTCGGAGAATTACGCAGGCACCCCGCTGGAGGGGCTGGACGCCTATCAGCGCCAGCTTAAGCGCTTTGATATTAAGGTCAGCGGCATGGGCTCTGACACGGTGTCCAAATTCTTCCAGACCTCGGACTCTGCAGCGCTGTTCCCGGAATATGTGAGCCGGGCGGTGCGCCAGGGTATGGAGCAGGCGGATGTGCTGCAAAAAATTGTGGCCACCACCACAGTGATCGACGGTATGGACTACCGTGCCATTGAGAGTGTAGAGAACGGTGAGCCGCTGACTGCTGCTGAGGTGGCCGAGGGTGCGTCTCTGCCCACCACTACGGTGCAGGTGAAAGATACGCTTACGGAAATGTATAAGCGGGGTCGTATGCTGGTGGCTTCTTATGAGGCCATTAAGTTCCAGAAGCTGGATCTGTTTACCGTGACCCTGCGCCAGATCGGTAATTGCATTGCCGAGGGGCAGCTGTTGGACGCTTACGCAGCGCTGTCCGGCGTAAAGGAGAGTGGCGTGGAACTGGACGGGGCGCTTACCTACGCCGGACTGGTGGATTTGTGGAATGCTTTTGACGGCTTTAATATGACCACTCTGCTGGTCAGCCCTCAGGATACGGCTGCCATTCTGAATCTGAAAGAGATGCAAGACGCAGCAGCGGGCAATACCTTCCACGCCACCGGTCAGGTGGTGACGCCGTTGGGCGCGGAATTGGTGCGCCACAGGATGTTCCCTGCAGGCACCATTTTGGCGCTGGATCGCACCTGTGCACTGGAAAAAGTACAGGCCGGCGATGTGGCTACGGATTTTGACAAGCTGATCGACCGCCAGTTGGAGCGGGCGTCCATTACGGCTATTGCCGGGTTCTCGCCCATCTTCTCCGGCGCCGTCCAGATGCTGACCCATGACTAAGCTGGGTTGTATGGATCTGCAGGCAGTTACAGAGCGGCTGCAGCTGCTCTCCGGTGAAACGGAGGAGGAGTTGGAGCACTGGGCGCCGGTGATTGCCTCAGCGGTGCGCATGGTGGAGCTGCGGATGTTTGACGCGGCAGACCCGGCGGACGAGCGACTGATCCATTTGGCAGCGGTGAAGGCGCTGCGTATGCTGGAGCAGTCCCGGTGGTTCCAAAACGGCGATGATGTAACCGCCTTTACCGCCGGGGATGTGACGGTGCAGCAAAGCGGCCAGCATAAGGCGTCCGCTTTGTTGCTGGAGGATGCGGAGCAGGCGTGCAGAGGCCTGCTGCGGGACGACGCCTTTGCCTTTCTCAGCGTATGACCCCGGCTGCACATATTATTAAAAACCAGTTGACCCGGGCAGGCAACAGCGCCTGCCTGGTCACTGGGGCGGGTCGCTCACTTCCGTTTTTCTGTACTCTGCAACAGACTTGGCGGAAGAACAAATCCAATTTTACAGATCGGCAAACGCCCATCGGGCGGGTGGACAAGGATTTTTATCTGTACATCGGCCCCTTTGACCGGAATATCTTAGAACTGCCGGAGGACGCAGTGCTGGAGACCGGCGGGCGATCTTACTATTTTATCAAGCGGGAGGCGGTTTGTATGGGCAGCCAACTGCTGTATTATACCGGCGTGATGAAACGCTTGCAGGAGGGAAACTATGGAGTGGACAACGGATCCGGTGACGCAGGTACTGGCGAGACTGCGGGATAGTGATGCTCTGCAAGGGGTGGACCTTTGCCGCGCATATCCGGATCAGATGAAGCCCAGTCGCCTGCTGCGCCCGGTGGTAGCTGTGTGCCTGGCAGAGATTGAAAGTGCCAGTGACGCAGTAGGCGAGGAGGGCCAGGCCGGGCAGGTGGCGCTGCGTTTTGATTTGTATGCGCCCCCATCCGCCGGTACCGGGGCACTGCAGCAGGTGCTCTCCGGCATTTGTCGCACCCTGCTGGATCGGCGGGTGTGCGCCGTGTCGGCCGGCGCGCCCGGAGCAGATACGGACACCGGCTGCCTGCACCTGCGGGCCACCTTTACCTATCGGGAGGATTTAGAAAATGGAGACGGACAGTATGAATGAACAGGACAATGCCTATATTGAGGCGCTCAGTGAGTATCTGCGCCTGGATGCCCGCCGATATGACGGCGGGGAGGTGTAAAAATGCAGGCGCTGATGCGTATGCGCTTCGGGCCGTACACCTTTTTGCAAAATCCCGCTCAGCTCCAGGTGGAGAGCCGGGCCCTGCAGAAGCAGGAGCAGTTGCTGTCCGGCGGCGTCGGTGTGACTCCGGCCGGGCGACAGGCTACGGTAATCACCGGCAAGGGCTGGTGGTACGGGCAGCGGGCGCTGGAGATGGCTCAGGTGCTGCGCCGGCTGCTTTTGCCCGGGCAGGCGCACTGGCTGTTTGCCCCCGGGGCGGAGCCGATGCGGGCGTATTTGACCCGATTTGACTACACCTGCACCACCGCCCGGGACGGGGTGCAGTACAGCTTTACTTTTACGGAGGACTGTGACCGGGCGCCCCGGTACGCCCCCTATGGCAGTACCCGGGTGCTGCAGGGAGAGAATGCCTTTGACATTGCAGCGCGCACCGGTGTGTCTGTGGACACGATTGTGGTGCTGAACAGTCTGGCCTCGCCCTTTGATCTGACCCCCGGGGGAAAGGTGGTGCTGGCGTGACCTTTGAGCTGGAATTTCTGGACGGCAAGCGGGCGGTGCCCCGGCAGCTGCTGTCCTACCGCTGGAGCGGCGATGTGACCGCCGGGTGCGACGGACTGCGGCTGCACTTCCTGTGGGACGGCGATCTGCCGGAGGTGTACCGGGTGCGGGGCTTTGCGCCGGACGGTGCGTGCTGCTTTTTTGGCTACGCGGACCAGCAAAAGCTGACGGTGTCTCCCGGGCAGCGGCGGGGGTTTGTGTACGCCCGCTCCTCCGCCTGCCTGCTGCTGGACAATGAGGCGCTGCCCATCAGCCTGACCGCGCCGGATGTGGACCAAATGGTGCACCATTACGCGGCGCCCTTTGGCTTTACGGCGGCTCTGCCCACCGGCACCGCGCCGGGGCAGTACACGGTGGAGAAGGGCACCAGCTGCTTTGGTGCCTTGCAGGGCTTTATGCAGGTGCTGGGCGCCAAGGGTATTTTTGCAGACCCGGAGAATCGGCTGCGTGCCTACGGCAGCGAAGAGGCGGTGACCCTGCCCGGAGACCAGATCGTGTCTGTAACGGCGGTAACCGAGCGGGGCGAAGCGCCGGGAGTGTATGCCTACAAGATCGCCAGCGCAGAGCCATACTGCCGCCGACTGGAGGCCGGGTATTTTGCAGACAAAAAAATCAGCCGTCGCCGCTATGTGAATGTGGCGGCCTATCCGTCGGAGCAGCGCCAGCAGGTGCTGTTGCGCAAGTTGGAACAGGCGGCTGCCCGGTATCGGCGGCTGGAGGTGGTGCTCACCGGGGCGCACCGGCTGCCGCTTTATGCTCCGGTGGTGCCAAAGGGCGGTGTGCCGGACAGTGCCGGGTTTTGTGTTTTTCAGCGGGAGATCACCGGCACCGCACGGCAGGTACAGACCCGGTTGGTGCTGTGCTGCCAACCGGAATTGGAGGCGATGTACTATGTGGCTGAATGAGCGTGCCCGCCAAACCGGCGGCGCCGGGTATGAGTGTGCCGGGGTGACCCTGGGCGGCAGCCGGGTGGAGACGGTGGCCTCTGCCCATTTGCGGGAGACCCCGGTGTATGCCCCTTACGGCTATGCGGCCAATGTGCCCGCCGGTGCCCAGGTGCTGCTGCTCTCCGGCGGAGAGGACGGCGCAGTGGTGGCCGGTGCCCGTATGGGCAGCGCCGATCTGGCCCCCGGCGAGGTGGAGCTACGCAGTCCCGGCGGCGCAGTGGTACGCCTATGCGGTGACGGTACCGTGCGGATTAACGGCCTGGTTATCAATGAAAAAGGAGAGATCGAATCTTGATCTATGCAGTGGAAAACGGCGATTATGTGGTCACGGATCACGCCCCCCGGCGGCTGGACGCACCGGAGGATCTGGTGCAGTCCTTGCGCCTGCTGCTGGCGCTGCCTTGCGAAGGCTATTATCCCCGACCGGTAGGCGGTATCGGCGGCTGTTCGGCAGATGTGTTGCCGGACGAGCTGTTGGCACTGGGGCGCCGGGCGGTTTGTGATGTGCCCGGTGTGCTGGTACTGGGGGTAAGCATCGCAGACAGCGGCGCGGTCTTTCGGCTGTGGGTGCGTGAGGAAGAACGGGAGGTGACGGTCGATCTATGAGAGCGACCTATCAGGAAATAACGGACAAAATGCGGGCGGCTTTTTTTGACGCCTGCGGCGAAAAGCCGGAGGATTTGCCGGAGCTGGACGCCCGCTTTCGCAGTGTGGCTACGGAGGTGTATGCACTGTCCGTGTTTGGCGATCATGTGCAAAGCCAGGTGTTTGCCGACACGGCAAAGGGGGAGGACCTGGACCGGCACGCGGCGGATGTGGGCTTGCAGCGTAAGGGCGCTTCTACTGCTACCGGGGTGCTGACTTTCTCACTGGCGCAGGCGTCAGAGACGGCGGTGACCGTGCCGGCAGACACGGTGTGCTCTGCGGAAGGGCAACCTTATTTGCAGTTTGCCACCACCCAGGCGGCTACCATTCCCGCCGGAGAGTTGGCGGTGGATGTGCCGGCTGTCTCCCTGGGCAAGACCACGGCCCACAATGTGGCGGCAGGATGCATCACCGTGATGGTCAATCCCCCGGCAGGGATCAACGGGGTGACCAATAAAACGGCTTTTACCGGCGGTGCGGCAGTGGAGACGGATACTGCTCTGCGCAGACGCATTTGTCGGGTGCAGCAGGTACCGCCCAACGGGGTGAATACTGCTTGCCTGGCCGCAGCGGTGGAGCAGCTGGAGGATGTGCTGTCCTGCAAGGTGTGCCCCGGCGGTTCGGATTATATTGTCACGGTGTATGTACACAGCCGCCAGGGCACGGTGGATGACGAGCTGCGCCTGGCGGTGACGGAAAAACTGGATATTCTCACCCTGGCCGGGTGCTTTATTGATGTACAGGCGGCCAAGCGGCAGCCGGTGCAGTTGGTGTGCTCGGCGCAAATTCTTTCCGGTGCGGATCCGGCGACGGTAAAATCTGCGTTGGAAAGCCAGTTGGAAGAACTGTGCTCCGCCCGGGTGATCGGCGGCAGCCTGAACCCCTCTGCCCTGGCGGCAGAGCTGCAAACGGACGGTCTGTGCGGCACCCCGGAGGTGCACGCAGCCGGCGAGAAGGGCGGCGTGATCACTTGCAGCACCGGCGCGTACCTGGAGGTCACGGCGGTGGAGGTGACCTGCTATGTTTGAGACGGTGCTGGGCCGCTTGCAGGCGCTGGCCCGGGCAGAGGGCTTTGACCCCCAACCGGGCACGGTGATCGACGGCGAGCTGCGGGGCTATGCGGCGGGGATCGCGCTGGTCTATGACCAACTGACGGCTACCCGGGAGGGCGCCTTTGCTGCCACCGCTGCCGGAGAGAATCTTTGGCGTTGGCTGACGGTCCGCGGTCTGCTGCCGGGAGATACGCAGCAGCAGACCTGCCAAAAACTGCGTGCACGGCGGCAGATGCCCTGGGGCGATTTTTCTTTGGCGGGCTTTCAGCAGGCGCTTGGCGACCTGTGCGGCGCAGACGCTACATATACCTGCACCGACGGGAATTTGGAGCTGTGCATTTCGGCTGCCGGGCGCGCCAACCTGGGTCGTCTGTTGCGGGACTGGATGCCGCCTTTTCTCTACGCTCATTTGCCGGGTAGTGGACGCACCTGGGACGCACTGGACGCAGACGCAGTGCCTTACGCTGTCTTTGACCGGGCGGCACTGCCCTTTGATATTTTAGATACGGAGGATTAATATGAGCAGTACCAACAAAACCACCAACCTGAAACTCAACGATTGGGTGGGTACAGATGTGCCCCAGCGAGAGGATTTTAACACAGACAACCAGCGGATTGATAACGCCTTTGGCAGTCATACCGGCAACACCACGGTGCATATCACACAGGCGGAGCGGGAACTGTGGGGGCTGCCGTTTTACTATTACAACTACTTTGGTAATGGCCAGGCTACCCGCACGGTGGAAGTGCCCGCCCCCTTTACGCCGCGCTTTGCCATTGTGTTTGCAGACGGCATGGCACCCTCTGTGTGCAAATTCTCTACCAGTGCCAATTATCATTATGTGGCCTTTGCCAGCCAGACCCGCAGCACCATTGGCCTGACCCTTAGCGGTACCACGCTGACGGTCAATCAGTCTGTGTCGCCGGTAACCGGCCAGGAGTATGCCTGCTTAAACCAGAACGGTACGACCTACGCCGTGTTGTTTTTTCGGTAAACACCCCCTTTTCTTTTTTGCCCCGGTGTGTTATACTGAATATAGACTCGGTGCAGTGTATCCAATTTTGCGGCGCCGGGCAAGGGGGCTTTATCATGTCTGTAAAGATTATTACCATCGGTCGGGAGTTCGGCTCCGGCGGACGCTCTGTCGGCAAGGCTGTTGCGGCGGCGTTGGGTTGGGACTATTATGACCAGGAATTGGTACGCCAGGTGGCGGAGAAGACCGGGTTTGCTGAGCATTATATTGAGGAGACCGGCGAGTATTCCGCCAGCAAGAGCCGACTGGCCTATGCTTTTTCGTCTGTAGGCTCGCCGGAGGTGATGAACGGCCTGTCCCCGTCTGATTATCTGTGGACGGTGCAGCGCAAGGTGATTCTGGACCTGGCAGAAAAGGGTGACTGCGTGATCGTAGGGCGTTGTGCGGACTATATCTTGGAGGATCGGGAGGATGTGCTTAATGTGTTTGTTCACGCCGGCAAGGATTACAGGGCCAAGCGTATTGTGTTGCTTTACGGCGAGACGGATAAACCGCCGGCTAAGCGCCTGGCGGAGAAGGATAAGAAGCGCGCCCTCAACTACCGGCATTATACCGGCCGGGCGTGGGGCGATGTGCACAACTACGATTTGTCCCTGGACTCCGGCCGCCTGACTCCGGAGGGGTGCGTGGAGATCATCACCCGGGTGGTGCAGGAGAAAAACAAGTAAATCGGTACAGCAAGGCGCACACGGTCTCGGCCGTGTGCGCTTTTTTGTGGTTTTGCGGTTTATTGCATAGCAATCCCTCCACCGCCTACGGCCAATCCCCCCCCCTGTGGCTGCGCCGCTTTCCCCCCTTTGCAAGGGGGGGCTGAGATTTTGTAACCTTTTTGCCTCCCTTGTAAAGGGTGACTCCCCGCAGTGCGGGGAGATGTCGCGTAGCGACAGA
>CAVCUL010000011.1:0-67483 GCA_963605415.1 bacterium | reverse complement strand
TTCTACCACAGGAGGGCTCTTTTTTCTATTGTCCATTTTTTACGGACTTGTTCAAAAGCCGGTGGTTTTATTTCGGCCCTGGAAGGGCACTTCACCAGCCACCTCTAAAGAGGTTCCCTGTAAGCTGAAGCTACCGACTGCATCGGGTCCTTATTCCTTAAATGGGTCGATGTATTCTTTGAACGAGATTTGATCTTCCATCTGATCTTCGTGTTCTTGTTCGCGGATATATTTTGCTATGCCCTCTTTGTTGCCGCCCACTGTACTTACATAGTACCCTCGGCACCAAAAGTGGCGATTTCCATATCGATATTTCAAATTGGAAAACCGCTCGAAAATGATCATCGTGCTCTTTCCTTTCAGGTATCCCATAAAATCGCACACTCTTTGGTTCGGCGGAATTTCTACCAGCATATGTATATGATCCGGCATTGCATGTGCCTCAATGATATGCACATGTTTGCGCTCACACAATTCTCGCAGGATCGCTCCGATTTCCACGCGCATTTTCCCGTATATTACTTTTCTTCGGTACTTTGGCGCAAACACTATGTGATATTGACACTTCCAACTTGTATGTGTTAGACTGTATGTGTCATTAGGTTTTTTGTTTTTCATGCCTTTTGTCCTCCGTTCTGTTGGTTGCGGTCGGTAGCCGCCTCCTATTTTACAGAACGGTGTTCTTTTTTCAACTTCTCCCCTGACACTAAAGTCCGTACATTCCACTTGCATAGCAAGTGGTTTTTTTATTCGGTATAATCAAACCCGCCGGCAGAAGTCGGCGGGTTGTTTTGGCAGGTTACGCTTTTTTCTGTACTTTTAGTCCGCATAGAATGCGGAACAAATTGTTGCTATCCATAATTTTAGATACAACAATACTAATCAACCAGCAACAGGCAAAAATCAACAGCATGACCAGCGCAGGGTTTGTGATTCCCAGTTTGCTAACAATAAGCCAACGGCTGCCAGTCATTAAAAAGCCGTTTAAAAGATAAATTTGCAAAGAGTATTTGCCGCTGAATACCAGAGGCTTTCTGATTGCAGAAGGTACTTTGACCAGCGTAAAAAATCCTGCGAAGCAAGTGCAAGCGGTGAGCGCAGAAATATACTTGCCGATACAAGAGTAAATGCCCGGTGTATAGTGGCGCAGTATGCCAAATGACAACGCAAATAGAAGTACACTGCCGATTGTGAGACAAAGAAGCCGCTTTTTTGGCTTTATCAGCTGAAAGTCGAACGACTTTAGCATCATACCGATGAGATAATATGTAGCATTATAAATGATATTGTTAAGACTGCAAATGCTGGTTATTTCGAAGGCTGCGGAAATTGTAGCAAAGATGCCAATCAGCAGTAGGCCAAATAAAAAACTTTTTTGAACCAGTTTTAAGAATAGAGGCGCCAATGCAGACAGTACAAACAGCGTGTACAAGAACCAATAGGTACCCGACGAATAGCCTTGAAAGAAAAGTTCAAAGACAGCGCTCTTCAAATCAGTTTGATTATTAACCACGCTACTGCCTACAATTTTGCACAAAAATGTAATGATGCTGAATACAACATAAGGGACTAAAATGCGTTTAACCCGAGCCAAAAGGTATTGTCCATAATGCTTTTCATGATAGGTGCATAAAAAGCCGGAAACGATAAAAAACATAGGCATTTGATATGCATCTACAAAGGATTTGATGGACAGACACCATGGAATTGCCTCTAAGTTTATTGGATAAACGATAATTGAATGGCAAACCAGAACGGACAAAATTGCAATGCCTTTTAGAATGTCGATCAGTTCAATGTGCTTTTTTGCTGGCATAAGTTGTGTCTCCATACAATACTTTATTTTGTATATTCGTACTTAGTAATCATAACAGGTATAAAATCGTTTGTCAAATAAAGCAACCCGCCGGCAGAAGTCGGCGGGTTGTTGTTATTTCGTTTGATCAGCGATTATGCTTGTGATTCTCGTACATAACATTGACCCATATCTTCACGGTCCGTATCAAGAACATTCCTTACGACAGAATTGTTTAAGATTGAATATAGACGGATTCTGTGATATAATGTAATACGATAGGGTGTGTTGGAAAGAAATAAAGTGATTTTTGCTTTCCTGGGCCTTAATTAAGAAAGGAAGTTGTAACGATGGCAAAGAAAATAATTTGTCCTGAATGTAAGCGAGAGGTAGAATCAAATGTAACCGCTTGCCCAAATTGTGGGTTTGACATCTATCTGTATGTATCTGAATACAAACGCATTTACGACAAGAAAGTCGCCGCTTATGATGGTGCCAAAATATCCGGCGAGCCGGTTCAAGCACAATCGAATGTTCCAAAGTGTCCCACTTGTGGCAGCACAAACATAGTAAAAATTTCTGGTGCGGAACGAGCATTAAATGCAGCTGCCTTTGGATTGTTGGGTAATCGGCGAAAATATCATTGGCATTGCAATAACTGTAAATACGAATGGTGAGGGGGCGTGAATTATGGCTATCATTCGGTGTCCGGAATGTGGAAAAGAAGTTTCCAATGCCGCACAAACTTGTCCAAATTGTGGCTTCGGTGTAAAGGCGTATTTCGAGAGAGAAGCAGCACTGCAAAAATTTGAACAAGAGGCATGGCAGGAAGCTTATGAATCCGTAAAACAAATAAAAAAAGCGCAAGCTCAAAAAGAGGAGGATCGGGCTTGGGCAATAGAAGCAGCCAAACGTACAAAAATTGTGTTCGTTATCGTATTGGTTGTTCTTGTTGCTATTGGTGCCGGTAATCTAATCAGCCACCAAGTGGCTTATCATAAAGCAGAAGTATTGTTGGAAAACCAGCAGTATGATGATGCCATTGCAGCCTTTAGGGCATACAAGGGCAAGAAGCGTACCTATCCGAAAATTCAAGAAGCGAAATATTTAAAGGCCAAGAGCTTGGTTGAAAAGAAAGATTACAATGCGGCTTATGCTTTGTTTGAAGAACTTGGGGATTATAAAGACGCACCTGCTCAGTTGACAAATTTGAAAAAACAGCACAGCTTTTTGAATGTCTATGGTTGTCAAGTTTCCGATGTAATTGAAATGGGTGAATTTGAACAGGACAATAATTCCAAAAACGGCAAAGAACCAATTAAGTGGAAAGTTCATAAAGTGGAAGATGGAGCTGCGTATATAGTTAGTGAGAAATGCCTGTATTCAATGAATGATGATGGTGACAAGCCGGAAAAATGGTTAGAAGAAGAGATTTATGGAAAATGTTTTACAGAAGCTGAAAAAGAGGTAATTCTTCCATCGGAATGGACAGTTGAAAGAAGCGGGTATTTCCCGACTAAGGACGAAAAGAACGGAAAGCATGTTTATTTGCCTGATTTTGAGAATTTGGAGGTAGATAAAGAGTCGTGGATGGTTTCGTATGATCTTCTTGCTGAAGCAACGCTATATGCAGTCAAGCATGGTGGACCCAAGCCAAATCAATATAATCATGTTTCTTGGCTTCTCATGGATGGAGCAATTGATACATACGGTGGAGTTTATAGTGGTCATGATTATCTTTTCAAAATTCGAGAGAAAAAAATGAAGGTATATTTGCGACCGGCAATGTGGGTGAAATGTCGCACAACTGAATATTAAAAAACAGCCAATAGCGAGAACTACGCTATTGGCTGTTCCTTTATCACGGTGTTATTTCAGCTTTTCTGCCCAGGCGGTGACGGCGGACATGGGGGTCTCCTGGCGATCGCCGCCGGTGGAGTCGAATTGCACATCCGTTTGGGCAATGACCTTAGTGCCCTTGGCACAGGCTTTCAGGTCGGCCAGCGCGTGGCCGGGCCAGCCGCCGTGGGTGGCAAACAGGGCCAGCTCTTTGCCGGTCAGATCCGTTTGGGTTAAGAAAGTACGTACGGCGGGGGCCATGGTGTACCACCAGGTGGGGGTGCCCAGCACAATGCGGTCATAGTCCGCCGGGTCCTTGTCCAGGGGCTTGATGGGCGGGCAGACTTTGTTTTGCGTCTCTGTCTTGGACAGGCCGTACACCAGCTCGTCGTAAGAGCAGTCGTAGGGCTGCACGGTATCTATGGCCGTCAGGTCTGCGCCCAGTGTGGACGCAATTTCCCGGGCAATCTTCTTGGTATTGCCCCGGGATTGGGAATAATAGACTACCAATGTTTTTGCCATTTTCGTTCTCCTTACAGGTTTTGCAGATCGTCGTTGATCTGTGCAGGGGTCAGGTGGTTCTCCTCCAGTACCGTCTGCACATCGTAGCGATCCAGGAATTCTTTTTGCAGGCCGTAGCACAGCACCTTGGTGTCTGTGCCGCCGTAGTAGGCTGCGATCTTTTGACCAAAGCCGCCGTCCAGCACGCCGTCCTCTAGGGTGACCACTGCCTTGTGGGTCTTGCCCAGCTGTGCCAGCAGCTCTTTATCCAGCCCGGTGATATAGTAGGGGTTGATGAGCGTGGGGCGCACGCCGGTGCGCTTTTCATACTCCACAGCCGCCTGCCGGGCCAGGGGATAAAAGCTGCCCAAACCGATAAACGCCACATCGCTACCCGCTTGGGTCACTTCATAGGTGTTCAGCTTGCCAAAGTCCTTGGTGACCGCCTTGCCGTCGGAGAGCACGCCGCAGGCCGGTATGCGAATGGCTACCGGGTGCTCCCGCTGGGTCATGCTCCAGCGCAGCATGGCAAAATACTCCTCCTTGGTGGTGGGCGCCAGGTACACCAGGTTGGGAATGTTTGAGATCATGGGAATGTCAAAGATACCCAGGTGGGTCACATCGTTCATACCGTACACAGAGGCGGCGAACACCAGCAGGGTGGCCGGGTTATTGTTGATGCACAGGTCCTGGCTCAGCTGGTCGTAGGTGCGCTGCAAAAAGGTGCTGTACACGCCGTACACCGGCTTGGCGCCACCGGCAGCCAGCCCGCTGGCCAGCGCCACGGCGGTCTCCTCAGCAATGCCCACATCAATGAACTGCTTGCCTGCCTGTTTGCGCAGGTCCTCGGTAAAGCCGAATACAGTGGGGGTGCCGGAGGTGATGGCTACCACCTTGGGGTCCTTTTGCATTTGGTCCAGCAGGTAATGGGCGGTCAGGTCGCCGTAGTCCTCGCCCTCAAAGTGCACCGTGCTCTCGCCGGTTGCCGGGTCAAAGGGCATACACCAGTGCCAGTTCTCCTTGTAGGTCTCTGCCGGGGCATAGCCCTTGCCCTTTTCGGTGACAATGTGCACCACCACCGGTTGGTCGCTGTCTTTCACCCGGTTAAAGGTCTCGATCAGTGCGTCTGCGTTGTTGCCCTCCGGTTGGAACACATAATCAAGCCCCATAGAGCGGAACAGGTTGCACTCTGCCTTGCCGCCGCTTTGGCGCAGCAGTTCCAAATTTTTATAAATACCGCCGTGGTTCTCTGCAATGGACATACCGTTGTCGTTGACCACGATGATCAGGTTGCTGTCCATCTCACCGGCCAGGTCCAGCCCCTCCAGCGCCTCGCCGCCGGACAGCGAGCCGTCGCCGATAACGGCCACCACATTGTGGTGCTCGCCCTTGGCGTCCCGGGCCTTTGCCAAACCGCATGCCAGGCTGACGGAGGTGGAGGTGTGACCCAGGGTAAAGGGGTCGTGGGCGCTCTCCTGGGGCGCGCTGTACCCGGTAATATCGTCATACCGGGCCGGGTCTAAAAAGCCGTAGCTGCGCCCGGTAAGCATCTTGTGTGGATAGGTCTGGTGAGACACATCAAAGACAAACCGATCCTTGGGGGAGTCAAACACCGTGTGCAGGGCAATGGTGGCCTCTACCAGTCCCAGGTTGGGGCCGCAGTGGCCGCCGTGACGGCTGAGTTTTTCAATCAGCGTGGCGCGCATTTCTGCCGCCAGGGCTGTGCGCTCTGCGCTGTTTAAGGCTTTTACATCGGCAGGGCCATTGATCTTTTCCAAATACATCTTAAGTTTCCTCCTTTTGTTAATCCCAGGTGAGCTTGCCGGTTTTTACCGCCACTTGGTAGCGAGAGATTTTGTACTCCAATTTGTCCAGCATACGCTGGGTATCTGCCATTTGGGCCTCCAGCGCGTCCTTTTGGTCCAGCAGCAGCTGCAGCCGGGCGGGAATGGTGCTGTCGCCTTGCATAAAGAGTCGCACATACTCAATCATCACCTCGACCGGCAGACCGGCACTGCGCATACAAATGGCCAGTTCTACCCAGCTGAGATCGTCCTCTTGATAGTCCCGAATGCCACCGCCGGTGCGGTGCACCTGGGGGATCATACCCACCCGCTCATAGTAGCGCAGGGTGTCCTGGGAAATGTTGTACTTTTTGCTGACCTCTTTAATGGTCATAGGCTCACCTCGTTTCAAGGGTAGTATATACCCTGGAGTTGACTCTAAGTCAAGACTTTTTTGAAAATTTTTTATTTACCGTAAAAAAGCAGCCGATTTTTACCGACTGCTTTGTGTTTGGATTTACTTGATGATCAGCTGCCGGTGCTCCGCCGGGGTCAGGCGAATGTCCGGTGCAAAGGGGGTGTCGCCCCGGTTCTCTACTTGCACGGTAACGGTATCTGCGGTGCAGGTGACGGTGAAAGTGGCGTCCACGCAGTGGCCGTCCCGGTAGGCATAGCTGTGCCCGTCGTCGTCAAAGTAGCGGCTTTGGAAGATGCCGTCTGCAATGGGATAGACGGTGAACTGCACCCGACTGGGCTTTTGGAACCCGGTAGGCCCAATGTCCAGGGGGAATACGCAGCCGCCACGCACAAAATAGGGCACGGTGCCGGTGGCGGGAATGTGCAGTGCTACCGTCTGCCCGCCGGTGTAGCACCGGTCGTCCTTGTACCAGATCTCGCCGGACGGCAAGTAGACTTCTATATCCTCCACGCCCTGATCCAGCACGCAGGCTGCCAGCAGGTCGCGCCCCAGCAAAAAGGCCGGATCGTCCGGGTGGATCTGCGGGTCGTCATAGTAGAGGCACAGGGGCGCCTGCAAGGGCAGATCCTCCTGCACACTGCGGTAGGCGGTGCTGTAATAATAGGGCAGCAGCGCCTTGCGCTGGTCAAACAGGGCGTGCACGCTGTCCATTACCTCCGGGTAGCTCCAGGGCATGGTGGCGGAGCCGTCCGCATTCCAGGAATGAATGGTAAAGCGCGGCTCAAAGACCCCGTGCTGGATCCAGCGCAGCAGCAGCTCCCGGGAGGGCATTTCCCCGGAAAAGCCGCCCAGATCGTGGCCGTAGAAGTAGAAGCCGGACAGGCTCAGGGTCATACCCACATAGTGGCAGTAGCGCAGATCGTGGAAAGAGGTGTAGTTGTCGCCGCTCCAGGTCTGGGCCAGCCGCCGCAGACCGATACCGGCGCTGCGGGTGGAAAGGAACGGCCGCTCTGCCGGTCGCATTTCCGTTTGCGCCCGGTAAGAACTGAGCACCATCAAGTAGGTGAGCGCCGGGCGAATGTGGGCAGCCGGGGCCGCCTTGCCGCCAAAGCCCACAGCCACGGTGGTGGGGTCCTGAATATCAAATTCGTTATTGTCGTTCCAGGTGGCGTCAATGCCGTTTTGCAGCAGCTTTTCCGTTACCTGATCGTGCCAAAAGGCAAAGGCCCCGGGGTTGGTAAAGTCCAGGTAGCTGCCCAGGCCGTCCCAAAACTGGGTAACATAGGGGCTGCCGTCTGTGTTCTTGACAAACAGACCCTTGGCCGCCAGTTCGCCGTACATTGGGTGGCTGGTCAGGAACGCCGGCTTGATGTTGGGGATCAGGTGCACCCCGGCGGCGTTAAATTTGCCGATAAACCGGGCCGGGTCCGGGAATTTCTCCGTGTTCCAGTGGAACACGCAGCGCTGGTTGCCGATGGCGGTGTAGCCAGAGGACAGGTAAAACCCGCTGCAATTCAGATCCAGCGCCTGCATTTTGGCAAGGAACGCGTCCATCTTCTCCTCCGACTTGGGGGCGTCCGTATAAGCCATGGTGCTGGCGCAGTAGTCAAAGCTCCACTTGGGGGGCAGCGGCTGGCGGCCCACCGTGCGGCAAAACTGCTGCAAGATCTCTAACTTGCTGCCAAAGAACACATAGTACACCAGGCAGTCCTCGGCGGCGCGGTAATACTTAAACGGCGGGTAGTAGTTGTTGATCTCTCGCCCCAGGTCCATCTCGCCGGGGGCAGTGGTGTCGTAGAAAATGCCGTAGCAGCCCACGCTGTTTTGGCAGATATAAAAGGGCGTGTGCTTGTAGAGCGGGTCGGTCATGGCGGCGTCAAAGCCCATGCTGTCCGCCGCGTCTATGCGAAAGCGCCGCCCAGCTTTGTTTACGCTGCCGCCCTTGTCGCCCAGGCCGTAGATCCGCTCGTCCCGCTCCCGGGTGATGTAGTGGGTGGCGCCGGTGCCGAACTCTTTGTCCAGATTATAGGCCAGCGGCCCCCGGTCCGCAAAGAGCACCCGGTCGCCGATCTTGTAGGTGAGCAGAAGGTTGTGCGGGTCCAGCTCTGCCGTTACCCCGCAGGGCAGAGCAAACGCGGTGCAGCTCTCTGTTTCCGTGACGGCGGGCGCTGCCGGTTGGAACCCGGCGGTGCTCAGCCGCGCTCTGCCCTCCGGGCCGATAGGCGCATTGTCCGGGTCAATATTAAAGGTGGGCAGCAGGTCGTCTGCGTTTCGATAGAGCGCCACCCGCAGGCAGCTGCCGGAGAGGAAGTCCAGCTGCGCCTGCCAGCCGTCGGCAGTGTAAGTGCGTGCGGTGGGTGTGGCGGCGGTTTGGGTAAAGTTGTGGTCGAATTTCATTTATACCGGTCCTTTATTATGGAGTGTTTCTTTGATCAGTCGGCCGTCCGGGAAGGGCGCCATACGGCTGGGGTCGCCAAAGCGCATCACCTTGGCGGCGCCTGCTTTCCAGCGGGGCAGGGCGTTGCAGTTGGGATTGCCGCATTTGGCAAAGTTGGTAAAGGCCGCCACCATTTGACGAGAGATCTCCCGGTCCGTGTCGGTAAAGGGTCGCCAGTTGTTTTGCAGTGTGCCAAAGGCATAGAGTAGGTCTGCCGAGTGCCAAGCGCCGTGATTGTCACCGGGCAGGTCCCGGTCAAAGCAATAGGCGTAGCAGGGGCTGCCCTTGTCGTCATGAACCCAGCGACGGATCAGACCGGACACAATGGCCGGGATCATATCCGCGTTGGTCATACCCAGGATCTTTGGCATCTTAGGTATGGTGCGCATAGTGAATGTGGCTTTGGTCAGCAGCTTGCCGTCAAACACCGGGAAGGTGTAGAGCATACTGAGCTTGTCGCTTTTGCAGGCGTCCAGCCAGGCGTAATACAGGGTGCGGGCGTCTGTCTGGCGCAGGGCAGCCATGTCCGCCGCCCCGGCGTTCTTACAGATTTGGTTCCAAAATTTGCCTACCTTTTCAATGGACTGGGGGCGCGCAGCTGCCCGTTGCAGCCCCGGCCCGCTCATCATAACGGCGCCTTGATACCAGTCCCGGCATAGGGGAGAGGAGATAAGAATATCCACGCTCATCGCCCCGGCGCTCTGCCCCAACAGGGTCACCCGGTGGGGGTCGCCGCCCAGGGCGGCAATGTTGCGGCGCACCCAGCGGATCGCCTCCAGCTGGTCGTACAGTCCGTAGTTGCCGCAGGTGCCGTCCGCCTCTTTCAGCTGCGGATGGGCACAAAAGCCGTAGGGCCCCAGCCGGTAATTCATGGCTACAAAGATCACGCCTCTTTTGGCGTAAGCGGTGCCGCTGATGTGGCGCTCGTCGGTGGAGCCACCGGTAAAGCTGCCCCCGTGAATGTAAATGAGCACCGGGCAGTCCTTGGCGTCTTTAGGCGCCCAAATGTTCAGGTACTGGCAATCCTCACTGTATGTAAAATGGCAGCCTACCCGGAACTCCTTGCTGTAAAAAGGATTAACCGATGTGTCTTCCTCAAAGCCTCGGTGCTGGTAGCAGCAGGCACCAAACTGTGTGGCGTCATAAATGTCTTCCCAGTGTTCTACCGGCCGGGGATATTCCCAGCGGTTGGCGGTGGCATAGCGAATGCCCCGGAATTCCAGATGATCCTCCAGCTCCAGCCCTCGCAGCGCACCGCAGGGTGTGGCGCAGATCGTGGTTTGCATATTGATTCCCCCTTATTGTATTCATTTTACATTATATACGACCGCCGGCGCAAAATCAATTCTCAATCAGCAAAAATTCGCCCAGGGGGGCGAAAAAAGGACCTTCGCTTGCAATGCTGTTCGCTTTATGATAAAGTGAACGGGATGTGTGAACTACAGATGAAGGAGATCCGATATGAAGTTTTTGCATTTGTCCGATCTGCACCTGGGCAAGCGGGTGCACGGCTTTTCTATGCTGGAGGACCAGGCGTATATTTTGCAGCAGATCATCGACTGCATTGCGGCGGAGCAGCCGGACGGGGTGCTGATCTGCGGGGATATTTATGACAAGGCGGTGCCGTCGGCGGAGGCAGTAGCTCTGTGCGACGATTTCTTTTATCACTTGGCGCAGTTGAATGTGCCGGCGTTTGTGATCAGCGGTAACCACGACTCCCCGGAGCGGCTGGCCTTTGGCAGTCGGCTTATGGACGGCAGTGGGGTGCACTTTTCGCCGGTGTATGACGGGCAGGTGCAGCCCTTTGTACTGACGGACGAATGGGGCGAAGTGGGCGTTTATATGCTGCCCTTTGTGAAGCCCGCCCATGTACGCCGCTATTTTCCGGAGGCGGAGATCGACAGCTATACGGACGCTCTGTCCGCCGCCGTGGGCGCTATGCAGGTGGATACCGCCCGGCGCAATGTGCTGCTGACCCACCAGTTCGTTACCGGCGCGGTTACCTCGGACTCGGAGGAGCTGTCTGTGGGCGGGACGGACAATGTGGACGCCAGCGTATTTGCCCCCTTTGACTATGTGGCACTGGGACATATTCACCGGCCCCAGAATATGGGCAGCTCCCGGTTGCGGTACTGCGGCTCCCCGCTGAAGTATTCCTTTTCAGAAGCGGGGCACCAAAAGAGCGTAACCATCGCAGAATTGGCTGCAAAAGGGGATTTGAAGGTGCGCACTGTTCCTTTGCACCCACGCCGAGACCTAACGCAGCTGCAAGGAACCTATATGGAACTGACCGCCCGGGACTATTATGCAGACAGTGATTTTCGAGAGAATTATATGCATATCACACTGACGGATGAGCAGGATGTGCCGGACGCCATGGGTCGCCTGCGTAGCATTTACCCTTACCTAATGCTGCTGGATTACGACAACGCCCGCACCCGCGCCCTGGGGCAGGTCAGCGCCGGTGCGGATGCGGAGCAGCAGTCGCCGTTTGATGTGTTTGCAGCGTTTTACCGCCGCCAAAACGGCACGGAACTGACGGAAGAACAAGCTGCCTTTTTGCGCAGCCAGATGGAAAGCGTGTGGGAGGAAGAAGCATGAGACCGTTAAAACTCACCTTGTCCGCCTTTGGCCCTTACGCTCGGGAGCAGGTGCTGGATTTTTCCAAGCTGGGCACCGGCGGCGTGTATTTGATCACCGGCGATACCGGCGCCGGCAAGACCACCATTTTTGACGGCATTATTTTTGCGCTGTACGGCAAGGCCAGCGGCAAAAACCGGGACCCGTCCACCCTGCGTTCTAAGTACGCAGCGCCGGAGACTCCCACCTTTGCAGAGTTGACTTTTGCCTATGACCGGGCGGTGTACACCGTGCGCCGCAGCCCGGAATACCGGCGGCCTAAGACCCGAGGCGAGGGTATGACCACCCAGCACGCCATGGCGGAGCTGATTTGTCCGGACGGTCGGGTGATCGCCAAGCAGGCGGAAGTGGACAGCGAAATCACCGCTCTGCTGGGGCTGGATCGCGACCAGTTTTGCCAGATCGCCATGCTGGCGCAAGGGGACTTTTTGCGCCTGCTGCTGGCCAGCACAGAGGAACGCAGTCGCATATTTCAGAAGCTGTTTGACACCGGGCGGTATGCCCGCTTGCAGGAGAAACTGCGCCAGTCTGCCCTGGAGGTGAAGCGTGCTTATGACGCCGGGCAGGAAAAATTGCGCCAGTACGGCGAGGGCGTGCGCTGCCCGGAGGATTCCATGCTCTTTGCCAAGGCCCAGCAGTTGCAACAGGGCCAGTTGCCCTTTGGCGAAAGCCGGGAACTGTTAGAACAGCTGATCCAATTAGACACAGCCGCCGCTACAGAGAACAACCGCCAAGCGGCAGAAATACAGGAGAAAATGCAAGCTGCCCAGGCAGCGTTGACAGCTGCTCAGCGCCGTTCGCAACTGGAGCGGCAGCTGCAAGATCTGACCCGGCAGCAGGCGGAACTGACCCCCAGGCAAGCGGCGGCAGCGGACGGATTGCAGCAGTGCACCGCCCAAGCGGAGGAGACGGAACAGCTCACCGCCCGCCTGGCTTTGCTGCAAGCCCAGCTGCCCAAGTACGACCGATTGACTCGAGCGCAGCAGACCTTGGCGGAGATGCGGCAGCAGGCAGAGCGGCAGACAGCGGCATACACGGCAGCCGGTGAGGCTGCGGAAAAAGCCCGAGCGGAGCAAGCCCGCTTAGAACAGCGGCGGCAGGAACTGCAAGGGGCAGCCGCCGGGTTGGAGCAGGCCAAGGCGGCCTGCACGCAGGCCCGGCAACAGGCAGAGGCGCTGACCGCTTTAGAACAGCAGCGGGCTGTACTGCAAACCACGGAGAATACCTATCGTCGTGCTGCCGCCGATTACCAAGCAGCGGCGGAGAACGCCCAGCAGTTGGAGCAGGACTATCAGCGAATGAACCGGGCGTTTCTGGACAGCCAGGCCGGTGTGTTGGCAGCGGACTTACAGCCCGGGACACCTTGCCCGGTGTGTGGCGCTACGGACCACCCCCACCCGGCGGCTTTGTCCACACAGGCGCCTACCCAGTCGCAGCTGGAGGCGGCTCGGCAGGCGGCTCGATCCGCGATGGCAAAGGCCACGGCTGCCAGCCAGACCGCCGGTGGCGCAAAGGGACAGTATCAGGAACAGCAGCGGGCGTTTGCCGCCGGGTGGCAAGCGTTGCTTGGGGATCTGCCGGAGCAGCCGCAATCGGTGCTGGCAGACGCGCTGGCACAGGCACAGACGGCTTGCACCGAGGCGGAAGTGAATATGCAGACCGCCGGGGCAGCCGCAGAAGAAGCGGCACAGGTGGAGTGCACTCTACCGCAGGTCACCGCCCGCGCCACAGAACGCGCCCGGCAGCAAACGGAATTGCAATTACAGGCGCAGCAGCTGCAACAAGAGGTCAAGCAGCAGCAAAGCCGGTGCAGCGAACTGGCGGCGGAACTGCCTTTTGCCACCCAGTCGGCGGCAGAAAAAGAGCAGCGCCGCTTAACGGAAAAGCGAAACACCTTAGAGCAGGCGTGCCAAAAAGCGCAAGCTGCCGTGGCGGAGCTGGATAAGCAGGCAGCGGCTTTGGCAGCCACTTTGCAGCAGACCCGTCAGCAGTTGGAGAGTTGCCCGGCAGCAGACCCGGTGGCACTGCGCACACAGCTGGCCCAGTTGCAGACTCTGCTGTATACGCTGACTGATCAGGGTAAGACGCTGGCGGTACGGCTCCAGACCAATCAAATGGTACTGGACCAAATGCAGCGCACAGCGGCGGATATAGCGGCTGCGGAGCACCGCTACGGCTGGATAAAAGCCTTGGCAGATACCGCCACCGGCAACTTGACCGGTAAGGAAAAGGTCACTCTGGAGACCTATGTGCAAATGCAGGACCTGGACGCGGTGCTGGCCTGTGCCAACACCCGGTTTATGGTCATGTCCGGCGGGCAGTATGAGCTGGTGCGCCGCCAAACGGCAGAGAATAACCGCAGCCAGTCCGGGCTGGATCTGGATGTGATCGACCATTATAACGGCACCACCCGCAGTGTAAAGAGCCTGTCCGGCGGCGAGTCCTTTAAGGCTTCCTTGTCGCTGGCGTTGGGGCTGTCTGATCGGGTGCAGCGTGCCGCCGGCGGTGTGCGGCTGGACGCGATGTTTGTGGACGAAGGCTTCGGCTCTTTGGACGAGGAGTCCCTCCATCAGGCGCTGCACGCTTTGACGGACCTGGCCCGCAGCGACCGCCTAGTGGGGATCATCTCTCATGTAGCGGACCTGCGCGCGGCCATTGACCGACAGATCCTGGTCACCAAGGCCCCCACCGGCGGTAGTCATGCTATCATTCTATAACTGCATACACATACAAAACCCCCGCACGGCGTGCTGCTGTGCAGGGGTGTTCTTTGTTTTTTGGGGGTTATTGTTTGGCGGCTTCCGCAATGCAGCGCATGGCGTTCAAGCTGCGGGGATAGCCGATGTAAGGCAGGCACTGGAGCACTACCTTGGTCAGGAATGCGGCGTCATTGCCCATATTCATATTGCCCTTGGCGTGGGCGGTCAGCTGGGGCTCGCAGCCCCCTTGGGCAGAGAGAAAGCAGAAGGTGATCATCTCCCGCTGGGCCAGGTCCAGCCCGGTGCGGGTGTAGTAATCGCCAAAGCAGTTGGCTGCCAGGTAGCGGTTGACGGTGCCGGCTTTCCACGCCTCGTTCATGTGGTCGCCAAAGATCTCCACTTGGGCGGCAATGCCCTTTTCCAGCCGGTCGTCCGTGGTGGTGGTCGCCTGGTCGGGCAGGGGGAGGGCGATACCGGCGGCAGTCAGTGCCTCGTTGGTGGCGTGCAGGAACGGCAGCGCACGGCCATAGCCCAGGTAGTCGGTGGCCTGGTACACCATCTCCTTGACAGCCACCGGGTCAAGTCCCTCTTCCAGTGCCTGGGGCAACGCCTCTTTGTAGGCGTCTACACTGCCACTGCCGGTGAGGGTGGACAGGATCGCCAGCCAGCGGGTGGCGGGCTCCAGCGTGCTGTCCGGTTCGTTCTTTACTTCTTCAAGGAATGCGACCAGTCGCTGGGCGTATTCCGGGTCTGTGTTTTGCAAACTCATTTTTCTGCCTCCAGTGCGTTATAATCCGCGTCGCTCACCGGCTCGCACCACTCGTTAGCGGTGTTCTCGCCGGGCACCTCCATCGCAATGTGGGAGAACCAGCTGTCGCGCTTGGCGCCGTGCCAGTGCTTTACCTCCGGTGGAATGGTAATGACCATACCCTCGTGCAGCGCCACCGGAGCCTTGCCCCATTCCTGATACCAGCCCTCACCGGCGGTGCAGATCAGCAGCTGACCGCCGCCTTTTGTGGCATGGTGAATGTGCCAGTTGTTGCGGCACCCCGGCTCAAAGGTCACATTGGACAGGTGCAGCGCCGTGGCCTTGGGATCGGTCAGGGGATTGAGATAAGAGTTGCCCACAAAGTATTGGGCATAAGCCGTGTTGGCGGCGCCTTTGCCAAATGCGTTGGCACCGGCGAAGGCTTCTTCCGTTGCATATTTCATAGATAAAACCTCCTTATTTTGCGGCCTTTGGCCGCCTTTGCCTTTATCATAGCACTTTGAGTTTACTCCAAGTCAAGAGGTTCGGTAAAATTTTTTCGATTTTTTGCTACCGCTTGACAGCGGGCGGTGGCTATGCTACAATACGGGACGAAAATTCGGTTGTGGATTTTTCCGGAGTTGCTCATCTTTTCGCCACACACTCTACGGGGTGCGTGGCTTTTTTATACCTGCAAGCAGAAAGGAGAACAGATGGACGAACAGTTTATGCGCAAAAAGACGGTGCTGCCGCTGATCACCTCTATGGCGCTGCCCATGGTGCTCTCCATGCTGGTGAACGCCCTTTATAATATTGTAGACAGCTACTTCGTAGCCCGTATCAGCGAGGACGCCATGACGGCGCTGTCGCTGGTGTATCCCTTGCAAAATCTGGTCAACGCCATTGCCATTGGGTTTGGCGTGGGGATCAGCGCGGTGATCGCGTTGTATTTGGGCGCCGGCAAGCAGCAGCGGGCGGATCAGGCGGCCACCCAGGGTATGCTGTGGGCGCTGGTGCACGGGGTGGTGCTCACCGGCGTGTGCATTGCCATTATTCCGCTGTTTTTGCAGGCGTTTTCCAAGGATCGGGCGGTGATCGATCTGGGGGTGCGCTACGGACGCATCGTCTTTGGATTTTCCATCATCATCAATGCAGACCTGGCCTTTGAAAAGATCTTCCAGGCAGTAGGTCGTATGAAAGTGACCATGGTGGGCCTGGGGCTGGGGTGCCTGGCCAATATTATTTTGGACCCGCTGTTGATCTTCGGCCTGGGGCCGTTCCCCAAAATGGGCATTGACGGTGCGGCGCTGGCTACCGGGCTGGGCCAGGTGCTTACCCTGGTGATCTACCTGCTGTTCTACTATCTGCGCCCCATTTCTGTCAAGATCCGCTTGCAGCACCTGCGGCCGTCCCGGCACCTGGTGGGGCGGCTCTATGCCATCGGCATTCCGGCGGCGCTGAACCTGGCGCTGCCCTCGGTGCTGATCTCTGCACTGAACGCCATTTTGGCCGCGTTCTCCCAGACCTATGTGCTGATTTTAGGCGCGTATTATAAATTGCAAACTTTTCTGTATCTGCCGGCCAACGGCATTGTGCAGGGCATGCGCCCGGTGATCGGGTTCAATTACGGCGCCAAGGAATATGGGCGGGTCAAGCAGATCTTCCGCACCGTCTTGGTCATGACTGCCGCCATTATGGTGGTGGGCACCGTGCTGTGCCTGGTGATCCCCGGTCAGCTGATCGGTCTGTTTACCGAGAATGCAGCCACAGTTTCTGCCGGTAAAACGGCGCTGCGGATCATCAGTGGCGGGTTCATTGTGTCTGCCGTGTCGGTGACTGCCTCCGGTGCGCTGGAGGGACTGGGCAAAGGCACGCCCTCTCTGGTGATCTCCCTTTGCCGGTATTTGGTGATCATCGTCCCGGTGGCTTTCCTGCTGAGCCGGGTGCTGGGCGCCGCCGGTGTGTGGCACGCCTTTTGGATCGCCGAGTTGCTCACTGCCGGTATTGCCCTGGCGGTGTATCGCAAAGCGGTGCAAATTAAATCCTGATTAGAAATGAACAGAACAAAGCCGCACAGATCTTTCTGTGCGGCTCCTTTTGTATTTATTGGATTTTACGCGGTCTCTACGCTGTCCAGGAAACGCAGGAACTGGGCCTTACCGGCGTCGTTGCGGTCAAACACGCCGCACTGCTCCAAAATAGCGGCAAAGACTTTGCCAACCTCCTGTTGCAGAATGTCCATACAATTCTCGGCGGTCAATGTGTTCTTGGCGGCGATCTCCATTGCCCAGTCCTTGTGCTTGGCAATGCGTTCGTCAGCAGCAATATCTGCGCCGCTGAGCAGTGCGTCCCGCAGCAGTTCCAACTCGGTCTTTAACCGCGCCGGCAGCACCGCCAGACCCATGACTTCAATTAGGCCGATATTCTCTTTCTTAATATGATGGTACTCCGGATGGGGGTGGTATAGGCCGTCCGGGCACGCCGGGGTGGTGATGTTGTTGCGCAGCACCAGGTCCAGCTCATATTTGCCGTCCCGGAACCGGGCGATGGGGGTAATGGTGTTGTGGGGCGTACCCTCGGTCTCCGCATAGATAAAGGCCTCCGGGTCTGTATAGCAGCGCCAGCTTTGCAGCACTTTGTCTGCCAGGTCGCAAATGCGCGCCGGTTTGTCCCCGCGCAGGCGCAGTACAGACATAGGCCACTTGATAATGCCGGCTTCGATGTCCCGGTAGCCGGGAAAGGCATAGGTTGTCTCTATCGGTGCCTTGGTCATGGCAAAGGTATAGCGCCCGCCTTGGAAGTGCTCGTGGGTGAGAATGGAGCCGCCCACGATAGGCAGGTCCGCATTGGAACCTACAAAATAATGAGGGAAGGTCTTTACAAAATCAAACAGCTTTTGGAACGCGCTGCGATCGATTTTCATAGGTGTGTGCCGGCCGTTAAACACAATGCAGTGCTCGTTGTAGTAGCCGTAGGGCGAATACTGCATATACCACCGACCGCCACCCATTTCCAGGGGAATGATCCGGTGATTTTGCCGTGCCGGGTGATTGACCCGCCCGGCGTAGCCCTCGTTCTCCTTGCACAACTGGCATTTGGGGTAAGCGCTCTGCTTCATTTGCAGGGCAGCCGCAATGGCCTTGGGGTCCTTCTCCGGCTTGGACAGATTAATGGTCATATCCATATCGCCGTAAGGGGTGGGGGTGATCCACTTGGCGTCCTTGGCCAGACGGTCTGCGCGAATATAATTGGTGGCTTTGCTAAAGGCGTAGTAGTCGTCTGTGGCTGCTTTGGGGCTGTCTGTGTACAGATCCCAAAACCGGCGGATCACCGCAGAGGGCCGTGGGGTTAGCAGACCCATCAGTTTGGTGTCAAACAGATCACGATATACTACGGAATCCTGACACAGTCCGTTGGCGCAGGCATAGTCCAGCAAAGTATCTAAAATTTTCGTCAGTGCCGGCTGGCCGGTGACGGTGCGTTCCTCGTATGCATCCAGCTCCAGTGCTGCCAGCAGTTGATTTATTGCCCAGGTGCGGTCTGCCTCCTCGATTAGGCCGGTGCGCACCCCATATTCTGTCAGCGCTGCGATTCCCTCAAATACATTCATGGTTCCACCTTCTTTTTCTGCCAAGCAGTCGATTTTTTGAGCCTTTATTTTATCACACTTTGCACCCGGTGGCAACCGATTTGCAGAAAAACTTGCCCCAAACGGCACAGTTTCTTTCGACAATGAGCTTTATCCGACACCTGATGGTGCCTCTTTGCATAGTATGCAGAGAAAAGGAGAGATGGTATGTTTAGTTATATAAAAAAATTGCAGTACCCAATCAACATCAAAAATCCGGACCCCCGCGCTGCATCCATTATCATCAGCCAGTATGGCGGCCTTTATTGCATTTAGATATAGAGTCAAAATGCGGACAGTCAATGACGGCGTTAAGCCAAAAATCGCACTTATTTTTCAATCCGTGGAGGAAAATGCGGCTAAAAATCCGTCAAATATAGTAGAATATCTCCAGTTTGTTGTCAGGCTTTTTGAATGTGATGTGGTCCACGATGGAGCGCAGGGCTTCGTTTTTGACACTTTCTGCTGTCTCCGGAGACTTTATCAAATCGAGCACAAAACTGGCTTGCTGGACGAACTGGGGCGGGATTTCGTTGCTCTGCGATTCTTCGGCCTTAGCCTGTTCGGCTTTGAGTGCTTCAATTTTGTTTTGGAATGCCCGCTTTTTGCGGCCGTATTCCTCCAGTGTGTCAAACCCGGCGTCGTAGGCGTCGCTGGCCCGCTTGATCTTTTCTTCTTCCTTGCGAATGAGTAGGGAGTAGTCTACCGCTTCATTTTGCAGCTGCTCTTTTGGCAGTACATTGAACTCCAGCGTCTCCAGAGACTTCTCAATGGCAGCAATCACCGCAGCGTTGGCCTTGCGTATGGATAGGTAGTGGGATACCTTGCACTTGCCCCTGGCGTAGTTGTGGCATTGCACAGCGGGGTCCCTGGCGGCAATATAAGTCAGTGTGGCGCCGCAGGTGTCGCAACGCAATAGTCCTTTAAGCATGAATGCAACCGGCTGTTCCTTGCGCTGCCACTTGCCGTACCGTCTTTTCTGTTCCATAATCTTCTCCTGCACCTGATCGAATGTGTCTTGATCTATGATGGGCTGGTGCTTGCCGTCCACATACATAACCTTGCTGTTGTCGCCTTTGTACCGGTCCCTGGAAGCCCTGCCGTCTGCACTCCAGCGAATTTTGCCCGCATACACCGGGTTCATCAGTATGTATTCTACAAAGCGGTTATCGGGCGGGTTGCCACGGTAGGTCTTTACGCCCATGGCGTTCAGCTCCATAGCGATCTTGCGGTAGCCCTTGCCAGATAGGAAGGCGTTGAAGATGTACCGCACGGTGGGTGCGTCCTCGTTCGGTATGAATACCTTGTTTTGCAGATCATACCCAAAGGCGCCGGCACTCATGGCTTCACCACGGCTTGCTTTCTCGGTCATACCTCGGGTCACTTCCTGCGACAGGCGGGTGCTGTAATACTCGTCCATGAATTCTATAATGCGCTCGATCAACGGAGCAAAGGGCGAGTCGTCTATGGTCTCGGATATGGAGATCACCGACACGCCGATGCGCCGCAGCATGGATTTATATACAATGCTCTCTTCCTGGTTCCGGGCAAATCGGCTGAACTTCCATACAAGAATTGCCTGGAATGGGTGTTCCTTGCTTTTTGCGAATGCAATCATATCATTGAATGCCTTGCGCTTTTTTACGCTGCGCCCGGAGATACCATCGTCATAGAACACATATTCATCCGGCACGCAGTAGCTGTTCCTGCCGGCGTACTCACGAATGAGCTTAAGCTGGCTGTCCGGGCTGTACTCGTCCTGCCGGTCGTCACTTACACGGATATATGCCGCTGCATATTTCATTGTACCACTCCCATAGATTTTACTTAAAAAAGGGCGCAAAAATACCCTGCTTGACTTTTTTAGCAGGGCTGTGGTACAATAACCGTGTTGGGTGGGTATTGTATTACACAATCCTGCTTATCGGCTCTATCCTGTTGGCGCAGGGTAGGGCTTTTTTTATTTTGTTGTGACTTATTCCAGTTTTCCGGCCAACGCCTGGAACTGGTGAAGATAGTTTCCTTTGATGTCCTCAAAGATCTTGGTGGCCTCTGCGTCATCGTACAGGTGCGTGGTCAGGTTGCGGGCGTTCAGGATCTCCACCCACACCAGGTCGTTGTCCACAAGGCCGTCTGCAAAGGCCTGGCGCATAACCGGCTTGGGGCTGTTCACTTCCGTATAGCCCTGCTCCAGCAGATACTCACGGCAGGTTTTCCACGCCAGTTCGGTGCAGAATTCAAAGCGCTGGATCACACCGTCACGCACGGTGGAGTTGGGCAGCTTGTCGTAATCGGCAATGGCCTCCTCCAGGCGCTGCACTGCGTCTTTGAACTTGTCCCGCTTTTCTTCATACTTGCTCATTAAGGATACACCGTCCTTTTCTATGTTCTTCAGCAGCTTGGGGTCTGTGTTCCTGCGGACAAAGACCAGGTCAAAGTCCAGCAGGGTGGGCAGATCTTCAATGGCCTGGGCAAACAGCGCCTGCTGCGCCTGGCCCTCTATGCCGTATATAGCCAGGTCAATATCGCTGCGCTGCCGGTTGTCCCCTCGTGCCCGGGAGCCGTAAAGCACCACCCTGGCCGCACCGTACTGCCGACCGATTTTTGCAATTTGTCTGTATAATTCGTTCATATCTGTTTTCCATAACATAGGTCCGATTTCTTATCCGATGCACTCGGGACATGGACGGAAGCCATCACTCTCTGCTGCTTCGGTGTTATATATCCAAAAGGATTTGTATGGGCTAAACTCCGAGCAAGAGTATTTGTGATAATAGCGCCCACCATTTGTGCATACAGCGTGGTCTTTGTAGAATGAAAGTTCTTCACTCTGGGTGCCGTACTTGTAATCCCTTTCCAAGTCATAGTAATCTGAGAGTTTCTGGTTATATCTATCCCAGAGTGCCTGGTACTCATCATTCACATCATCCAAAGACGACTGCACTTCCGTTTTTTCGGAAACAACACGGTTGTATGCTGCACTTTTGCTGATGGCAACGCCGGCAGAAATGACGGCAAGGACAATCGCTATAGCCATGCAAATAAGCGCAATCTTCGTTTTGCGGTCTATAGTATGCGTGGTAGAGGATTTTGGCTTGACGATATTCACTTCCACATCGTCTACATTGTATGGATCGACAGTGAACTTTTCCGGTGTCGGATTGCTGATTTTTACAGTGGGCTCATCCTTATGTTGCGGCTCGTCTCCAGTAAGTGCCGGGGGTTCAATTACCCGGGAACTGTCCGGACATGGTTTTTCCCATTTGTTTTCTCTAAGCAGTACCTGATAACCGACCCAGTTCCAAAGAAATATGGCAACTACATTTAGTCCGCCTGCTCGAGCAGAATCAGCACCGCTTGTTGCAAATTTAATGGCCGTAACTATGGCTGCTGAGATAATCGCCCATACAATGGTCATAATCTTTGCAGCTTTAGGGGAGAATGATCGGCGGTGGATCAGACGAACAATGACATACGGCAGAAGGTAAATTGCTAATGTAAGAATTATACTTGAGATGATAGCTTCAAATTCCATATTCTACTCTTCTTTCTTTTTTCATTAGACAGGACCATTTTGCCAGCCTTGGCAGAATGGTTGTTTTTTTACTGTTTGATCTCACGGACCAGCAGGCGGGGAATGCCAAGAACATGGCACTGTTCCAGATCCTCATTGCAGATCGTCTTAGGTGGGTATTCAGGGTTAATGGGAATGAGCTTTACCCAGTCCTCACCGTCCACATACTCTATCTTCTTCAATGTAGCCATATCGCCATCATAGATGATGGCGCCGATCTCGCCCGAGCGGTTCATGGTGCTCTGTTTTAGGATCAGCACCTTGTCGCCGTCCATATACTGCGGGTACATACTGTCACCTTTGACAGACAGTACGAAGAAGTCGTCCCGGCTGCGGCCGTGCAGGTAAGACTTGGGTATCTCCACCGTCTCGCCGCTCCAGTCCTCATATGCTGGGTAGTCATACCCGGCGGCGATTTCGCCGATCACCGGGAAAATCACAGTATCTTCCGTTACTTCCGGAGCACGGAGAGACTTTTGCTCTATAAGATCGGATTTAAGACAGCCGAAATAATTGGCCAACGCTTCGATTTTGTCCATGCGGGGCATTTTTTCGCCGTTTCGCCAACTGGATACAGTAGATTTACTTACTCCAAGAAGGTTAACTATATCGGCAGGCGTTCTGTCACATTCTTCCATTATAGAGTTCAGATTCTTGGCGAATATCCTTTTGTCGTATTCCATAATGTTCACCTCACTGCATCTTACAAGCCCACTATACACTTAAAGACGAAAAAAGTCAACATATTTTGCAAAAAAGTTCGCTTTAAGTGTTGACTTGCGCTCTGATGTGTGGTACACTTAAAGCGAACTCGAGAAAGGAGGTGCTGAATACGATGTTTAAGATAACGCTCAAAGCTGCGCGTATCAATGCGAATATGCGCCAAACAGATGCAGCTATAGAGGTTGGAGTGAGTAGAGATACTATAAGAAACTGGGAAACTGGTCGTTCTTCCCCTAAAGTAGATCAGCTTTGTAAGCTGGCAGATCTTTATGGGGTTCCTATGGACTATATTTTTTTACCCACAAGGTTCACTAAAAGCGAACAGCTGTGATAAGAAAGCCAGCCTTTAGATAAGCAGCAGGCAGCGGGGGATATTTTTTCATTTCTCTTTCTTTTCTTTTTTTTATTTCCCGCACGCCCGCCCCACCCAACATCACATTTATCGCAGAGGGCGGTCTGCTGCTGATTTAAGGGCTGGCGAATAAAAAAAGACCAACTGCTGGCACAGTCGGTCAAAGGAGTTGATACAAAAGGCATACACACATATCAACACCTATAGTATAGGCGTTGAAAGGGAAAAAGTCAAGGCATACGGACAATCCGGCCTTGCGTAACTTTAATTGAGGTGAACGAAATGAAGAAAGAACTGACCACCGTGATTATGGTTATGGTGGACGGCAAAGTCAAGCCCCTGGAGGACTTGACGGAAGAAGAACACAGCCGCATGCTGGCGGCGATGGCGCACCGGCTCACAGAGAGCATGAGCGACTATTACGCCCAGCACCCGGACGAGGTAAAGGAGCTGGCAAAGCTATGACGAAAAGAGAAAAGGCAGGGATCGTCCTGGTGGTCACCGGGTTTCTGCTGGTACTGTTTGGCTGCTGCCTGGTGGCGGACAACCCATATTGGTGGGTGTCCGTTGTGATCAGCGGTACCGGCTGTGGGCTGATCGCCCTGGCAGTGTTCGTGCTGCCTAAGGACGAGGACGAGCCCCGGCAGGACAAGCAGCTGGTGGTTGAAGATGATGAGAATAGAGTGGTGCTGATGGCGCCGCTGACAGACTTTGATATGGCGTATCTGCGCGCCTTAAAACTTGGAAAGGACAATGACAATGAGTAATAAGTATATGGATTTGGTGGTTTTGACCAACGGCAGTGTGTGCCGGGCGCCGGGGTTCAGTGATATACAGCCTGGCTCCATAGTGGCCGCGCTGGGCGGTATATACGACGTGCTGGATGCAGTGCCGAGGCTGGAGAGCGAGGCGCTGCTGACGCTGCCCAAGGCGTATGGCGTGATCCACCCGCTGGAATACAACGAGGACAAGCAGGAGGACATGGAGAATGTATAACGAAGAAGCAGGAGTTGTGGAGTGCGATGGCTGCGAGGTGACCATTGAGGGCTGCGGATATTCCGTCAGCGAGGACGGCAGCGACCCTAAAGGCTGCTACTGCTGGCAATGCGCCGTTGATGAGATTGACTGCCAGCTGGGCGAAAACAACAGCGAGGCCACCATCGTGCGGCGCAGTGAAAACTGGTTCCGTGCCTGTTACGACCTGGGGGTGACCGTATGACCCACGCAGAGATGGACCAGTTCGTGCAGGACTACGGCTTTTGCCCCCAGGACTGCGACCCGGAGGCGCGGGCAGAGGCCCGCACTGTACAAAAAATAGACAAGGGAGAACGATATGGCGACACTGTATGAACTGACCGGCCAGGCAGCCCAGCTGATGGAGCTGCTGGAGGCCGGAGAGATAGACGAACAGACGGTCCAGGACACCCTGGACAGCATGATGGTGCCGGAGAAGCTGGAGGACTACGGTATGGTGATCCGGCAGCTGGCGGCAGATGCAGAGGTATATAAGCAAGAAAAGGACTTTTATGCCCAAAAGCAGAAGCAGGCGGAAAACGGCGTTAAGCGTATGAAGAAGACCCTGGCGGCGTACCTGGCAGCCACCCAGCAGAAGAAGGTGCAGGCGGGCCGGTTTATGCTGACCGGCAGCGTGAGCAAGTCGGTGGATGTGTTCAACCTGGCAGCGGTACCGTCGGAGTATATGCAGCCCCAGCCGCCCAAGGTGGACAAGGCGTCTATCCGCAAGGCTCTGCTGGCGGGCGAGACGGTAGCCGGTGCGGCGCTGATCGAGACCCCCAGCTGTATGATCAAGTGAGGTGAGTGGAATGGAGTTACAAGAAAAGCTATTGGCCATCCAATGCGAACTGGTGGCCCCAAAGAACCAGTATAACGCATTCGGTAAGTACCATTACCGCAGCTGCGAGGATATCCTGGAGGCGGTCAAACCGCTGTGTAAGAGCTACGGTGCTGTTCTGACAGTGACCGATACGGTAGAGTGCTGCGGCGATCGGGTGTACATTGTGGCTACGGCCACACTGGCGGACGCAGAGAGCGACAAGAGCATTTCCGTGCGGGCCTTTGCCCGGGAAGCAGCCACAAAGAAAGGCATGGACGATGCCCAGGTCACCGGCAGCACTTCCAGCTACGCCCGGAAGTACGCCCTTAACGGCCTGTTTTGCATTGATGACTGCAAGGACCCGGATGTGCCGCAGCAAGGCACCCAGGACACGCAGAAAGAACAGGCACGGCAGCAGGCAGCGGAGAAGATCAGCCCGGACCAGGTGGCTATTCTAAAAGAAAATGCAGAGAATGAGCGGGTCAAAAAAGCCTTGGCCTACTACAAAGTCAGCGCCATTGAGGACCTGACCCGGCACCAGGCCGATCAGATCTTTATGAAGTTAGGTCTATGAAGATCGAATTCAAAAAAGCCGACCTTGTGCCCACTATGGCCAAGGTTGGCGCATTCATCGAGTCCCTGGCAGATCAGAAAGACTATGTGCTGGAGATCAAGCCAAAGGTTAAGCACCGGAGCCTGAGCGCCAACGCATACATGTGGGTGTTGATCGGCAAGCTGCAAGCGGAGTTGGCCAAGAACGACCCGCAGATCAACAAGGAAGAGATTTACCAGGGTTATGTGCGGCAGTATGGCAGGTCTGTGGATTACCAAATCCCGGACAGTGCCGTAAATGCCATGATTTCATCATGGGAAAAGAACGGCCTGGGCTGGACAGCGGAGAAGGTGGACGATGGGATCTACCCCCGCACCTCGCTGGTGCGGTTCTATTACGGCACCAGCTGCTACGGCACAAAGCGTATGGCACGGCTCATTGACGCCGTGGTGCAGGACTGCAAGGCGCTGCATATTGAGACTATGCCGCCGGCAGAATTGGCGCAGCTGATGGCTGCCTGGGAGGAACGGAAGAAGTGAAGAGTATTATTCAACCGGAAGAGCAACGGCAGTGCTACCTGTGCGGCTCTGTGCGGGCCCTGGAGCGGCACCATGTATTTGGGGCATATAACCGGTCAAAAAGTGAGAAATACGGCTTGACGGTGCTCCTGTGCCATTATTGCCATAATGAGCCGCCGAGAGGTGCGCACCACTGCAAGGCAACGATGGACTATTTACACCGGGTGGGGCAACAGGCATTCCAGGCTGCCTACCCGGACAAGGACTTTATATCTATTTTTGGGAGGAATTATCTATGATCAACAGCATTGTAATTATGGGCCGACTGACCTACGAACCGGAGTTGAGAGCCACGCCCAGCGGCGTCTCCGTGGTGCGGTTCCAGGTGGCTGTGGACCGCAACTATCAGAAGGCAGGTGAGGACCGCAAGACGGACTTTATCGACTGCACCGCCTGGCGGCAAACGGCGGAGTTTGTATCCAAATACTTCCACAAAGGCTCCATGATCGCCGTGGAGGGCTCTTTGCAGACAGACAACTACACGGACCAGAACGGCGAAAAACGCAAGAGCGTGCAGCTGGTGGCCAGCCAGGTGTCCTTCTGTGGCTCAAAGGCAGAGAGTGGCACACAGACGACAGCACCCGCACCGGACGCAGAGTTCGAGCCTATTGATGATGGCGATGACCTGCCGTTTTAAGGAGTATATATGAGCAATCAGGGTTGGGTGAAAGCCTACCGACAACTGCTGGATTGGGAGTGGTACACCGATGTGCCAACCTTCAAACTGTTCTTGCATTTGTTGCTTATAGTCAACAGGGAGCCGCAGCAATGGCGCGGTCAAACGCTGGGCAGCGGCTCCGTGGTCACCTCCATAAGCGCTTTGGCAAGCGGCAGCGGGCTGTCTGATATGCAAGTGAGAACAGCACTAAAACACCTGCAAAAAACTGGCGAGATTTCCAAGAATGTAACAAACAAGAATACCGTTATTATTCTGCGCAACTACGCCAAATATCAGGGGTCGGAAAACGATAGGCAACAAACAGATAACAAACAGATAACAAACAAACAACAAACAGATAACAATCAAATAACAAGCGCTTTCTATAAACAAGAATGCAAGAATGAAAGAATGCAAGAAGGGAGAGAGCGCGCGAGCGCGTGCTCGCCCGCAAAATTATATGGCGATTTCAAAAATGTTCGATTAACCGATGAGGAGCTTGCCAAGCTGAAAAAGCAGTTCCCGCTTGACTGGCAGCGGCTGATCAAGAACCTGAGCTTCCATATTCACAACACGCACAAGACCTACTACGACCACTTCTCTGTATTGCAGAAGTGGGGCACGGAGGACAGGAACAACAGCGGGGCACTGCAAAGCCCACCGTCCTACGACCTGGAGCAGATCAAGCGGGACACCATGAACAACACAGACATCAAGTTTTAGGAGGAACCTATGGATTTGAAAAAACTGACACCACGGCAAGCGCTGATCTATGACGCACTGATCCCGCCCGGAATGCCGGTGCGGGGCAGAGACCTGGCACGGCGGACCGGTATTGGTGAGCGAGACCTGAGATCAGAGCGCAAGGCTATGCAGGAGCAGGGTGTGCCGATCGTTACCGGCGACTTTGGATATATGCTGGTGGATGAGAGTAACCCAGAGCCGCTGCTGCGGTATGCCAAGCGGCTGAACGCCCACGGCGATGAAGAACTGGCCACGGCAGCAATGGCCCAGCGAATTTACGAAAGGCTGGTGACTGCAAGATGATGGTACGGTTGACAATACTGGGAGAACCCCAGGGCAAGGGACGGCACCGGGCGGTGCGCCGAGGTGACCGGATCGCTACATACACGCCCGGAAAGACCAAGGACTACGAGGACGAGGTGCGGTTCTGCTACCGGCAGGCATACGGTGACCGGATGGCCTTTGCTATGGACGAGCCAATCGGCGCCACGATCATTGCGGCATTTGGCATTCCCAAGAGCGCCAGCAAAAAGCGCAAGGTGGAGATGATGGCCAGCAGGGTGCTGCCAACCAAAAAGCCGGACACGGACAACATCGCCAAGATCGTGCTGGACGCTCTGAATGGCCTGGCCTACCCGGATGACAAGCAGGTAGTGGAACTGCAAGTGATCAAGACCTACGACCTGGAAGGCTATGTGGAGGTTGAACTGCGGAACTGGGGGACACGGACAGATGGCTGAACAATGTGCATTCTATGTGAGCTGCGACCGCTGCCAGTATGGCCGCAACCTGGGCAGCAATGAATACGGTTGCCGCAAACACTTGGCCCCGGATGGAAAGACGATACACAGGGGGCAATACAGCTGCGAAAATGGGAGGGAAAAGGAATGGAAACACAACACGATTGTGCGAGTTGTAAATTCATGAAATCTCTTGAAGACAACAGCGGGCGCATTCTTTACTTCTGTATGTTTGACCAAAGTCCCGCTTATCTTGAAGAAGTTGGCATTTGCAGTTGGTGCGAGTTGGATGGCTTCGCAGAAGAATTGTATTGCGAGCAAACCGATAAATGAATTGAAAGGAGAAACCCTATGAAGAAAGCAATGTTGAGCCAGCCGATGGCTGGAAAGAGTGAGGCAGAGATTATCGTTACAAGAGAAGGAGCGATCCGGGTGCTTGAAAAAAGAGGCTATTGGATTGTAAACACGCTGTTTGCTGACGAGTGGTACAGCGACAAAGCGATGAAAGAGCGAGGCGTAGTCAACATCCCGCTGTGCTTCCTTGCCAAGTCGCTTGAGAATATGAGCCAATGCCACGCTGCTTACTTCTGCCGTGGCTGGGAGCAGGCAAGGGGTTGTCAGATTGAACACGCCGCAGCGGTGGCCTATGGATTGGAGATTATCTACGAGGAGGACATCATAGTAGAATGAATATTCAACTGGACAAGCAGGCGCTAATGCCTGTGCGAGCACACGACACGGACGCAGGGCTTGACCTGCTGTCACCGGTGGACACGGTAGTGCCGGCATACGGCGCGGTGACCATTGACACCGGGGTACATATTGAACTTCCGATACACACCGCAGGCTTTTTGAAGTCCAAAAGCGGACTGAATGTGAAGTACGGCATTACAAGCGAGGGCGTTATTGATGTGGGATACACCGGCAGCGTTGCCGTCAAGCTGTACAACCACAGCGGTATGGACTACGCCGTGCGCCGTGGGGACAAAATCAGCCAGCTGGTGGTGGTCAAGATCGACACGCCGGAGCTGGTGCTGGTGGACAAGCTGGCGGACACCGAACGGGGCAACGGCGGGTTCGGGAGTACAGGCCGTTAAGGAGGAAACCAATGTCAAAGTCAAAGCAGAAGAGTTACGGAGACGCCAAAGTGATTTGTCCATATTATGACAGCCAAGAGGCGGTACAGATCAACTGTGCAGCGGCTGTGTATGATAGTTCCGGGCTGCGGGTGGTGTTTCGGTCCAAAGCGAAAAAAGACGAACACATACGGTCATTCTGTGCTTCTTACTGCTGGAAAGGCTGTCCGCTGGCACAGCTGCATACAGAGCCGTAAAGCTGACGAAGTTGTTTTCGCCAGAAAATGGGTGAAAATAAGAAAGCTGTGTTTTCCCTCGGGGGGGTGACGAAAGTCACCCTCTTTTTGGTATTCTTAGATCATAGTGAGGTGATCAAGTGGACTGGAATAGGGTAAGGCGTGAGTATGTCTCCGGCAGCAAGAGCCTGCGGACCCTGGCAGACGAATATCACTGTTCACAGTCCACGATGCGCAAGAAGGCCGCAAATGAGAAGTGGACGGAGCAGAGGAACACCTACCGTGCCAAGGTGGAACAAAAATTTATGGATGTGTCTGTGGAGCGGGAAGCGAAAAGAGTGGAGCAGCTGCACAGTCTTGCGGATAAGCTGATGGACAAGCTGGAGAAGGCCATAGATGAGTTGGACGAGATGTGTTCCGTGGAGCAGGAAGACGGAGAATACAAGGTGGTGCGTGTGCCGGGTGTGGCCGTGGACCGTGCCGGTGCCAAACAGATCGCTGCCAGCCTGAAGGATGTAAAGGACCTGCTGAATGTGCGTGACGATCTGGACAGGCAGGAGCAGCAGGCACGCATAGAACACCTGAAGAGCCAAAGCGACAGCGTGGCATCGGGCGTACCGGAGGTGCAGGTGGTGTTGTCAGACGAGGTGAAGAAGTATGCCGAGTGAAGTATTGGACCTGGGCAAGCCACAGCCTAAGCAGGTGGAGTTCTTGACAGACACCCACGATGTTGTAGCCTTTGGTGGCGCCAGAGGCGGTGGCAAGAGCTGGGTAGTGGACTGCAAGGCTAAGGTGATGAGCTACGCCTGTCCGGGTATTACGCAGATCATTGTGCGTAAGACTTATCCGGAGTTGACCGAAAATCATATTGTGCCATTGACCAGAGCGTTGCAATGCTATCACCCGGATAGGCACCGGCGTCTGGCAGTATACAATGACAGTAAGAAGACAATCACATTCCCTAATGGAAGCCGTATATTGTTCCGCTATTTGGAGCGAGAGAAGGACCTGGGACGCTTCCAAGGTACGGAGTGCGATATCATGTACCTGGATGAGGCCACGCAGTTCACGGAGGATATGTTCAAGACTTTGTGGGCTTGTGTGCGTGGCACAAATAGCCACCCTAAAAGAATGTACCTTACCTGCAACCCTGGGGGCGTTGGTCACCAGTGGGTCAAGCGGCTATTCATTGATCGGGTTTACGATGAGAACGAGAACCCGGAGGATTATTCATTCATACAGTCCCTCGTGACGGACAATCAGATACTGCTTGACAACAGCCCTAAGTACCTTCAGCAGTTGGATGCGCTGCCTGCTAAGGTACGCCAGGCTTGGCGGTACGGTGACTGGAATGTGTTCTCTGGTCAGTTCTTCGAGGAGTGGCGGAACAATCCGGATCACTATATAGACCGCAGGTGGACCCATGTGATAGATCCGTTTGATATTCCTGCTGACTGGAAGGTGTATCGCTCGTTCGACTGGGGGTACAGCAAGCCATTTTCTTGTGGCTGGTGGGCCCAGGGATATGACGGTGTGGTGTACCGCATTAAGGAATGGTATGGCTGTACTTCACCGAACGAGGGACTGAAACTGCCAGCGGATATGGTGTTCCAGAAGATCAGAGAGATGGAAACGCATGACCCGCTGCTGGCGGGCCGATATATTACCGGCGTAGCAGACCCTGCAATCTTCGCCAAGGATGATGGATATTCCATTGCGGAGACGGCAAACAGACACGGCGTGTACTTTGAGCGCGGCGATAACACCCGCATAGCAGGGTGGATGCAGTGCCACTACAGGTTGATGTTTGATGAGCGCGGCTACCCGATGATGTATGTGTTTAAGAATTGCAAGGACTTCATCCGGACTATTCCCCTGATGATGTATGACGAACACAAGGTGGAGGACTTGAATACGGAACTGGAAGATCATGCAATGGATGAATTTCGCTATTTTTCCATGTTGCAGAAAATACCGCCCAGGCGGAAGATACCGGCCAGAGTACTGGCAGATGACCCGCTGGACCAAATGAAGAAAGGATATTGATATGGCTAAGCGAAAGAACAAACCGAGTAAGGAAGAATTTATGCAGCGTGCGCAGGGGCAAACGGAGCTGCAGATAGAGCAGGAAGATGCCGTAGCGCCCGCTGCTGATGAACGGTCTGATGATCCGATCAAACAGGCGCAGCAGCTGGTGGACGAGATGTCAGCCGTGGAGCCGGAAGAGGAAGAGCTGCACACCATTACAGAAGAGGATGTGCAGCGGGCTATGGAACTGCTGAATAAGTATATGGCTGGTAAGGCGTCCGTAGATGCCAGAGTGGTGGCAAACCAAAACTGGTGGAAGCTGCGACATTGGGGCAATTTCAAGTCAGATCACGGCAAAGAGAGCGACAAGCGTATTAAGCCGGCGTCTGCATGGCTGCATTCCTGCGTGGATAACAAGGTCGCTGACTATATGGACAACTTCCCGGAACCGAATATCCTGCCGCAGGAAGAAGGTGACAAGGAGACGGCTAAGCAGTTGTCTGCCGTGGTGCCTGTGGTGTTGGACGAGAACGGCTTTGAGCAGGAGTTTGACCAGGCGGTACACTCCAAGGTCCTGAACGGTACAGGCATATACGCCGTGGTGTGGGACCAGGACAAGCTGAACGGCCTGGGCGATGTGAGCGTTAAAAAGTGCGATATTCTTAATTTTGCCTGGGAATCTGGGATCGAGAATATCCAAGACTCGACCAATCTGTTCCATATCACTTCTGCCAATAACGATGCGCTGGTGTCTCAGTATCCCCAGTTGAAGGACCGCTTATCCTCTATGCACAGTGTGGTGCAAACAGAGTACCAGTTTGATGATACAGTGGACAAGAGCAATCGCAGCCAGGTGGTAGACTGGTATTACAAGGTGAATGCGGACGGCAAGAATGTTGTGCACTATGTGAAGTTCTGCAATGGTGTGGTGCTGTATGCAACCGAGAATGACCCGGAGCGCAAGGATACCGGGCTGTATATTGACGGCAAGTATCCGTTTGTGTTTGATCCGCTGTTTCGTGTGGCCGGAAGTCCTGCCGGATATGGCTATGTGGACCTCTGCAAAGAGCCGCAGGAATATATTGACAAACTGTCTCAGGCAATGCTGGAAAACGCAATCTGGAGCTCCGTGCCGCGCTATTTGGTGCGTGACGATGGCGAGATCAACGAAGACGACTTTGCAGATACTTCCAAGCATTTCATTAAGGTGGGCAACAATGTGGGCCAGGACACCTATGCGCCAATCGTGATCAATGGCATAGATGGCAACGCCTACAATGTGCTCATGCACAAGATTGACGAGATGAAGGAGACCAGCGGCAACCGTGATGTGTCCAGTGGCGGAACAAGCAGCGGTGTAACGGCAGCCAGTGCGATCAGCGCTATGCAGGAAGCCGGAAGCAAGACTTCACGCTGGCAGATCAAGGGCACCTACCGGGCGTACAAAGAGATCATTTTAATGGTGATCGAGCGTATTCGGCAGTTCTATGATATGCCCCGTGTGTTCCGTATTACTGGTACGGATGGCTCTGTATCATTTGAGACCTTCTCCAATCAGAATATGCAGGAGCGGCGTATTGAAACGCTGTTCCCGGACGATGAGTATTATCAAATGCCCAATTTCGATGTGGATGTATCGGCCAGCAAGGCCAGCCCATACAGCAAGCTGGCCCAAAATGAACTGGCAGTGCAGATGTACAACCTGGGCGTACTGAACCCGCAGAATGCAGATCAGGCACTGGCACTGCTGGATATGATGGATATTAACCACAAAGATCGCATTGTGCAGCGGGTCCAGGAAAACGGTACGATGTGGAACACGATTCAGCAAATGACTCAGGCACTGAACACCAGTAATGAGATCATCAAGCAACTGACCGGCCAAGACCTGATGTCCGGCCAGGATATGACACCAGGCGCAATGAGCGGTGCGGCGGTGACAGACACACAGTCTGTAGACATAACGCCGACCGACAGCGACAGCTTAGGTAACACGGACAAATACCAGGATAACTCACTTGCAACGCAGGCACGCAAGAGAGTGGCCACAAGCACAAGCCCGGAATAATGACTACGGTACATATTGGTGCTTGCTCAGTAGAACTGAAAGGCCACGCCGATGCGCCACGCAACGAACAGGATCATGACTTGGTATGTGCTGCTATTTCTGCCCTTACCTGCACGCTGGCGGAAGTAGTGCGCAGGGCGTATGTAGCTGGTGCTCTACTGTGTGAACCACAGATCAAGATTTCACCCGGAGATGTGCGTATTCGTTGCGCACCGATGGCAAATGAGAGTACGGTGCCAGCAGCGTTTACCTTTTTTCGGTGCGGTATGGAAATGCTGGCCGAGAGCTATCCGGGGCATATCCAATTCAGTTGAAAGGGGGGGTGACATGATCGCCCTCTCTTTTGTTATTATGCGAATAAAGGGTTCGTCCACCTGATACGGACAGAAAGGAGTTCCTATGAGAACAGACAAATTTATGCCCATGTTGCTACAGCTTTTCGATGGTGAGGGCAGTGCAGCAGACGGCACCGGCAGTGCGCCCGCCACGCAGAACAATACGGCAGACAATACTGCGCCCGCCACGCAGGATGGTGCTCAGGAGAGCACAGCAGAAGACCTTGACAAAGAGTTTAAGGCTCTGATTAAGGACAAGTACAAGAATGCGTATCAAAAGCACATTAACGCTGCAATGCAAAAGCGGTTCCGTGCTGATGAAGCCGCACAGGCACAGTATGACAGGGTGTTGCCCCTGCTTGATATGTTGGGCGAGAAGTACGGCGCAGACGCTACGGATCCGGAAGCACTCATGCAGGCCCTGGAAGACGACAACAGCTTTTATGAGCAGGAGTCAGTTGAGAAGGGTGTGCCGATCGAGTCGTTAAAGCAGATGCACAAGCTGGAGCGTGAAAACGCTGCATTCCGCCAGGAAATGCAGGAACGCGAACGGCAGAACGCAGCAGCGCAGCAGTACCAGCAGTGGCTGGATGAGAGCGAGGCGGTCAAGTCCTTGTATGGGGACGCATTCGACCTGGATACGGAACTGGCAGACCCTGAGTTTGTCTCTCTGTTAAAATGCCCGGGCATCACGCTAAAGACTGCCTTTGAAGCACGCCACCTTACCGAGCTCACCGGCGGCGCAATGCAATTTGCAGCCCAGAGTACAGCGAAAGCCGCAGCGGACACGATCCGCTCACGCGGCCATGTGCCGAAAGAGAACGCATCTTCTACCGCACCTGCGGTCAAGACTTCTGTCAACATTGCTGCCCTGACAAGAGAGCAGCACCAACTCATCAACAAAAAAATTGCGACAGGGGAATTGAAAACGCCGGAGGATATCAAACGGTTCCTTAGCGGCAAGTAAAAACCAATCCTCTGTCAGAAACGGAGGAAACATGAACAAGAAAATGAATCTGCAGCTGTTCGATGGCACTGCCAACATGGCTGCAACGACTGACACCGGCCTTTCGGCTGAGATCAAGGAATATTACATTAAGGAGCTGCTTGAGAATGCCAAGCCCAAGCTGGTGCATGGTCAGTTCGGGCAGAAAAAGCCCATTCCGCGCGGCTCCGGCAAGGTGGCAGAGTGGCGTAAGTTTTCCAGCTTGCCGCCTGCTCTTACCCCGCTGGTAGAAGGCGTAACGCCTAACGGCACCAAACGGACTGTGACCGCCATTAAGGCCACTGTGAGTCAGTACGGTGACTACATTAAGCACACCGATATGCTCCAGACCGCTGCATTCGATAATGTGATCGTGGAGGACTGCAAAGAGCAGGGCAACCAGGCGGGCAATACCATTGACCTGGTGACACGAAATGCTATGCAGGCAACCACCAGTGTGGCTTATGCCGGCGGAAAGACTTCTCGTGACACACTGACTGCGGATGACAAGCTGACCGTGGCTGATGTGAAGAAGATGGTCAACGAGCTGAAGCGTCGGGATATTACCCCCATTGACGGCTACTATGTCTGCATTATCCACCCTGATGTAGAGACGGACATTATGCTGTCCAGCGAGTGGGAGGAGATGCACAAGTATGCGGACACCACCGCTCTGTTCGAGGGCGAAATCGGTAAGATTGGCAAGTGCCGTTTTGTCGACTCTTCCAACGCTAAGATTTACAAGCAGACTTCCGGCTCCAAGCTGGCTGTGTATGGCACGCTGTTCCTGGGTGCCAATGCTTATGGTGTTACTGAACTGGACGGCCTGGGCCTGGACTATATCGTCAAGCCGCTGGGCTACGGCGATGATCCGCTGAACCAGCGTAGCTCCACCGGCTGGAAGGCTACCCACGGTGCAAAGATTCTGAACGAGTATGCCATCATTCGTTTTGAGAGCTGTAGCTACCGCAGTGCAGACACCAGCACCACGGAAAACTGATTGGAGGATTATTAAGAATGGCTGAGAAGAAGGAAACTGCACCTAAGTGGAAGATGGTGCCTGTGCTTATTCCGCTGGACCCAATGAACAACGAGAGCCATATGTTTGCTTCTGTGGCAGGCGTTGGCTCATATCAGATCGAGCGTGGTGTTCCGGTAGAAGTGCCGGAGCCGATTGCAGAGGTAGTCAATCGTAGACTTCAGATGGAAGCAGAGAATGCCAAGCTCATTCAAAAGCTGGCTGCACAGGCAGCTGGTATGTAACCGACAAAGGGCGGACGGAATATTCCGTCTGCCCTTTTTACTATGAGGAGGGAACAACAATATGACGATTGCAGAAGCAGTCAACCAGGCGGACAAGCTGTGCCCCAACACGACCTTTTCTATGAATGAAAAAATCGCCTGGCTGAACAGACTGGATAAACAAATCAAATTGGAAATTATGGACGCCAGAGAGGGCACACCTGCTTTTGCCGGATACACGGAGAAAACGCCGAATACCCAGGAACTGCTTGTGCCGTCTCCTTATGACGAACTTTATATACATTACTTGCAGTCCCAAATGCTGCTGTACACCGGTGACTTTAACCGATACAGCGCTGTAAACTCTGTATTTAATACAATGCTGACCTCATTCCGTAACCAGTACAACCGCACGCACGCGGCCAAGAATGCGCCGCTGCGCTTTTAGGAGGTGCGTTTATGCAAAGACCAGTGCTTAGCAATGTGAGCAATAACCGAGAGATGATCTCCACATTCCTGGGCTATAACCACCGCGTTGTGCAGCAGGCCGGAGAGTTCTTTGATACAGAGAATATCACTGTGGATGCTTACCCTATGCTGTCCAATCGTGCGCCGGTGAACCGGTACAAGTATCCGGAACTCGACCAATCCGAAATGTATGTGATATCAGCAGTGTGCTCAGACGGTGTTAAATACTGGAATCGGTACAATCTTGTTGAACCAGACTGGGATGTGATCGCAAAAGAGCAGGATGATTTGGCCTATATTCCGGGTGCTGAAGATATTACGGTGACGCTGAACGCGCCATTTAGTTTGGAATTTAAAATCGAGTTCAGAAACATATTACGCGAGAGCGCAGAAGTTTGGCTAAAGAACCCATATTATCGCGAACATGGTTCAAATTTTGTTATACCTGAAGTCCCGTATGTAACGATGAGGTGTTTTCAATCGTTCGACATTCCTAAAGAGGGTATAGATGGGTTGACAAGAGACGGAGTATCAAGGGAGGTTGCTGGAGCAGACATAGGTGAAACTCACATTGATCTGAAAGAACAGCAGTTTGTTCCTGTCGTTACGAGTGGCGCTTTTAAGGTAACGATTACCATAAACTCTGCATACACGATGTCCAGGAAGGTCACCGATCCACAAAAAGCAGATAGCGAAGCGCGTACTCTATATATGGATTTATTGGCTATAGCGAAAAAGGACGCGACACGAATAGCCAATGAGCTCATCTATACCGGAGAGCGGCCGGAGGACATCACCTTTATCGAAAAGGCGGTTTCTGGTAAAAATGTTGACTGTCTGATCAAAAATCAACAAATCACTTCTGTATTCAATGATGTGCTGTATTACGCCGGAAAACGATATGACCTTGATTTGAACACACAGGATTTTGCAGCCGTGGATGGCAAAATGCAGTTGTTAAACTTCGGTACGAAAATCCTAATCTTCCCATACGGTTTGTGTTTTGATACTGAAGAACCGGACAAGGGCGTGTTGCCGCTGGCGTTCAAGGCTACTGCCGGCGAGAACTTAGTATGCACGATGTGCACGGAGGACGGCACGCTTCACACGAGACTGTATTGTGGTGCCAACAAACCGGCGGGTGCTGCAGTCGGTACTTATGTAGTGCGTTCTAATGGCGACTTGAGAACTGTGGACGAGCATGGTGCACTTGTATTGCTGTGTTCGGCAGCCAACTGGAAGCGCCAGGATAAGGATCCAGGGGTAAGCAACTATGATTATTGGCTGGATACAACTGGTACCACCGGCAGCGGGTTGAAGAAGTACAGCCAAGGTACATTGTATAGGAAAGAGGACGGCGCTTGGGTGGCAGAGGACAATGTGCTGTTCTCAAACACCTGGTTTTATACATTTTGGCTGGACACAACGAATGCAGAAGCGCCGGTGTATAAGTCATATTCTTCTACGGCAGATGCCTGGATTGCCATTCCGGTGCCCTATGTGTATATCAATACCACAGAAATCAAAGACAGTGTGCTTCAGTCTGTCAAAGCCGGGGACACGGTCAAGCTGTCCCCGGATGATGCATTTACAACGGAATGGGTAAATGTGCACTCCACGGCTGATGATGGCAGTTGGATAATTGTTAAAGGAATGTTGCGTGGTCCTGTTGCAAGCTACAGTAGACCAACCACGATTGAAAAAGTGATCCCGGAGTTGGACTATGTGACCGTTGCCCAAAACCGTGTGTGGGGCTGCAAGTATGGCTATGATTCCACAGGCAAGCACATTAACCAAATCTACGCCAGCAAGCTGGGTGATCCGACCAACTGGTATTGCTTTGAGAATACGGCGTCCGACTCCTACGCATTGTCGCTGGGTGATGATGAGCCGTTTACCGGCGCAGTGTCCTTAAACGATATGCCGTACTTCTTCAAGCAAAATAAGATTTATGGCATTTACGGTGGCTATCCAGCGGCATACCAACGCATTGCCATTGAAGATCGCGGCGTTGAAAATGACTGCTCTGGATCGCTGGCGGTGCTGAATGGGGCGGTATTCTATAAGTCGCTGGACGGCGTGTGTGTATTTGATGGCAGCACGGCGACCAACATTTCTGCTGCCCTGGGTAATACACGATACACAGAAGCCAACGCCGGAAGTTCCCTTGGCAAGTATTATATCTCTATGAAGAACGAGACGGACGGCGGCTATGAAACCTTCGTCTATGACTTGAATACCGGCCTGTGGGTGCGTCTGAACGGAACGCGGTATCTGCACTTTATTACAGATTACACCGGGACGGTTTATGCAATGGACCCAGATTGTATCTTCCATGAGCTTGGCCGACACAACGAGACAGCTTTGTCTGGACTGGAACTGTACCAAACGGAAAGCAAGGTGGAATGGTACGCAGAGACTGGTGCCATAGACTTTTCATACCCGGATAAGAAGATCGTCAGCCGGATTAACCTGCGGGCAAAGATTGCACTGGGCGCTGTGCTCAAGGCGTTTATCCAGTATGACAGCAGCGGACAGTGGCTCCAAATGGGCGTGTTGACTGGCAACGGTACACCGAAGACGGAAGTGCTGAACATCGTTCCGCAAGCCTGTGATCATTATGCGCTGCGACTGGAAGGCTGCGGAGATGTTCGGGTGATCGGTATCGCAAACACAATGACTTTAGGGAGTGACTTATGACTTTTAACATTGGTAAGCCGTCTGACGGCGTAACGGATAGTCAGCGGATACAGCGTCTGTATCTGTACCTGAATCAGATGGCAGATAAGCTGAATTATGCGTTGAACAACATGGACGAACAGAACCTGACGCGGACTTTCCTTGCGTCATTAACCAAGGAGGGAGACGGTGATCAGCAGAGTGCCGGAGGTCTGAAAGCAGAGCAGGTGGATGAGATAATCCGGGACGGCCGGTCGTCTGCTTTGCTATTCAGCGGGAGCACCGCAAAGGCTGGCGATACCATCACGCTGAATGACAGCGTGGACAACTACCGTTTTTTGCTTATCCGTTTTAGCAATAGCTGGATGCACGCCCTGTGTCCTATTCTGGACGGAGATCGTAGCTGTACTGCCGTTCGCGGGTCGCATACGCACATTGGTGCAACAGACAGTTTTACTGTGTGGTCCGTGGACGGCGACTACGCAGGAAATACGGTGACGATCGACAACTGCTATTCTGCCAATGTGAAAAGCGGCAGTGTGACGATCACAGCACGAACAATATCGTATATATGGGGGATCAGATAAATGGCAAAGAGTAAACCGAAACAAACTGCTGCGCAAAAAAATCTGAATAATTGGACAAAAACAGTCAAGAGCTATAGCGGCGGGTGGACCAAGTCCAAGGACTACAAAGCGCTGATGAGTTCCAAGGAAAAGCAGAACATGGACGCCAGCGTCAAAGGCTACAATTCTCTGTTAGACGGCGGCTATGGCGGATATGCCAAGGCAAACGGCCTGACGGACTATACCGCTCGGCTGCAAAATATGTTGGGCGGCATCTTGAAGTCGAAGTTTTCCTATGACGCAGACAATGACGCTGCATACCAGGCCTATAAGGCACAGTACCAGGCGCAGGGCCGCAATGATATGCTGGACACTATGGGCCAGATGGCGTCAGCCACAGGTGGCTATGCTTCCTCTGCGGCGACTACGGCAGGTAATGCTGCCAACCAAGCGCAGCTAAACAACCTGTCCAATGCGCAATCGCAGTTGCTGTCCCTGGCGTTTCAGAAGTATGACCAACAGCAGCAAGGCAAGCAGAACGCTTATGATCTTCTTAATGGTGTGAATCAGCAGCAGTATGGGCAGTATCAGGATGCTGTGGGCAACGCCTATAACAAGATGGATTACAACACGAACCTGTTCAATACTTCCTATTCCAATGGCTACACGAAATGGAATGATGACCGCAGCTTTGCCTCCGGTCAACAGCAGTATTACGGCAACCTGAACGAGAGCCAGCAGGCACGCAAGCAGGAAAAGACTATTGCAAATAGAGACTACGCACTGCAAAAGAAAATTCTTAACAAAAAGTAAGGAGGGATTAGATGAGTTACAGCTCTAAGGCCATGAAGGCTCTTGGCAAGGTAAAACAGTCTGCGGCTACTAAGAATGCACAAAAGACCAGAAACAACTATGACAATAGACTTGGCGCGATCGGGCCCTACCGTAACGGTACATTCGCTAAGATGGTAGAGGGTGCGGTGGACGATATTCTCAATCGCCGTGCCCAGTCATCCAATTTCGGCAATGCTGATGTGTTCGGTGATTATGCCAGAGACTATGCGGCGCTTTCTAAGCTGGCAGCAGCGGACACGCAGACCAACGCAGAAGAGAATATGGCTGGTGGCTATGACACGGACTATACCGTGCCGGCAGCCCAGCAGAGCTATGTGAACGGATTGGCCGGTCAGAATGAGGATTTGCTGTCCAAACTGTCTGCGGCCAATCAAATCCGCTCCGGGGAAATGGACAATAAAGCCGCCGGCGGACAGCTGGCCAGTGAAGCGGGTGCGTTTGATTATCAAAAGTACCAGGACAAGGTGGAAGCTTTACAGAATGCACGCTCTCTGTGGGACGCAGCGGTGGAAAAGACCAGTGCGGTGGATAGCCAGGCATACAGTGATAATCTGTCCTTCCTTAGCGATATGGTTAAATACGAGGGCAACTTGAGTGAGAGCAAGGCGGACAGAGCGCTCTCCAAGTGGAAGGCTGATCAGGAGTACAAGCTGGATGTACTGCAATGGAAAAAGCAGCAGGAGGAAGCCGCAAAGGCCGCCAAGGCTGCAAAGGCGTCACGCTCTGGAAATAGCGGTAACGAAAACAAGAAGGTCGAGAACGAAAAAAAGAAGGTCAATGTGTATGCGTCTTTTGATGTGAAGTCATCATGGGAAGAAAAATTTGGACATCCAAGATATGAGAACAGAGGGGAAAGATGGACGGAACGGCAAATGGACGGCTTTGTTAGAACCGTTGGCATGAATCGCAGTCAACAGGGTAAAGCGGAAGCAATAGAAGACGCATATTTTGAGGGCCATATATCTAAATCTCAATACAATACGCTGTGCCGAAATTATAATATAACGCCTACCATAAACGATAAAAAGAAAAATAGCTAATATAAGGAGAGCTTCAAATGGGATATTGGGCAGATTTACAGAAATCTGTAAAGGAAAAGGACAAGCAAGAGGGCGTTCGCCGCTCTGACTATATCAATCGTGATGTAGTGAAAAAAGCTGCTGTTACAGGTGCTAAGGAGAGTGATCAGGCTAAAAATGCCAGCTGGCGGGCTTCGTCTGCTGCACTGAAAGCTGTTGACGATTTTGATGTGCCGAAACTGTATCAAATCGCCGAGGCGAGAGTGAATGCTGCTGGATATGATGCGGGTCAGTCATATTTGCGTGCGCAAAGGAATCAAGCACGCAAAGATCGTTTTACAACGGCGATAAAACAGTTTGCCAGTTTGGGCACAGATGAGTACAGTTCTGCTAAAGCAGAGCACCAGCAGGCGGACAGCCGTTACGATGCCGTGAACGAAAAACTCAAGGCTCTAAAAGAGGCAGAGAAAGAAGCAAAAAAGAAAGGACAAGATACAAGCGAAAGCAAAGACGCTAAGCGCTTATTCAAGTCCGCTCTCAAAGACCAGAAAAAGAACGAGTGGGAGCATAGCCAAGCGAGTAATTTGAAGTTGCTGAACAGTAATGCGGATGTTGCAGCCGTTGTTGCTGCAGCTGCCAAAGCTAAGTCCAATGCGGAAACTGCACAATCGAATATTGATAATACTCAAGCACTGGCAATGCAGCCTGGTAATACTTCAGCATTGCAGGGCTTGCAACAGTATCAGAAAGTCTACCAAACCGCATATAACGATTACCAGGCTGCGGTAAAGCAGTTACAAAGTAATGGCTATGACGCTGAAAGTCTGATTGATACATATTCCAGAAAACGAAACGAGATAGAAACACAGAATCTGAGTGAGCAGATGGCCGACTTCTCAGATAAACACCCGGTAGCGTCATCAGCTGCGTATGTAGCACTTAACTCTGTCCAGACGAGTGCGCTTCCGCAGATTGCAAAAGAGGGGCTGAGCTCTGCAATTTCCGGCGAATATAAGCCGCTTGATACCAATACAGGCGTTTTTGGAGCCACAAATTTGCGAGACACCATTGCGGAAAAAAATTCCGAGAACATTCAAAACAAAGTGATGGATAAAACGAATAGCGAGTTTGCCTCGAAAGCAGCCAGCTTCCTGTACCAGACAGGGCTTTCTATAGGCGATTTCGGTTCGTTAGCCGTTTTGCCTGAGCCGTTATCTTTGGCCATTATGAGTTCCAGTGCAGCAGCCAGCACAGCAAAAGACGCAACACAGCGTGGACTTTCTGCCGATAAAGCTATGTACACAGCAACGGCTGCTGCGATTGCAGAGTCCTTCTTCGAAAAATTCAGTCTTGAAAATCTGAAAGCAATGAAAGCCAGCGGAAAGACAGGGTTTGTCAATCAACTGATAGATGTTGCGAAGCAAAGTTTTACCGAGGGTTCAGAAGAATTCTTTACCGATCTGGCCAATGCGGCTTCCGATTTTATTATCAATGGACGAGATGCAGACCTTGCGCAACAATATCAATATCTCGTCAATGAAAAAGGAATTAGTAAAAAAGAAGCCGCTAAAAGAGTGGCAGCAAACTTTGGATTGCAGATTGGCGAGTCTTTTTTGGGCGGCGCTATTTCCGGTGGTGCTCTTGGTGGTGCGGTGTCCACAATAAATTCAATAGAAGGTGCTAAGGTCCAGCACGAGTACTCTCGATACGGAAAAGATGTGCGCCGCAGCGGGAATGCAGGAGAGTTGATTGACGCCGGGCTGACAGCGGATAAGAATTCTAAGCTGTATCGTATTGCAGCCGAGCTGGCCGATACGGAGGAAAGTGGCAAGACCGTGTCCAAGCGGCAGTTGGGCAAGCTGGCGATGGAGCTGCAGAGCAGCGATGATGCAGCAACTACGCAGGCACAAAAGGCTGTGCTGGAGGACGCTGTGCGCCAGCGGTTGCAAGACAGCGGCGTTAAGAATGCGGACAAGGCCGCCAGCCGCTTTGTGAGCAGCTATTTTGACGGTGAGGGGAAGATCAAAGGGAATAAGGCCACAAAGGCTTTGTACGCCGAGCTGCGGGACAACAGCACGGATTGGGCGCAGTCTACTACCCGCAGTATGGCCTATGAAATGCTGCGTGGCGGTGCGAGTGGCGCTTATCTGAATGAACTTCTTGTAAATGATCAGCCCAAGAGTTATAATGAGTTCAAGGACACCTATGGTGGTATCACTGAGGCTAAAATTGCCCAGTTGGAGCAGGAACGCTTAGAACAAGAACCTGCCGAACAGAGAGAGAATGAGCACGGCTCTGCGGACACGAGTTATAATGCGCTGCTCACAGAAGCCACCACGCCAGTGGTTTCACAGCGGGCAGAGCCTGTGCCGGAGAGCCAGGTGAAAGGCGTTCTTAAGGTGCAGGACGGTCATACCGTGGTCGAGCTGCAAGACGGCACGAAGACCACTGCGGATTATGTGCAGTTCGATAACCCCAACACCAAGGCGGTTTACAAGAGCGCTGCCAAATTTGGCTCCCTGGGCGCTTATACACTGGTGAAAAATTACGACAGCAAGGTCAACCCTTATTCCTATCTGCACGCAGCGGAGAGTTTTTATAATGCCGGCGCGTCAGGCAAGATCACCTTTGACCAGGCAGCCAATACATTGTCTGCGCCGATCGAAATGGGGATTATGGACCGTGGCGCTGCCAATGAGTTGTTTCTGAGCGGTCAGGAGCAGTCTAAGGCGATCGGCACCACCAAGACCGCTGTCACCAAAGCAAACAAGAACCATGGTGGCGTTGTAACGCTGACCGGAGAAGCTACGGTCACCCCGCAGGAAAAGGAAGTCCTGGACCGTGTAGCAGCCAAGACCAAGCTGGATATTGTGCTGGACGGCAGCCTGGAAAGCAATGATAACGGCTATATTGATCCTGCCAACGGCAAGGTGGTGTTGAACCCGGACAGCGGGCATATCTATGCCACGCTTATGCACGAGCTGGGCGAGTACACCCACGCCTACAACACGGCGGAAATGCTAGACGCCTGCCGGCCTGTCGTGGAGTATATGCTGGCAACCGGTGATTATGCGCACGATGACAAGATCGACCTATTGCAGAAGTATGTGGATGGGTACAGCGAGAACGGCAAGCAGTATTCTATTGAAGATGCGGTCAGCGAGATGATCTTTGACTTCATCAGCGGTGAAGCCAGCACGCAGGAGGGCGGCGAGAAGTTCGCCAAGTGGCTGGCGGAAGATACGGACCTGACCCCAAAAGAAAAGAAGTCCGTTGTGGAAAAGATCAAGGACTTCTTTACAAAGCTGCTGGACGCTGTGCGCAGCGTAATTGAGGGCCAAGGCGCGCTGAATACCACTGCACGAGCCGGTCAAAAGGCGGCGCAGCAGGTGCCGGTGCTGGATGACTTCTTTAATGCGCTGGATAATGCCATTGACAACCGCCAAAGCATGCTGGACGGTGAGCAAAGAAATACAACAGACGACAATTCGTCTACAGGAATTCGCTTCTCAAAGGACTTAGATCAATATCCGTACGATATGCAGACGGTGATCAAGGAGTACCTTGCGGCGGTAGACAACAAAATCTTGAAGTTTATCCAGGATTTTAAGAGTGGATCCTACAAGAAGAAAGTGGGACGCTTGCAACTTGGCGAGGTGAGTGATCGACAAGCTGCGGATATCAAACGGTTGCTCGGTATAGATATTCAGGGCTTTAAGAATTCAATCAACACAAACGCCCTGCGGCATATTGAAAAAAGACACGGTGTAAACGGAGAACATGACCATTCCATGAAGAATGCGAATGATCTGGCACGGGTTGGATATATTCTTGAAAACTACGATGATGTGGATATTTTAAGAGATCAAAATGGCAATCCGGTATATAGTACCGAATTCAAAAACAAAGATGGTTCTTATGCTCCGATGGTCGGCTTTTTCAAAAAAATAAATGGAACCTACTATGTGGCTGAAAGCATAGTGGATTCCAGATGGAAAAAGGCGTGGGTAACCTCTGTGTATATAAATAAAAACAGACACGGTTACTTGAGTACCAACATGGCAGTTACGCCCCATCAGTTTACGCCCGAGACGCCGCTCAGATCTCCCGTGTCTGCTAACACCAAGGTAACACAAAATGGACCTGATGTCAATACTCATTCTATGCAGAATGGGCAAAAAAATGCGCAGAACGGCGGAAGCAACACCAGGCATTCCCTGGAAGTGGACAGTCAGGGCAATGCGCTGACTGAGGCGCAGCAGCGGCGGTATAAGAATATGGCGCCGGAGCTGCGGGACGAGGACGGCAAGATCAAGCCATTCTACCACGGTACTGCCAGAGCGGACCGGGTAGGTTATGTGTTTGACCCCAAGCGGGCAACCTCCGGGCCGATGGCGTATTTTACGGACGATCCGGATATTGCTACAAATTACAGCAGGGACAAAGCAGATACTTCTATCGCCTACGATAGCGATTATGACAGCTACGAGACGCAGTTTCAGGTAAACGGCAAGCCGGTTACAGAATACTGGAATACCTTGACCGCAGCTGAAAAGAAAGCCATGACCGAGAAGGTCAAGCAGGTTACATTGGACGATGATGATAACATTGTCTTAAAGCCCGGCAATCAAATAGGCATTGGTAGCTTTAGCGACTACGAACTGCACCGTGCCAAGGGCAATGCGCTGTCCGTACTGGTAGATATGTGGCTTGGTGATGGAAATCTTTGGAACGAAGAAAGCCGGTTCTTAGATGTGCTGAAAGCGGTGGGTATTGATCAGGCCCAGTACAATGACCCGGACTACCGGGAAGAAAAGGTGTATCAGGCTTATCTGAATATTACCAATCCGTACAATACCGGCAAGCTGGATCAGTCCTTTGTTGATGATTTGCAGTCGTATGTGGACGATGCGGACATGAGCCGGTACGCCACAGACAACGCTCAGGCGGATATGTGGGATAAGAACGGCATTCCCATTGAGGATTGGCTGGAGCGGTTGCAGGACGATTTGGATAACGGCACAACCTATGCTTGGACCACAGTGCCGGATGTAGTCACGGACTTCTTGAAGGACAGCGGCTATGATGGCATTGTTGACCAAGGCGGCAAAAACGGCGGCGATCAGCACACCGTTGCGATTCCGTTCTATTCCAATCAGATCAAAGAGGTTACCAATGGTAATCCCACCGACAGTCCGGATATTCGGTACTCAAAGCAAATAGAGGTTGACGAATTTGACGAGGCCGGATATGATGTGATTAACACCACTGGCAAAAGGCGGTATGCGGACCTAAAGCGTGAGGTTATGACTTGGGACGCAGACCGTCACATGAATGAGGTACGCTGCATTACCATTGACAGCGGATTTTATGTTTACAAAACGTTGGATACGCCCACAAGGGATATTTTAGTGTACAAACCACAAACCGCAACTACCAGGAGGGAATTTAATGAAATCCGAAAAATCACTCATGAAAGAAAGAATGCTGGTCCTGTTTCAGCTTCTGCACAATTTGGGTATATCGGACGAGAAGTGCGAGGGGATCGCCAGTTATCTGGGATGGAATCTGGACAACATAAACGCAATGCTTCTGGCGCTGGCAGATCGTTACGAGGAGAAGGGAACGGTGACAGAGGAAGAAGTGCTCAAAATGGTGATTATGATCAGCTGCAAGAAGGACTAAGCGCTGATAGCCGCAAGTCCAAGAGCATTGACGACACCGGACGCACTTCTCTGCTGCGGGATGACAAGCGGCTGGACGAGATGAACATTACCCTGCGCCAGGTGTTTGACAGTCAAGAATTGGAGACCGGGCACCACACTTCCCAAACCCAGGTGCAGCGTGTGGCCCGGCAACTGAAGAAGTCCACCGGCAGTAAGATGGACACACCCCGCCTGATGGTGCAGCTGAAAGGGCTGTTTGACTACATTGGCAACAACGATGATGTGACCTTTTCGTCTGTCATGGACCAGGCCAAGGAAATCGCCCATGAGCTGCTGGACAGCACTCCGGAACACACAGTGCGTGACGAGTACGCCCAGGAGGTACTGGACACGCTGCGGGGTATGGCGATCACTTTGTCTGATGAGCAAAAGGCAGAGACGGCCTATCACCACGACCGGTACGGTAACTACCGCAAGCGGCTGTTTGGTGCGGTCAATCTGGCTAAGGATGGACAGTCTTTGGATAGCGCTTGGCAGGAGCTGGCGGAGTCGTACCCGGGCACTTTTGACGCTGAGGAGAACAGCCAGAATATGCCGGAGCGACTGCTGGAGATCGTGGAGGAGTTAAAAGACTCTTATTACTCCTACGACGGTATGGATATGGACGATGCTGCCACTACCGTGGCCTATGATATTTTTGATGCGTACATGGACACTCCGGAGTACAAGACCTACGCTCAGCGGCAGAACGATCGCTTTACTGCGATGCAGAACAAATACCGCAAGCGGCTCCAGTCCGTTAAGGATGATTACCGCCAGCGGTATGAAGAGAAGCTGAAGGCGGTACAATCCAAGAGTCGGCAGGACAAAGCAGATATGCGCACCCAGTACGCCGATCAGCTGAAAGCCCAGCGGCAGCTATACGCAGAACGGCGGCACCGTGATGTGGAGAAGCGGCGCAAGACGGTTCAGAAGAACAAAATCAAAAAGCAGATACTGGACTTGATGAGCCTGGCGGCAAACGGCGGCAAAGAGCGCCGGGTGCCCAATGGCCTTCTGGACAGCGTCAAAGAACTGGGCCGGGCTGTGTTGCTGGACGGTAAGGCTGGGGAGAGGCTGGACAGCTACCTAAATAAGGTGCGGGACGGCTTTGACAAAATAGAGGGCAATGACAGCCAAAAGTCCGAGTATGCCACGCTTGTGGCGGACTACAACAACCTGTTTAAGGGCCAAATTCTCCAGTTAAAGGAGAGCATTGGCGACAAGTCCATTAACGACATGACCGCTGATGAGTTGGAGCAAACCTATCAGCTGATTCGGTCGGTCAAAAAGGCTGTCACTAACAGTAACCGCTTATTCAAGGCGGAGAAGGCTGCTACGGTAGAGAGTCAGGGCCAGCAGATCATTCAGGAACTGAAGGGCAGCAAAAAGGACCCTAACGGTAAGAAGACCAACGAGCGTATCGAGTTTCTGAAGGGCTTTGGTTACAATGCCTTAAAACCGGAGTATTTCTTTAGAATGCAGGGCTCGCCTACGCTGGAGAAGCTATACCACAATCTGCGCAGCGGCCAGGACACCTGGGCCAGGGATTGCTATGATGCACGGCAGTATTCTCAGCGGTTGAAAGAGAAGTATCACGCCTACAACTGGAACCAAAAGAGGACTTTTACTCTGGAGACCCAGTACGGCGAAAAGCTGAAATTCAATTTGCAGCAGCTGCTCTATTTGTATGCGCTCAGTCGGCGTGAACCGGCAATGCAGCACCTGACCCAGGGCGGTATGGTGTTTGACAAGGTGTCTACCCGCTCCAAGCGTGGCAAGCGCATTGTGGAGCTGACGGACAACACGGCGCACCCGCTGACCGTAGATGACATTGCCAAGGCTGCTGATATGCTCACCAAGGAGCAGAAATCCTACGCCCAGGACATGCAGCGCTATTTGGCGGATACAATGGGTGCTAAGGGCAACCAGGTATCTCGGGCGATGTACGATATAGACCTGTTTACGGACAGCGACTATATCCCCATGCGCTCTGCCGGAGATTATGTACAGTATATTCAGGATAAGGCCAACGGTGACGCCAAGATCAAAAACAGCGGCTTCACCAATCAGCTGAATGCGCACGCCAACAACGCCCTGGTCATTTCGTCTTTTGACGATGTGTGGGCCAATCATGTGAACGATATGGCATTGTACCATTCATTCACGCTGCCGTTGGAGGACTTCCAGCGGGTGTACAACTACCACACCCAGGTGGGCGAAAACGGTACGGTGTCGCAGGCGGTGCGTGGCTATATGGACACGGAGTCAAAACGGTATATTGAGCAGTTTATCCGAGATCTGAACGGCGGCGTGCGACCGGATAATGGCTCACGGTATGTGAACAAGGGGATCAGTCTGTTCAAGAAGGGCGCCGTATTTGCGTCTGCTTCCGTGGCTATCCAGCAGCCGTCTGCAATCGCCAGAGCAATGGCAGTCATTCCGGCTAAGCATTTTGTGGCCACGACTATTGGTAAGCGGGACTATGCGCAGCTGCAAAAGTACGCTCCGGTGGCTATTGTCAAGGAGATGGGCTATTTTGATACCGGTATGGGCAAGACGGCCACGGACTGGATCAATGAAGATAAGCCACGCAGCTTCGGCCAGAAACTGGGAGCGCTGTTTACGGACAGCGACTACCGGGACAGTGTGCTGTCTGCGCTGCCGGAAAAGGCGGACGAACTGACCTGGGCCCATATTTGGAATGCCTGCGTGCATGAGGCGAGAACAGATTTCCACCTGACCGGTGAGGCTGCCTACCAGAAGGCCGGGGAACGGTTCTCTGAGGTGGTGGACCGCACCCAGGTGTATGACTCTGTATTCTCCCGATCGGGTATGATGCGTTCGTCTGATAACGCTATGAAGATGGCAACGGCCTTTATGGCTGAGCCTACCACTTCTTTGAACATGCTGGTGGACGCTGTGTACCAGGTGAAGAACGGAAACGCACCCAAGTCCTACGGTGCGAGGGTTGTCGGATCGCTGGTGGCAGCTGCGGCGCTTAACTCTGTTCTTCAGTCTATCGTTACCGCAGCGCGAGATGATGATGACGACAAGACCTACATGGAAGTGTACTTGGGGCAGCTGCTGCCGAATATGTGGAGCAACTTGAATCCGGCAGGTCAAATTCCGATACTCAAAGATGCAATATCTATTTTTCAGGGCTACGATGTGAGCCGGGCAGATATGAACCTGTTTGCGGATTTGTATGACGCCGTACAGGCTGTGGATAGCGACACCATCAGCACCGGCCAGAAGGTCAATCGCTTGGCTGGCGCCTTGTCCGCCTTTGTCGGTCTGCCATACAAGAATGTGGCCCGGGATGTGCAATCCATATTCAATGTGGTCCACAAGGCCACGCTGGATATGCACACCGGCGCAACCGGCACCAAGGAAGTATTCAATGACGAGATGAAGGGTCAGCTGCTCATTGATGATCTGCTGGAGAAGTTCGGCGTTGAGATGTTCCCGGACACGGATAAATCCGCAAAGCTCTATAAGGCTGTATCTACCGGCGATCAGGAGACCGTTGATCGTATGCAGAGAGAGGCCGGAGACGATGAGACTTTTAACCGTATGTTGGTGGCTGCGGTTAAGGCCAATGATCAGAACGCCGGCAAGGCTGCGCAGGCCCATTTGGAGGGCGACTATGATGGCTTTGATGCCAAGCTGCAAGATATTATCAAGCTGGGCTTTAGTGACGAGATTGCCATTAAGGCAGTAGATGGTATTGAGTCCGCCGCCAAGGCGTTGGTCACGGCCAAGGAGAATGATGACGGTACGGACGAGTATAAGACGGAGTACAAGGAAAAGTTCGACCAGGTGGTAGCCACCGGCTTTGATGCCAAGGCGCTGGAGAAATATGTGAGCGATCATGTGGACACCAGCAATGAGCCTAAGGGCAATTTGAAGTCGCGCTATGATTACAGCGATGTTGCGCTGGCAATCAGTAAGAATGACGGTTCCAGCGCCAAGCGTATGCGCCAGGACCTGATAGACACGGCGGTCAAGAACGGCTATACCAAGGACAAGGCCGAGGATATGGTGGACAAGGCCATACGCCGAGAATTCGCCAAGTCAGATGAGCGGCTGCTGCGCGCTTCGGAAGCCTATAAGGTTGCCGCGTTTGATACATACGAGGCGAATGTGCGGGCCATTGCTGCGGACGACTACTTTACGATGGACGAAGTGGCAACGATGGCTAAGGGTCATACCAACAAGACCGGCATACCGTACAGCAGTTCCGATGTGGTCAAGGCTATGGAGTCCAACTCCGGTAAGGTGAAAAGCATTATCTCACAACTTGAAAAAGCCGGGAAAGCGGGCAAAGACGGTGCTTATATCAAGAGCCGCATTACCGCTGCGTACAAGGATAAGTACATCAAAGGCGATGAGACTACCCGCCGGAATATTCGGCAGAAGATGTACAACACCGGACTGTACACGGCAGACGAAATCTATAAGCGTACCAGCGCTTGGTTGAAAAGCAAATAACCCGCAATCGGGGGGGTGACGAAAGTCGCCCCCCTTTTGCTATACTCAATTAGAGGTGAGGACATGAACAAAGTACAGATGTATATATCTCTTGATGTGTGCAGACCCGGTTTGCAGGATACCGTATATGTGACCGGCGGAGACCAAGCGTCAAGGGAACTGTGTATTTCGCTGAATGTGGGCGGCGTCCCGCTGGATATGCATTCCGGTGAGGTAACAGCTGCTTATTACTCGATGATTGATAATAATCCAGTGTTGGGTAAGTGCCGGCTGGAAGGCGGGCGTATCATTCACGAACTGACGGCTACTGAGTGTGCCAACACACATACTGCCAATATCCGTGTACAGGACGCGGATGGTGCGGTGCTGTATTCTCCGCAGCTGCAAGTGGTGTCCAGCGCACCTATCTACAGTGACAGGGCGCTATCACAGAGTGATGAACTGTCTGCTCTGACCAAGGCTCTGGCAGATACAATGAAGAGCCAGATTGCAGGTATCACAGAGAGTGTAGCTAACGGTGTACACACCTATACGGTTACATTCGGTGATAACAGTACCAGGACTTTCACGGTCCAAGACGGGGCAGAAGGCCCAAAGGGCGACACAGGGCCGCAGGGAGAAACCGGTAAAGACGGTGTCCAAGGCGAAAAGGGAGACAAAGGCGACAAGGGTGACACCGGCGCACAGGGACCACAAGGACCCAAAGGTGAGACTGGCGCCACTGGTGCACAGGGACCACAAGGACCCAAAGGGGACACAGGTCCCCAAGGTGAACAAGGTGTGCAAGGGCCCAAAGGGGACACAGGCGCGCAAGGCCCCCAGGGTGAGCAGGGGCCTAAAGGGGACACCGGAGCTACCGGCGCAGATGGTAAGGACTATGTGTTGACTGACACGGATAAAACCGACATTGCCGCCAAGGTGGAGATCCCGGACGGCTCTGTGACTACGAATAAGCTGGCCGACAGCGCCGTCACGGGAGAAAAAATTGCTAATAACGCGGTGACCACAGCAAAAATTGCAGGTCAGGCGGTCAGTACGGCGAAAATCGCGAATTCTGCAATTACAAAAGTAAAAATAGCCAATGAGGCAGTTACAAGCGCAAAGCTCGAAAGCGACATCGCCGAACGAGTAAACGCGATCGTTCCATATGGAGTAAACGATGGAAGTTGCGAGACTCTCAATAGCTTTTATAACGCTTCTGAATTTGCAATTTACATTGTTCAAGTCAAAGACGACTACTGGGAGACAGTGACCAAAGGGTCATACACATTCCACGCTGACGATGCGCAAAGCGGTAACTATGCCGTACAAGTACAGACGGGTAGCATCATTTCTTCTTTTGAGTACCCGAGCGAGGGCGACATTTGCATGGAAATCCTCCAACCGGATGGTGGTGTGGTATTGATGACGCGCTTGTCTGACGGCACTTGTTCCGTTGAGAAGCTGACCGAGCAAGCGGAAAAATGGGAAACCGTGTTTACTAAGACCTTTGACGCAGACACCACCGATCAGCAAACCTGGACGCTGACGAAGCCCTGCCGCAAGATCAAACTACGCATGGCCTGCGTGGGCAGTGCCGCCAACACTTCTGCCGGTGACGCCACGGTGTATCTGAATTCGTACACTTCCAACTGCCTGCTGCCCAACGCATTCCGATATGAGAACTCTACGGACAAGGGTGCTTTTGTGGTGGCCGAGGTGGAGCTGACGGACAACATGATCCGGGTGTTGCTGAACAAAAGCAACATTGCCAGCGGTATGAACGCGGCGGATAAAATGGCAAAATGCACCATTTGGAACTCCAGCGGGATCACATTCAATATCTTTAGGGACACAGAGAGCCACGGTGCCATTAAAGCTCTGGCATTTCCCACCAACGGCAACACCATTGGCGCAGGCACCCAGGTTGAAGTATTGGGGGTGGCAAAATGAATGTAGAAACCGAAAGCCGCATTGCATTTCTCAAGGCTGAACTGGCGGAAACAGATTATCTTTGTTTGAAATACACAGATGGCGCTTTGACCGAGGAGGAGTACGCACCGATCCGCCAGCAGCGGGCAGCATATCGGGCAGAGATCAACGCCCTGCAAGGGGGTGAAACCGATGTATAACGCATTTCTCACCGCCGCCCTGACTGCTGCCGTGTCAACAGTAGTGGGCAGCGCCGTGTCCGCTGTTATCGCTTCTTTTATTGCCAGGAAGAAAAGCCGGAAGCAAGAGGACGAAGTGAACGGCGCCCGGTATATTGCCATTGAGAACGGTCTGCAGTCTATCCTGCGGGCCGAGATCATACGGCAGCATGATAAGCACACGGAGCGGGGCTATTGTCCACTCTATGCCAAGGACGCCATGGTTAAGGTTTACGAAGCCTACCACGCCCTGGGCGGTAACGGTATGATGACCCGCTTTTACAACGAGATTATTGCGCTCCCGGAGGAGCAGAAGGAGGACTGAAAATGAAAGTAACCGCAGGAACGATCGCAAGAACCGCCGTGTTGGCGGTGTCTCTGTTGAATGTATTGCTCAATGCCTTTGGCAAGAATCCCTTACCATTCGGTGATGATGAGGTGTACTCCGCCGTGTCAACGGTGGTGGCCGTGGCAGCTTCTCTGGCTGCCTGGTGGAAGAACAACAGCTTTACCAAGGCTGCGCTGAAAGCAGATGAGACTCTGGCGCTGGAGCGTACGGAGCAGACAGAAAGCGAGGTAGCCGAGTGAGCAAGTTGTATTACTGCCGTCAGACCACGGAAAAGTGCAAGTCCATTCGCTACGCCAGTACGGCGCATCCGTACAAGTATGGCACTTCCGGTTGTATCTATACCAGCGGTTGCGGGGTGTGTGCCAGTCTGATGGTGCTGCACAACTTTGGCTTTACCGGCTTTGATACTGCCGCCTGGGCAAAGCAGTGCCTGCTGATGGGTGCACGCTCGGCAGAGGGCACAGACATGGACACGGTGGCGGCGTACTTAGAGAAAAAGTACAAGATTACCAGCAAGCAGGCAAAGACAGTTGCAGATCTGAAAAGTCACTTGAAAGCCGGCGGCAAGGCTATTGTGTGCGTGAGCGGTGGCGGCAAGCAGTTGTTCTCCAACGGCGGGCACTATGTGTATGTGGGTGGTTTGGACAAGTCCGGCAATCTGATTGTGCTGGATCCTTACTGGTATAACGGCAAGTTTACCTTGACCGCTAACCGGAGAAAGTACACCCAGGTGAAGAATGCCCGGGAAGTGTATGTGCAGCCTACCGCCCTGGCTTCGGACATTAGCGGCATTTGGCTGTTTACCAACGCCAAGGGCGCCAAGACGGTGTACGCAGAGAATGATGTAAATTACCAAAAGGCAACCCCCAAGGCACCTACCGTGAAGCCAGGTACATACACCACCACGGCGGTGCGGGGTATTTACAAGGGCGCAGGTGCTGCCACCGGCCGCAAAAAGGTCAAGGACCTGACCACGGACGGCCAGCGGCACGCTACAACGAGCAAGCAGAACGCAGACGCCCTGCTGCGGGCGGGCACCACTATCACCGTGCTGGAGACTAAACTGCTCAGCACCGGCAACCTGTGGGCACGCTGCCCCTCCGGCTGGCTGTGTATCTGGGAAAAGGACATTGACCGTAAATTCATCAAGTAAAGCAGAAAGCCCACCGGTTATCCGGTGGGCTTTCTGTGTTAGGCTTAGCTGCCTTTTGTAACAAGCAATGATAGATCGAGCGCTTTATCTACAAAGCTCATGTGAGAAAAGGCCGGGCAGTTCACAAGACTGTTCGGCCTTTTTTGATTTTATTTGATAAACAAGTGTGTGCTTTCTAAAAAATAGTTGATTTTTTTGTACTCTATCGCTACAATAAAAGTGAAGGAGTGATTGTGATGTTGAGTGTATTCGATGTGGCAACATATATCCTGCAAAAGCATGGCGATATGTCAAGTATGAAATTACAAAAGCTGTGTTACTATGCACAGGCGTGGTCTTTGGTATGGGATGATGCACCTCTATTTGACGAGGATTTTGAGGCTTGGGCCAATGGTCCTGTATGTCCCGAGCTTTTTCACAAAACGCAGGGGCAGTTCGTTGTCCATGCTTCTGATGAGCAAGGCGATGTGAGCCGTTTGTCCGATAATCAAAAGGATTCCATTGATAAAGTGCTGGATTTCTATGGGGATAAGGAAGCACAATGGTTGAGTCAGTTGACGCACATGGAAGATCCCTGGAAACTTGCGCGGCGTGGCGTACCTATGGGTATGGGATCTTCTAACATCATTAGCAAAGACTCTATGGCTTTGTATTATGGCGGGCTCGAAGCATAAGAAAAAGCGTACTGCGTGCGCTTATAATGGGCTGCAAGTCAAAAAAGAGCCTACAGCCCGCGATTTTTATACGAAGAAGCAACCGGCCTCTATCGTTCAGCCAGAGAGTTACCTTTCTGAAAATCCATCTTGGAATTTTAGCTTTAGGGATACAGCGCATTGGGCTTTTTCTTCTGAACATGTCGGAATGGATATTTGGGACGAAATTATTCCAAAGTTGGAAGACTTTGAGAGCATGACTTGGAGCGATATTTTGATTGCCGCCAAAAAACAAAACCACAGCATTTCTCTGTCGGATTTGCATGCAGATGCACAAAAATATTTAGCCCAAAGGCGGATTGAGTCGGAGTCAATTGTGTCATTACGATTGGGTGGGAGAAAACGCATATATGGTATGCTGACAGGTTCTACATTCAACATCATCTGGTATGATGAAGAACATGGCGACAACGGTCGATGCGTTTGCAGATCAAGGAAGAAGCATACATGAGTCGCAAGATTTAACCGGTCAGATCAGCAACTGCCCGGTTTATTTATATACCAATATATCCAAATGCAATAGAGAGGTCCGGACGGGGAACTGGGTGCCAGTCTGCGCTATTTATCCCAGCGGTACGCCATGCCGTACCCGGAGCTGAAAGGCTTGCTTACGGATATCGGCGTGGAGGAACTGGGGCACCTGGAAATGATCGGTGCCATGGTGCACCAGCTGACTCGCAACTTGACGGATAAGCAAATTGAGGAGAACCCGGGCTTTGCCGCTTATTTTGTGGATCACACGGCAGGTATTTATCCTACTGCTGCCAGCGGCTCCCCTTGGAACGCCGCCAGCATAGGAATAAAAGGCGATACCATTGCGGATTTGAATGAGGACATGGCTGCGGAGCAAAAGGCACGAGTCACTTATGATAACATCTTGCGTTTGGTCGATGACCCGGATATTATTGAGCCCATCAGGTTCCTGCGGGAGCGGGAAATTGTCCATTACCAGCGCTTTGGCGAGGGCCTGCGGGTGGCCACTGACAAGCTGAACAGTAAAAACTACTATATGACCAATCCGTCATTTGATCAATAAGCAAACAACAAAGCCCTGGTACGAATCCAAACGGATTCGTACCAGGGCTTTGTTGTTCATCTGTTGTTGGGAGTGTTTATTCTGCCAGCTTGGCCAAAATGGCGTCTACCGCTTCTGCGGTGGGTGCAGTCTCAGAGAAGCTCTTATCCCGGGCGGTCAGCTCCACCACGCCGTTTTTTAGGTTTCGGGGGCTGACAATCACACGCAGGGGCACGCCCAACAGGTCTGCGTCAGAGAACATGACGCCGGCGCTGACAGAGCGGTCGTCGTAGATCACTTCTACGCCTTTCGCCTGCAAGGTGCTGTACAGATCGTCTGCAAAGGCGCGCACTTCCTCGTTATCTGCACGCACGGCGCACAGGTGCACCTGCCAGGGGGCAATGGCCTTGGGCCAAATGGGGCCGTAATCATCGTGGTGCGCCTCGCACACGGCGGCGGCCAGTCGGCCAACGCCAATGCCGTAGCAGCCCATGATCGGCACCCGGCTCTTGCCGTCCCGGTCCGTATAAGTCATACCCATCGGCTCGGTGTACTTCTTGCCCAGCTGGAAGATGTTGCCCACCTCAATGCCCCGGGAAATATGAATGCTTTTTTTGCCGCAGCAGGGGCAAATGCCGCCCTCGATCACCTTGGCAAAATCGTGGTACTCTGCACCGGGCACATCCCGCTGCATATCCACGCCGGTATAGTGATAATCCGTCTCGTTGGCACCAGCGCATAGGTTGTTGCGCTCCTCCAAAGAGCGGTCATACAGCACGGTGAAGTCGCCGTTCAGGTTGGCCGGGCCGATAAAGCCGGCGTGCAGGCCGCATTCCTCGGTGATCACCGCCGGGTGGATCTCCTCACCCAGGAAGTTGGTGAGTTTGGTCTCGTTCACTTCCAGGTCGCCCCGCAGGAACAGTACCACATACTTGTCCTCATTATTGGTCTGGTACACCACGGCCTTGGCGCTGTCCTTGGGATCGGCGTGCAGATAGGTGCAGACATCCTCGATGGTGTGCATATCCGGGGTGTGCACCTTGGTCAGCGGTTGGGAGGGGGCGTTCTCCACCGGCTCCAGGATCGACTCGGCAGCCTCCATATTGGCCTTGTAGCCGCAGTCGTCGCATAGCACGATAGAGTCCTCACCAATGGGAGTCAGCAGCATAAACTCGTGGGACACGCTGCCGCCCATCATACCGGAGTCGGAAGCAACGGAGATCACCTCCGGCACACCGGCGCGGGAAAAAATGCGCTCATAAGCCTTGTGGCACTTTTCGTAATAATCGTCCAGGTCCTCTTGGCCGGTGTGGAAGGAGTAGGCGTCCTTCATGGTGAACTCACGCACACGGATCAGCCCGGCTCTGGGGCGCGCTTCGTCCCGGAACTTGGTTTGAATCTGATAGATCATAAAGGGATATTTGGTGTAAGTGCCGGCGTACTCCCGCACCAGCTGCACTGCAGCTTCCTCGTGGGTCATACCCAGCACCATATCGGCGCCGTTGCGGTCCGTAAAGCGCAGCAGCTCCTTGCCGATGCTCTCATAGCGGCCGGACTCCGCCCACAGAGAGGCGGGCATCACCACCGGGAACTGCACTTCCTGGCCGTCAATGGCGTCCATCTCTTCCCGCATGATTTGCTCCAGCTTCTTCAGCACCCGCTTCAAGGGCGGGTAAGAGGAGTAAATACCGTTGGCCACATACTTGATGTAGCCGCCGCGCACCATCAGGGCGTGGCTGTCTACCTGGCAGTCTGCCGGGCGCTCCTTGAAGCGATCACCAACTAAGTGTTCCAGTTTCATACAAAAAACCTCCATAAAATAAAGCCCTAAGCCGATCTGTACGATCGGTTTAGGGCGAATCATTGATCCGTGTTACCACCTAAATTCAGGCCGGGCCTGCACTCTGCGCGCTCTGTAACGGGAGCTCCCGGTGCGCCTTAATAGCCTTTGCGTTCGGCGCACAGCTCAAAGATGGGTTCCTCCGCCGCCTGCCCAGGCTTGCACCGACCGCCTGTTCTCTCTGCACAGGGTGGGGGAGTACTGTTTCTCGTCCTTGCTGTTACCTTGGTATCATAGCAAATCAATGCCCAAAAGTCAAGGGCGCTCTGCAGGGGCATTACTTTTTATCCGCTGTGTGCAGCGGCTTGCCAGCATGCGAATTGCCGGATCCAGCCATGGCTCTGTAAGCTGCATGAATGCCATGGAGGCAAAGACCAGAACGATCCAAAATAAAAGGTATGCATAAAGGGCGGGCAGATGTGTACATAGGGCAGCGACCAGCTTTTGCAGCCAACCGTAAAGATTGGGCTGATTGTGAATGGCCATTAGATACAGAGAATGCATGCCAAAATATGCCAAAGCCTTGGCGGATATGCGAATTCGGCACAGCCCCAGGCTGATACCCAGTATCCCTGTACAGCCCAGCGTTGCCGCTGCCAAGCTCAGCATCGGGCGAGAGGCAGTTAAATAGTGCATATCCTGGGGTGCTGCCTGCGCCAGCAGGCAGCACCCGACGGTCAGTACAGCACCACCAATGCCGCAGGCGGCAGCCGTTGCCGGTTTGGCGCACCGGTCCCGCAACGAACGAAACGCCCCTTGCAGCAGGACGCCGATAAACAGATAAAAGGCCGCTTCCATGGGGCGAAGGACCGTCAGTCCTACCATGCCCAGCACCCGGTGCACGCCGGACAGGGCAGTAAAGTCCACCGATTTGCCCACACCGGCTGCCAGTAAAAATAACCCGGCCAGGAACAACCCCTGCGCCCAGCGGGGCAGCGGGCTGCCGGTGAGCAGGCTGCAAAGCAGCTTGCCCAAAAACAGGGTGCTCAGGAACCACAGCACATTAAATCCGCACCCCACCAAAGCGGCTATGCCGTCCAGTGCCAGCGTTTTGTAGCTGCCGCCACCTGCCAAGCAGGTTATGGCACCGCACAGCAGGTAGATGGTGCTGAACAGAATATAATAGAGAAGCAAACGCGTGTTTTCTTTCCAAAACACAGCAAACAAAAAACGATGCTCCCTATGCAACACCAGTCCGGCCAGTAGAAAAAACAAGGGCATGACATATCCGCCTATCGCCGTGTGCAGGGCTGACGCTGGCAACGCATGATACAGTATGACGGACAAAATGCCCAATCCCTTAGCAATATCAATTTCCGGAATGTGCGTCTGTTGCTTTTTGCTGATTTGAATCCCCATAATCCTCGCCTCATAGGAGTATACGCAAACAGAGTATACTCTTATTTTAGCAACAGATTGGCGAGTTGTCAATTTTTTCTCAAAGTCTGTCGGACTGGCAGGGCTAAGGGGGAAATCAGAACTTCTACTTTACATTAGCAACAAAAAATGGTACTATAAACCGTATTGCTTTGTGCTGAACCCGCTGCAAAGCGCCAAATTCTTTTGGAGGTACTGTTTATGACCAGTGCACAAGTTTGTATTCTGATCTCCATCGCCGTGTACCTGATTGGTATGTTGGTCATTGGTATTTTGTGCTCCAAGCGCAACAATACGGTGGACGATTTCTATTTGGGCGGCCGTCGGCTGGGGCCGGTGGTCACCGCCATGAGCGCCGAGGCGTCGGATATGTCAAGCTGGCTGCTGATGGGCTTGCCGGGCGTTGCCTACCTGACCGGTATTGCAGACCCGGGGTGGACAGCCATTGGCCTGGGCGTGGGCACTTATATCAACTGGCTGGTGGTGGCCCGCCGTCTGCGCCGGTATTCCGCCCGCATTGGCGCCATTACCGTGCCGGACTTTTTCTCTCGCCGCTATGGGGAGAAAAAGCATATCTTAACCGCTATGGCAGCCATTTTGATCATCGTGTTCTTTGTGCCGTACACCGCCTCCGGCTTTGCTGCCTGCGGCAAGCTGTTTGGCACCCTGTTCGGTATGGATTACCATGTGGCAATGATCATTTCCGCCATTGTGATCGTGGGCTATACCGCGACCGGCGGGTTTACCGCTGCCTCTACCACGGATTTGGTGCAGAGCGTGGTTATGAGCATTGCGCTGGCGGTGGTGCTGGTGTTTGGCGTGTCCAAGGCCGGCGGCGTGGGCGCCGTGGTGGAGAATGCTCAGAGCATGAGCGGCTACCTGTCCATGACCGCAACCTATGATCCGGACAGCGGACAATCCGCTACATACAGCTTGCTGCAAATTCTGTCTACTGCCGCCTGGGGCTTGGGTTACTTCGGTATGCCTCATATTCTGTTGCGGTTTATGGCTATCGAGGATGACCGCAAGTTGAAAACTTCTCGTCGTATTGCTACCGTTTGGGTGGTGATCTCCATGTTCATTGCCGTGGTGATCGGCGTGGTCGGCTCCGCTATGGTGAAGAACGGCGCTATGGGCGCCCTGGCGGATAAGGAGACCATTATTGTACAGATCGCCAACCTGCTGTCGCAACATGGGGTGGTGGCTGCACTGCTGGCCGGTGTGATTTTGGCCGGTATTTTGGCCAGTACCATGTCCACAGCAGATAGTCAGCTGCTGGCTGCCTCCTCTGGTGTCAGTGAAAACATTCTTGGCGATTTGCTGAATTTGAATCTGTCTGCAAAAACCAAGATGATTGTGGCGCGGGCAACCTTGCTGGGTATTTCTGTTGTCGGAATTTTGATGGCATGGGATTCCAACGCTTCCGTGTTTAAGATCGTCAGCTTTGCCTGGGCGGGCTTTGGCGCGTCCTTTGGCCCGGTGGTGCTGCTGGCGCTGTTTTGGCGGCGTTCCAACCGCTACGGCGCAGTGGCCGGTATGATCGCCGGTGCGGTGATGGTGTTCCTGTGGAAGTATTGCATTGCCGACCTGGCACCGATCCTGAAGATCTACGAGCTGCTACCGGCATTTTTGTTTGGCCTGCTGGTGAATGTAGTGGTGTCCCTGTGCACCCCTGCGCCGGACAAAGATGTGCTGGAGCAGTACGACGCGGTAAAAGCGGAGAAGTAAGCCTGTGATAACGAGACGAACACGCAATCTTTGTTCTTTGGTGTGGTGGCGCTGCGTTTGGTGTTGGTGCTCTGTTGAGGATTTTATCTGAGTGGCGGCACAGCTTTTGATTGGGAACAATGGACGATCTGCGTTCTGGCCTTTGTCATACTGGCGTATGTGTCTGTTCGCCCGGATTTTAGAGAGGGATAATAAAAAACGCAAGGTGTTTTTCGCACCTTGCGTTTTTTGTGTTGTTCGGTTTTATTTTACAAAGCGGATCAGTCGGTTGGTCAGTAGTGCGGCCAGCAGGACCTTGCCGCACTCCGGCAACAGGAAGGGCACCACGCAGGTGGCCAGCGCAGTTTTTACTGTGGCCTTGTAGGCAATGATAAACCATACCGTGCCAAAGGTGTAGCACACAGCCAGGCCGATGATCATAAACAAGATCAGCTGCCAAAACTTGTGGCCGAATTTCTGCACCAAAGCGCCGGTGATCATGGCGGTCAGAATAAAGCCGACAATATAGCCGCCGGTGGGGCCGGTAATGGCTGCCACGCCGCTTTTGAACCCGGTAAAGATGGGCAGTCCTACCATACCCAACAGAATGTACACGATCACGGACACGGCGGAGCGTTTCCACCCCAGCAGCCCGGCGCACAGGCAAACGGCAAAGGTCTGCATGGTAAAGGACACGGTCATAGGCACGGCGATCTGGGCGCACACAGCGATCAGTGCGGCAAACAGACCAATATAGGCAATATCTACCGTGCGGAGCTTTTTCTTCTTCTTGCTGCTTTCGGCAGCGGCGGTTGTTTCTGACATACTTTTTACCTCACATGGAATTTTGTACTATTATGCCTTGATTTTACAGAAATGTCAACTAAAAAGTAAAAATAAGTTGACATTTGGAATTTTTGCGCCAAAATTCCGCCTGATTCCTGCTGTATTGCATAAAATCTTTGACATTTTTTTGTGCACTGTACTGAATTTTGAGAATTTGGCGCCCACCGGTAGGCAAAGGCCGTGCCAGCGTGTATAATGGTGCTGATTTTTGTAGAAGGAGCACACCTATGCAGTTGTTAGAGACGAAAAAAGAGAATTATATCGGCCAGGCCGATCCGTTTATCCTGGAGAGCGGCGGACGATATTACATTTATACCACCGGCGATGACGGCATTTATGCGTACAGTTCGGACGATCTGCTCACCGGCTGGCAGTTCCACGGTATGGTGTTTACCGTGCCCGGGGAGCACAGCTTTTGGGCGCCCAGCGTGATTGAGCTGGACGGCACATTTTATATGTATTGTTCTTATGAGTTCTTTGGCGACACCCCGGACCAGGGCGGTCACCGGGAGGCACTGTTTGTCAGCCGGGCGGACAATCCCCTTGGCCCCTTTGGACAGGAAAAGCAGATCCTGCACCCTTTTTCCATTGATTCTCAGATTGTGCAGAACGAGAGCGGTCTGTATTTGTTCTATTCCACCAACACTTTTGAGGGCGACCGGATCGGCACTTATATTGTGGTGGATAAGATGCTGGACCCGTACACTCCGTCTGGTCACCCGGTGCCGGTGGTGGTGCCCACCCTGGATGAGGAGATCTTCCGCCGGGATCGGTACAAGAAGGGCCAGCACTGGCACACCATTGAGGGCGCCTGCTACTTCCGGGAGGGGGACTGGCAGTATGTGATGTACAGCGGCAACTGCTACTTGCAGCCTACCTATTATATAGGGTACGCCAGAGCCAAGACCGACGAAACGGACCTGACCAAAATCAAGTTTGAAAAGGTGCCGGACGATCACACCTACGCCCCGGTGATCCGCGCCAACGATTGGGAGGAGGGCACCGGCCACCACAGCGTCATTAAGAAGGACGGCGTTTGGTACGCCGTGTACCACGCCCGCAATGTGGAGGACGACGGCTTTGAAGGCGACCGCCGCAACGCCCGCATTTGCCGACTGGAAGTGAAGGACGGCACCATTACCGCTCACCGCTATCCGGACCATATATAGCGGTATGGTCTATTGTGAGCAAGACGAAGATAGAACTACAATTTTGACACAGTTGGAGGCAAACCCGACTGTGTCTTTTTTGTATGAATTATAGTACAAAGATATGTCGCAGTGTACGCTGGCAGCATATAGATTTTTCCATATGAATGTGATAGAATCAGCAAAGAGAAAATTGGAATGATGTGAATTGCGAAAAGAGTAATTGGCTTTGGGTGGACTGTTTCAGAAGCGATTTGTAGACAAGATCTTGCATGCGTGGCAAATAAAACAGGAAGGATATTATGTGGATGATGAAGAGGTTGTTATCCGTATTTTTTGCGTTATCGGTGCTGGTTAGTGTTGTGAGCAGTACTGGTATTACCGCCTTTGCAATAACGAAGACACAGTCGGAAGCAGTGAGTTGGGCGAATTCTAAAATTGGGCAGTCCTTAGATTACGATGGCGTTTATGGTGCGCAATGTGTGGATTTGATTAAATATTATGCACTGATTGCGGCACCAAGCAAGAGAATTCACAATATCTAAAATTGAGCAAGTTGAACTTTCCTCGGTTTCTTATACCTACGACGGTAAGGTGCAGCGCCCCGGCGTGACGGTAAAAGACAGCAAGGGCAAGACCTTAAAGAACGGCACGGATTACACCGTGTCATACAGCAGCGGGTGCAAATGCAAAAATGTAGCTCGGTACGCCATAAAAGTGACCCTGTGGAGTAAGGCGAAGAGCGTGATCACCAAGAAGTAATAAACGAAAGCGAATCTTCAATAGGAGATTCGCTTTTCCTTTTCTGTTTTGCATGTTTTTGTGCATTTTGCATGTGTGGCCAACGGGCTCTGGCGGCTCGCAAACTACTAAATCTTGTGTACTGTACGCTACCGGCGTACTAATGTTTACAATTTGTTCATAAAAATCTCGCATTTGCCTGCATTTTTTTGTTGAAATTTGATTGGCAAGATGATATACTACTACTATACTTATAAGGAGGGTACTGCCTTGAGTAAAGAAAAGAAGCTTGCTAAGAAAGAAGCAAAGGCGGCCAAGAAAGAAGCAAAGGCTGAAAAAGCACTTGCTAAGGCGAACGCCAAGGCGGAAAAGAAGCATGCAAAGGCTTATGAGAAATTCGTAAAAGAAACTACGAAGAAAAACGAAAAAGGGGAAAAGAAAGCGGCCGCAGGCGGCAAAGCATTTACCGCTGTTGCGATCCCGACCATCGATGCTTTCCAGACTAAGGGAGAGATCAAAGCAGAGAAGGCCGGCCAGAAGGCATACACTAAGTTGGTCAAGAAGATCGACAAGAAGAATGCCAAGCTGGAGAAAAAGTGTGCAAAAAAGGGCAAGCCTTTTGTGCCGATCCCCACACCGTCTCAGGACGAGATGGCAGCAAGACCGGAGAACAAGGGCGGCAAGATCGTCCTGATCGTGATCCTGATCCTGCTCATTTGGTTCCTGATCTACTTTATCGTTCGCTTTGGCGCGTTTGTTTACAACCCGGCCCAGGAGACGACGGCTGCGGAAGATGGGACAAAAGTGGCCCAGACTTACGACGAGTATTCCAACCCGCATAAGATTACAACCACACCGGATTACAGTATTGCGGATGCCAAGCTGCTGCTGAAGCAGACGCTCCATGACAACTGGCAGGAGGTTGGTTACAGCGCGGATCCGTCCAGTAGTTCTATCTCTTATAATAATAAGGTGGTTACCGTCAACGGCGCGGATTGCTATGTGTTCAGCTGCTCCGGCAAGACTTTTGCTGTGGCTGTTAAGCTGTCTGCTGTGTACTACGCACATAATGGCGAGTACGAACCGCTGTCCTTTAACAACACCAATTACCTGTTTAAGTAATTACATACAGCCCATCTATTACGGATGGGCTGTTTTTCTATCTGTTCCTTATTTATAACGATTATATATAGAAAAAGACCGCCGTGTTTTCCACAGCGGTCTTTGCTTTGTTTCTGTTATAGTGTGCTGATGTCGTAGGGGGTGCGCTGGTACACAAAGTAGTTGAGCCAGTTGGAGAAGATCAGGCTTGCTGTGCTTTTCCAGCTGACAAGGGGCACTAGGTTTTCATCATCGTGGGGGAAGTAGTTATAGGGCATGTCAATGTTCAGTCCCTTACCCTTGTCCCGGAAGTATTCCTTGGCCAGCGTGTCTCGGTCGTATTCGCTGTGCCCGGTGGAGAAGAAGTTACGACACTCCATATCGGACAGCAGGCTTACACCGGCAATATCGCTATAGGCAAGAATTTGCAGATCTTTTACCTGAGCAATATCCTGCCGCTGGATTTCTGTATGGCGGGAGTGGGGAATGTAGAATACATCGTCCAGTCCTCGCATCAGCGGATGGGTCACATCCAGACTGCGGTGGGGGAATACGCCGAACATTTTCTTGCTAAGGGGATATTTTGGAATCCCATAGTGATAATACAGTCCCGCCTGGGCGCCCCAACAGATATGGAAGGTACTATATACATTGGTTTTGGTCCATTCCATGATCCGGCACAGCTCGTCCCAGTAGTCTACTTCCTCAAAGGGCATTTGTTCCACCGGCGCGCCGGTGATGATCATGCCGTCATACTTGTTGTTCTTGATTTGATCAAAGGTGTAATAGAACTTGTCCATATGACTTTTTGATGTGTGTTTTGCAGTATGACTGCTCACCTGGAGAAAGTCTACGTTCACTTGCAACGGCGTGTTGCTCAGCAAACGAAGCAGCTGGGTCTCTGTGTCAATTTTGGTGGGCATCAGATTTAAGATAATGATATGTAGAGGGCGAATGTCTTGCATATCTGCCCGCTGGTTACTCATAACAAAGATGTTCTCGATTTCTAAGCTTTGCTTCGCCGGCAGTTCGTTATCAATACGAATAGGCATGGCAGATCCCTCCCTATACATTATATATCGTTTAGCCATTATAGCAAATTGTGCTCGGAATTGCAACCCGGTAAAAAAGTTGAAATTGGGGGTTGACATTTGGGGAACTGCGCGCTATAATATCACACGTTGCTTAACCGCAGCGCAGCCGACAGCATGGCAAGGACGCTTGATTGTTTTGATCCTGACGCTGTTAAAATTATGAAAAACTTGAAAAAAGTTGTTGACATTTGCGGCAAGTTGTGGTATAGTAATCAAGCGCTCGAGAGAAGAGCGGCGGCCGAAAGGCCGGGTAAGGACCTTGAAAATTA
>CAVCUL010000010.1:0-74338 GCA_963605415.1 bacterium | reverse complement strand
TAATTTTCAAGGTCCTTACCCGGCCTTTCGGCCGCCGCTCTTCTCTCGAGCGCTTAGCTATAATACCAAAGTGCAAGGCAAAAGTCAACACTTTTTTTCAAGTTTTTTCAAGTTCTTTCACACTCCGCCGAGCGTTTCCTCGCACCCTTTATTATTTATATACATTATATACAGGCAGAGAAAAGCGCACGGTATACACCGTGCGCACCAATCAGAATTCCATTTTATCACAAAAACAGGTTTGACTTTTCTTTGAAAAAAATTTTGAAAAACTTTGCCAGCCCTCTGCGAGCTGCCGGTAGTCCACCCGAAAGTCATACACGGTAAAGCCTGCATCATTATAAGTGATCCACTTGGCATCCGGCTCAAAACCCAGGCTGCGGGTATTGCAATAGGCCACCGCCGTGCCGCCGATCAGCAGCGCCGTGCACAGCAGCAGCAAAATGAGGGTTGGGTGTTTCTTCATAACGGCTCCTTATTTTTCATAATCTTTGATGACCCGAGCCAGAGCGGTGGCAAACAGCCGAGCGGAGTAGCAGGCTTCATCCAGTGTGTTGCCGTCCGTGCCCACCTCCAACAAAAAAGAATTGCGGGTCATATCCATATTATACTTGCGCTCGGAAAAGAGAATGGGACGCATCAGTCCCGGGTACTGCTTCTCCACCTGCTGCTGCACGGCCAGATCAAAGCGCAGGTTGTACTCCCAGTCCGGGAAGTTCTTGACCCGGTTGTACTGGCACCCGGCAATGATCATCATACGGGCGGCCTTTTTGCCCTTGATCTTGGCGGTGGGCTTTACCTTGGTCTTATTATCGTATGTAATATCGTCCCGGTGCACATCAATGGTGATCTCAATGGACGGGTACTTCTCCAAATACCCCGCCACCGTCTTGCGGGAGTGGTCGTAGGCGCCGGAGTAGTCCTTGTCGTGGGTGGTGCGGTCGTGCACCACGCCGATCCCGCACTTTTCCAGATAAGCGCAAAGTTCGTCCCCGACCCGCACCATATTTTGGGTACTGCTGTCGCTGCGCAGGTCGGTGGACTTGGTATAATAACCCGCGTCCAGGAGGGTATAGCCCTCTGTGGTGTGGCTGTGATAGATCAGCACCGTCGGTTTGGCCGCGTTGGGCACGGACAGGGCCGCCTTCTGTTTAAGGAGTGCCTCTATGTCCGGTCGATAAAACGAAGCGGGGATCTTGCTTTGAATTGCCAGCGAACCGAAAGACAAGATCGTCCCCCCGCCCTGGTAACTCTCCTCGCTGGTTTTGCCCACTTTCTTTTGGCTGCCGATCACTTTTTTCTCTTGCTGCATCAACTTGGCCACATCCGCCGGGGTCTCGGTAATGTGCGCATAAGGGTCGCTGTCCTTCCCTGAAATGGGGTGCATTGCCTGGGCCTCCCGTGTCGCGGTAGTCTTAGTATGCGTCGTTTGCGCCGATTTTACAGTAGAAAATTCTGTATTTATTTTGCTGCTGAAATAGGTGGGCGAAAACACCGCCGCCACCCGCTGGCCCACCGACCCGGCAGCAGAGATCCGGGGCGCTGCGCTTACCAGCACCGCCGTGACCAGCACCGCCGCCGCTATATTGCAGAGAAAGGCCGCCCGTTCTTTTTTCATATCCAGCTCCTTTGGCTTTGTCCTGCTTCTATTCTCATAGAAGAATATGCAAGCCGGCGCCGGATTATCCCACCAGGGTGTACAGATCCTGGGGTTGCAGGTGGCGCTGGAGGCACACATTGATGGACATACCCAGGAGTTTGGCGCCCCGATTGATCAGTTGGTCGATCTCCCTGGGAGTCACATACATCTCTTCCGCCGCGTCGCCCAGCACCCGGCTGCTGACCACCGTAGGAATACCCAGCGCCACCACCGGCACGCCCAGGACCCGGGCGCTGATCTCCCGCCGATGATTGCCTACCCCGGAGCCGGGAGCAATGCCGGTGTCTGACAGCTGCACTGTGGTGCCCAACCGATCCGCAGACGATGCCGCCAAGGCGTCCACCACGATCACGCAATCCGGATGCACTGTGCGAACCATACCCGCTACCACCTCGGCGCTCTCCATACCGGTGTTGCCCAGCACCCCGGTGGTCACGGTAGACACATCCGTCAAAGGCCCCAAGGAGCGGCGCAATTCGCCGGCAATGTGACGGGTGGCCAGCACATAGCGATTGGTCTCCGGTCCCAGGGCGTCTGCCGTAATGGCGGCGTTGCCCACTCCGGCTACCAGCACCCCTGCCGGATGATCGGGCAGCAGACCCCGCAGCAGATCGGCGATCCGCTCCAGCCGACCGTCAAACAGCTGGGTCTCCTGGGCCATAGGCGACACCCGGTAGGTGATATACTTGCCCACCGGTTTGCCCAGGGCTTTTTCGCCCCGGGCGTCCAGCACTTCCACCACGGAAATGCCATCCTGCTCCCGCACTTTCACCCCGGGCAGCGCGGTTTTTTGCTGATTTTCGTAGCTTTCCAGTGCCAGATCTGTACGATTTTCCATATTTTTCACCTGATTTTCGTAGTTTTTCAATAAAAGTATGTCCAAAAAGAAAAAAATACTTGCATTTTAGATTTGCGTGTGCTATGATGTTTAGGCATTAAAAAGAAAACGGGGCTATGCCCTTCTACCTAATCCACCGCTAAAGGAGTGAAAACCATGCCCAACATTAAGTCTGCGAAAAAGAGAGTCAAGGTCAACGCTGTAAAGGCCGCCAACAACAAGGCCCGCAACACTGCCCTCAAAACCGCCATCAAGAAGGCCAACGCCGCTATTGATGCCAACGCTGAGGACAAGACCCAGGCTGTGCAGTTCGCCTGCAAGAAGATCGACCAGGCCGCTGCCAAGAACCTGCTGCACAAGAACACCGCAGCCCGCAAAAAGAGCAATTTGGTCAGCAAGCTGAACCGCGCATAAGCGACGGCTCTCGGTTTCTATCGAATTTCCGCTTCCTGCATTTGCAGGGAGCGTTCTTTTTTGCCTGCGGCTGCGGCTTTTGCAAAAGTAGACATCTTTCTGCTGTTTTGGCGCTTGACTTTGTCGCCAAATCCATTTATAATAGAAACAGATTTTATAAGGGGGTTCATTATTATGAATTTCAAAACGATCATGAAAGTCATCAGCGCCATCGTTGCCATCGCAGGCGTGGCCGTTGCCGTATATCTTGCTGTACAGAAGCTGACTGCTCCCAAAGAGGCAGAATACTTTGACGACAACGACTTCTTTGAGTGCGACAACGATCTGGAGATCGTAGAGGCCGCCGCTGAGGACACCCAGGTGCAGGAAAAGGCAGAGCCGGCCGAGAAGAAGGCTCCCGCCAAGAAGAGCGCACCCAAGAAAAAGGCACCTGCCAAAAAGGCTGCCAAGTAAGCAAGATCGCAAAAACGACGCAAGAAGGGGATGGCATTTGCCGTCCCCTGAATTTTTTGGAGGTATTCTATGTATTCCTGCGGATTGGTGCTGGAGGGCGGCGGCAACCGTGCCGTCTACACCAGCGGCGTGCTGGACGCCTTTATGGATCAGGGGATCACCTTCCCCTATGCGATCGGCGTGTCGGCAGGCAGCTGCAACGCGGTGTCTTACATTGGCAAATGCCGGGGCCGTCAGCACGATATTGCCATGCAATACAGCGGCGACAAGCGCTATATGAGTCTGGAAAGCATGGTCAAAAACGGCGAGTTCTTAAACAGCGAGTGGATCTTTGGTGAACTGAGCTATGATCTCTCGCCCCTGGATCAGGACACCTACGACAAAGCGGACACCACCCTGTGTGTGGTGGTCACCAATGCCCTCACCGGCAAGGCAGAATATATGTACCCCAAGGATTTCCACCAGAGGGGCTGCCCTATTCTGCGGGCCAGCTGCGCCCTGCCCGGCGCCACCAAGGGCGTTATACTGGGCAAGGACCTGTACTTTGACGGCGGGATCACCGACTCCATCCCGCTGGCTCACGCCCTTGAGGACGGGTGTCAAAAGGCGGTGGTGGTGCTTACTCAGGACCGGCATTACCAAAAACAGCCTATGGGTCACGACCGGCTGGTGCGGCGTATGTTTCGCAAATACCCGCTGCTGGCAAAAGCTCTGCTGGACCGATATAAAATGTACAATCACCAGCTGGAAACGGTGTGGGACGCCCAAGGCCGGGGCGACGCCTTTGTGATTGCGCCGGACCACCCGCTGCACTGCCCCACCCTGGAGCGCAATGCCGACAAACTGGAGCATATTTACCAAACCGGCTATCGTAACGCCATGGAGCAGATGGACGCGCTAAAGGCGTTTTTGGCCAAGCCGTCTCCCTTTACGAAAACCGAATAAAAAAGCCCGGCAGGCGCTTTTACAGCCTGTCAGGCAAAACGGAACCCCTGTATGCCAAACGGCACACAGGGGTTCGTTATTTGTTATTTTGCTTTCACAGCAGCGGCCTGGGCAAAGCCGTCCTTGGCGTCGCCGCCGGGCGTGATCTCTACCGTGTCGCCCTTTTGCAGCAGCAGCACCTGCATACAATCGGTGACCTCGATATAGTAGTACACGCCGTCCACCTGCAGATAGTAGACGGTGTTGCCGTCGTTCACCGAGGACTTAATGTCCGTGATCTTGCCGATAACCGTCTTGCCGTCTGCGGACTGAGACTGCTGGGGCGTCTGCTCCGTCTTGCCGTCGGACTGTTCCTCCGTGGCAGTGGCAATCTCCGCCTCGTCCTTAACATAATCCTCCGCATCCACGGTTTTGTCAATCCAGCCCTTGTCCTTCATGGCGTTGATATAGTTCTCCACCGCCGTATTCAGTGCCTTGGCATCACTGTTGGTATCGATAAGGCCGGTGCCCACCACCGTCTTGTCCTCCAGACTCACCAGGGCATATCCCTTGACGGTATTGCTGTCGCCGTACAGACTCATAAAGTAAGAGGGCTGACCCTCAATATCCAGCAAAATGGGAAAAGTGGCCGCATAGCCAAAGTTCTGCACAGCGTCCTGAGCGGACTCCATGGCGGAGGTTTCAATGGCACCACCGTTTTGGTAATACCGCACCTCCTTGGTACGCTGATTGCAAAGAATAAAGCCGAAATTAGAGGTATCCGTCTTAGAGGAAGTAATGCCGGTATACACCCACACATCATCGTCCATAGCGATATAGCCGTTGCCGCTGGAGGCCACATTTACATCATTCTGGAAAATAATAGAGTTCCAAAAGCCCTTTTTCAGCTTGCCGTAATAGTTGTACTGCTCCACCAGCAGCTGGTCGCTGTACACCACATCAATCCAGTTTAGGCTCTTGTCCTTACGCACGGTATCGATGGGATAATACTTGCTTTCGCCGCTGAGTGCGTCCGTTACAATGGCGCCCTGCACATCCGTACCGCCAAACAGACCGATTTTCTTGGTCAGGGCCGCCGTTACCCAGTAGGGGTGGCCACTCTCGTCGATCTCAAAATTGGGGGTATCCAGCAGCTTGGTGGGGTACTGGAACCGCAGATGACGGATCAGCTTTTCATTAAAATACTCTGCCGGAGAATACTGGATCCCGCTGCCAAACTGCTCCACACAGTTGACCACGGTGACCTTTTGGCTCACTACATCAATGAGAATATAGGCCGGCAGGCCGTTCTTGGTATTGTTGATCCACTTAAAAACATCTGCATATTGCAGGCTGGCCACCCGACAGGGCACACCCCGGTAGTTGATCTGCGTAGTTGAATCCGCCACTACATACTGGCTCTTATACTGAGACAAGGAGCCCAGCTGCTGATCTGCCAGAGTCTTGGCACGAGACGCATCAATCCGGGGCACCTCATCATAGCTGATACCGGAAAAATCTGTGTCAAATTCGCTGCTTTCCACCGACATCAAATCGCTGTAATCCGAGGCGCGGAAGATGGTGGCACCTACCAAAAATCCCACCAGCATCACCACACCGATCAATACAACGATAACCACGGGAATACGGCTTTTTTTCTTCACATATTCCAGGCGCTCCGCCTTTTTGTTGGCGCGGCACACGAAATAAAAGGAGCCGGCAAACACCGCCACCAGCAAAATCAAAAACAGATACATCTGGGTGTCATGCACATTCAGTGCCGGCAGCATCATATAGTAGGCAGCGCCCCCTACCACTGCAGTGATCAGAGTGCACAACAGCAGCCGCAGGGGCATTTTGCCCGGCTTCACCACAGCTTGCACCTCGTCCCGCTTAGGCCACGCAAACTTGGACTTAAAATCGTTCAGCACCTCGTCTGCGTCATAATTATAATTGGGTATTTTTTCGCTCATTCTGTTCTCCTTAATATAAGGGATACGCCCCCGCAGGGTACGCTCCACTTTATTATACAGGATAACCACCGCCAACGCAACAAAAATCCATCTTGAATTTATCCCAATCTGCACGCCGTGCCGGTTTATCGTGTCCTTGCAATGGACGATCGCTTGAAAAGAATTGTAGGGGTCGATGCCCACATCGACCCGCATTTACCTACCGTGCGGGCGGCAGGTTGCCGCCCCTACCGAGTAAATGAAAGCAAAACGGTTACAAAATCTAAGCCCCCTTGCAAAGGGTGACTCCCCGCAGTGCGGGGAGATGTCGCGCAGCGACAGAGGGGACGGGCGCCCGTTAGGCGGAAGCGGCGCAGCCGCAGGGGGGGATTGCGCCAGAGGTGATACTAAATAATAATCCTCCCACACAAACAAAAAATTCCGCACCCTCGGGTGCGGAATTCCTTGCTTTTTGTAAAATCGGAAAAGGTGTTTACGCTCTGGAAACGCCCTTGCTCTCCATCATATACTTGTCGCTGGCAGGTGCAGACCACTTCATGGTAACATCTACGGTAGCGTTCTTATCACGGATAACGGTAATGCAGGCGTGAGACACAACTACATGTGCTTCCATGATATAATCGGCCTTGGTGATCTCCTTGGTCTTGGTGTCAATCGTTACAGTAGCGGTACCGCCGTAATAGTTCACCTTGCAGTTCTCCGCAGTGGTACCCTCGGACCAGGACAGTACGGTAATGCTCTCCACGGTGGAGTCAATGGCGCCCAAAGACTGGAACATATGGCCCTGTGCGTCCTTACCGGGTGCGCTCATGTTAACATACTTGGGCTGCATCTGCAGTGTAATGGTACCGTCGCCGTTGTCCTTCACATTGGCGGTCACCAGATCGTCTACCACCAGGCGGCTGGTTTGCAGGGACTCGCCGTTGCCGTCCCACTCATCGGTATCCAGCTTCGGATCTCTGTTGGTGGAGGGAACCAGACCGTTCAGACCGGGATTGTAAATGGGCTTTACGATACCGGGAACCATGTTGTTGATGGTCTTGTTCTCGCTGCCGTCAATGGCAATGTTATGTACATTCAGATCCTCTTCGCAAAGCATCTTATAGTAGGTCTGGGTCTGGCCGTTCTCGTCCTTATACTGTGCGGTCAGAGTCTTGGTGTAGTCATAGGCCTGCTTGTAGTAATCCACAACAGCGGCCAAATCCTTAAACTCAACGCCGCCGTAAGTGCCGGCCTTGAACTCCTCGATCACGGGCTTATCAAAATCTGCCTCGCTGGTAGCGGTATCTTCCTGGCCCTTGGTCTTCCAGCTGCCGTCCTTCACCTCATTGATTGCCTGGATTGCGCCGTCAGTCACATAGTTGATCTTTGCGCAGCCGGCAAAGGAGCCAACGATCAGCGCCACTGCCAATACCAATCCGAGGCCTTTGAATGCGTATTTCTTCATACGTATAGTTTCCCCTTTCAAAAGTCGAAATCCGTTTTACAAAAACGTACATATAAAATTTATATTAAATTTACCAAAAAGTCAAGCCCCATTTACAAAATTAGTGTTTAATTTTTCATATCGCCTGCATTTTTAACATAATTATTGCGATTTGCACGGCGGTGTGCTATACTTTTGTATAGATGGGGTCTTTGACCCCTGCATTTGAAAAAGCAAAAATCAACAAGTGAGGTTCAAAGATATGAGATGTAAAAATTGCGGAGCCGAGAACGATGACAGCCGCTACATCTGCGAGGTTTGCGGCTCGCCCCTGTATGACGAAAATGAGTTGACCGCCCAAGCGGACGATCAGTCCGGCGCCTCCATCCCAAACGGTGCGCCTGCTCCTGCTCCCCGGCCGAATCCGGAGGAGGATAAGAAATTACAGCAAAAGAACAAGCAGAGCATGATCATCATTATCGTGCTGTGCGTGGTGCTCATCGCCGTTGTGGTGGGTATCATTATTGCCGTAGCCTCCGGCAGCAAGGATAAGGAAACCACCACCGTGACGGAGGCCACCGTTGCCGAGATCACCACAGAGGCGCAGGGCTACACCAGCAGCAGCTACACCACTGCCCCCACCACAGAACCCACAACGGAAAAGCCGACAGAAACCACAACGAAGAAGGAAACCACCACCAAAAAACAGACCACCACTGAAGACAGCAGCGTGCGCGTGAATGTACGCTCCCAGGGCGGCGGCAGCGTCACCGGCGGCGGCACATACGAAAGCGGCGACAATGTGACCCTCACCGCTTCTCCAAGAGACGGATACGATTTTGACGGCTGGTATCAAAACGGCGAGCTGCAGTCCACCGACTCCAGCTATTCCTTCACCGTTGGCGACAACGATGTGACCATTACCGCTAAGTTTATTGAAACTTCCCCGGAAGTGGTTACCGGAGACACCGAGTAATGCGCAAGGGTGATTTGGCTCGGCAGAATTTTCAGTCCGGCTACAATTGCAGTCAAGCAGTGGCCCTGGCTTTTCAGGAAGAAATGGATATGGACCCGGACACCATTGCCCGACTCACCGTAGGCTTCGGTGGCGGTATGGGTCGAATGCGAGAGGTGTGCGGCACCGTCTCCGGCGTAACCTTTGTGCTGTCTGCCCTCTACGGCGACCGACCGAAAAGCGAGGTCTATGCCATGGTGCAACAGGTGGCAAAGGGCTTTCAGGCGGAAACCGGATCTTTGGTGTGTCGGGTACTCTTGGGTCTGGACCCCAATGTGAAGCCTACGCCCCAGGCAGAACCCCGCACAGAAAGCTACTACAAAAAGCGTCCCTGCGCCGAGCTTTGCGCCCTGGCCGCCGACCTTTTAGAGGATTATTTAAAAAATATCACCTAAAAGGCTTGCATTTTGAAAGGCGATGTGCTATAGTATTTGAGCAAAAGCGCAGCAGCGCTTTTGCATATGCGCTGGTAGCTCAGTTGGATAGAGTGTCTGGCTACGAACCAGAAGGTCGGGGGTTCGAATCCCTTCCAGCGTACCAAAAAAGCCATTAGGTATTTATACCTGATGGCTTTTTTATTATGTTTTGGGTCGTAGGGATTCGAACACGAGTGTCCAAAATTTTGAGCAAAGCGAAAAAATTTGGGAGAAACAGTCCAGCGGACTATGCAAGCGACGAGCGACAGCGCACGCACGCTTGCCAATTTCAATCGTTCGCTACCTGGGGTGTAAAAAGTGTTCCGGGCAATAATAAAAGCCCTGCGGGCCTGCAGGGCAATTAAGAAACTCAGCTGGAAGTTTGAAATACTGTTCAAGTGAACGACCAGCTGACACGAGAGGGGCGGGGCCGCAAGGCTCTCCCCTTTTGTGCATTTTATGAGGGCACAATATTTATTTTGTATAATCGTAGCATAAAATTCACCTATTGTCAACCCTACTTGAATATACCCTGCTCATACAGGATTGTATTTGTTTGGATACTTCCGTCTGCACCGGCGCAGACATACTCCGCCAAGGCGGCTACTCCCGGCTGTACTGATCCCGATGAATGGGCACAGTCGCTTCATAATCCCGTTGCTTTTCATCGCCGATCAAGGAAAGAATAAAAGCATTCATATCTGAAAGCACAGGATATTTTTTGCCCATTTTCCGCTCCAGCCCATAGGTGATCGGGCGCAGCCTTTTCAGCAGCTTATCCACAGCGGCATAAATCGGCGTGCCCTGCACATACGGCTCATTGCCCACAAATACATTTCGGCCAAGCTCAATGCCCACATCCTTAACCAGCCGGTTTTCAATGCTTTTATCCGCCTTGAAGCAAAACAGCCGACCCAGCTTTTTCACGGTCAGTCGATCCAGCATTTTCATTACGGGCTTTGGCAGAGCTTGCTCCATCTTCCACTGGATCATTCGGTTAAATCGCCACTCAAAGTACGCCTTTGCCGTTTTGCCCTGTTTGTCATACGCAAAATCATGGATGGTATAAGACTTAACCTCGGCGGTATTTGGGTGAAGTGTAACCTTTCGATACGCACAGGGACAGCCCACAAAGCAACCGGTTTGCACATCGGTAATCCTGTTGCCGTTTGGAGTTGTATAATCCGTCACCGCCTGCGCATGCATATGACCTGTACAAATCAGATCCACCCCCGCATCCGCCAAAACGCGGGCCGTTCTTTCCCAATCATCCAGCTTGGTGTCGTCAATCAGAGGCATAATCGGCGAAAATGGCAGCAGCGGATAATGGGTCATGGCAAAAATGTACTGGTTTTCCTGATGTGCCCTTTCAATTTCTTTTACCGCCCAATCCAGCTGATCCGGCCACAGGCCTTTGAAATTCTTACCGTCGCCGTCACAATTCAAGGCCAAAAGCCGCACGCCGTCCGCCAACTGCGCCACATAACTCATGGAGGACTTTTGCGTACGGATGGCCGTACCAAAGCCAAAATCCTTGTAAAACGCCCACAGCCGGGATCGGGGCATACCGGGCACAGGCAGCATTTTGTCGCCCTCAAACTCATAGGGCGGATCGTCCTCGCAGTAATCGTGCCGAGCAGTAATCAAATAAATTCTTTTGCCCTGTTCCTTCAGCTTATACAGACAATCCCGAAAACCCACATGGCTTTGGTATTCTCCACGATAAACCAGATCCCCCAAAATCAAAATAACATCCGTGTCCTTGTCCGCGGCAATTTGACGAAAGCCGGCGTCCACAATGGCCGGTGTTTCTGCAATACACTTCTGGTCTGTAATGCTTCTTGCCTCATAGGCACTGCCGCTTCGTTTAAATGATCTGTCAAAATAATGCGGATCGGCCACAATATAAAAGCTAAAATCCTTCATCTGTTCTCTCCCGATGATTTGCAGTCCTGTTTCTGAAACCACGCATCAAAACTCAACATTCGCATAAATGCCGTAGTGATCGGAAATATAACCGCCGCGAAGATCATTCAAAACCGTATAATTGTTACCCTTGCCACTGGTGAAAATAAAATCTATCGGCTCGTCTCCCGTATTGCAATAGCCCCATTCCTGATAGGTGGCCGTTTTCTTTGCGTTATCCGTACAATCGTTCAGGGTACCGGCAACCAACTGACAGGCAGCGCCGTCCCGGGTTTCGTTAAAATCACCGGTCAAAACAATGGGCACATCTTTTCCGTACTTTGCCTTCAGCGGCTCTATTTTTTGCAAAATCACACCGGCGCCAAAATCCGCGGCTTGCTCGCTGGCGTTGTCCAAATGCGTGTTCAAAAACACCAGCTTTTTCTTTGTTTTATTGTCAAGCAAAACCACATAGCTGCAGATTCTGTTACAGCCGGCTTCACAGATCCGGCCATTTTCGTCGGTATAGGTGTACTTGCTTTCCTGCTCCGGTGTATCGCTGAGCCAGAATGTATTTTTTTCAATCAGCGAAAACTTGCTTTTGTTCCAGAACACCGCATTCATCTCGCTGTTTTTTTCTTGACTGTCGCCACCTCGCTGCACCCCATAACTTTCATAATCCGCAAGACTGGACTGCAAGGCGGAAAGCCAATAGGAATTCATTTCCTGGGTGCCGATCAAATCCGGCTTTACGCCGTTCATATATCTGGCGAAACGATCTGCTCGGGTCATGCTGTCCGTATCGTCAATTTTGCTGCCGAACGCGCTGGCCACATTAAAAGACACCACGCGAACATCACCGCTTACGGCTTCCGGTACACTGTAAGGCACCGTCTTTGCATGGTACAAAAAGCAGCAGGACGCAATCGTCGAGCCAATGATTAAAACCGAAATCGCCAGGCTATATCCCTTTGCGCCTTTTTCAGCGACCTTATTGTGCACAATCAGCTTTGCCAGATATATCAGGAATATGAGAATCAAGCCGATTTTTGCCTTTGCGCCAAAGCCGATGGAAAGGAAGGCCATCAGCCCCAGCAAAATAAAATGAACCGAAAAGGCAACCAGATTGCGTTTATATCCGTTTTTTGCAGCAGTAAACAGGGCGCGGATGATTTCAACAAGGCTGAAAATCAGCACGCAAAGCATGGCGAGTATCGCAAAAAAATACGATTTGTCGCTGACCATGGCCTGCAAATCAAGGCCGTGATTGATCAGACTCAAAATCCAGGCAAGCAGCGAAACATTTTTATGCCCCGCCCAGAAAAGCGGCAGACATGTGAACAAAAGCGGCAGAAAAAGCAAAATCAGCCGTACAATATGCCAAGGTGTCTTGACCGTGGAATTTTTAACCGTCAAAACCGTTTTTTCCGCCCCGGATTGATCTTTTTTCGCATGTTTCATAATTGCCTCCATGGTGAATACAGAGCGTCAAGATAAATAAACCCTACAGCTTTGAAATCAGCGCCAGCCGTCGCAGTACATTTTGTTGTGATCAATATACGCGTCAACCAGCTCTACCGCAAGAGAATAGCTGTTAACTAGCGGGTGGAGGGTCAGCGCCTGAATTGCCGCGCTTCTGCTGCGCGCTCGGATCGCTTTTGATGAGAGCCGTTCATAATTTTTCACTGTGCGAATCAGCGCCAGATTTTGCGCGTCCACTTCGCCCATTGCATGGGGTACGCAGCCGGCTTTACTCACATCGCAGGTGATTTCAACCACATCATCCGCCTGTAGTCCCTTAATCGCGCCATTGTTTGGGATACACAGAATCATGGTATCGGTGGTGCCGCTTTGAGCCGTTTCAATATATTTAAGCGCAACGCCCGCATACCCGCCGTCGTCCTGTGCATAAAGATCAAAATGCCAGGGCTGGGTCCGCTTTTCGCCGGTTTCGCTTGCCATATAGCTGCCTTCCCGCAGACCATACCATTTGTTAAAAACCTGTAAGCAGCTTTCAAAATCATTTTCAATATCCAGTTTCGAAAGCTCTGCCGTCATATGCGCATTAATGTCCAGAATTTGCTCGCCACGGGTTTTTTCCGCATGGAGAATATTCTCAACGGCTTTTTCACGATAGTAATAATAGTAAAGATATTCGTTTAAGATACAGCCTCTGTCTTTTAGCAGCGCCTTTTCAAAATAGCGCATATCGCTTTTTTGGTAGGCAGCATCGTTTTCAATCAGCTCCGGCACAATCTCCTTGCCATTCAGCATAATGCTTTTAAAGTAGGAAAGGTGGTTGAGCCCGTAGCATTCGCCCTGTATGTTTTCCGGACTTTCTCCGTACAAAAGTGCAAAGCTGCGCAGCATACCGGAGGGTGCGTCACAAATACCATATGTAAAGTCATAGCCCATATCCCGCAGTGTCTGGCTGACCACACCTGCCGGGTTTGTAAAATTAAACACCTTCACATTGGCCTTTGCGTACTTTTTTATCAGCTCACAATATGCGGCAAGCGCCGGCACGCTTCGCATGGCAAAGGAAAGCCCGGCCGCACCGGTGGTTTCCTGGCCGAGGACACCATAATCTAAAGCAATTCTCTCGTCCTTCGCCCGCATCTCGTCTTCGCCCACCCGAATGGTGGTAATCACATAATCCGCGTCCTTCACTGCCTCTGCGCCGTCTGTGGTCAGGGTAAATTCCATCCTTGGGCAAAGCAACCGGGCAACATGCCTTGCCATACCGCCGTAAATCCGCAACTTTTCCGCGTTATTATCCATAAAGCAAAGCTGATCGATTTTTAACTTCTCCGCCTTTTGCGCAATACTCTTTGCAAGGAACATGGAGCGAACACCGCCACCGCCGATCACTGTAATTTTCATCTTTGAACCTCCAAACTCCATTCAAATCTATTCTAATTATAATCGTATTACGACTGTAATGAAAGTATATAAAGCGACAACAACTTTCTATCTTATGTCGTGTTATCAGAAATTTGTTGAAATCAGGACACGGCAGCAGTATAATTAAAGACAACAAAAACATGAGGTATGCTATGATCCTATCATTCAACTACAACGGCTGCCGCATTCAGCTTTTTAAGATATTTTACGATACGCTGGATTCTGTTGTCCAAATGCATTCCCACGCAAAAAACGGATACGAAATCCATTATATCGCCGGCGGTACCGGCGTTTTAGAAACAGACAAAAACCGCTATGACATTAAGAAAAATTCTCTTTTTGTCACCGGACCCAATGTTCTCCACAAGCAGCTTTCAAGCACAGACGACCCGGTGCTTGAGGTGGGCATTTATTTGAAAATCCTCGGCAAAATTGACGATACCGCCCTTCGATTTTTCGCCTCAAAGCCATTTTGGATCGGAAAGTGCAGTCCCCAACTGCGCAAAATATTCAACCGGTTGGTTACGGAACGGGATAAAAGCGGGCTCTGGCAAGAGAGCGTTTTGTCTGCGCTTGTGTTGCAAATGATTGTTGAGCTGACGCGGCTTTATTATCCGGATAACGCAAGCGCACTGTTGCCGCCGGAGGACGCAGATCTAAACGAGAACCGCTCTTGGATTTTAGATACGCTGCTGCAAAATGACTGCAGCAAGATTACCCTTAATGATTTTGCAAGAGGCATGGGCGTATCCCCAAGGCAGGCGGAGCGGATTATCAAAGATTATTACAATGCGTCCTTCAAAAAGCTGCGCTATGAATCAAAAATGGCCATGGCTGCCTCTTTTCTGGAAAGCGAAAATATCTCCATTGATGCCTGTGCTGCCAGATGCGGGTATTCCTGCGCCTCCGCCTTTACAACAGCATTCAAACAAAAATTCAAAATCACCCCTACGGAATACAAACGAAAAGCACACGATAACGGCAAAGATAAATAGTACCCAAGACGGGTTTGCCCGAATGTGACAGCAAGCCCTCCGCAATCAACTGCGTTTATCCGCAACAGATTGACGCGCGCACTGATTTTTACCTGTTTGCATACGAAAAAACCGCTCCTTGGCCGGGAGCGGGTTTTTTCGTCCTTGCAATTTTGCAGGTGAAGCGTGTATAATAGGTACATTCTATTGCGCGAGGACGATTATGGAAAAAAACTGGACCACCGGCAGCGTGTTGCAAAGCATTTTGCGCTTTTCTCTGCCGTACCTGCTTTCTTATTTTTTACAAACCCTGTATGGGATGGCGGATCTGCTGATTATCGGCCGTTTTGGTACGGTGGCCGATACCACTGCCGTGTCCGTAGGCTCTCAGGTGATGCACATGCTCACCGTGATGCTGGTAGGGCTGGCCATGGGCACCACCGTTTGCATCGGCCAGGCGGTAGGTGCCGGAGATCGGCGGCGGGCCGGGCGCTTTACCGGCAACACCGTTACCCTGTTTTTCGGTCTGTCACTGGTGCTCACGGTGATTTTGCTGTTGCTGCGTCACACACTGGTTCGTTTGGTGTCTACCCCCACGGAAGCGGTGGAGGGCACTGTCGCTTACCTGACCGTGTGTTTTTTGGGCATTCCCTTTATCACAGCCTATAACATTATCAGTGCCATCTTCCGCGGTATGGGCGACAGCAAGCGGCCCATGTACTTTATCGCCGTGGCCTGTGCCTGCAATGTGGTGCTGGATTGCCTGTTTATGGGCCCGCTGCACATGGGTCCCACCGGCGCCGCTTTGGGCACCACCCTGAGCCAAGGGGTCAGCGTGGCGGTCGCCCTGCTGTCCTTAAAACGCGGGGGCAGCGGTATTCGCCTGCAAAAGGCGGATCTGCGACCCAGCCGCCCGGTCACCGGCGCCATTTTGAAAATCGGCGTGCCCATTGCCCTGCAAGACGGGCTGATCCAGGTGGCGTTTATCATCATTACCATTATCGCCAATCGCCGGGGGCTGAATGACGCCGCCGCCGTTGGCATTGTGGAAAAGATCATCAGCTTTTTGTTCCTGGTGCCCTCGTCCATGCTGTCTACCGTGTCCGCCCTGGGTGCCCAGTGTATCGGCGCCGGCAAGCCTCGCCGGGCAGTGCAAACCCTGCGCTACGCCCTGCTGCTGGCTGTGGGCTTTGGGGCCATCGTGACGGTAATCATTCAGTTTGTCGCCGAGCCGGCAGTATCCCTGTTTACAACGGATACCACCGCCGCCGGTGCCCAGGTGATCCGGTTGGGCGGCCAGTACCTGCGCGGCTACATTTTTGACTGTATTTTTGCAGGCGTGCACTTCTGCTTTAGCGGCTATTTCTGCGCCTGTGGCCGCTCCGGGCTTAGCTTTTTGCACAATATTTTGTCCATCTCGCTGGTGCGTGTGCCCGGAGTGTATTTTACCTCGCTGTACTTCCCGGACACCCTGTTTCCCATGGGACTGGCTACCGCTGCCGGGTCTCTCTTGTCCGTCGCCATCTGCCTGGTGGCCTTTGCCCTGTTGCAGCGCAAAGCCAAATCAGTACCCACGCCGTAAAGCCGTAAAAACGAAAAGAGCCGCAGCATAACACTGCGGCCCTTTCCGTTATAGAGGATATATGAATAGAAAAAGTGGAAAAAAGTTTTCCCCATAAGGCCTTCGCCTTACAATTTATAGTATAGCGGTTAATTTTGAACGATTATACGGCATTTTGTGAATAAATCGTTACACTTTTCACCCGGTGGGAATTTGGATTGACAAGCCTTTCTTTCCTTGCTATACTAAATGTAGGATATTTTGTCGATGGGTTCGTAGTTCCCTTGCGAGACTGCGGCGCCGCGACTGCAACTTTAGATAGAGCCGAAAGGGCAATGGTGATGGCAATGGCAAAAAACAGAGTACACTTAAAGATCGGCGGTTCCGCCTACACGGTGCTCACCGACGATGCGCCGGAGTATGTGGAGGAGCTGGCCGAGGAACTGGATAAAGAAATGCGTAGCATTATCAACGAGAACCCCAGCCTGTCTGTGACCCAGGCGGCGGTGCTCACCGCGCTGGACAAGGCAGATACCTGCAAGAAGTCCACCGCCTCCTCTGACAATCTGCGTGCCCAGATCAAGGATTATTTAGAGGACAGCGCCCGCGCCCGAATGGAAGTGGATGTGGCGCGCCGGGAGATTGAGCGGCTCAACCGGGAGATCAGCTCCCTGCGTGAGCGCATTGCTGAGAATAAGTAAATATGCAGTTTGAGATTTTGGCTCCGGCAGGCAGCATGGAGTCGTTAATTGCCGGTGTTCGCTGTGGCGCCCATGCGGTCTACCTGGGAGGGCAGACCTTTAACGCCCGGCGAGGCGCCGGCAATTTTTCGCCCTCAGCGCTGCAAGAGGCCGTACAGTATTGCCACACCCGCGGCGTAAAAGTGTATATGACCCTGAACACCCTGGTCAGTGACAGCGAGCTGCCCGGTGCCCTTGCGGCTGCCGGTGACGCACTGGACGCCGGGGTAGACGCCTTTATCGTGCAAGACCTGGGCCTGGCTGCCGCACTGGCGGCCGTGTACCCGGGTGTGCACCTGCACGCCTCCACCCAGTGCAGCGTCACCACCCCCGCCGGGTTCCGTGCGCTGGAACAAATGGGCTTTCGCCGGGCGGTGCTGCCCAGAGAAATGACAGCGGAGGAGATCGCAGAGATCCGCCGCAGTACCCAAATGGAGCTGGAACTGTTTGTGCACGGGGCACTTTGTATGTGTGTCAGCGGGCAGTGCTATCTGTCCTCCGTGCTGGGCGCCCGCAGCGGCAACCGGGGGCTTTGCGCCCAGCCTTGCCGCCTGCCTTTCTCCGCAGACGCCAGCGGCAGCTGCGATTTGAGTTTGAAAGACCTGAGCCTGGTGCGCCACCTACAAGAGATCGGCGATCTGGGTGTGCTGTCCTTAAAAATTGAGGGCCGCATGAAACGGCCGGAATATGTGGCCGCCGCCGTAACGGCGGTGAAGCACGCCATTGCCGGACACCTGAACCCGGCAGACGAGCAGCAGCTGCAAAGCGTGTTCTCCCGCAGCGGGTTTACCGACGGATATTTTACCGATCGACGGGGCAGCGCCATGTTCGGCGTGCGCAGCAAGGCAGATGTGACCGCCGCCAACACAGTGCTGCGGGATCTGGCCCATACTTATGAGAAAGAGCAGCCCCTGCTGGGACTGGAGTTGCAAGCCACCTGCCGCACCGGGGAACCGGTGACCCTGCGTGCCACCTTAGACGGCCGCACGGTGACCGCAAACGGCGATGTGCCCCAGCCTGCCCGCAACGCTGCCCTGACGGCAGAGAGCCTGGCACAGCGGCTGGGCAAATGGGGCGGCACTCCTTATTATGTAAAGACTATAAATGTTGAAATAGACGACGGCCTGTTTCTGCCGGCAGCGGCCATTAACGCCCTGCGGCGAGCGGTTGCCGATCAGCTGGAAGCCAAGCCCCCGCAGCCTGTGGAGCGGCGGCCCTTACCGCCTCTGCCCATTGGCGGCACAGCGGGCAAGCCCTACTACACCGCCCGCTTTGCCAATGCGGCGCAAATCCCGGAGAACCACCCTTTTCGGCGAATCTTCCTGCCCCTTGGCACCCCTGCAGACACCCTGCTGGCCCACAGTGCCGGGGTGGAGCTGCCCCGAGGCGTCTTTGGCATAGAGAATAAAATCTGCCAGGAATTGGCAATACTGAAAGCAGCGGGGGTAAAAACCGCCCTGTGCCCGGACCCGGGCGCGGTGCTGATCGCCCGGACGGCAGGGCTGGAGCCTTACGGCGACTTTGGCCTGAATGTGTTTAACAGCCGCACCGCCCACCTGCTGCCTCATCCGCTGGCCAGTTTTGAGCTGCGCTTAGAGGATGTAAACCGCCTGGCGGCAAACGGCAGCGATGTGGGCGCGGTGGTGTACGGTCACCTGCCCTTAATGCTCACCCGCAACTGCCCGGTGCAAGCCCATATCGGTTGCGCTGCCTGCAAAAAGCAGGGCAAACTGACGGATCGCAAGGGCTGTACTTTCCCGGTGGTATGCAGTTCCTACGGCTGTACCCAGCTGCTCAACGGGGTGCCCCTTTATATGGGCGACCGTATGCGGGAGGTGCACACCGCCTATGCTCATTTTTATTTTTCTGTTGAAAGTCGGCAGCAGGTGCAGCAGGTGCTGGATCTGTTCGCTGCCGGGCAAAAGCCCGATTTTCCCTACACCCGAGGGCTGTATCAGCGAGGTGCGTTATGATAATCTTAGCTTCCAATTCGCCCCGGCGGCGTGAGCTGCTGGCGCATATCACCACGGATTTTACCGTACAGGGCACAAATGTGGACGAGCGCCTGCCTGCAGGCATCGCTCCGGCAGCGGCTGTTGAGCAGCTGTCCCTGCGCAAGGCGCTGCCCCTAAATGATGGAGCGCAGATCGTCATCGGCGCCGACACGGTGGTGGCTGTGGACGGCGATATTCTGGGTAAACCTGCCGATGAAGCGGAAGCCCGGCAGATGATCACCCGTCTGAGCGGTCGGTGGCACAGCGTGTTTACCGGTGTCAGCCTGGTGCAGGGAGAGCGGCACCTGACTTTTTCCTGCGAGACCAAGGTGCACTTTTTTGACCTGACGGCGGCGGAGATCGACGCCTACATCGCCACCGGCGAGTGTATGGACAAAGCCGGCGCCTACGGTATTCAGGGCTACGGTGCCCTGCTGGTGGAGGCAATTCAGGGCGATTACTTTAATGTGGTGGGACTGCCCATCAGTCGGTTATCTCGCGCATTGGCAGAATTTGAGCAAAAGTAACAAAAAAAATCGGTCTGTTTTTGGTAGAATATACAAAAAACCACTTGAAACAACGGCTTTAGAATGGTAAAATATACGAACAGGACTTATTTTGTCTAATTTTCACGGTTATCCTTTGGAAGGAGTATATGGTTATGGCCGCAGATTTACATTGTCATACAAAACTCAGCGACGGCTCTGTAGGGATTGAGGATCTGATCGTCATTGCCCAAAAAAGCGGCATTGACACTATCGCCATCACGGACCATGACTGCCTTGCAGGCACCGTGCGGGGCAAAGTAATCGGCAAGCGCTACGGGGTAAATGTGATCCCCGGCGTGGAAATCAGCGCGATTGATAATGAGGCCGGCAAAAAGGTGCACATTCTCTGCTACCTGGCAGACGCACCGGATCGGCTGGAAGGACTGTGCAAGCGCACCTCCATTGCCCGCAAGCGGGCCGGGCAGATCATGATGCTCAAGGTAGCCGGCCGCTTCCCCATTACCTCGGATTTTATTATCTCTCACGCTTCCGGCTCCACCAATCTTTATAAGCAGCATATTATGCACGCCCTGATGGACGCAGGCTATACCAATGAGATTTTCGGCGATCTGTTCCATGCGCTGTTCAGCCGCGAGAGCGAGACCAATGTGCTGGCACCCACCAAGTACCCGCCCATTGAGGAGGTGCTGGAAGAGGTGCACGGCGCCGGCGGCATTGCAGTGCTGGCCCACCCGGCCTTTTATGACAACTTTGACGAGATTGAAAAATACATTGATCTGGGGCTGGACGGCATTGAGGTGTGGCACCCCTCTGCAACGGAGAACGATGTGCACCGCCTGGCAGATATTTGCAAGGCGCATGACCTGTTGATGACCGGCGGCTCTGATTTCCATGGTATATACGGCGCCAAGACCGTGACTCTGGGCACCTGCACCACCCCCCAGGAATGGGTGGACAAGCTGCTGGGCTACAAGGCCAAGAAAAAGCGTGCCCTGCGCAGAGCGGAAAAAGAGGCCGCTGCCCGTGCCGCTCATGAGGCAGAATAACGAAGACATAAAACAGACCGATTCGTATTCGGTCTGTTTTATTTTACATTTCTATGTTAAGTCTTGGTAAAATTTTACGCAAAAGTGCATACAAGCCGGGCAAAATATGATATAGTGTTGTGGATATCAAATTTTCCAGGAGGACTTCTTATGATCCGAACCATGTTCAACGGCTTTTGCATGGCATTGGCCGACAGCGTACCCGGTGTGTCCGGCGGTACCATTGCTCTGATTCTGGGTTTTTATGACAAATTCATCGGCTCCATTGATCAGGTTTTCTATGGCAAAAAGGAAGAAAAAAAAGAGGGTCTGATCTATCTGATCAAGCTGTTCCTCGGCTGGGCCGTGGGAATGATTTTGGCGGTTCTGGTACTCACCAAATTTTTTGAGACCAATATTTACGCCGTGTCGTCTTTGTTTTTGGGCTTCATTTTTCCCTCTATCTTTATCATTGCAAAAGAGGAATATGCCTGCATTCAAAAGAAATGGCAATACACGCCCTTTGTGCTTCTGGGCATTGCCATTGTTGCTGCCCTGACCTATATGAATTCCCGTGTGTCTGTGGGTCAAATTGACTTGGCCAGCTTTTCCCTGTCCTCAGCGCTGTATTTGTTTGTATCCGGGGCTGTGGCCATTATGGCTATGTTTTTGCCGGGGATTTCCGGCTCTACGGTACTGCTGATCTTCGGCGTCTATCTACCGGTAATCAACGGCGTTAAGGAGCTGCTGCACCTGCGCTTTGCAGTACTGCCCATGATCATTGTCTTTGGCGTGGGCATTATCTGCGGTGCGCTGGGCTCGGTGCGCGGCATCCAAAAGAGCTTGGAAAAGCATCGTGGCCAAATGGTCATGCTGATTTTAGGCATGCTCGTCGGTTCTCTGTATGCCATCGTCAGTGGCCCGGTAACGGTGGATAAGGCCAATGCTATGCTGAATAAAGACAATTTCAGCATTCCCTTCTTCCTGATCGGCCTGGTGCTGATCATCCTGCTGCAAGTGGTCAAGACCAAGCTGGAGAAGAAACAGGAGAAAAAGGATTAACCGTTCAATCCCCCCTGCGGCTACGCCGCTTCCCCCCTTTGCAAGGGGGGCTTAGATATTGATACCGATTTGCCTCCCTTGTAAAGGGAGGTGGGTTTGCCGTAGGCAAACCCGGAGGGATTATGTAGGATTAAATAAGCTTAAAGCAAACAACAGGCGCACCCGGTGGTGCGCCTGTTGTTTTATCCATTTATACAAAAAGGAAAACCACAGGCAGCTGCCTGTGGTTTTGTGCTTAAAGATTCGGGGGATTGGAGTCTTTTTAAAAACGGCCTAAGTAAGTGAAAAATCAAAGAAAAAATTAAAAAGAAATGAAAAAAGAAAGAGAAGAGTACCTAGCCTCCGGGTACACCGTTTTCCGCCGAATACCCGAATCGCTTCGGGTAAGTAAAGAATACCATTATACAATCGAAATGAAAATACCTTTTTTCGTTTGTTTACATTTTGTTTACATTTTCCAGACTTCTTACTGGAGTCTCCGCCGTTTAACCGACAAATGGCGCAAATATTTAAGACATTTTAACGCCTTCGACCGGTTTTGACAATTTTTTAAAAAAGAAACAAAATGGTCATATTTTATCCGAAAAGTGTTAACCGAATTTGCAAATTCTTCATTTTATTTCTATATTCCGCTCACTTTTAGCCGGTATACTAATACTCGAAAGGCGGGAAACGCCCCTTCTTTTCTTTTCATTTTTCTTTTCCCACCAAACCCTTAACAATATCTCATTGTTTTCTGTTTTCCGCCTTCCACTTTGCTTTCATTCTCCCCTTTCTTATAGACAAAAGCGCACGCCCGCGGGTGTGCGCTTTTGTTTTGCCGATTTATCCTTGGCGGCGGGCCATCTCTGCCTCCATATCCAGCACCAGCGCGCTCATGGGCACATCCAGCGCACAGGCAATGCGGTAGAGGGTCTCCAAGGTGGGCTTGCGCTCGCCCCGCTCAATAGCAGACAGGTGGGTGCGCCCAATATCCGCCAGGCCGCTGAGCACCTCCTGGGATACGCCTTTCTCCTTGCGCCGGGCGGCGATCACCTCGCCCACCAGCTGCGGGTCCAATGTGGGATTAAACATAGCATACACTCCTTTATCAGTAGTGTATGCGAAATTTTTTCCGACTTTGAACACTTATGTTGACATTTTGCGCACTTATGTGTTACTATGAAGATACCAAGTGAAAGAAGGAGGGCTCACAATGGAGCAATACAACCCAAATCAACCCCAAAATCAACCCCCGCAACCCCAATACACCAACCCCACCGGACAGAACAGCTACCAGCCCTATCCCCCGCAGCAGCCGTACCCGCCGCAGCAGGGCAAACCGAAAAAGCCGGTGTACAAAAAATGGTGGTTCTGGGTGATCATCGTTATCGTTGTTATTATACTGGCAAGCACCATTGGCGGCGGCGGCAGCGGCAGCGGCAGCAGTGACAACGGTGCCACCACCCCCACAGAGACCACCACCGCCATGGCCGCCAAGGCAGACAGCAACGGCAACAACATTGGCGACTACACGGTAAAGGTCAAAAAGGCCACCCTGTGCAAGGACTATCTGGGCAATGACGCGGTAAAAATTGTGTACAGCTTTACCAACAACAGCAAAGACGCCATCAGCTTTGATGTAGCCTGCACGGACGAGGTGTACCAAGACGGCATTCAGTTGGAGACTACCGTTCTCTCCAACGAAGAGACAGACTGGCTGGATGTTAAGATCAAGCCCGGCGTGACAAAGGATGTGACTAAAGCCTACAAACTGTCCGACTCCAAAACGGATTTAACCGTAGAAGTGGGCCAGCTCCTGTCCTTTGACGACACCAAAGTAACTACCACCGTCAAACTGAGCAAATAAGCCGCAAGGCACCAAAAAAGGACACCCGACCGGGTGTCCTTTTTATCTATCCGCTTTTATTTCAGCACCTTGAAGTCTACCTTGCCGATCTTGGTACGGGGCAGGGCGTCAATGTACTCGATCTCACGGGGCACGGACCATTTGGACAGGTTCTGCATACCGAACTGGTGAATCTTCTCCGTCAGGGCGGCCTCGTCGTCGTGGGCATAATTCTTATTACGCACCACAAACATCTTGAGCTGGGTCTTGCCCTCCTCGCCGGTGCCGATCACGCAGCAGTCATAGATCTCGGCCATGGCCCGGTAGCTCTCCTCAATAAAGGAGGGATACACCAGGTAGCCGCTGATCTTGTACACCCGCTTCAGCCGCTGGCGGTAGTAAATATCGCCCTTTTCGTCAATGAAGCACATGTCGCCGGTATGCAGCCAAACCTTGCCGTCCGGGTGCTCCACCAGCACTTTGGCGGTCTCCTCCGGGTCGTGGTAATAGCCCTGCATTAAGGTGGGGCCGTAGACGCACAGCTCGCCGTCCTCGCCCTTTACCTCCTCAGTGGTGCCGGGCTTTACGGTCATCACTTCAATATTATAGGTAGGCACGCCGATACAGCCCTGGGGCGCCTCTCGGCGGGGGTCCGTAAAGCTGCACACGGTCACACACTCGGTCAGGCCGTAGCCGGACACAAAGTGGAACTTGGAGCCGTTCTCGTGGAGCAGGCGGTCCATCTTCTCCGTTAAGGAATAGGGCACCACATCGCCGCCGGAGCCGATAAGCTTCATGGTGCTCATATCCACGCCCTTCAGGTAGCCGGCCTTGTACACCTTCTCAAAGAAATCCGGCACGCCAAAGATATAGTTGATATGGTACTTGCGAATGGCGTCTGAGCACATCTTGGCGTCAAACTGGGGCCACAGGGACTGGGGCATACCCACGCACATGGACACATGCATACAAAGGGCAAAGCCAAAGCCGTGGAACACCGGCAGTGCGGTCAGCATGGCGTCGTGGTCCGGATCCAGATCGATCTTAATGGTGTCCTCCACCACATCCACCAGCTCATAAGACAGGTTGTTGATGGCCTCACTGGAGAGCATTACGCCCTTGGGATTGCCGGTGGTGCCGCCGGTCATCATAATGGCAGCGGTGGCCTGGGGATCGGTGGCCGGTTCCGGGTTGCCGTTCTTGGCGATATATGCCCGGCCCTGCTTTAAGAAGTCCGACCACTCATAAAAGCGGGTCACGCCCACAGCCGGGGCGGTCTTGCCCTTAATCTTCTTCTTATACATGGCGTTGGCGATCCAGCCGTAGGGCGTCTTGGGGAAGTAAGACGCGGTCTTGCACTTTACCAAGGTCAGGTCCATACCGGCAAAGGCCTTCTCCGACACATCAAAGCAAAAAGCAAATTTGGCGCCCACCAGGTCTACCGCATATTTGGCCTCGCTGGCCACAGACAGCGGGTGCAGCATAGACGCCACGGCGCCGATCTTATTGACCGCATAAATCGCAACAATGCACTGGGGCATATTGGGGGCACAGATGATCACCCGATCGCCCTGGCGCACACCGCTTGCCAGCATACCGGCGGCGCAGGCGTCTACCAAATCCGCCACCTGGTTCCAGGTGAGCATATTGTTATAATAGTAAAAGCAGGGCTTGTCGCCGCGCTTGACCACAGAGTCCGCAAACTTCTGATACATGGTCTTGCGCACGTCGTATTTGGTGGTATATTCGATCATGAGAACGCTCCTTTTTCATCTTAATTTCCGTCTATTATAGCAGACCCCCTGCCTCGGCTCAACAAAAGGCAAAAAGATTTTATACTTAATTTATAAACCCGGGTTTGACTTTTGGCCCATCTATGGTATGATAAAGAGCGATACAAAAGAAAAAGGACGACGATTATGGCCTATCAAATCAAAAAAGACCCGATCTCCAAGATCCCCAAGGTGCAGCTGGCCTTTTGGCTGCTGGTGCGCCTGGCTATGCTCATCTGTGCCGGATATTCCTTTATCCACGGCGATCTGGTCATGGGGTTTGAGAGCATATTTTGCTTTATCTTCACCCATTTGTGGGACCTGTTCCAGATCTTTGGCAACGGCTCGTTTATTGAAGAAGTGCCGCCCCTGTCCCAAACCCTGCTGAATGTCATTATTTTTATCGGCATTGTGTTTGGCTCCTACCTGAGCCTGTTTGACAAGCTGGCTCACTTTGACGATTTTATGCACCTGCTGTCCGGCTTTGTGTGCGCCGCCTTTGGATTTGACTTTGCCCGGATCATTCAGCGCAAAAAAGGCCCCTGCGCCGTGACCCTGGCCGCTATATTTGGCCTGATGTTCGCCGTGACCATCGCCGCCGGGTGGGAGTTTTACGAGTTCCTGATGGACACCCTCCACGGCACCAACCTGCAACTGGCCAAGCCCGGGCCGGAAACGGCCATGTTTGACCTGGCCAAGTACCACGGCGAGTACGGCTACATCGGCCTGGTGGATACCATGACGGATATGATGATGAACGCCGTAGGCGGTATCGTGGGCATGATCTTTATGATCGTGCTGCGCACCAAAGGGGACAAAAAATCCGCCGCCAGGGCAGAAAAATAAATCATAACGCAAAAGAACCGCAATGCACTTGGCACTGCGGTTCATTCTTATTCTGCCTTTTGGTTTTGCCGCGCCAACTGCTTTTTGAACAGCAGGCGGAAGATAAAGCGCACCAGCGGTCCGGCAAAAAACAGCTGGTACAGCAGCGCCATGGGAAAATTGCAAAACCAGATCTGCACCCAGCGGGCAAAGGCCTCGCCCCAACTGCTGAAATTAAACAGTAAGGACGCTGCCAAGCTCATAACCGGGCACATTAGGCACACGATCACGGCGGAGATGGTGGTAGTGATCAGCACCGGCGCGTCCCGCTCCGGGCGCACCAGACGAAAGGCCAGCTTTTGCGCCACGCGCCCGATGAAGAAAAACTCCAGCACAAAGGCGATCAGGCACATCAGCGGCAGCTCCGACAGAGCTGCACGGAATACAACATTACTCAGCCCGCCCATGTCCATAGCGATGTTGTAGCACACCATGGCATACACCATCACCGGCACCATAATCAGTGTGTAAATAAAATCTTGAAATTTGGTTTGCGGCATAAAAAATGCTCCTTCCTAAAGTAAAAATAAAAACAACACCGGCGTGCGGCTGCCCAGCCGTAGCGGTGTTGTTCGTTATCCTCCAAAGAAAGGTGCGTTTCCAATCAAACCCGTATTTCGTTGTTTGGCGTATTTTACCACACCCCGTCCAAAATTGCAAGCCCTAAAAAGCAAAAACCGCAATGCAGTAATAGGGACATGATTTTTCGCTTACTCATATAGGTACTCTTTTACACATAATTATAAATTTATTTTTATAAAATGAGAATAAACGGTACCCACCTCCTCTCTTTATCCATTTCAACAACAATGTGGGAGCCATTTTCTCATTTCGTAAATTCTTTGTGTATATCGGTTATCCAAAACGCTTTCTTTGTTTTTCATTTTCGTTTTATAACCGTTTTCTTTTGTTGTCAAGGAACTTTCCCGGATCTTAACAATTCAATATGCACAAAAGCTTTGGCAAGATATTGGTTGCTTTGCCCAAAATACTGTGCTATAATGTAGTAAATCTGTGTAATTCGCATAAAGCATTACCGGCATTGAAGGGGGACACTATGAAAGAAAAGAAGCTGGGCGCCAAGGTCAAAGACCTGGTGTCCTCGGTAAAGACCCACTGGACCACGCCGCCGGAGGGGCGCTATGTACCGTACAAGGAGATCGCCGCGTACAGCGTAGGCGGTATCGGCGTAAAGTTCGTGATCTACACTGCCTGGTACATTGGGCTGTCTGCCACCAGTCTGCTGGCCGGCTCCGCTTTGGGACTGAAGAACGGCGATTTGGTCAAGCTGACCATGATCGCCACCATCATCGGTATCTTCTTAGTGCCGCTTAGGGGCATGCTTATTGACAACACCCGCTCCAGCAAGGGCAAGTTCCGGCCCTATCTGCTCTATACCGGCATACCCAGCGGTATTTTGCTCACCGGCTTTGCATTCCTGCCCTTTGAGAGTATGAGCTATAACCAAAAGCTGTGGGCACTATTTATCACCTACGAGCTGTTGCAGCTGTGCTACCCATTCTACGACCAGGCCTACACCACCCTGGTACAGGTAATGAGCCCCAACTCCACCGAGCGGGCCGATGTGATCACCATTTCCACCTTTATCTACTCCCTGGCACCCACCATTCTCGGATTTTTGGTGCCCATTTTGGCGGGCTTTACCGGCGGGCTGGAGCATATTAACGCCTACCGAATCATTATGCCCATCTTCGGCATCGGCGGTGCACTGATCGGTCTGTTCAGTTATACCGGCACCAAGGAGCGCATTATCGTTGCCAAGGACTACACCCCCAAGGTGCCGTTCTTTAAGGGGATCGGCGCCGGGATCCAAAACAAATACCAGTGGGCCCGCTCCATTACCGGTTGGCTGATTCTGCTGCAAAGCGGCGTTGGCAGCGTGACCACCTGGTACTTCTACTACGGTATTAAAGATGTGCTGGGACTAAGCACCCAGCAGCAGGGCGTGCTCAACGGTACCCTGACCACCATTTTGGGCGCGGCGGCCACCCCGGCTATGCTGCTGGCGCCGCTGCTGATTCGCAAAATCGGCAAGCGCAATCTGTTTATTATGTATATCCTGGGCAGCGTGATCTGCTGGGCTGGAATGTATGTGTTTATTGACCAGATTTGGGTACTGTTTGCCTTCACCTGGCTGCGTGGTTTTTTCTCCACCTTTACGCTGATCACCGACGGCGCCATGAACGCCGATGTGCTGGATTACCAACAATACAAGACCGGTGAGCGACTGGAGGGGCTGATGGGCCAGTTTGTGACCTTTATCGGCACCTTTATCGGCATGGGCGTTACCTACCTGACCAACACCGTGCTGATGCAGAACACCTACGGGCTGACCAACAACTACGACGATCTGTACAAAGCCAGCTTCCGTGAGCCCATCTCCAAGGGTATGATTCTGCTGGCCATTGTGGGCTATGTGCTGTCGCTGATCCCCTTTACCACCATGTACACCCTCACTGAGGAGGACCACGAGGGCCACATTGGGGTGCTGAAAATCCGCGCCGCACTAGAGGACTACGCCACCGGCGCCCTATCTGCCGGCCAGCTGGAAGAGGCCAAGCAGATCTACGCCGGCGCCCTTACCCAGCTGGAAGAGCTGGAAGCGCAGCTGCCCGCTGCCACCGGCAAAGAGAAGCGGCAGATCAAGCGCAAGATCAAGGGCCTGCAGATCATCAAGGACGAGAAGAACCGCTTTGACGACCAGGCCATGCAGCGCCGAGTGGAAAAGGCAAAAGAACTGCTGAGCCACACGGTGGAGGAGCTGTACGGGATCAGCGAGCCTACCATGGATCAATACAACGCCGCCAAAGCCATGAACGAGAGCACCAAAGAGGCTGCCAAAGCCAAGGCGCAGGCCATGCGGGAGGCGTCCAAAGAGCTGGACCGCTTCCATAAGAAAGCCTACAATTACATTCAGGCCCGCAAGCTGGTCAAGCAGCTGGAATACTACACCCACTGGGAGACCATTTTTGAAAGCGAGCCGGTAGCCGCAGAGGCTTAAAATCGAAAAACAAAAGCGATAAGCAAAAGCAAAGGACTTTGACCAAGCGGCCAAAGTCCTTTTTTATACCTATTATAATATGCGCGCCGTCACTCCGCCGCGTTCGGCTACTATATTGAGACCTTTGCCCGGCTGCTGAAAGGGCAGTTTTCGCCCCACCGGCTTGACGATACCAGGCAAAAATGCTAAAATATCCGCAAGAAAAAGGCAAAGGAGAACCCCCTATGGCAAGCGAGCAAGCAGCCGTCCTGCAAAACCGGGAACGGCCGGTTTATATCAACAAGGGCAGCGCCCTGACGCAAAATCTCATCTTCTCCACCGCCCTGGCCGGGGCAGGCACCTACGGTCTTTTGGCCTTGCAGCACACCCTGCGCACCGGCAGTCAGTGGGTGGACGCGGCTGCGCCGAACGGCTACAGTCTCTACCAATTCGCCTATGGGGTGATCGGCTCCGTTATTCAGAATTTCAAGATCGACAAGGCCATGGCTGCCCTGCTGGGCAAGGCCTACGACTTTGACCGCTTTTGCCGCATTGGCGGCGGACTGCTGCTGGCGTCCCTCATCAGCATTGCCGCCGTGCTGCTGGTAACGGTGGTCTATAACATCGTCAATTTGGCATACCTGCACCGGGTGAACAAGCTGGAAAAGGCCGAGGTGCCCACCTTGGAAGAAGCCAAGGTCCAGCGCTGGAACCGGGCGCTGCCGGTGATCCACCGGGTGTATGCGGTACTGAGCTATCTGTCGCTCTTGATCTGCCTTGGCTCTGTGGTGCCCCTGTCCATGATCTCCGGCGCAGCCCTGGGAACCAAGACCGCCGGTGACAGCGCCACGGCAAGCAGCATTGCGGCGCGGGCCAAGATCGCCATTGTGATCGGCTTTGTGCTGTTCTTTATCATCGCCGTGCGGGGGATCACCAAAAAATGGGACCGGATCAAAGCGAACGGCCCGCTGGTGTGCCCGGAGAACCTGGGCACCTATCTGCATGGGCTGGTGATCGTGTCCGTGCCGTTCCTGACGGTGCTGGCGCTGGCGCTCCTCATCGTCATTTTGCTGGTGCACCTGATGCTCACCGGCGCTTGGCTGACCCGCCGGGATTAAAAGTCATAAAGAAATCGCAGTCCATCCGGACTGCGCTCAGACTGTCGATAAAGCGGCTAAACCGCGCCTGTTATAAAGAATTTAATAAATATTTCGTAGGGCAGGGGCTTGCTCCTGCCGCGAGTATTTAGTATCGCTATTGATTTGAAAAAGCGGCTTGAACATCCAGTTCAAGCCGCTTTTGGCGCTTTTCGTCTTTTGCTCGGGGGAGTGAATTGCGCGTAGCGCAAGAGACACGAGGCTCCAAATGCGTTAGCATTTGGGAGAAACAGTCCGGTGGACTGTTTCGTAGCGAGTGAAATTAACGGCACCCGCTCGCAAAAAACGAAATTTATCTCGCTTTCTCTCGGTCTGCGTGTAAATTTGCAATTAGGCTATTTTCTATTCTTTCATTCCAATCCGGGCACTTACTTTTGCAGCGCCTTGCCGTTTACATACAGGGTATGGCCGTTCAGGTCAATGTTGCTGTATGTGCTGTCACTGTCCGTCAAGCTGGTCACATAGGTGTCTGCCGTCAGGGTAAAGGTGCTGTCTGCGTCCAGAGTCAGGGCCACGGACTTGGCTGTTTTGGCGGTGTTGATGGCGCCGGTGTAGGTGCTGTTTTTCAGATTCACCGTCAGGGCAGACAGGTTATCCGCCTCCATCGTGCCGGTCAGGGTCTGCTTGGTGGCATTCAGGGTCACCGTGCCGCCGTTGCTGCCGGAATTGCCCCACTCATCCGTCCCTTTAACGCTAAGCAGCACACCGCTGCCAAACTGCAGTTTGGTATTTTGCAGGTTAATCTCTGCGGTGGTATTGGTCACAAAAAACATGGGCGCCGTCTTGTACGACCCGCCGTCCTTGGTGATGGACAGGGTGGAATCCTTGGCGGTAAATGTGGCGGTGCCTTCTCCGGCGTCACCGCTCATGGACTGGTACAACATAATCCCACAGGCGTCTACCGTGCCCCGGTTGCCGGTACCGGCAGCGGACAGCGTAGAGTCCGTGATCGTGGCGCTGTTTTTGCCCTCCACCACCGTCATTTGGGCGCCGGTGGCGGTGCCGGTGGTGTTGGTGACGGAAATATTGCCGGTAGAATAGATCACCGGAGAGCCTGCACCGGCGGTTTTTAAGGTGGAGTCAGACACGGTAACGGTGCCCTCCCCCCGATCTGTAGCCAGGGCGGCGCAGGAGCTGCCAGCCGTTTCTACAGTTAAATTTTTGCCTGTAATAGAGCCGCCGTAGGTGGCGTCCAGGCCCCGGGCGGAGCCGGAGCCTGTGGTGGTAATTTTAGAGTCACTGATGGTGATGCTGGCGCCCTCGCCGGTAGCGAACACTGCGTTGCTGCCCTTGGCAGCAGTGGTAATGGTGGCGTTTTTGATGGTGGCGGTGGAATTCTTCTGCACCAGCACCCCGGCATTCACGCCGTAGAATTCAGAGTTTTCCGTACTGCTGCTGTCGCCGCCGGTTTTCGAAAGGGCGGCGCCGTCCACTGTAGCCGAACCGCCGTTCGTCACCAGCAGCACACTTTGGTCCGCTGTATCTGACTGGGCATCCTCCGTCACAGACAGCGTGTCTCCGTCCGCCTCCAGCGCACCGGTCGTCTCTGCCTCTGTCTGGGTACTTTGAGACTGGGACGGCGCGCTGCCGCCGGCTGCCAATCGATTGGCCGCATAGCTTTGGCCGCCGGTGAGCGCCGTTGTCAGCAACAGAGTAGCCAGCACAAAAATCCAGATTTTGTCGCTGTTCTTAAAGGTTTGGCGCAAAGAATATTTGCTACCGCGAGACAGAATCAAATACAGCACACAAGCGCTGATACCCAAGGACAGTACGCCCAAAATCACATAATATACCGCGTTCAGGCTGCTGTCGCTGCCGGGCATAGAGGGTGCGCTCCCCTGGCCGTTACCCTGTGGCGGCGCGCTTTGGCCGTTGCCCTGGTTGCTGCTCTGGTTCCCACCCTGTTCGCCGCTTTGGCTGTTCTCTGCCGTATTTGCGTCAGAAGTACTGCTTTCGCTGCCGGACTGCGCACTGCTGTTTTCAGATTGGGTGGTATCCTGACTGTTTCCGGACTGGCCGTTTTGATCGCCATCCGGCTTTTCCGGCGGCGTGCTGCTTTGGGTATCACTGCCGCTTTGGGTGTTGCCGCCGGTTGCATCGCTTTGTTGACTGTCGCCGGGCGCCTGCATAGAGGTGCCTTCACTGGGGGTAGCGGACGCCGTCTTGTGGGCACAAAACAGGGTGGCTGCGCACCCGGCCAACAGCAGTACCAACAAAACAGATACGGCTACATTCTTCATAGTTCGCTTGTTTTTCATCAAAATTGCTCCTTTCCTGTACAGGGGTTTGCCCCCTTTTCATCTACAGAATACCCCGCTAAACTTAAATGAAACTGAAAAGCGCAATTTTTTTTGCAATAAATTAAAACAGCAGCAAATGACGGCTGGCGCAGACTGTTATTCGGGCAAGCGGTATTTGGGGTGCGTATACTGCCCGTGCTTTTTTGTGTTTTTACCGTATTGAATTGCAAATTTGGGGCAATGGTGCAAGCAAGACAAACACATCACACACTGTTCTTTTACCCATTCCGGCTTACGGTTTTTGATTTGAATGGCAGAAACCGGGCAGTTTTTGGCACACAGTCCGCACCCAATACAGCGATCCTCTACAGCGAAATGCTTCGTTTTGCGCATGGCGTCATATTCCATACCGTGCCAGATTTTGACAAACGGATAGGGCAATTTGTTTTTCATAAAATCGCCAACGGCAAGATCCTTTATTTTTTCAATAACAGACTCTATTTCGAATTCGGCGTTGCTGTTTATGCGCTGCACCTTTTCTTTATCGCTCAAGTCAAAGATCGGTGTCCAGGTATCCGGCATTTTCACACTGAATTTTGCAGACAGAGACAATCCCTTTGGAGAAAGAATACGATCTGCCAGCCGCCCGGTCTGCCCCGGCGTCGTTCCGTAAGTTGCGACAAAATACAGATAATCCGGCTGATGGACCAAATTGATTTTTTGCAAAAATTCAGTTACAATTGCCGGCAAGCCCCAGGAATATGTGGGACTGACGATCCCCAGCCGCACCTGTTTTTCCTCAAAAGAAAAAAGCTGTTTTTTGTAACAATCTGTCATCGAAACGGCAATATCTCCGGTTTCTGCTGCAATTTTCCTGGCCACATATTCGCTATTTCCGGTTGCCGAAAAATATAAAATCATCATCTGTCTCCTTATCCAAGACCTGCAAATCGAACAAGAAACGTATGCGGCAAAAGTTTTGCCAGCAAACGATAACACTTGTAAAACCCGCCGGTTGTATAAACGGCTCTGCCTTTTTTTGCTGCTTTCAGTGATTTCAAAGCGGCACGCCTGGGATCAATCACCGGTAAACGGCTTTGGGACTTTGTTATCTCTGCTTTTGTCATTTCCGTAAGCATAAAGCCGGGACACATCGCACACACATTGATACGCCTGCTTTTCAGCTCCTCACGCAGCCCCAAACAAAATGCGGACACATAGGACTTTGACGCACTGTATACGACCAGGTTCCGATTGGGCACAAATGCTGAGGTTGAGGACACCTGCAGGATCGTACCGCCGTCCATGATATAGGGCAAACACACACTTGTAATCGCCGTTGCGCCCTTACAGTTCAGATCCAGCATTCGAAGCATCTCCGTCCGTTCCATATTCTCAAACGGAGCACCCACAGACATACCCGCATCATTGACCAAAACTTCAATCTGCGGATTTTCAGATTTCAATTTTTCTGCGAGCATCTCGTAGCTGCTCATGTCGGCCATATCCATGGGGATAAGGACAACGCATTTGTCCGGATATTTCTCGGCAACCGCTTTCATGCGCTGTTCCCGACGGGCAATCAGCCACAGCTCCTCAATTTCCGGAAATAATTTTGTGACGGCATCCACATAGCAAACGCCCAGCCCGGAGGATGCGCCGGTGATCACTGCAATATGCATAAGCGAACTCCTTATCATACAAGTGAAAAAAATTAGACACTTGCAAATCTATTGGCTTCATTGTATACTGTAACCGATTGCAAAACAAGCGACAGATCGCACCCCGCGTTTAATGTTAGACAAATATGGAATTTTGCAAAAGGAGGTCGCTATGAAATATGATCTAACAAAGCCATTAACCAAAGGAGCAAAACGAACATTGGAGGCATTCAGCCGAGAAATGCTTCGGCTTTTGTCTAAAAAATCCTTTGAGGAAATCTCTGTGGGTCAGCTGTGCCAGGCGGCAGAATATCCCCGTGCTACATTTTATAATTATTTTGATGATAAATATGATCTGCTCCACTACTGCTGGCAGGTTCTTGCGGCGCAAGTGGGGCTCGGTGCATATCATCACGCCGAAGAAAATGAAATGCTGTATCTGTATTTTGACCGTATTTATGATTTTACAAAGCAGAATGAACAGGCCATACGCAAAGCACTGCTGCATAATAGCGAGGCAGGCTATATGTTCTCCAGCCTTCGGAATTTTTTAAATGCGCAAATGCGTTCCATCTTCAAAAGCTGCCCGGAAGCAACCCAAAAGGACATTCCCAACGATCTGCTGGCAGACCATTACAGCAACACCTTGTTTCTGGTTTGGCAGTGGACAACCATTAAAAACAGTAAATGCACCAAAGCGCAGGCCCATAAATACCTGCGATCTCTGGTGCACAATCTGTAGAATCCTAAGGTTCTTATCACTGAAAAAAAATAAAGAATTTTGTAAAAAAGCGAGGGAGAGGCGGCTGGCCTTCTCCCTCGCTTCGGTATCTCTGCTTTTTCTTAAGTCTATTGCTTTGCCATTTTGGGCTTTTCCATAGGCAGGGACACTGTAAACACCGTTTGCTCTCCTGCACTGGCGGCGGAAATGGTACCGCCATGTCCCTCCACAATGCCCTTGGCAATGGCCAGTCCCAGTCCGTAGCGGCCGCTCTCCCGATTGCGTGCGGTATCTGCTCGGTAAAAGCGCTCAAAGATCCGCTGCTCCTCCCCGGGCGGGATCGGATCGCCGGTGTTCTCCACCTCCAGCACCGCCCGGTTGCCCTTACAGCCCAGGCGCACCTGCACCGCCGTGCCCGGTCGACCGTGGTGCAGCGCATTCTCCGTAAGCACCGTAATCACCCGGCGCAACTGATCGCTGTCTCCCTGCACCCAAAGCCCCGGCTCAATCTGCTCCTCCAATGTGATCTGCTGCTCAAACAGCAGCGCCTCAAAGGACAGCACCGTGGTACCGGTCAGGGCAGACAGATCCACCGTTTCCCGCACCGGTGGCTGCTCACTGACCCGGGCCAAATCCAGCAGTTGGGTCACCAGCGCTTGCATTTGGCGGGTCTCGTCTGCAATGTAGCCTAAATATTTTGGATCTCCGGGAGACTGCTCCAGAGCGTCGCACCCGGCCATAATCACCGCCAGCGGTGTTTTCAGTTCATGAGAGGCGTCGGCCACAAACTGCTTTTGCCGCTGAAAGCTCTCCTCCACCGGTTCAATAATCCATCGGGTCAGGCGGCGGCTTACCAACAAAATCAGCCCCTCCGCCACCAGCAAAATGCCCAGGGACAGCGCCAAATTCTGCCGCAGCCTTTGACCGGTACGTTCCAAATCCAGCAGGGTGATAGAGCGCCCCGCTGTGTAGCTGTAGGCGTACTTGGCGGTATACAGATTGCCTACCACCGTGCCGGTACGCCCGGCGGACATATATTTTTGTGCCAGTGCGGTAATCTCTGCGTCTGTTTTGCCGTCCTCTGAGCGGTTAAGCACCGTACTCACGGTACCGTCCTGCCCCAACAAAACGGTATAAACCACGCTGTCCAAAAAACCCATGGGCGCCGTGCCGTCCTCGTTGCGCTTATCTGGTTGATTGCCGCCGGCTGCCACCGGCTCGCCCGGTTGCGCCTGGCTGAGCTTTTCCGTAACGCTGCGGTACTCCTGGCGGTACGCCTGCGCATTAAAAGCCCCCAGCACCCCAACCGTCACCAGCGTTAAAATCAAAAACAAGGTCCAAAACACCTTGTGCCTGAGCTTTTGCATACTACACCTCCAACCGATAGCCCATGCCCCGCACGGCCTTAATCCGCGCCCCGGAGCCGATGGCTGCCAGCTTTTTACGCAGGAAGGACAGATAGGCCTCCAAATTGTTACTTTCCACCTGGCTCTCAAAGCCCCACACCCGATCGTACAACTGTTCCTTACTGAGAATTTGGCCGGGATTTTGCATCAGGCTCTCCAGCAGCTGGAACTCCTTGCGAATCACCTGTACCTGGTGACCGGTGGCGGTGCACCGCAAGGTGGAGGCGGTGAGCAGTAGCTCCAGATCGCCGCAGGTGAGCCGATTTGTGGGCATACCGCTGCCGTCTTGGCGCAGCTGTACATGCACCCGCGCCACCAGCTCGTCCATATGAAAGGGCTTGGTGATATAATCATTGGCGCCCCCCTGCAGCCCGGTGAGCTTGTCCTCCAAAGCGGCACGGGCAGTGAGCATAATCACCTTAGCCCGCACACCCTCCTGCCGCACCCGGCGCAAAATTTCCCAACCGTCGGTGCCCGGCAGCATGACATCGAGAAGCAACAAATCGTAGCTGTCCGTTAAGGCGTCATACAAACCGTCATCGCCGTTTAAGTCCACATCTATGGCATAATTCTCTTTTTGCAGGCGGCTCTCAATTAACTCGGCCAGCCGCCGCTCGTCCTCTACCAGTAAAATACGCATAGTTGTCCCTGCCTTTCTGCCTCCAGTGTACACCGGAATGCTGAAATGAACCTGAAAAAATATAAAGCACTGAACAGACCGAGAGAAAGCGAGATGAATTTCGTTTTTTGCGAGCGGGTGCCGTTAATTTCACTCGCTACGAAACAGTCCACCGGACTGTTTCTCCCAAATGCTAACGCATTTGGAGCCTCGTGTCTCTTGCGCTACGCGCAATTCACTCCCCCGAGCAAAAGACGAAAAGCGCCAAAAGTGGCTTGAACGCGATGTTCAAGCCACTTTTTTCAAACCGCAATACGATAAAATTCTTTCGGCCGGAGCAAGCCCCGGCCCTACGAAAAAAGCGCATCAAGCCCCTTGAACTCGGCGCGATTTAGCCGCTTTATCGACGGTATGTTTTATTCTTGCCAGGCCATAATGGTCTTGCCAAAGGCTTTTTGGGTGTCCTTCTCAAAGGCCTGCTTAATATCCGTAGTGGTGCGCACCACATTGACGGAACTGATCAGGTTGCCCAAATAATCAATAATCTCCGGGAACTGACGGTACATTTCTACCGTCTTTTCAAAATCCGCCACGCCGCTGCGGGAGGAGCCAAACACGCGCAGCCCCTTCTCCAAGATCATACGGGTATTGATGGGCACCGGATACTCGCTGACGCCCAAAATGGAAATGGTGGCCTCCGGCTTAATCAGGCCGATAATCTGCTCAATGGCAATGGGCGATCCGTTGCCACCTACGCACTCAAAGGCGTGGTCCATGGTAAAGCCCGCCGGCACCTCCGTAGTCTTATACGCCCCATCGGCAAAGGTAAAGTCCGCCAGCTTGTCGTCATTCAGTCCAAACACATACACCTTACTGTCCGGAAAAGTCTTTTTCAAAAACAGAGAAACGATATAAGACAAATTGCCGTCGCCCCAAACACCGATGGCGTCCCGCCGGGCATGGGCAATCTTGTCAAACCGAGAAATGGCGTGCACCGCAACGGACACAATCTCCGTAAACGCCGCCACATTCATATTGATATCCTGGGGCAACTTCACCAGGCGCCGGGGCGAAATTTCCACATACTCCTGCAAAAATCCGTCCATGGACGAGCCGCAAAACTTGGAGGAACGCAGATAATTCTCTCCGATATAATCATCGCTCTCCGTAGGGCAATTGGGCACCATCACCACCCGGTCACCGGGGGCGAATTTGCCGCTGGGATCCCGCATAACCACGCCAACGCCCTCATGGATCAGGGCCATGGGCAGCTTCTCGGCCAGCACCTTCGCGTCCCGGGTGCCCAGGTAATAGCGCATATCTGCGTTGCAAATGGAAAGATTGGTAGGGCGCACAATGGCATTGTCGCCAAACAGATCAATGTCCTCAAAAGCGATCTCAAACCGGCGGGGCGCCACCAAACGGTAGACGGTGTTAATCATGGGTCTCGTCCTCCAGCAGGGATTTTGCCACCCGCAGGTCGTAGGGGTAAGTGATCTTCATATTATAGGTCTCGCCCTGCACCAGCGCCACCGGCTCGCCCTTGATGACGAAGATCTTAGCGGCGTCCGTAAGAATTTCTTTTTCCTCATCGGTAAGGGTCTCATACAGCTTTTTCAGCTTGGTAGCCCGGAAAGACTGTGGGGTCTGGCCCTGGTACATTACGGACCGATCCGGAATGGCAGAGATCACCTGGTGGTCCCGGCTCTCCACAATGGTGTCCGTGGCAGGGATCACCGTGTCGCAGGCGCCGAACTGCTCCGCCGCCGCAATGTTCTCCTCAATGATCCGATAGGTCACAAAGGGACGCACGCTGTCGTGGGTGACGATAATGGTGTCGTCGTTCAAATTGCCCTCGCTCTCAATGTAGCGAATGGCGTTCATAATGGTCTCGTTGCGGGTAGAACCGCCCTCGATCACCGTCACACGGTCCGCTGCGGGAGCAATGTGCTTGGCGATCAAATTCTTGGTGTGCTCCACCCACTTGGAGGGGCAAAGCACCAAAATCTTCTCCAGCCGGGGCACGGAAATAAACTTCTCGATGGTATAAATAATAATGGGCTTGTCCTTTACCGTTAAATACTGCTTGGGCTTGTCCCCGCCCATTCGGGAGCCGACGCCGCCGGCCAATACAACGCCATAAACCATAACATTCAAATTCCTTTCTGTATCTGTTCTTCTATTATAAGGGTTCGGTGCCGTTTGTCAATGCCTGTTACTTTAAAGCGCAGAACATTTGGTAAATGTCCTCTTCTGTCAAAGGCACCGGGTTTAAGGTCATCAGCATAGACATACTCTGGTGGGCCAGGGCGCGAATCTCCTGGTCGCTCTCCACCCCCAGCTCGCACAAATTGGTGCGCATACCCATTCTGTTTTTCATACTGTGCACCGCGTCCGCCATGGCCGCCGGGGTGTCAAACCCGCAGTCCCGAGCCAGGGCAGTCATGCGGCCGTCCCCATCTGCATGCTCCGCATTAAATCGAATAAAGTAATCCAGGGTAAAGGCGCAAGCCTCGCCGTGGGGCATACCGTACAGATTGGTCAGCGGGAAGGAGCAGGCATGGGAGCCGGTGGTGCGGGGGTGACTAAAGGCCACGCCGGCTACAATGGACGCCTCCGCCATCTTCTCCCTGGCCTCCAGGTCGTTGCCGTCCCGGTACGCCTTTTCCAGCCAGTCAAACACCAGTCGCGCTGCGTGCACGGAGCAGGCGGCGCACACCGGCTGATGGTTCACACTCCAGTAGCTCTCCACTGCGTGGCACAGCACATCCAGCCCGGTAGAGGCGGTCACCTGGGGCGGCACCGTTAAGGTCAGCTCCGGGTCTACCACTGCGATCTTGGGGTACATGGCCGGGTGGTTCATGGGCTTCTTCACCCCGGCGGACACATTGGTCAGCACGCTGATATTGGTCACCTCTGAGGCGGTGCCGGCGGTGGTGGCAAAGGCGATCATGGGTATGGCCTCCGCTGCCGTCACCGGCTTGTCGCCGTTGTGGTACGGCTCAATATCGTCCGTGCCCCGGGCAATGGCGCAGGCTGCCTTACAGCAGTCCATGGGCGAGCCACCGCCCAACGCCACCGCAAAGTCCGCGCCCACCCGCCGCATTTCTGCCGCACAGGCATTCACATTTTCTGTGGTAGGATTGGGCCGAATGTCACTAAATACGGATACCAGCGCACCGTCTGCCGCCTGCAAAAAGGCGTCTGCGGTGCCGTTTCGCTGAAAGCTCTTGCCGCACACCAATACCCCCCGGGTGCCGCCGATCTTTTCTATATACGTTTTAATCTCATGCCGGGTGCCGCTGCCGAAAACCAGCTCCACCGGCAGGTGAAAATTCCAGTTCATACGAACATCTCCTTTACGGTCTATTTTACCACCCATACAGGGGTTTGGCAACCAAAACGGCAGAAATTTCACACTCTGTTCGGATTTCCTATTTACTTTTGTCATAAATCGTGGTATAATGCGCACATCGGCAAAGGAATTTAGCGTAGTAAATCGCTACCTTGCTACTACGCAAAATTGCGCCTTTGCAAATTCATTATGAGGATATAAGGAGAAAATCGTATGTGCAAGATGAAAAAAGTGCTTTCCCTGGTGCTGAGCCTGGTACTGGTCTGCGGCATTGTGGCCGGCTTCGCCGCCTGCTCCGGCAGCAAGGAAAAAACAAACAGCAAAGAGGACACCACCGCCCAGTCCGATCTGGCCAAGATCCAGGCTGCCGGTGTGCTGAAAGTGGGTATCACCGAATACGAGCCCATGAACTACCAGGACAAGAACGGCGAGTGGACCGGCTTTGATACCGAGTTTGCCCAGGCGCTGGGCGAGAAGCTGGGTGTGAAGGTTGAATTTGTAGAGATCAACTGGAACAACAAGTATAACGAGCTGTCCTCCGGTGCTGTGGACTGCCTGTGGAACGGCATGACCATTACCGACGAGGGCAAAAAGGCCGCCAGCATTACCAACGCCTATGCAGAGAACGCCCAGGTGGTTGTAATGAAGCAGTCCGAGGTGAGCAAGTACAAGACCACCGATGATCTGAAAAACCTGAAGTCCATTGCCGTAGAGGGCGGTTCCGCCGGCGAAAAGGCTGCTCAGGCCGCCGGTCTCACCAACACCGTTGTATCCGACAGCCAAGCGCTGGCTTTGACAGAAGTAACCTCCGGCTCTGCGGACGCCTGCATTATCGACCTGACCATGGCCAACGCCATGACCGGCGAGGGCACCGCCAACAAGAACCTGACTTACAGCATTAAGCTGGAGGCCGAGGAGTACGGCATTGCCTTCCGCAAAGGCTCCGACATGACCGCCAAAACCAACGAACTGATGGCCGAAATGATGAACGACGGCACTCTGGACAAGCTGGCCGAGAAGTACCAGATCGTACTCATCAAGGACGCAGCAAACAAATAAAATCACAATAAACACGAGAGGGAATACCATGTTCTGGCAAGTTACACAGCAGTTGTTGGAGGGCTTTGGCTCCACCTTAAAGCTCTTTTGCATTACGCTGGTTGCCGCTCTGCCCCTGGGGCTGATCATCAGCTTTGGCTCCATGAGCAAGTTCCGTCCCTTAAAGTGGCTGTGCAAAACACTCATCTGGATCATCAGAGGTACGCCCCTGGTGCTCCAGATGATTATTGTTTATTACGGCCCGGGACTGGTAGGCAACTGGGCGCAAAATATTGAAAACCCCAACGCTTTTATCACCTGGCTGGCCGGGTGGACGGTGTTTGACCGCTTTGTGGCGGTGTCCGTGGCGTTTATCATCAACTACGCCTGCTATTTTTCCGAGATCTTTCGCGGCGGGATCGAGGCCATTCCCAAGGGCCAGTACGAGGCCGGTCAGGTGCTGGGCATGACCCGCACCCAGATCTTCCGCAAGGTGGTCTTTATGCAGGTGGTTAAGCGGATCATTCCGCCTATGAGCAACGAAATCATCACCCTGGTGAAAGACACTTCTCTGGCCCGCGTGATCTCTGTTTACGAGATCATTTGGGCAGGCGAAAAGTTTATGAAGCTGGACGGCCTGCTGTGGCCGCTGTTCTACACCGGCGTGTTCTACCTGATCTTCTGCGGCATTCTTACGGTGCTCTTCAACCGGCTGGAGAAGAAGCTGAACTACTACAAGGGGTGATGGTATGGCATTTTTAGAAGTAAAAAATCTGCAAAAGCACTTTGGCAATATAGAAGTGCTGAAGGGCATTGACTTTTCGCTGGAAAAGGGCGATGTGCTGGTGATCATCGGCTCCTCCGGCAGCGGCAAAACCACCCTGCTGCGGTGCCTGAACTTTTTGGAAACCCCCAGCAGCGGCTCCATTGCCGTGGACGGACAGACCCTGATCGACGCCACCGACGCCGCCACCCTGTCCGACAAAGAGATCCGCAAAAATCGGCTGCACTTTGGCCTGGTGTTTCAGCAGTTCAACCTGTTTCCCCAGTACAAGGTGATGGATAACCTGACCCTGGCGCCTAAATTGGCGCTGCACCAGCAGGTAAAAGCCGCCAAAAAGGCCGGTCAAAACGCCAAGGCCTTTAAGCAGGCCCAAGAGCAGGCACTGGAGCAAAATGCCAAGGATCTACTGGAGCGGGTGGGTCTGGCAGACAAGGCCGACGCCTATCCATGCCAGCTGAGCGGCGGGCAGCAGCAGCGGGTGGCCATTGCCCGGGCGCTGGCTATGTCGCCGGATATTCTGTGCTTTGACGAGCCCACTTCCGCCCTGGATCCGGAGCTGACCGGCGAGGTGCTGAATGTGATCCGCAGTCTAAAGACCGGCAACAGCACCATGATTGTGGTGACCCATGAGATGGAATTTGCCCGCCATGTGGCGGACCAGGTGCTCTTTATGGCAGACGGTGTCATCGCCGAGAGCGGCCCCCCGGAGGAGCTGTTCAATCACCCCAAAAGCCCGGCGCTGCAAGCCTTTCTCAGTAAGGCGCAGAACAAATGAGCCTGCGTTATCCAAAGCTGCTGCGCCAGCTGCGCACAGAAGCGCATAAGAGCCAGGCGGAACTGGCAGAGGTGCTGGGCACCTCCCAGACCATGTACGCCCGCTATGAGCGGGGCGCCAATGCCCTGCCCCTGCGCCATTTGCTGACGCTGTGCGAATATTATGATGTGTCCGCCGATTACCTGCTGGGGCGCACTCCCCACCGGCAAAATCCAAATTTATTATAACCGCATAAAACAAAACCGGCGCCCTTATGTAAAGGGTGCCGGTTCTTTATTTGTACAATGCTATTTATGCTCTGGGCAGGATGGCCTCGCGCTCCGGACCGTTAGAGACCATGGTGATCTTGTGGCCGATCTGCTGCTCAATAAAGGCCACATAATCCTTGGCCTCCTGGGGCAGGTCCTCAAAATTCTGGATCCCGCGAATGTCGCAGTGCCAGCCCTTTAAGGTCTTCAGCACCGGTTTGCAGTCCTTAAGGATATGGGTGACCGGGAAATCCTGAATCACCTTGCCGTCGATCTCATAGCCTACACAAACCGGGATCTCTTCCAAATAAGACAGGCAATCTAGCGCGGTCATGACCACCTGGGTAGCGCCCTGGCACTCTACGCCGTAACGGGTAGCCACGCAATCAAACCAGCCCACACGGCGGGGTCTGCCGGTGGTGGCGCCGAATTCGCCCTTGTCGCCGCCGTGGATCCGCAGCTCCTGGGCCTTGTCCTCGTCCAGGATCTCAGACACAAATTCCCCGGCGCCAACGGCGGAGGAATACGCCTTGGTAACCACCACAATATCCTGGATCTTGTGGGGCGGCAGTCCGGCGCCAACGGCACCGTAACCGGCCAAAGTGGAGGAAGAGGTGACCATGGGATAAATACCGAAGTCCGGGTCTTTCAAAGTACCCAGCTGGCCCTCCAGCAAAATGTTTTTGCCCTCTTGCACCGCCTTTTGCAGATAGGCGTGGGTGTCGCACACATAGGGGGCAATCTTCTCTCTATACTCCATGCAGGTGGCGAACAGGTCGTCCACATTCAAGAGCGGTTTGTGGTACACATGCTCCAGCACCAGGTTCTTCAAGGTGCAGATATTCTCCAGCTTGGCCCGCAGCACTTCCTCGTCAAACAGCTCGTTGACCTGAATACCGATCTTGGAGAACTTGTCGCTGAAGAACGGGGCAATGCCGCTCTTGGTGGAGCCAAAGGCATTCTTGCCCAAGCGCTCCTCCTCGTAAGTATCCAGCAAAATGTGGTAGGGCATCAGGATCTGGCAGCGCTCGCTGACCAGCAGGTGCGGGTTCAGCCCGGCAGCCTTTACATCCTCCAGCTCCGTTAAGAACTTGTTAATATCCAGCGCCACGCCGTTGCCGATGATGCAGGTGGTGTGGTCGTAGCACACACCGGAGGGCATCAGGTGGAACGCAAAGCGCCCATGCTCGTTAATAATGGTGTGGCCCGCATTGGCGCCGCCCTGAAAGCGAATAACAATATCGCTCTTGGCAGCGAACATATCCGTGATCTTGCCCTTGCCTTCGTCGCCCCAGTTGGCGCCAACGATCGCTCTAATCATAGTGATGTACCTCTTTCACTCCAAAGTGCCCCTGCAAGGGGTCATACAGGTGTATTATACTAAATTCTATAGAGAAAAGCAACGAAACCCTGCAAAAAGGTTCGGTTCTTGCAGGGAATTCTTTTCATTTACAGCAGTTTGCGGCCCATAATGACGCCCATAACAGAGGCCATCATCAGCCCGCGGGTCCAGCCGCTGGAGTCGCCCAGGCAGTGCAGGCCCTCTACGCTGGTGTTAAAGTCCGTGTCCATCTTGATCCGATTGGAATAGAATTTCAACTCCGGGGAGTACAGCAGCGTCTCATAAGAGGCAAAGCCCGGCACCACATGGTCCATGGCCTGGATAAAGTTGATAATATTGGTCATGGCCCGATAGGGCATGGCGGCGGTAATGTCACCGGCCACAGCGTCCGGCAAAGTGGGGCGCACATTGGACTGGGCCAGCTCCTTTTCCCAGGTACGCTTGCCGTCCAGAATATCGCCAAAGCGCTGCACCAAAATGTGGCCCGCTGCCAGCATATTGGTCAGCTCGCCCACCTTTTGCGCATAGGCAATAGGCTGGTTAAAGGGATAGCTGAAATTGTGGGAGCACAAAATTGCCAGGTTGGTATTATTGGATTTTAACTCCTTATAGGAATGGCCGTTGACTACAGCCAGGTCATTGTCGTAATTCTCCTGAGCCACAAAGCCGCCCGGGTTCTGACAAAAGGTGCGCACCTTGTTCTTAAAGGGCTTGGGATAGCCGATGAGTTTGCTCTCGTACAGGGTCTCGTTGACCTTTTCCATCACCTCATTGCGGCACTCCACACGCACGCCGATGTCTACAGTCCCCGGCTGGTGGGCAATGTTGTGCTGGGCACAGATCTTCTCCAGCCACTCGGCGCCGCGACGGCCGGTGGCCACAATGGTATGGTCTGCCCGGATCTCCCGCTGGGTGCCGTTCTCCGTCAGGATCACGCCCTCACATTTGGTGCCGGAAAGAATAATATTGTTGCACTCCACGCCAAAGATGATCTCTACCCCATTCTCCAGCAAATACTGCTCCATGGCGTAATAGATCTCTCTTGCCTTTTCCGTGCCCAGGTGGCGAATGGGGCAGTCCACCAGCTTCAGCCCGGCCTGAATGGCCCGCTTGCGGATGGCCTTTACCTCGTCCGTATTCTCCAGGCCCTCAATGTGGGTGTCTGCACCGAACTCCAGGTAGATCTTGTCCGTATAATCAATGGTCTCCTGGGCCAGGTCCGCACCGATCAGGGAGGGCAGGTCGCCGCCTACCTCATAGCTGAGGGACAGCTTGCCGTCCGAGAACGCGCCTGCACCGGAAAAGCCGGTGGTAATGTGGCAGTAGGGCTGGCAGTTCATGCACTTCTTGGTCTTGGTCTTAGGGCAGGCACGATTCTCAATGGCCTTGCCTTTCTCGATGATCAAGATCTTCTTTTTGCTGCCGTGGCGCAGCATCTCAATAGCGGTAAAGATCCCGGCAGGGCCGGCGCCCACGATGACTACATCATACTTCATCTGTTTTTGTACCTCGTTTATCTCACTTGCCGACAGGCATAAAAAGAACCGTCCCCCATTCCGTTGGACTGAGGAATGTGACGGCAGTTTGCGTTGTAACTATACCATACTTGCCGTCTTTTGTCAATGAGTTGAAATACAGTATAAAGTATGCTATATTAGATAAAATAGATATTCTGTTATAAGGAGCAAAAAAGTTGAAGGAATACAATGTTCTCCAGTACGGTGCCGTAGGCGACGGCGCCACCAACGACGCCTTTGCCATTCAGCACGCCATTGATGACTGCGCCAAGAACGGCGGCGGCCGGGTGGTGCTGCAAAGCGGCTATGTGTTTTACAGCGACTCCATTCGCCTGCGGGCCAATGTGGACCTGCATATCCAAAAGGGCGCCCGGCTGAAAGCCACCGGCAATATTGACGGCTACATCCGCCCCAACAAGCTGATCAACGACCCCAAGACGGCGCTGATCGGCAACCCGGTCACCGGCAAGCCCAGCTTTGTCTTTCTCTATGGCTATGAGGCAGACGGCTGCACCGTCAGCGGGGAAGGCACCATTGACGCCAACGGCCACGCCTTTGTGCAGCGCAAGGACCAATACTATGTGACCGGCGACTTTTACCCCCGCCCCACGGTGATTTATGTGGAGAAATCGAACCATATCACCTTTAAGGACATTACCATTGTGGACGCGCCCTTTTGGACCCTGCACCCGGCCGGGTGCGACGATGTGCTCATTGACCGCATTCGCATTCTCAACGATCTGGATGTGGCCAACAGCGACGGCATTGACCCGGACCACTGCTCCAATGTGCGCATTTTGGGCTGCCATGTGGAGTGCGCCGACGACTGCATTTGTCTAAAGGCCAGCAAGGGCAACGCCGAGTACGGCCCCTGCGAGAATATCGTCATTGACGGCTGCACCCTGGTGTCCACCTCCGCCGCCATTAAGATCGGCACCGAGGGGGTGGGCGACTTTCGCAATGTGCTGGTGCAAAACTGCGTGATCTCTCGCAGCAACCGGGGGCTGTCCATTCAAATTCGGGACGGCGGCTCGGTGGAGAATGTAAGCTATTCCAACATTATCATTGAGACCCGGCGCTTTTGCCCGGACTGGTGGGGCACGGCAGAGCCCATCACCATCACCGCCTTTGACCGGGACCAAAACACCCGCTGCGGCAAGGTGAAGAACATTCGCTTCTTTAACATTACCGCCAAGGGCGAGAACGGGGTGCTCATTCACGGCACGGCGGAGAACCCCATTGAAGATGTACGCTTTGAGAACTGCCGCATTACCCTGACCAAGACCAGCAAGTGGCCCTGCGGGCTGTACGACCTGCGGCCCTGCCTGGACTACGGGGTGGAGAAGTACAGGAACGCCGCCTTCTTCCTGCGCCACGCCAAGGACATTACCATTGAAAAGACCAAAACCGACTGGGGCAACCTGTGCCCGGATTACAGCTGCGCGGTAGACGCTGCCTATGTGGACAATCTGGAGCTGGTACGCCTGACCGGTCACGCCGCCGACCCGGCAGAGGACGATGTAAAGCTGAGCCATGTGCGGCTGGTAAAATAAAGGAGTAAAAATATGGTACAAATTCAGGGTTATAAAGTCAACAAGCTGCGAATGGAAAACACCGTTGCCAACGGCACCGAACTGCAGTTGCAAAACCAGGTAAAGTACAATGTGAACTACATGGACGATGTGCACAAGTGCGTGGGGATCCTGTCTTTTCGTATTACCGACGGGAATATGAACCCCTTTGAGGTACAGATCGACCTGGTGGCGGAGTTCACTTACGACGAGGGGGACGACAAGGCGGACATTCACACCCAGTCCTTTGACCAGATCTATCCCTTCCTGCGCCAGCTTGTCAACCAAATGGCCGGCCACTGCGGCGTGCCCGGGCTGATGATCCCCATTATGCGCCTGAATAAGGACACGGTAACCGTCGGCAGCCCGGAGCAGTCGCCCCTGAACTGATATGGACAGACTGTGTGAAAACTGCTGGTACTTTGTGTGCGACGGTGAGGGTGAGGACGCCGAAGAGGGCTTCTGCGACCTGATGCTGGACGAGGACGAGTACGCCCGTATGCTGGAGAGCGACACCTCCGCCGGGTGCAAATACTTCCGTCCCGATGTAGGCGAGTACGGCATTGTAAGGAAACAAAACTGATATGGCCGAGTATTTTGACCTAATGTCCCCCACCGGGGCGCCCCTGGGGATCACCAAGGAGCGGAACGCCGTCCACCGGGACGGAGACTGGCACCCCAGCGTGCATATCTTTGTGGTAAGGGGTGACCGGGTGCTGCTCCAGCGGCGAAAGTGGGACAAAGAGTCCTTCCCCGGCAAGCTGGATCTGGCCTGCACCGGCCATGTGGACGCCGGCGAGGACTACCTGACCGCCGCCCGGCGAGAGCTGCAAGAGGAGCTGAACCTGACCGCCGGCGCCGATGATCTGCGCTACCTGTTTACCCAAAAATTAGAGGTGGACGCGGACTTTGGCCACGGCCGCTTTGTCAGCAACGAGCACTGCCGGGTGTATCTGCTGGCGCCCACCGTGCCCCTGACCACCCTGCGCTACCAGGCGGAGGAGATCGACGAGCTGGTATGGGTGGACCGACATACGGACATTACCGGTACGGATTATTGCCTGCTCCCCGCCGAGTGGCATAAGGCCTTGGGTATGATTTTTGGGGAGTGAGGAAAGGATTGCAGGGCTCCCTTTGTTTGTTGATCCCGTAAATAATCCCTCCGAGTTTGCCTACGGCAAACCCACCACCTAACCGGTGCCCGTCCCCTCTGTCGCTACGCGACATCTCCCCGCACTGCGGGGAGTCACCCTTTACAAGGGAGCCGAAAAGGTTATAATACCCAAAGCCTCCCTTGTAAAGGGAGGGGGACCACCGCAGGTGGTGGAGGGATTTCGCCCCCACCCACGAATAAATGAACACCCCAAAAAGCACAATAACCCCCGCGTACACAAGCGTTGACCTGTGTGCGCGGGGGTTATTTTATACGCATTTATGCAATTACACTGTTAAATATGCAGCACGGCGGTGGCAAAACCAAAATAAATCAAAAGAGAAATGGCGTCCACAATGGTGGTGACAAAAGGCGACGACATCACCGCCGGGTCCATCTTAAACCGCTTGGCTATAATAGGCAGGGTGCAACCGATCATCTTGGCCAAGGTCACTTCCACCACCAGGGTCAGGCTGATGACCAGATCCACCTTTAGGGTCACACCGGTCATACCCAACATCAGGCGATCCACCAGCAGCACCTTGACAAAGTTAATCGCCGCCAGACTGGTACCGCAAAGAACGCCTACCCGAAACTCCTTCCAAATCACCCGCAGAATATCCCGCATATCAATTTCATTCAGAGACAGGGCGCGGATTACGGTAACGCTGGACTGGCCGCCTGAATTGCCGCCGGTATCCATCAGCATGGGAATAAAGGAGGTCAAAATAATCATACTGGCCAGCTTGTCCTCAAAGCTGGTGATAATGGAGCCGGTGAAAGTGGCGCTGACCATCAAGAGCAAAAGCCAGGGAATCCGGGACTTCCAGGTGGCAAACACACCGGTCTTCAGATAAGTCCGCTCCGTGGGCACGATGGCGTTCATCTTTTGAATATCCTCGGTATTCTCCTCCTGGATAACGTCCATGGCATCGTCTACAGTGATGATGCCTACCAGGCGCTCCTCCAGATCCACCACCGGCAGCGCCAGAAAATCATACTTGCTCAGTTGAGCCGCCGCTTCCTCCTGGTCACTGAGCGTGTTGACATAGATCACATTGGTCTCCATAAACGCCTCAATCAAATCGTCCTGATCGTGGAGCAGCAGTTCCTTTACCGTGGTCACGCCCAGCAGATGGCGGGAGGCATCCGTTACATAGCAGGTATAAATAGTCTCCTTGTCCACGCCGGTGCGGCGAATGCGCTTGAAGGCAGCCTCCACCGTCATATCCCGCTTTAAATCCACAAACTCCGGAGTCATAATAGACCCTGCGCTGTCCTCCGGATAGCGCAGCAATGTGTTAATGGAGGCACGGGTTTCTGAATCTGTGTTGCGCAAAATGCGCTTTACTACCGTAGCGGGCATTTCCTCAATCATATCCACCGTATCATCCAGATACAGCTCGTCCAACACCTCGCGCAGCTCGTTATCGGAAAAGGCGTGAATCAGCGCCTCCTGATTGTCCGGTTCCAATTCTACAAAGGTGTCTGCTGCTTCCTCCTTGCCCAACAGGCGGAAGAACAGCAACCGCTCCTCGTTGCCAAACTCTTCCAAAAGCTGGGCAATATCCGCCGGATTCAGCTCGTTCAAAATGGTTTTAATGGCAGAGAACTGCCGTTTGGCATGAAGATCCTCAATTTCTGTTTTCAGCTCTTCTAACTCCATAGGCGCGCTCCTTTCTGCACTTGTATTTCTATTAAATCGGTATGAACAAATTATTTTTTTGGCGCCGTCTGATAAAAGGACGGCTCATCCGGATCTGTCACCCGTGCGGTTTTGCGGGCAAGAAACGCCAGCAGCACCAAAAGCACGGCCAGCCCGCCTGCGCCGGCAGCCGCCGCCATATGAAAGGCGGTCTGCTGATAAAAACGGGTGCCGTCCACAAAGGAGGTATAGTCCTCCTGTGCCATCTCGGCACGCACCTGCTCCACCGTCTTGTCCACCCGGCGCACCTTGATGGTATAGGTACGCACCTGGCCGTCTGAGGCGGTCACCGGCAGGGTCAGGTCGATCTCCTGCTCCGGCGCCAGGGTCATCTCCACCGGAGCGCAATAGGCGTTCACATCCTTGGTCACCGGGGTAATCATCAGCGAGGTCAGATCACTGGGAATATACAGCTTATAGGCGGTATCCTCGTCATTCATAGCCGGCACCAGCTCTCCCAGGGTGCAGGTCACCGAATCCAGCCGATTCTCGCTGCTCTTTGCATAAGACGCGGCGTTGGTATATGTAAAGGTATATTTAGCGGAGCCGGTGTCATAACTGAGGGTGACCACCACCGCCGTTTGGTGGTTGGTACTGTCTGCGTCATAGGTAACAAACAGGTTGCCCTCCCCCTGCACCTTATAGCTTTTCAGCTTGGGCGACACCGCCGCATTATCCAGTACCAGCTGGTACTGGTACACATCGCTCTTAAACTGCCCCACAATGGTGCCGCCGGAAAAGGCAATGTCCTCCAGCACCGGAGCCTGCGCCGCAGAGGCAGGCAGGCACTGACCCAACAGGCATAGGGTCAGCAGCAGATATAAGAACTTTCGCTTCATAGGGTCACTCCGAGATCAGATAGCAGGTGCAGCCCCGGTCGTCCAGCAGCTGCTTCACCGCCCGGCGGCTTTTCTCCGGGCAGGTAATGGTATAGATTTGGTTCTCGCCCGGATTTTGGGCACATTTTTCAGCCACTTCTTTTTTCAAATCCGCCGTGGCCGTGGAGGTTATCGTCACCGCCACCGGTTGCAGAAATTTTACATCTTGCCCCAGATCGGCAGTCAGCCGCTTAGACAAATCCGCAAACCCGCTGTGGGTAAAGGTACCCGCCGCCTCCGGCAGCTCTGTGCCCTCCAGCACAAACACCGTTACCCCGGCGCGACTACATTCCTCAATGAGAGAGCGAATGTAGCTGTAGACCTCACTGTTGTCCGGATTCAAGTAGCGGTTACCGGACGCATCCGTGTAAGCGGTTTTGCCGCTTTTCACCGCCCAGGACGAATTGGCCGCAGTCTGCACATTGTCCGAATAACAGGCAATACGCCCCAGCACCAGCAGATCATCTTTTTTCAATGCCTGGCAGGAGGAACGAAGATCCCCCGCCGGGGAGGATATTGCCCCGGCTGCCGCTACGGTGCCCAGGGTAGAGGCGTAACCGATGGTGCCGTCCGTCCGCTTCACATCAAAGCAGGCGGCGGTGTAGCCGCCGGAGGACAGATCGTCTATCATCGCATCCAGCATCACCGCCCCGTCCAGGGACAGGCTGTCCACCTTGGCCGCCTTGGCCTCCAGCGTTACAGTATTGATGGCATTACCGTCCACCGTGTCTGACTGGGTCGTGGGCATGGCATGCAGATCCATCCAGGCATCCATTAAAATGTAGCCCCCGTACAGCAGCACCAGCCCCAGCAGTACCAGGAGCACCCGGCGCACCACCTGGCCGGGGGTGGTCTTTTGGAATGCCGGGCCTTTTTTGCGCCGTTCCCGGTCCAGCTCTGCCTGACCTGCCTGGGTGCGAGGCTCTATATATTTGTCTGCAAAGTCAATGGGGCGGCCCACTTCCGGCTCCGTCCACTTTTGGCCTCGCTTGTCACTGGTATAAAATCGCTTTTGCTTTTGCTTTTTCTTCATCTTACCTTATTCCGCAGCCTGCTGCGCCGCACGGCACAAACCGGCAATGGTGGCCGCCGGGTCCGCACTCTTAAACACCGCAGACCCTGCCACAAACACATTGGCGCCGGCCTTGGCCGCTACCTTCACAGTCTCCAGGTTAATGCCGCCGTCCACCTGCAAATCCAGGTGGGGATAGCGGCTGCGCAGCAAAGTGAGCTTGGGCATCATATCCGCCATAAAGCTCTGGCCGCCGAAGCCCGGTTCTACGGTCATTACCAGCACCATCGCCAGCCGGTCCGCATAGGGCAGCACCGCCTCTGCCGGGGTGCCCGGCTTAATGGCAATGGCGGGCTTGCAGCCCCGCGCCAAAATTTTGTCAATCACCACATTGGGGTCGTCGTCACTCTCCAGGTGGAAAGTGATCAGATCTGCCCCGGCGTCGGCGTAATCGTCAATATACCGCAGCGGCTGACTGATCATCAGGTGCACATCAAAGGGCAGGTCGCACACCTTGGACAGCCCGGCAATCACCGGCGCGCCAAAAGAGATATTGGGCACAAAATGCCCGTCCATAACATCCAAGTGCAGCAGATGGGCGCCCCCGGTGGCGCATTTGTTGGCTTCTTTGCCCATACTGGCAAAATCGCAGGCCAGCATAGACGGTGAAATCTTCATATCCATAACAGAATTCCCCTCTCGGTAACGGCAAAGCTGCCGGTTTGCATTGGTGCTCCTATTATACGCCCAAATGGGCACAAAATCAACAGCAACGCCTACGAAATATGCCTTGACGGCATACCCGGTTTTCGTTAGAATAGTACAAAACAGGAGGTTAAAAGAAATGGAACTCTCCCTCATCTGCAAAAAGGAATACCCGGCGCTGCGGGCCCTGTATCGCAGCGCATTTCCGGCAGCGGAGCGTATGCCCCTCTCCCGCTTTTTTGCCCTGCAAAAGAAAGGGCAGGCGGAGATCTTGACCCTGCGCACCGGCGGTGCCTTTGCCGGGCTGATGATCGTTACCTTTGCCCCCGGCTATGCCCTGCTCAACTACTTTGCCGTGGAGCCGAATTATCGCTCCCTGGGGCTTGGCTCCCGGGCGCTGCCCGCCTTGCAACAGCGCTATCCTCATCGGCAGGTGGTGCTGGAGGTGGAGCCGCCGGAGGATACGGCCCCCAACGCTCTCCAGCGGCAACGGCGGCTGGCGTTCTATGCCAAAAACGGCTTTCTCCCCTGCAACTTGCCGGTGCGGCTGTGCGGCGTGGCACTGGATGTGCTCACCCCCGGCGGTCAGGCGCTGGATTTTGCCGCTTATCAAGGGCTTTATCGCCCGATCTTCGGCCGTCTGGCGCCCCTTTTTGTGCAAAAGCGCCAATAAAACGCCGCCGGGCCAAATTCTCCTTGTATTTTGGCCGGGGGTGGTGTAGAATAGTTGCGGATTTTCAGATACAATAGATAACAAAGCCAGTAACGGAGGATTTCTCTATGATTCAAGCCAATAATGTAACCGTGCAGTTTGGCGGTCGCGCGCTGTTTGAGCGGGTCAATGTGACCTTCTCCAAGGGCAACTGCTACGGCATCATCGGCGCCAACGGCGCAGGCAAGTCCACCTTCTTAAAGGTGCTGGACGGCGAGCTGGAGCCCCAAAAGGGCGAGGTGGTCATCACCCCCGGCGAGCGGCTCAGCGTGCTGAAGCAGGACCACTTTGCCTACGACCAGTACCAGGTGGTGCGCACCGTGCTGATGGGCAACCCCCGTCTTATCGAGATTATGGAAGAAAAGGACGCCCTGTACGCCAAGCCGGACTTTAGCGAGGAGGACGGCGTGCGCGCCGGGGAGCTGGAAGCAGAATTTGCCGATATGGACGGCTGGAACGCAGAGAGCGACGCGGAGTTTATGCTCAACAAGCTGGGCGTCACCGACGAGTACCACTATATGACCATGGCGGAGCTGCCTGCCAACTTAAAGGTAAAGGTGCTGCTGGCCCAGGCGCTCTTTGGAAATCCGGACATTTTGCTGCTGGATGAGCCTACCAACCACCTGGACCTGTCCGCTATCCGCTGGCTGGAGAACTTCCTGCTGGATTTTGAAAATACGGTGATCGTGGTGTCCCATGACCGTCACTTCTTAAATAAGGTCTGCACCCATATCTGCGATGTGGACTTTGGCAAAATTCAGATGTATGTGGGCAACTACGACTTCTGGTACGAGTACACCCAAATGCGCCAGCGCCAGGCCCGGGATCAGAACAAGAAGAACGAGCAGAAGATCAAGGAGCTCCAGGCCTTTATCGCCCGCTTCTCCGCCAATGCGGCCAAGAGCAAGCAGGCCACCAGCCGTAAAAAGCAGCTGGACGCCCTGGAGATGATCGATATGCCCGTGTCCTCCCGCCGGTTCCCCTTTGTGGACTTTAAGCCGGACCGGGAGTGCGGCAACGACCTGCTGCGGGTGGACCACCTGACCAAGACCATCGGCGACCGCAAGGTGCTGGACGACATCAGCTTTGTGATCCACCCCAGAGAAAAAGTGGCCTTTGTGGGCGCAGACGCCATTGCCAAGACCACCCTGTTTAAGATCATTATGGGCGAGATGGAGCCGGACGAGGGCGAGTTCAAGTGGGGCGTGACCACCACCCAAAGCTACTTCCCCAGCGACAACAGCGCCTACTTTGACGGCGTGGACCTGAGCCTGATCGACTGGCTGCGCCAGTACACCACCCAAACGCTGGAAACGGACATTCGCTCCTGGCTGGGTCGTATGCTCTTTAGCGGCGACGAGGCGCTGAAGAAGGCCAATGTGCTCTCCGGCGGCGAGCGGGTGCGGTGTATGCTGTGCAAGATGATGCTCTCCGGCGCCAATGTGCTGGTGCTGGACGAACCCACCAACCACCTGGACCTGGAGTCCATCACCGCCCTGAACGACGGCCTGATCCGCTACCCGGAGACCATTCTCTTCACCTCCCACGACCACCAGTTCGTGCAGACGGTGGCCGACCGGATCATCGAGGTCAGCGGCAATACCCTGCTGGACCGCAAGGGCACCTACGACGAATTCCTGGCCGACTTCGACGAGGACCAGCTAAAAAAGTATTAAGCAAAACGCATAGCATAAAAGAACAGGAACGCATGGATCTGCGTTCCTGTTTTTTCTGTTCTATATTATTTTTTCCGGCGCTGCACCAACCACCATACGGCAAAGATCACAACCGCTACGCCGGTAAAGATCAGTCCGTAGTTGCGCCAGGTGTATAGGTCAATGGCGTACAGCGGCACATCGTCTTGCCAGCGGAATTCGCCCATAAAGGGCAGCAGTGCCCCCAACGGCAAGATAAAAGCCAGCGCAACGCTGTTGAGAAAGTAGGTCAACTTGATGTGAACTGCCCGGCCATCGTCCATTGTTCGTTCCAGCACCCGCGCACCGACCATCAGTGCCAGAGCCACCAGCCACAACGCCAGCCCCAGGAAGAAGCCTTGCAAACTGCGCCACTTCTCCACCCCAACGGTATAAGCCGTCACCGCCGCAAAAATCGAAACCGCCACGGACAAAATATCCGCCATTTTCATCGCCACGACTTTATACATAACCGTACCTCCAAAATGTTTCACCGAATTTTGATATTCTGCACAATGCTTTCTGATTACATTATATCATAACCGTAATCGAATGTAAATAAATATTATATATTATCCATAAAACCCCGGGAACGCACACACAGGCGTTCCCGGGTCGATTTGCATTTTACAATCACTCTGCCGTTATGTGGAGCAAGAGGGTGCCGTGGGCGGGGACGGTGGCGGAGAAGCGGTTTTTGAAGGTGCCCAGCCGGTGGCCGGACCAGATCTCCGTCAGGGCGCAGGGGGTATCCGGCAGGTGCAGGGCAGTGAGATCCAGGGTTTGCCGGGCCGGGCGATCCTGGGTATTAAACAGGGCGGCGTACTTGCAGCCCCTGCCGCAGGCCACCCACTGAATGGTGCCCCGGCCGTTGGTCTCTCGCCGCAGCAATTCTCGGGCGCCGTAAGAGGCGGCGTGCATTTGCAGATACTCTTGATTGGTCAGCATAGCCAGCACATCGGCGGGCAGCTCCGGCAGATTGCCGCCCAAAAACAGCGGACTGCGGAAAATGCCCCACAGGGTGAACATGGTGCGCACCTCGTCCGGGGTGAAATTGCTCATACGGTTTTGCGCGCCGTGATAGGGGGCGTCCTTGCACAGGCGACCCACCGGCAGCATATCGCAATCCGGCCAGCAGCCGGGACCGGGCACGCCCTCCCAGGTCTTGCACCGGTCAAACATATCGTGCAGCTTGTCCCACCGGTCCCAAAAATCGCCGGTCATCCGCCACATTTGGGCGTGGCGGCGCAGGTGGGACAAATTGGCAATATCCGCCGGGCCGGGAGAGAGGGACAGCACCACCTCCCGCCCGCAATTTTGCAAGCTGCGGTGGAGCATTTCCACCTCGTGGCGGGCGTTATACGGATCGTCCCACTTGCGAAATTCCGTCACGCAAATATCGTCGCACTTCATAAAATCCACGCCCCAGTCGGCATACAACCGACAAATGGAGTCATAGTACGCCTGGGTGGCGGCATTGTCCCGCATACCGTACATATCCGTGTTCCAGGCGCAGACGGAGAAATGATGGGCCGCGTCCCGGGCGGTAAACTCCGTGCCCAAAATGGGGGTGTCCCGGTGCACCGCCTGGCGGGGAATGCCCCGCATAATATGAATACCAAAGCGCAGGCCCAGAGAGTGGCAATAGTCCGCAATGGGGCCAAAGCCCTTGCCCCCGGCTGCGCTGGGAAAGCGGTTCTCCGCCGGTAACAGACGGCCGTAGTCGTCCATACAAACCGGGGCAAAATTGTTATATTCATTGCCCTTTGCCTGCGGCTCGTACCACTGAATGTCGCACACCAGGGTGTTCCACCCATAGGGCAGCAGGTGCGCCGCCATAAAGCGGGCGTTCTCCCGCAGCTCTTCCTCCGTTACGCCGGCACCGTAGCAGTCCCAGCTGTTCCACCCCATAGGCGGGGTGGGCGCAAGTGTCTTTTTCATACCGTTCACCTCAAAAAAAGCCGCCGGTGATTGCCCGACGGCGCTGTTTTTTATTGCAATGCTTTGACCATACGAATGTGGGGGCAAAACTCGTCCAAATAGACCTCCCCCACCGGGGCAAAGCCGCACTTCTCATAAAAAGGCTGCACCCGGCACTGGGCAGACACCTCAATGCCCGCAGCCCCCCGGCGGCGCAGTTCCGCCTCTGCCAAATCCATCATTCGCCGCCCCAGGTGCAACTGGCGGGCAGACTGGATCACCGCCACCCGGCCGATATGCCAGCGGGTGCCGCCGTCCTCCGTAAAGGCACGCAGGGTGCCCACCGGCCGGCCGTCTGCAAACAGCAGCAGGTGCAGCGCGTGGCGGTCAATGGCGTCAAATTCCTCCTGAAAGCCCTGCTCCTCCACAAAAACCGCCTGGCGAATGGCCGCGGCCTCCGGGGGCAGAGCGTCATAAAATGCGTGGGTAAATTCCATTACTTCAAATACTCCCAATGCTTGTCTTTTTCGCTGAGCTGCAAGGTCATACCCGGTGGAATGGGCCACTCCACGCCGATCTTGGGATCGTCCCAGGGAATGCCGCCCTCATCGTCCGGGTGGAAAAAGTCCGTCACCTTGTAGCAAAATTCCGCCCGCTGGGACAGCACCAAAAAGCCGTGGGCAAACCCGGCGGGGATCAAAAACTGCTTTTTGTTCTCCGCAGAGAGCACCTCGCCGTGCCACTGCAAATAGGTATCGCTGCCCGGGCGCAGGTCCACCGCCACATCAAACACCGTGCCGCTGACCACCCGCACCAGCTTGGTCTGGGGGTAGCGCAGCTGGCGGTGCAGCCCCCGCAGCACGCCGTAGGTGCTGCCGGACTGGTTGTCCTGCACAAAATCATAATGAAAGCCCAGAGCCTCCATATCCCGCTGATTGTAGGTCTCCATAAAATAGCCACGGTCGTCGCCGTGCACCGTAGGGGTGAGCACTGCCAGCCCGGCAATGCCGCCCACATTTTGCTGTGCCTGCATTTGGATCATGCCTTTTCTTCCTCCAATGCCTGTAAATACCGCCCCAGCGCGTCTTGCCACGCCGGCAAGGGGGTCAGGCCCGCTGCCGCCAAGGCGCTGCAATCCAGCCGACTGTTCAGCGGCCGCCGGGCCGCCGTGGGGTACGCCGCGGTGGGGATCGGCTCCAATTCGATTTCTTTGCCGGTAAGATCAAAAATCCGCCGGGCAAAGTCGTACCAACTCACCGGTTGGCCGCTGCCGGTGGCGTGGAATACACCCTGTGCGTTCTGCTCTACCATTTGGCAGATCAGCTGTGCCAAGTCCGCCGTATAAGTGGGACAGCCGATCTGATCGTCCACCACCGACAGGCGGTTGCGGCTCTCTGCCAGGCGTAGCATGGTCTTTACAAAATTGTTGCCGCAGAGGCCAAACACCCAGCTGATCCGCAAGATGGCGTGGCGGGGCACCGCCTGTGCCGCCTGCTCGCCCAGCAGCTTGCTGCGGCCGTACACATTCAGGGGCGCCGGGGTCTCCGTCACCGGGTGGGGCGCCGTGCCGCTGCCGTCAAACACATAATCCGTAGACGGGTACAGCAGCCCGCAGCCCGCTGCCGCGCAGGCGTGGGCCACATAGTCCGTGCCCCCTGCATTGACGGCCATACAAAGTTCTTCCTCCGTCTCTGCCCGGTCCACCGCCGTGTAGGCAGCGCAGTGCACCACCCAGTCCGGGCGATAGTCGCCAATGGCAGCCTCTACCCGTGCCGGGCGGGTAATATTCAGTTCCGTATGGTCGGGGGCCCATACCTGCCAGCCCTTGGCCGTGGCTGCCTGCGCCACATCCGTGCCCAGCTGGCCGCTGCCCCCTGTTACTAAAATTCGCATTTATTCGCCTAACCGCTCTCTGTACATGGTCTGAAAATAAGTTTGATATTCGCCGCTGAGAATGTGGCTCCACCAGTCCCGGTGGGTCAAATACCACTCCACCGTGCGGCGCAGGCCGGTGTCAAAATCCGTCTCCGGCTGCCAGCCCAGCTCCCGGTGGATCTTGGTAGGATCAATGGCATAGCGCCGATCGTGGCCCGGCCGATCGGTGACGAAAGTGATCAGACTTTCCGGCTTGTCCAAAGCGGCCAGCACCGCCTGCACCACCTGCAAATTGGTGCGCTCGTTGTGCCCGCCGATGTTATACACTTCTCCCGCCGTGCCCCGGCGCAGGATCAGGTCAATGGCGGCGCAGTGGTCCTCCACATACAGCCAGTCCCGCACATTCTCGCCGGTGCCGTACACCGGCAGGCTTTGGTCCGCCAGCGCCCGGGTGATCATCAAGGGGATCAGCTTCTCCGGGAAGTGATAGGGGCCGTAGTTGTTGGAGCACCGGCTCACCGTGACCGGCAAACCGTAGGTGCGGGCGTAGGCCAGCACCAGCAGATCCGCCCCCGCCTTGGAGGCAGAATAGGGGCTGGAGGTGTGGATGGGCGTTTCTTCCGTAAAGAACAGATCCGGCCGATCCAGGGGCAGGTCGCCGTACACCTCGTCGGTAGACACCTGGTGATACCGGGTGATCCCGTGGCGGCGGCAAGCGTCCAGCAGCACCCCGGTGCCCAGCACATTGGTCTTTAAGAACAGGTCCGGCTGGGTAATGGAGCGGTCCACATGGCTCTCTGCCGCAAAGTTCACCACATAGTCCGGCTTCTCCTGCAAAAACAGGCGCTCCACCGCCTGCTCATCGGCAATATCCCCCTGCACAAAGCGGAAGTTGGGGTTCTCCATCACATCCGCCAGGGTCTCCAAATTGCCTGCATAAGTCAGCTTGTCCAGGCAGACCACCCGATCCTCCGGGTGGTGGGCCAGTTGGTAGAATATAAAGTTGGCGCCGATAAATCCGGCGCCGCCGGTCACAAGTACAGTCATCCTCGCACCTCAGTATTGCATTTCGCCCCGCACCACCGCCTGCAAGTAGGCGCCGTATGCGGATTTGCCGTAGGTCTTGGCCGCTGCCGCCAGATCATCGGCGGTGATCCAGCCGTTAATGTAGGCCACTTCCTCCGGGGAGGAGATCTCCAACCCCTGTTGGTGCTGAATGGTGCGCACAAAGTTGCCGGCCTCCAACAGGCTGTCCGTGGTGCCGGTATCCAGCCAGGCGTAGCCCCGCCCCAGCAGCTTTACATCTAAATCCCCCGCCTGCAAGTACAGCCGGTTCAGATCGGTGATCTCCAGCTCGCCCCGGGCGGAGGGGGTCAGTCCCCCTGCGTACTCCACGCACCGATTGTCATAGAAATACAGCCCGGTGACCGCGTAATTGCTCTTGGGCACCGCCGGTTTTTCCTCCAGCGACACCACCCGGTTCTCCCGGTCGAACTCCACAATACCAAAGCGCCCCGGGTCCTCCACATGATAGCCGAACACGGTGGCCCGGTGATTTTGCTCTGCGTTCTCCACCGCGCTTTGCAGCAGCCGCCGCAGCCCGGCGCCATAGAAGATATTGTCCCCCAGCACCATACAGCAGCAGTCGTCGCCGATAAAGTCCGCACCCAGGATAAAGGCCTGGGCCAGCCCGTCCGGGGAGGGCTGCTCCTTGTAGCTGAGCCGCAGCCCGAACCGGGCGCCGTCCCCTAAGAGGGACTGAAAGCGGGGCAGATCCCGGGGCGTGCTGATAATGAGAATATCCCGCACCCCCGCCAGCATCAGCGTGGTCAGCGGATAATAGATCATGGGCTTGTCATACACCGGCAGCAGCTGCTTGGAGGTGATCTGGGTCAGCGGATACAACCGGGTGCCGCTGCCCCCTGCCAAAATTATACCTTTCATGCCATTCCCCTTCCCGGCCCGCGCCGTCTGTCTATTTTATATACCTATTATAACTCTACCATACCCCGGCTGAAAATGCAATAAAAAGCGCCCGCTGCACAAAAAGGAAAAGCCCCCTTGCACAACTGTGTGCAAAGGGGCGCAAGAGCCGGTATCAATATCCGGTGGTGTTGGTATATAGCACTGCAATGTAGGAGGGTGTGTTATAAGAATTTGGAAATTCTAGCGAAATCACGACCAGGTCATTTGTATTATCATTTATAAACGAGTAATAATACATCCCCTCTTCATCCCGTTTATCTTGTTCCATATAAAATTCATATCCGTAATCCTGCAATATATCGTAATAATCATTCAGCCAGTCGGCATTTTGGCGTACCACAGCGTCATAGGAATAAACGCAGTCCACAATGTCCGTGTCTTTGTTATTGTAATAGTCAATCAGCGGCACATTAAAGTATGCGCCAAAGTCCGGCACATTGTAATTCTCCGGGTAATACTCCGGCACGGTTACCTTGCAGCTGATCCGGTCGTCTGCGGTTTTGGCCGTAATGGTGCACTGGCCGGAGCCGATGGCGCTGATCTTGCCGGAGCGGTTCACCACCGCCACGGTCGGATCGCTGGTCTGCCAGGTGATCTTTTTGTCCGTGCCGGTGCACTTTAAGGTGTAACCCTCACCGTTAAACAGGGTGATTTTATAGGCGTTCAGGCTCAGCCCGGTTTTGGTGGTGACGGAGGAAGCCTTTGACCAGCTGCTGTAATAGTTGGTCTTGCCCACTTTCTTATAGGTGCGCACCCGCACATAGTATTTTTTTATGGGTTTGCCGTTTACCTTTAGCGAGGTGGTAGAATTCTTGCTGACGGTCTTGCTGGCAGCGGATTTGAAGCTGCTGTTCTCCGCATACTGCACCTGGTAGCCGGTGGTTTGGGTGGCCTGCTTTTTCCACTTGACGGTAAAGGACTTTTTACCGGCGGCCACGGAAGAAACGGAAGTCCCCCGGGGCACGATCTTAAAGCTGGCGCTCTTGGTGCCCTTGTACTTGCCCTTAAATGTGACCTTGACCGTATAAGTACCCACTTTTTTTCTACCGGAGGGGTACTTGACCGTGTAATACTTGGCGGCGATCTTTTTGCCTTTCTTGTCCTTGGCGGTCACCTTGGGCTTCTTCACCTTGCCGTCGTAGGTATAAGTGGTGGTAGACAGCGACACGCTCTTGGCCGCAGTGGCGGCGTAAGCGGTGATCTGTACGGCGCCCACCATACAGACAGCCATCATCAGCGCCAAAAGAATACTGATTTTTCTTTTCATTTGCATTTCCTTCTTTCTGTTGTTCTTGCCGGTTCCGCATAATTGCACCTATATAGGTGCAATCTTAGAATAGCACAAAGATACAATAAAGTCAACACAAATTGTTCTTAAATAGGTGCAAGAGGTTGACAATGAATATTGAATTTGAAAAGCAGATGGGGCGGAATATCCGCCATATTCGGGAAGAAAAGGGCATGACCCAGGAGCTGCTCTCCGCCAAATTACAGCTGGCCGGGTGCGACATTACCCGCAGCGCCGTGGCCAAGATCGAGGTGGGGCAGCGGCATATTTACCCGGACGAGATCCGCCACATTCGGCAGATTTTAGGCACCACTTATGAGGAATTGTTTGAGCGGAAGTATAACTGACGCCACCGGCAGGCAGCTCTGCGCATTTGTTGACTTTTGGCGGCGGCTATTATACAATAATCCGGCAAAAACAAAGACTGATCTGCGGCGGTGTGCCGAGAACGGAGAACAAAATGGGCCGAGCCTCTGTGTTTGAAAATCGAAAATGGGTGCCCCTGTTTGCCGGCAGCGCAGCGCTGAGCTGGGCCTGCGCCTTTCCCCTCATCAAGCTGGGGCTGGCGGACTTTGGCATTGCGGGTACAGACACCGGCGGCAAGGCGCTGTTCGCCGGGGCGCGGTTCTTGCTGGCCGGACTGGTGGTGCTGGCGGTAGCCAAGCTGTGCGGCCGCTCCTTTGCAGTGCCCCGGGGCAAGACCCGGTGGCAGCTGGCGCTCTTTGGCCTGGTCAACACGGCGCTGCACTACTTTTTCTTCTACCTGGGCGTGTCCAACTCCCCCGGCGGCCGGGCGTCTATCTTAGACAGCCTGGGCACTTTCCTGCTGATTATCGCCGCCGCGGTGGTGTTCCGAGAGCGGCTCACCCTGCGGTCGATTTTCGGCTGCCTACTGGGGTTCTCCGGCATTGTGCTCATCAACCTGGGCAGCACCGCCGGGCAGTTCACCCTCTCCGGCGACGGTATGCTGCTGTGCAGCAGCGTGTGCGCCATGGCAGGCGGACTGCTGACCCGGGTGGTCACCCGCAAAATGGACCCGCTGGTGGCTACCGGCCACTCCCTGGCCCTGGGCGGCGCACTGCTGATCCCTGCCGGGCTGCTGATGGGCGCCCACCCGGCCGGTATACACCCGAAGGGGCTGCTGATCCTGGCGGCGCTGGTGGCGGTGTCTGCCGTGGGCTTTTCCTTTTACAACCAACTGCTGCGCTACCACCCGGTGGGGCAGATCGCCATTTACAACGCCTTTATCCCGGTGCTGGGTGTGGTGCTCTCCTGCCTGCTGCTGGGCGAGCCGTTCTCCTGGCGCTATCTGCTGTCCGGCGCGCTGGTCACCGGCGGGATCTGCGCCGTAAATCTGCCCGGCAAGGGCAAGAATTGACAGCCCCTGCCAAGTATGGTATGCTATAGGTGCAGAATTCTGCGCATTTTTTAAGAAAAGAGGAAGGATCAAATGGACCAGTACAATCAACAAAATCCCAATCCCCAGGGCAATTATCAGCAACCGTACACCCAACCCTATCAAGCGCCCTATCAACCGGCGCCTCCGGCCTATGACCCCACCACTCAGGTGATGAGCATTGGCCAGTATGTGGGTATGTTCATTCTCTCCGCCATTCCGGTGGTAAATTTGATCTGCTGGATTGTGTGGCTGTGCAGCCCCAATACCAATAAGAACAAAAAGAACTACATCTGGGCCAATATTATTTTGTGGGTCATTGCCGTAGTGATTATGACTGTATTTTATATGGCCATGGGCACTGCCGCCTTGGGCGTTCTGTCATCAATGTGACCCGATTATAATTGTCCTGAACGCACAAAACCCGCTGATGCGTTGTCATCAGCGGGTTTGCATTATGCATACGGGCAGATTTTTGATTTCTGTACACTAAACGGTCACCGATAAGCAGTGACCGTTCTCAACTGGCGCTCTGCCTGACTGCAGGTCATCAGAAACCCACAGAAGCCATCTTGTTCATATTGGCGCGTTTTTGGTCCAAAGAGGCATGAACATAGCGCTCCAGCGTAATGGTCGTATTGGCGTGACCCAGTACCTCGGACAAAGACTTGATTTCAAAACCCACCTCTACTGCACGGGTTGCAAAGGTGTGGCGCAGGGTATGGGCGTGCACACCCTGCAGGCCACAGGCTTCGGTATATTTTCCGATACGGTATTGGAGCGCTCTCGGCTCCATGTAATCGGCAGTGCCTGTTAAAACATATGCCTCCGCAGGCCCGCTCATTTTTTCGCACAGGCTTGCCGTATAATCTGTCATTGGTATGGTGCGTACGGACATGGTGCTTTTCGGTGTACCGATCATAATTTTGGTGTGCCGCCCATCCTGCAGGTCTTCATCATGCAATCGCTGTAGCGTAGCCGCAATACGAATGGTTCGCTCGCCAATGTTTATATCTTTCCATTTCAGCGCAGCCAGCTCGCCAATGCGTATGCCGGTCAAAAGCATCAGCAAAACGCCGAATTTGCAGAAATCCATATCCTGCAAAAGATAGGCAGCCAGACACGCCTGCTCGCTTTGAGTCAGCACACGGGCCTCTTTTTTCACCGCCTTGGGATAGCAGATCTCCACCTGCGCAAGCGTGCCTACAGTCTGCTTCGATGTGTATTGCAGCACACTGTGAAGCACATGCAAAATATCCTGTACGGTTTTTGTAGACAATGCGTCCTCCTCCAGGAGCGAGCGGGTAAATGCCGCCGTTACCGGCTCCGTAATTTCAGCAGGAGCATAAGCGCCCAGCCAGGGCTTGATATGCTTTCGCAGGATCGTTTCATACTTAATGTATGTAGACGGGCATACACTGATTTTCTTTACCCGCAGCCACTGATCGCAATAAAAAGAAAAGCGGTGCCTTGCACCACCCACAGGCAACGCATTTCCGGTTGTAACATCCGCCCTGATTTTTTCCACCTTTTCTTTTGCCTCACGGTACGTTTGACCGTAGCAGTAGCCGTACTTAATCTTACCGGACGGCTCCCGCCCCTTGCGATATCTTGCCTCCCAACGCCCATCCTTGCGTTTAAAAATGTTTTCGCCTTTTGCCATGTTCTTATCCTCCGTTCTTTGATTTCCCCTTTAAGGGGTTACTTTATTTTAGCAAAAAGCGCTCTTCGTTTTTGAATGTTGATTTTTTTGCAAGAAACAAAAATTATAGTCCAAACGCAAAAAGGCCCCCGCAAAAGCGGAATCTATTCGCTGCCGTCATTCAGCTTGTTCAATTTCTCAAGGACTTCTGTCAGTCGATCATATACTACTCTGTGGACTTTGCAACTTGCCTTGACATTTATCGTCCTGCCCAATAGCTTGTATGTAATATAATCTTGCTTCATCATTCCTGATAAAGAAACCGCTATATTTATCTGCTCATCTTCTTCAGGGGAAACTCTGATACTATCGTTTGTGAACGAAAGCAGTTGTGTGAAGGAATAACCAGCATCAATAAAATCACAAAGATAAAAACTACTGAGAGTACTCCGAAATTTATATCCTTATTTTAAGCGGTTCAATCGGTACGATACAGAATATTGCACCATATAATTAAAGAGCTGTCAGACTTCCAAAAAATCTGATAGCTCTTTACTTTTACAATAATTCAAATAATGTTGCCATTTTGTTGCCACAGAGGAGTTCAAAGTGGCGAAAAGCCTGTATTTACGGGCTTTTTTAAGTGGCGTGGATTACTCCCACTCCTAAGCACAAAACAGACTTTAACTGTTTTTGCTTAGGAATTTTGACTTGATGTGTTTTAATTTGGTACAGATTATCTCAATTCCATGAGGTATTTCTGCTTTTGCTATCAAATAGCTATCACTTGGATGCTATCAAAACACAAAATAAAATTATATGGTTTTATCTAATTGCTTTTATATAAAGAGAATACAGCTCATCGCAGGTCTTCTTATTTCGCCGTAAATCATCTCTTGGTTAATCAGAGTATTTAGCGATATTATATAACAACTATAATTAATGGTTCCATGCACAATTTATGCAAAATCCATTTCCACCATCATTTTTTAAGTTTAATGGAGTTCCGCAATCAGGACAATATCCTAATTCACCAGCTTCTTCTATTCTTTCTTTATGTTCTATTTCTTTTAAATTACCGTCAATTATTTCCGCATTTTCAAAACTATTATCATCTTCAAAGTCAATGAACATTTCAGCTTCACGTTCAACGGCAACTTTGATCTTGCCTTCAAAAATATGATCAACACCAGGCGAGGTTATAACTTCTTTAGTATCATCATCTCGTCCCCAATATTCATAAGATGTTCCAGCAAGTTTTACATCAAAAACAAGCTCATAAAGAACAGTGTTATCATATCTATCAACACGTTCAGCATTGATCAATGAATACTCACATATTTCAAATTCATCAATACCTTCTGAACCTATATTTGCATCGTCGTTTATATATTCTGTAGCATAATATAACAGGGTTGAGCATATGCTGTCAAATACATTTTCAGCTATCTTATCATAATAATCTTCATCAGTCATTTTTAGTGCCATTTCTATTGAATCCGTTTGATTTACATCAAACTCACTTGATACATCTAAATAGAAAAGATGCGATATCATAGGAGCGATCAATTGCTGAGTTCGGGAAAATTCGTCTAATAATTTCGAATGAAAAGTAGAATTTCCATCGTTCTCTTCCCACCAATCCGGCTTCACATCATCAGTTACAAATATAATATTTTTGTGATTTAATTTTGCAAAACGGAGAATCTCCTTCCAAATTATTAAGTCACTATATTTTCTAACACCGTCTTTGTTTTTGGCATCTTTAAATCCAGGAGGAATTTCAGCTTTATATCGCTTCTCTCCTTCATCACACCAAGTATAAATATCTTTTTGAGATGGAGATTCTAAAATATGATTTTGAGTGTCTATTTTTTCAACTAATTGAACTAGATAATCTTTTCCTTCCCAGTAATTTTGAATTATGTTTAACGAATGTCTGTCATCAAAAAAATCACAAAAGGTTTTATATACATCATCAATTTTTATGGAAAGTTCATTTCTTAATTCTTGAATATCGGAAAAATGAAGTTGCTCTAATACATTACAAGATTTGAGTATTTTATCTTTAGCATTTTGAATTTGCATTTCAGTCCCCTTGCTCGCTTCTGTAATACGCTTCGCCCTTTTTGCAAACTCACCTCTACGATGCTTTTCATATTCCATTCTGACAGTTGCAGGTAAATATATGAAATTATTTACCTTGTTCAAACATTCAAGAGCAAATTCGGAAAACTCAGGTGAATAGCGATATATATTGAGCAATACATTTGTATCAAGAACAATTACATAATTATCATTTTCAAGCATTGCTTTTATATTATACATAATACGCATCCTCCAATTAGAAAAACTTAAACTGCGCCGAAGTTTCGCTGCTTTCTGCACAGTGTTTTAGTTCAATTTTCAGCCGCTATATATAAATTTACATATAACTTTTTGGCCCAATTATTATAATTCATATTGCTAAAGACTTATCAACTGTCATAATTACTGATATCATACTAAAACCAATCAGTAGTTTTTCATTGCTGTACGAAAAATAATTATGTATGCTTTTATTGACAGTTAAATGTTATTTAAACACTAAGACAAAGTATACAACGTTTAAAACGGCAAATCATCGTCATATTCTTCTTTATTGCGAGAAACGGAAATATTATAATCAGAAAGTATAGCAATTAAATCCGAAATCCTCTCGTATAATTCATCAAATGTAATTATTATGATATTGTTTAAACTGTTTCTGTAATTCTCAAATGCTGCAATTTGCTCAGTTGTTAGTGTAGCAATTTTACCGATAACTACTACACATTTTGGCATGAGCAATTCAAACTTATCATTTCCATTTTTACATAAAGAATAATATTCCTTTGTGAATTTATCTCGATAATTTAACACTTGATTAACTGCCCCACTTAATTCATGACTAAAGCTATATGTGCCTCTATATGGACTACCTATTATTTCAGTGCAAGGCGTTTTTATTTCAATCAACGCTATATTTTGGGATAATTTGTTCTGATAAATGAAGTCGCACACATTGCCTCCCTTATTCGCAATGCTTTTTCCACCAACATAAGCTTTATCTGCAAATATGGTGCAAGAGCACGCAAATATCTGTGATAAAACCCATTGATTTTCTTTAAAAACTTTAGATTGCCAAAATTCTTCATCGCCATTTTCTAGATTATCTCTCATTAGCACTTCTATTCTCTTTAGTTTTTCTAGATTTAAGGAAGAAGACAAGTGCTGCAAATTGTCATTTTGAAGTTCAGAAAGGCTTCTCTTTAAAGACTCTAAAGAATCTGTTTGCGTTATTAAACGAAGCAAAATCTTTACTAATTCATAGTTTTCTTCTTTTCCAATAAGTCTTGCTGCCGATGGATCATCTTGAATAATTGATAAAAATTGTTTCAAGCTACTATCAACTCTAGCATAAGTAGCAGGCCCATATGGTATTTCACCCATGCTTTCATATAACTCATAGAGTTGCTTTAAGCCAGTATACAGAGCATACGTTTCGCTAGTATCAAGTTGTAATTCCATCCAATTTCCAATTTTGATAGAACCTCTAGAAACTTTATCAGTTGCATTAGTATTATCATCAGTTGGGAACAAATCGTCCTTTTTTTGTTTCTTCTCAAAGACTATTTTCCCAGATACAGACTTATAAGGTTCTTTTTCATTTGATACCAATATTGGAACAAATCTAAAACGAAGCATATCCGTTTTGTTCAAAACAATAGGTGAAGCATCAGCAGTTACAGAAGATGTCGAAATAACATCAACTGTTTTATCTGTCATATCTTTTGCTTTATGGGGTGTCAAATCTATTTTCATACAACTCCTTAACACGAAAATTAGCACACATTGTTTTAAATTTATATTGAAACACAATTTTCATACCATTCATGCGGTGGTAAATTTGAATTAAACGCTGTTTCAAATAATGGATATAGTTCCTTATATGTCTTCTTGTTAGAAACAATCTTTTTCAATTCCGATGTCTGTAAAGGAATTATTTTCATTCCTGCTACAGACCTTGAATAATCTTGCGGATCATAGAACGGCATTGATTTTCTGCCTCTAAAATCAGCAATAACATTTATGTTGAGATAGTTTGTAGCAAATACGCAATAAGAATTCATATTACCGGTACGAATTAAATGCATGCCCAAATGCCTAGACACCGGTTCCATTTCCATTCTACGTTGATTTGTACTGTCGGCAAGTGTCGCTTCAAGCAAAAGTGTGTGTGCAGGATAATAGTCGGTTGCCTCATATTCATAAACTATATCTGCCTCACCACCGGCTGCGTGAGTTTTAGGCAATAAATCAGCGTCCAGTGAGAGCTTCATATAATCAAGAATCTTACCGTGTCTTTCACTTGCTTTGTACCACAAAACACCAAGCACATATTCGAAAATCGTAGGTACATCGGCATTATCGGTAACCATACTTCTGATTTCTTCGTCATTTCTGGTTTCAAAACAATCAAGAAGCGAAAGTAATTTATCATCAGTAAATTTAGTATCAATAAGATGTTGCAATCTCTGATAACGTGTATCTTCCAAAGCTTCTCGTGCCGACTGCATATCAGAAACATTTATGCCAAGTTCTTCATTTATTCCGGCAACAATAGTTTCGTCACTTACTACAAGGCACGCGGATATCTCTGACATATCGCAATCTTCATACAGTAATTCAGAAGCAACAAATGTATCTTGATATAATCCCTCTACTACTGATTTGAAAAAGTGTTTCGGCACTATATCAAATTTTATAGTATCATCCTCAAATAACACTACATCCGTCGTTTTAATATACCTACGATTAAGGTCAAGATAATCTGAAAGTGTGGCTTTGGCCTTAAATAAATGCATTATTTTAAAGAAAGCAATTTTAAAGGTATTTTCATCTTCAACATCATTAAATAATGTTGTTTTCAAATGCACCACAGGATAGTTGCTAATTGCCTTTTCAGAGGTGGTATCAAATAAATAATTGCGCCACCATTTTCCTATTTTTATATCTCTTGTTGCATCATAAACAGATATCAAACTATCCGTATCGTTCAATACAAAAACTCGGCGTAATGCCTGATATAACTTAAAATACGACTTATCGTATTGTCGACTTTTTCTATTAAGTCCTATTTCACATATCAAATCTTCGTTAACTTCATTTTCGAGAAGATAGTCTAATGCCATTTTATAATTTGGCATATCCATCAAACGATTAATAATAATTTTATCAATCGATGTACTGCCGGAACGCAATTGAAAAATACCATCAATAATCTCGGCCGTTTCGACTTCTCCAATGCACAACGGCAATAAGTATGTATATTCATCAAGCGTTAAATAATCAAATTTGTCCAATAAATGAATCAATACCATAAACGGTCGCACAGTATGTCCGTCTACATTGTAATATGTTTTCAGCAACTGCTTCAAATATATGTAGCTGTCTTTTGCTATTTGAAACTGATTATTAGAAGAAAAATCATTTTCAGAAGTAATTTTAAGCAGAGCTTTACCGGCATTGCTCAGTTTTCTTCCGTCATCTATTAACCCAATATCAACTAAACCCGATGTTTTTTCACGAGCGTCTTTTGGCTTATTTCCGGCATTACCTTCAACAAAGTCTTTCGACTGCATAAAATCATAATAACGAGTTTGTAAATCTTTGTTTCCGGACCAGTTTTCATTCTTATTTTCATCAAGTTTCCAAAATTCATCTAACAAAGAAAGTTGTTCCTCAATAGTTTTATTAAAATTCTTTGTTCTAAAGCTTGTGGTGCCTAAGCTCCAACAAAAGCTCTTATATGGAATAAAATTTGGCATAACCACATTCACCTCAATAATTTATTATTAATACTTCCTCAGCAGTGGAAGTCTTATCTTTAGTTTGATAATTAGAATTTGAATAACTATAATTAAGTCGTATTGCTTTATACTTCTCAGCATTTTTTTCAAGCCACTCAATCAAAATGCTGTTTTCCTTACCTTTACTTCTTAACACATTAGATAGAGCGAATCGAATGCTTCTGCCATTTAGTTCGTCCAAAAAAACAAGCAAATCTCTTTCATCAGTTTCATTCCAACCGCCTTGCTCATTGTATGTAGCACAAGTAATCAAATAGGGCGGATCAACATATACAAAATCCTGCGATGATAATGCCGATGTGTCAAACTCTCTAAAATCACGACAGGTAAAAATACAGTTTTGTTCTTGAATTTTTTCAATAAAGCCAATGAGTTTTTGCTCCATCTTTTTATTGAAATCTCTTTTTCCCACTGGCAAATTGAATTCGCCGTTTGAATTAAATCGAATTTGATTATTAAAAGCATATACGATTATTACATAAAGCATAACGTAGTAATAATAATCAAAGTTTTCATTTGCATGTTTTTGATTAAAATCTGCACGCAGCTTTAAATATCCTTCTCTGTTATAATTACCAAGTCCTTTACTGCTTTCACAACCGTAATAGTTATATCCGTACTCACTTACAAGTGATAAGTTGTATTTTTCTATAATCTCATAAATCCATTCTAAAACAGATTCTTTATCAAGATTCTTGAACGTATTATACAAATAAAGTAAATTTTCATTTAAGTCATTATAAATAACCCGGTTACAATCAACATTGATACCAACATTACATCCACCGCAAAATAAGTCTACAAACACATTTATGTCTTTTGGAAACAGCGGCAATATTTGAGGTAGCAATTTATATTTGCCGCCGGTATAATTAAGCGGTGATTGTATCATTTAATTTACTCCTCATCAAAGCAAATACATAAAAATAACCTTTCAGCATTTTCTGAAATGTCTGACTTTCCGGTTGTAAATGCTTTATAGCTTTCCTCAAAAACTTTTACGGTTCCTTTTTGACTCAGTATTCTCATAATATCATCGTCGGAAATTTTAGCATTGGAACGGCAGTTGCCTTTTTCCGCCATATTGTTGTATGAAAGCAAAATGTATTTAGCTTTAATATCATTTATCAGTGTTTCAAATGCTTTTGTTGCTCCGATTGTACAGTATTTACTCTTCATACCGCTTCTGTCCATCTTCTTGGCAACGCCAAAAACCTCAGGTTTTTCCCAACGTGCAACATTTTCAAGCAAATGATACGAGTCACAATATTGCCTTGAATTATACGGTGGATCTATATAGACAAGATCAGCCTCAATCTTCTTAACAAGGTTATTAGCGTCCTCATTAAAGCATTGATTTTTTGGATTGTTATTTGCCTCTGCTAAAGGAACATAAAGCTCCAGCGAACCTTCAAATTTTGCACCTTTTCTGTATGCGTCGTAATGTCCGCAGGTGACAGCAATTTTATCCATTGCATACAGTAATGAAGTAATTAGGATTGCTCTTTCTCTATTGTTTAAATTGCCTTTTTTATAATTTCGTTCTATATCCTCTCGAATATATCCGATTTTAGCGCAGTCTTTTTTACTGAAATAGGTATCTGCAAAATTACGTGTCATATAATTTTCCCCACAATTAGTTTTTGCATTGTACCTAACAACATAATCAATTATATTCTGTTGGCCATAGCTTTCAGCACCAAACCAAGCATAATTGCAAATATAGTTACTATACATCAAGTCATTTGTAATAAGTATTTTATCTGCGAAAGCAGATGAAACCGCACCTGTTCCCGCAAAAATATCCGCAACTGTCTCAATATCATTGCATTCATCATTTACAACGCCAGTGATAAACGAAAGCAATTTATATTTATTACCCAAATAACGTCTATTATTTATCAATGAGGTTTTATATGCCGTTTCAGTTGTACTCATTGTAGTTCCTCCGCCGATTGTTTTAACTTAATTAACAAAACGTTCCACTATAAAAATAGATTTAAACTAAATATCTTTAAAAAGATCGGAAAGCGATATATTTAATCCATTTGCAATTTTTTCAATGTTTATGATTGAAATATTTCGCTTACCCAATTCAACGCTTGCAAAATAAGTTCTGTCCATACCTATCTTTTGTGCAAACTTTTCCTGACTTAAGCCCATTTGATTTCTTAATTCACGAATTCTGTTGCCGATTTTGTCCGTAATCATAGTGTAACCTCTGCATTAAAACGCTCATATCGCATTTTATAATTTCTCATTGTAAGTATAAGCTAAAGTCGTAAATAAGTCAACCGTTTTTGAGCAACAAGCACAAAATAGCGGCAGAGGTTTATCCCTGCCGCCGTTGTGTTTATACTGTGTAAATCAATTCTGCATTTACAATTTCAGTTGCACGATTACGAATATTATTCATCTTCCGCACCCAGAACATCATATCAGTTGATTTGAGTTCTTCGGTTACATTTTCTTGTTCGGCGAGGTCTTTTACCAGCCGAGAAAACATATTACTTGCCTGCTGTTCAATATCTGCAAGATATGAATTGAGCTTACCGCTTGTCAGCAAATTGTAGTAAAGCACTTTATGATTTAGCTTCAAATATCGTTTGTGTCGCATTGCCCAAATACCGATATTCGCTTCCTTTTCTTCTTCCGCCGGTAATAAATCAGGCAACATATAATCGCCCACCTGCGTATAAGTACCGCCTGCTTTTTCAAAAATTGTGTTTGCCATTTTGTTTTACCTCCAAAAATTTATTTATCTTGAG
>CAVCUL010000009.1:0-79289 GCA_963605415.1 bacterium | reverse complement strand
AAAAACTGCCACTTGTACAGTAACTGTTACCTGTAAGCACAATTTCTCCACTGTTGTTCCTGAAAAAGCCTCAGATTGCACAAACAAGGGCTGGGACGCATATAGGGTCTGCAGCAAATGCAATGAAATGCAAAGCCCAACAGGAGAAACTCTTAGCGGAATTCCCTACAGAAGCCTTGATGCCGATGCGCATGCTTATGACGCAACAGCATGGGGCTATAAGGGCGCTGACGGTCATGCGCATGTCTGCAAATTGAATCCGGCGCACCATGATACGGTTGTAGCGCACAGTCCCGACAGCATCGAACCCACAGAGACCGAGGCTGTAAAGTGCCTTAACTGCGGTTATGTAATTGCAGAGGCAACAGGTCATGTTCACGCAAATCATTTAACCCCTGTTGCTGCAAAAGCGGCAACATGTACCGAGCCGGGCAACAAGGCCTATTACGAATGCACATGCGGAAAGCTGTTTGCCGACGGCACAGCAAATGTTGAAATAACTGCCGCCAGCGTTGTACTTCCCGCCAGCGGCCACAGCTATACCGTGGCCAACAGTGACGCCGCGCATAAGCGCTCCACTGCTTCAGATTGCCGTGCGTACGACACCTATTGGTATACCTGTGCAAACGATGCAAGCCACAGTGCAAAGGACGATCCTAATGCTACCGACAAGTTTTTCAATGGTGATCTGGGTGCCCACGCCTACGGTACAGATTGGGTAGACTGCGGCGAAAGCGGACACGCCCATAAATGCCAATATCACGATGTGTACGATACGGTACAGGCCCACACACCGGACCATCGGGACGGTGCAACCTACGACTATGCCGTAAAGTGCGTTGACTGCGATCGTGAGCTGGAGGCCCAGCTGGAAGACGGCACACTGCGTGTGGAGCTGCCCTTTACACTGACCGTGGAAAAGACAGGCGAAAAAGAGCCCACAGCTGAAACATTCAAATTTGCTGCCAGCGATTTTGGCGCACCCACAGAAATCAATATTGTGACCGAAACCGTAAACACAGACGGCGCAAAGACCTATACCGGCAGTTTTGTATTCACCGTAAAGGAGAGCCAACTTGGCAACCTGTCCGAGGGCTTTGTGTTCAGCCAAATCAAAGGCACTGCAGATGGCTGGACCTACGACGAAACCAAATACTACGCCGTTCCTCAGTTTAGTGAAGATCAAACCGCAGTATACGTATCCGGATGGACCTTCTTTACGCTGGAGGACAACGCATCTACGGATAATGCGCCTCTGGAGAAGATCAGCTTCACCAACAGCTACAATGCCAAGGCTGATGTTGTAGACCCGGTAACCCCAACAGATCCGGAAGAAACCACAAAGCCTGAGGAAACCACAGAGACCGAAGAAACAACCCAAGCAGAAACAACCACAGAGGCTGAAGAAACAACCCAAACAGAAAAAACCACAGAATCAACCACCGCTAAATCTCCAAAAACCGGCGAGGACAGCAGCGCAATTTTGTGGGTTGCACTCTTGGCAGCCGGCGGGCTGACCTGGGTTGCCTTTGTAAGCAAAAAGAGAAAATCAAACGCAAAATAAGTTGATTTCTCGTATTTAGCAAGAAATCGCGGCAGGTGCGGCGGCTGAAAATGCCGTCGCACTTTGCTTTTGCAACGCAATCTTTTCAAATCAGGATGGTACCGATGGATAAAAAGGCAAATGAAGTACAAAGTTCAAAGAAGCCAGCGCCCCCGTCACCCACCCGACAGGAGGCACTCTCCCGGCGTCGCATGCAGCGAACGAAGCGTCGTCAGCGCAGAAAAAGAAAGCGGCTTTTGCTGTTTTCGGTTTTCTTAGCCATTCTCATCTTATGCGGCATACTCTTAATGCGGGGCAGCCTCGGCAAAGACCGGGATCTTTTATGCGGCCGCTGGGACCTGGACGGCACCACCGTCTATGTGTTTGACGGCAATGGAAAGGGCACAATGGAGCTGCCGGAGAGCAAATACGATTTTCAGTATTCAATCCGGGATAGCACCGTAAATATCGATTTTGTTGATGAACACGCACAGGATTCATCCTACGACTTCACCATACAAAAAAACCAACTCACGCTGACCGGCAAAGAAAAACAAGAAACCATCACTTATATATTCAAAAGACAAAAAGAATAGGGGGAGCACGAAACTCCCCCGTAAAATATAAAAATAGCAACAAAACATCATAGAAATCCAATCCGTTATTTCGTTTTCTGTAACAGAACAGAGAGTCGTCCCCTGTCTTCCACGCTGCACCTGGGTTTGGGAAGTGTGGTGGCCAGTCTCGAACTCCTGACTGTCAAACACCTGGCGCAGGGTAATGTTCATCTCGTCCAGCCGCTTGTCGTCCCGCAGCAGAGAGGTGCGCCCGGTGTCGTCAATGCTCTTGGATTTGCGGCTCTCCGTCAGTTCTCCTGCAACTCGTGTATCTTGTCCAGCAGTTCGTCTTCCGGCAAATTCTTCTCCACCAATCTTAACATTCTCGTTACTTCCTGGTCTGAGTGTAAAGCCTCTTGTATTGCGATCACCGTATCTGGTGAGTACAAGTCCATAGCTTTCACTAAGATGTCGCAGTATTCCCCTAACGACTTTCTTGTCATCATAACTTTTTTCCTCCACCTTATTGATTACTTCTGCTACTTTTTTGGCATCGAACTGAGTCTTATCGAAGTGGAAACCACTGTCACCAATTCCATACACTGCCGTTATTGGCTTATCATCAAAAGAATTGTCAAAAAACACAAGTTTGTAATTGTTCTCGCCTTTTTCGCCTTCAACAAGGAACGCATTATCGGATATCCTGAGTCCCGAGTGATTGTCAGTTGAAACAAGACTGTTGTACTTTTTCCATTCGGCAGGTGTCAGAGCCTTATCAAACCCAACCCGCTTTGAGTACCGAATATCCGGACTATCGGTAGGATTACCATTGGTAACCTCTTTGATCTGATTGGAATAGAACGGAATCGCAACGGTGTGCTGATCGCCGCCGTGCTTACCACCCTGGTCAACAATGCCATCATAGCCGCTGTCCTTCAAAAAGTCCGTGACTACATCCGGCACCGTGGTCCAAGCATGGGTTGTGCCGTTATCCAAATCGTTCTGCAACCGCTCCAGCCAATCCTCAATGGGAATACCGTTCTTATCCCACATATCCGCCTGAGCGTTGTCTGTGGCATACCGGCTCATGTCTGCGTTATCCACATACGACTGCAAATCCTCAACAAAGGACTGATCCAGCTTGCCGGTATTGTACGGATTGGTAATATTCAGATAAGCCTGATACACCTTTTCTTCCCGGTAGTCCGGGTCATTGTACTGGGCCTGATCAATACCCACCGCTTTCAGCACATCTAAGAACCGGCTTTCTTCGTTCCAAAGATTTCCATCACCAAGCCACATATCTACCAGTACGGACAGCGCATTGCCCTTGGCACGGTGCAGTTCGTAGTCGCTAAAGCTACCAATGCCTATTTGATTGCCGGGCTTTAAGACAATGTTATCATCATCGTCCAATGTAACCTGCTTGACCTTCTCGGTCATGGCTTTCTTTTCAGCTGCGGTCAAGGTATTCCAGTATTCTGTAACCGGCTTGCCGTTTACCTGAAACTGCGTCTCGTAGCTGTCATAATCGCTATCGTAGGCGATAGAAGTATCTGCTTTGTCCCTGCTGTAATTTGTAGCAATATCCGGATCGTCCGTAAAATACGCCATCGGCCCGGAGGTTGCCCGCTTGGGGTCAAACACATAACCTACCCGGTCCGCTCTGGCAGTACCGTGGTAGAATGGCTTGATCTTGCCGTCCTCGTCCCGCAGCTCCGGCGCCATATTCTTATACCGCCGCTGCTGCGCCTCAGTCAGCGCATTGCCCTGACTGTCCACTTCCAGGGAATGCCTGGTGTTGCTTCCGCCGTTCTGCGCATTTTTTTGCCCATTCTGCATAGAATGAGTATTGACACCGGACGGCTTGTTTGCTACAATGGTGTTAATGAACCCATAACTGGAACTGGGTAACGGCAATTGGAGCCTATTAACCGTCAGCCAGTTTTGGGTTCGTTTTTTATTTGGCTCTACATACAAAATCTTACTGTTGTCTATCAGCCCTTGTGGATTGGTGTCCTTTCCATAAGCGCTGGCCACTTTAAGAATATTTAATGAATTTCCACCCCGGTCAGTCGGGTTCAAAAGCAGCACAGCAAGCACCGGATTATTCTTTTGGTCATAGACCTCGCCAAACAAGGTCAAACTACCTTTCTTTGTTTTGGACTCCATCACTAAAATGGGATTTTCCAAAATATTTGGTACTTGTTTAATTACCGTGTCTGTCATCGCCGGGTGATCGACTTTGATTTTCTTGATCTTAGAGGCGTCCCACCAAATCTTGCGGTTATCAACGCCCAACTGTTGCAGCACCTTGGAAGTTGTACCTACACGGAACGAAAAACCGGAGGTCTTCTTATCCCACTGGTCGTACACCTTTTCAAAATTCGGATCAATACTAAAGCGCACATCTGCACCGGTTTTTTCTCCGGTGCTATTTTTTTGCGCCGTGTCACCGTCCAGCATTCTCTGGCGGTTGTCAATGGCATTGTCCAGCGCATTGAAGAAGTCATCCAGCACCGGCACCTGCTGCGCCGCCTTTTGACCGGCTCGTGCAGTGGTATTCAGCGCGCCTTGGCCCTCAATTACGCTGCGCACAGCGTCCAGCAGCTTTGTAAAGAAGTCCTTGATCTTTTCCACAACGGACTTCTTTTCTTTTGGGGTCAAGTCCGCATCTTCCGCCAGCCACTTGGCGAACTTCTCGCCGCCCTCCTGCGTACTGGCTTCACCACTGATGAAGTCAAAGATCATCTCGCTGACGGCATGCGGTACCGCTTTAAGATCATTATACAGTCCTGTAACCACAACTGTCAACGCTTCGTGCTGTTCATTCTACCGTATGTACAAAATAGCGGACAATATAAGAAAGAGAGCACAGCCAAATGACCTGCCCCAAATCGTACAGACAGTACAAAAAAGACTACCTAAAGCAGAAAATTAAAATTTAAGCAACGAACTGATTTCGTTTTTCAAGCGGAGTCAGTTTTGTTTTCGTTTGAATACAGTAATTGTTTTAGAAGTTAATGTATTGGGCTATGAGGCCCTGCGTTTCTGCCAGCTGTTTCACAGAGGCCCGGTACTTCTCGCTGCTTACATAAGCGCCGCTGTCCAAGCTGCTGGGGCACTCCAAGGTGGAGCTGACTATGGATGTGTACACCCACATCCGACAGCGCACCGTCGATCAGTTAAACGCTTTTGCTTTTTCCTGAACGAGTAAGACAAAATGCCATCAAATGCTAACATTGGTACACAAATTGCCACAAGTGCAAAACGGCGAAAAGCAAAAAAAGAAAGCCCTGAATTCCGCGTAATCACGCGCCATTCTGGGCTTTTTTGGCGGAGAGCAAGGGATTCGAACCCTCGAACACCCGTTTAGATGTTACACGATTTCCAATCGTGCTCCTTCGGCCAGCTCGGACAACTCTCCATATACAGCGGGCGCAGGTTGCGTCCGCTTATTCACTTTTAATCCAACACCTGATAATATGAGGAAAACTGATTGAGCTTTTCCTCAAACTTATCCTTGGACTGCTGCGCAGGGGTAGGAATCGGATACTGGCCGGTAAAGCAGCCGTCGCAGAAATCGAACCCGGACTCCTTCGCGAGTGCGTGAGTAGATTTTACACTAAGATACCCCAGGCTGTCAACCCCTAATTGGCAAGAAATTTCAGAAATTGTATTAAATTTGCACGCAATCAGGTTTTCCTGGCTGTCAATATCCGTTCCAAAGAAGCAGGGATGGCGAAACGGAGGGGCAGAAACCCGCATATGCACCTCTTTGGCACCGGCCTCCCGCAACAGGCTGACAATCCGTGCACTGGTGGTACCGCGCACAATAGAGTCGTCAATCATCACCACGCGCTTGCCCTTGATATTCTCACGCAGCACATTCAACTTGATCTTCACCGCATCCTCTCGCTGACCCTGGGTGGGCTGAATAAAGCTGCGCCCAATGTAGCGATTTTTAATAAATCCGATACCGTAAGGAATTCCGCTCTCCTTAGCATAGCCCAAGGCCGCATCCAGACCGCTGTCCGGCACGCCGATGACAATATCTGCATCCACCGGGTGCTCCTTGGCAAGATAAGCGCCCGCCCGCATTCTGGCGTGCTGTACAGACACGCCTTCAATCACACTGTCCGGCCGGGCAAAGTAGATGTACTCAAACACACAAATATGGCGGGGGCCGCCGCAATGGGTGGTAATGGAGCGCACGCCGTCCTTGCTGATGACCACAATCTCACCGGGAGCAATATCCCGCTCAAAGCGCGCACCGATAGAATCCAGCGCGCAGCTCTCCGATGCCACCGCATAGGCGCCGTCTGCCGTCTTACCCAGGCAAAGAGGGCGAAATCCCTTTGGATCCCGAAAAGCAATCAGCTTGGTAGCGGTCATCACCACGCAGGAAAACGCGCCCTGCAGCCGTGGAATGATCTTCTCAATGGCCTTCTCCGTGCTTTTGCTGTGCAGGCGTTCCTCTACAATCGAGTAAGCAATGGACTCCGTGTCTGATGTGCCGTGAAAAATCGCGCCCTTTAACTCGAACTGGCGACGCAACTCCGGCGCGTTCACCAGATTGCCGTTATGCGCCACAGCCAAATTACCTTTAATGTGGCGAATCACCAGAGGCTGAATGTTATTTGCATTTTTGCCGCCGGTGGTGGAGTAACGCACATGACCGATAGCCATATTGCCTGTACCCAACGCAGCCAGCTGCTCTTTGCTAAACACATCCGGCACCAGGCCGTCTCCCCGATGGTGGCGAAACACACCATCGTCATTTACGGCAATGCCGCAACTCTCCTGCCCTCTGTGCTGCAAGGCAAACAGGGCCAGGTACGCCGTCTGGGCTACCGTAGTGGTCTGATTTTCAAATACGCCGAATACGCCGCATTCCTCGTGCAAACTATCGAACATCGCTGTCTCCTATCCTATGCGTGGTTTTTACTTTTCTCTATTATAATACCTTTAGTTGGGCGTGTAAAGGTTTGCATAGGGTCTGGAGGTGGCCGGAACCAATTTTTTGAAGGATTTTTTCAAAATTTCGTCCATGGAGACGCCAAAATACTTAGCATATTTCTTCAAATACCCTTCCAGCTCCTGCCGATCCGCATCTGTCAAAGCTGTCACTTTAATATTAGGGCTGATATTTTCTTTTGGAAAATTGCCCCGCACAAAGATCTTGCCCCCGTGCATACCGGAGGCACAGTGGGTACCAAACAGCTTTTCGCCCCGCTTCATACCCAGTCCCAGAAGCACAATAGTGCCCCCCGCCATATACTCACCCAGAAAGGAGCCGGCATTGCGGCCGATCACCAGCACCGGCTTCATCTGTTCAAATTCTTTCATATGGATTCCGCCGCGGCAAGCCACATTGGTCTCCACAAAAATCTGGCCGTCCCGCATACCGTAGCCCATAGCGTCTCCGGCGTGGCCGTGAATGACAATTTCACCGCCGTTCATGGTGTTTCCCACTGCGTCCTGACAGTTGCCGAACACCTCTACCCTGCCGCCATTTAAGTAGCAGGCCATATCATTACCCGGGGTGCCATGGACCTGAATGGTCTTGCCCGCGTCCAGAGCACAGCCGATATAGCGCTGGCCGTTGACCGCCGTGACCGTTACCTTTTTCTTGGTACGCAGCTCCTGCTTGATCTTGTCGTTCAGCTCTGCATACTTGCACAGTCCTGCCTCAATACTCACAGCTGCACCCCTCCTCTCAGTTTGGTAATCCGGGTTTCCTTGGGGAACCAGAACAGATTGGGGCTGTCCATCAGATCCCCTTGCAGACCCTCCAGCGGCACGCCGCCGGAAATCAAAGATGTGTAAATGCCGGCATTCTCGCTGGCGTTGATGAGCACATAGCCCACCAGCTTGCCATCTCGGAACACCAGGCGCTTGTAGGTATCGTCTGCGGCGGTCACCCGGTCCGTATAGCCGTCGCCCTTGGCGTTGATGAGCCCGCATGTGCAAATGCGCAGGCCGTAAAAATCAATGGCATTCACCGCATAGGTGCCTCCCACGGTCACATCGCCGCCGGCCATTTGGCTGCCCGCTGCACGACCTTGCGCCACTGCATTGGGCCACAGGGCCAAGATCTTCTTGCTGCCGTCCAGCATATCTACAGACACGGCGCAGTCCCCTGCGGCGTAAATATCCGCATCCGAGGTCTGCATAGTAGCCGGATCGGTAATGATCCCACGCTCCACCGTCAGGCCTGCTGCCTCTGCCAGTGCCGTAGCCGGGCGCACACCCACTGCCACTACCAGCAGATCGCAGGGCAGTTCCCTGCCGTTTTGCAGCACCACCCGCTGCACTGTCTTGCCGCTGCACTTGGCCCGGGTCACCGTTTGGCCCAGGTGGAAGCGCAGACCGTGGCGCTCCAAATGGCGGCGCACCAGTTTGGCGCTCTTTTCATCTAAAATAGAGGGCAGCACTCGATCGGACAGCTCCACCACATCTACGCTTTTGCAAATTTTGCTCAGCCCCTCGGCAGCTTTCATACCGATCAGACCGGCGCCGATCACCACCGCGCGGGTATCTTCGCTTGCCAGATCATGCACAGTCTGGGCGTCTGCCGCGGTCAAAAAACCGCACACATTCCGCTTGCCGCTCACATTCTGCATGGGCGGCACAAAGGGCACGGAGCCGGTGCACAGGCACAGCTTGTCATAGCTATACGCCTTGCGCCCGCACTTGACGGCTTTCTTTTCCCTGTCAATGGCGGTCACCTCAACACCGGTGACGATCTCGATTTTTTGCTCTTTATAGTAAGCCGGAGTGCGCAGGCGCATTTGATTCCGCCGCACCAGGCCCTTTAAGTAATAACTGATAGACGGGCGGGAGTAGGGCAGATCCGTCTCCCGAGTCAGCAGAGTGACAGCGCCTGCCGGGTCCGTCTTGCGAATTTGCTCCGCCGCAGCCAGTCCGGCGGCAGAGGCACCGATGATCACATACTTCACTTGGCAGCACCTCCCGCTTCTACCCAAACCAAGGCCCGGTTGGGGCAACCCTTAACGCACGCCGGTTCTTCCCCGCCGCACAGGTCGCACTTGTAGGCAATATTGCCGGGCTGAATACACCCGATGGGGCACACCGCCAGGCAGGTCATACAACCGATGCACTTATCTGGGTCTACGGACACAATGCCGGTCTTTTTGTCCTTGTGCATAGCGCCGGTAATGCAGGCCTTTACACATGCAGGGTCGTCGCAATGGCGGCAGTTCACCGCCACGGAGGCCACCCGGTCGCCGTACACCTTGACCCGGCTGATCGGCGCCGGGTCCTCATATTTATTGGCCGTCAGCACATCGCCGGAGGCGGAATGCGCCGTTTTGCAATAGACTTCACACAGGTGGCAGTTGATGCAAAGTTCCTCTCGTGCAAATACTTTTTTCATCTCACTGTCCTCCTTATTCCCCTGCGTGCTTAATACCCAGGATTTGCAGTTCCCGGTCTGTCAGGCCGATACCGCGGAGCATCAGTCGGTTGCCCCGCAGGGAGTCTACGGAGTTGATACCCATACCGCCCATGATCTCTTTCATCTCATGGTTCCAGGCAGAGAGCAGGTTCTCTACCCGCTGATGGGCAATCTCCGGGTTCAGCCGCCGGGTCAGGTCCGGGCGCTGGGTGGCAATGCCCCAGTTGCACTTACCGGTATTGCAGGTTTGACACATATGGCAACCCATGGCGATCAACGGCGCAGAGGCGATATACACCGCGTCCGCACCCAAGGCAATGGCTTTGATCACATCGGAAGAGCAGCGGAAAGAGCCTGCCGCCACCAAAGACACGGTGGAGCGAATGCCCTCGTCCCGCAGCCGCTGATCTGCAGCCGCCAGCGCCAGTTCAATGGGAATACCCACATTGTCGCGGATGCGGGTAGGTGCTGCACCGGTGCCGCCGCGGAAACCGTCAATGACCACAATATCCGCACCGGCACGGGCCACACCGGAGGCGATGGCCGCAATGTTGTGCACCGCCGCGATCTTAACAGAAATGGGCTTTTTATTGTCCGTGGCCTGCTTTAGCGACCAAATCAGCTGGCGCAGGTCCTCAATGGAATAAATATCATGGTGGGGCGCAGGCGAAATCGCGTCTGAGCCCACCGGGATCATACGGGCATTACTAACCTCCACGTTCACCTTTTCACCGGGCAGATGGCCGCCGATCCCCGGCTTAGCCCCCTGACCGATCTTGATTTCCACAAACTTGGAATTGTTCAGATAATTCTTGTGCACGCCAAAGCGGCCGGAGGCCACCTGCACCACGGCATAGTCGCCGTAAGAAGCCAGATCCGGGTGCAAACCGCCCTCGCCGGTATTAAACAGGGTACCCATATTCTTGGCAGCCATGGCCAGAGATTTTTGAGCGTTCAGGCTGATGGAGCCAAAGCTCATGGCGGAGAACATAATGGGCGTCTCCAGCATCACCTGGGGCGGCATCTTGGTAGTAGACTTGCCCTTGCGCTCCACTTGCAGCCGATCCGGCTTGCGACCCAGAATGGTGCGGATCTCCATGGGCTCCCGCAAAGGGTCAATGGAGGGGTTCGTCACCTGGGAGGCGTTGAGCAAAATTTTGTCCCAATAAATGGGATACGGCTGGGGGTTGCCCATGGCGGACAGCAGCACGCCGCCGGTATCTGCCTGACGGCAGATCTCTTGCTGATAGCGGGGGGTCCAGTTGGCATTGTCCCGATAGTCGCACAGATATTTTTCGATCCGCAGGGCGCCGGTGGGGCACAGATCTACGCACCGATGACAGGCCACGCAGTCCTGAGAATGGGACACCACGGTCTTGCCGTCCGGCCCAAAGCTATGGCACTCGTTGGAGCACTGGCGCACGCAGCAGCCGCAGTCAATACAAAGCTCCCGGTCCCGCACAATGGTAAACCGGCGGGGAATATAATTAATCATCGTCTTCCTCCTTTGCCAGCTCCAGCGGGATAAATACAGGCTCCGCACCGCTGACGGACCACACCTTTTCCGGGTGGGGGCAGATCACGCGAATGGCGGACTCCTCCGAGGCAAAGTACGCCCGGTTGCCCTTGGTGGCCGCAGTCAGGGAGCGCAGCTTCAACCGATCGTTGATGGCCAGCAGCCCCTTGTTGGAGCCGAGGATCACAGAGAACGGCCCGTTTACCAAAGCGCCGTTATAGATAGAGCGCAGGTTGGTAAAATATTCTTTCCGTTCCGGGTCCATACGGTCGATCTCGTCCCACTCCGGGGCGGTGAGCACATCGGCCGCCACATCAATGGGCAGCTGATGGTGGCGGATCAGGTGGTCAAACAAATAAGTAATAACCTCCGTATCCGTCTGCATGGTGCACACATAGCCAAACTGCTCAATATACCGGCGGTTGGCGTCATAAGAGGAGATCTCGCCGTTATGCACTACGGACCAATCCAACAGGTTAAAGGGGTGTGCACCACCCCACCAGCCGGGGGTGTTGGTGGGAAAACGGCCGTGTGCCGTCCACAAATATGCGTCATACTGATCCAGCATATAGAACTCGCCCACATCCTCCGGATAGCCCACAGCCTTAAAACAGCCCATATTCTTACCACTGGAAAAGATAAAAGCGCCATCAATCTCATTGTTCACATGGATCACGCACTGAGCGGTATATTCCTCTTCATCCAGCCGGGCCTCTTTCATTCGTACCTTGTTGGGCTTGGCAAAATAGCGCCAAATGTCCGGCCCGTTCTCAATGGACGCGATCTTCTTGGTGGGAATACGCTCGGAAACGTCCACATTAAAATGCTTAAACAAAAATTCCTCGCAAGCGCCCCGTGCCTGTACCGACTGGTAAAACACATGAAAGGCAATATCCGTTTTGTGATCGGGATAAATGCCGTAGGCGGCAAAGCCACCGCCCAAACCGTTGGAACGGTCATGCATTAAGGCAATGGACTGAATAATCTCCGATCCGTTAATCGGCTCGCCCTTGCGGTCAATAATGGCGGCAATGGCGCAGCCGGAGGGAATGCGTATCTCGCCCTCTCGCAGCATATTCATCACTCCTGTATCTGTATTTCTCCAAAAAATCCTTTGTTTTATTTTACAACACTGTCGATTAGCCGTCAATGCGCCCACACTTAAAATCTACAGCGAAGAAGTGGCATATTTATGGTAAAAGTCACAAACTTTTTAGCATTTTGCCGTGAATTATCGCTCACTTTTGCCGTATTACACAAAAAAGCGGCTTTGCCACCGTGTAATGGCAAAGCCGAAACAGGCAGGGACGATCAGTCGTCCGTACCCTGGAGAGCGTCATAGCCCCGTGCGCCGGTGCGCACCTTGACTGCGTCCTCCACATCGTAGACAAAAATCTTTCCATCCCCGATATTGCCGGTATAAAGTGCCTCTCTGGCAGCAGCGATTACCGTCTCTACCGGCACGGCGGAAATCACCATTTCCAGCTTCATCTTCGGATTCAGGTTCAGTTCCTCAATCTCTACACCACGGTACTTGCGTACATGGCCCTTTTGGGTGCCGCAGCCCATCACATTGGTTACGGTCATGCCGGTGACGCCCACTGCATTCATCGCGTCCTTCACCCGCTCCAGCTTGGCCGGGTTAAAGAGCATCACCACTTCGCTGAGCTTGGCGTCCGGCTTGGTGGTATAGGTCTCCACCGGTACCGCCTTTTCAACCGGGGCAGCCGGCAAGCCACTATCTGTAACCGGGGCAGCCATAAAGCCGGCACCTACAGGCATAAAGTCCGCATAGGCAGAGGGCAGGTTGTGCTCGGTGGCGTCCAGGCCCTTGATCTCCTCCTCGGCGCTGACTCGCAGGCCGATGGTCTTGTTCAAAATAAAGAAAGTGATGGTCAGGGTCACTGCCGCCCAACCGGCCACAGCCGCAAAGCCGATCAGCTGGGTGCCCAGCAGGTGCAGCCCGCCGCCGTAGAACAGGCCCGTATGGGTCAGACCGGACACTGCGTAGCCCGGTGCCTTTTCGGTGGCGAACAGGCCCACAGCCAGGGTGCCCCAAATGCCGTTGGCCATATGCACAGCCACAGCGCCTACCGGGTCGTCAATATGCAATTTCTTATCCAGCAGCTCCACGACCAGCACCACCAGAATACCGGCCACAGCGCCGATGATCCCGGAGCCAAGCGCGTCCGTTACATCACAAGAGGCGGTCACAGCCACCAACCCGGCCAAAGAGCCGTTCAGGGACATAGACACATCCGGCTTGCCGTCCTTGATCCAGGTAAAGAGCATAGTGGTGCAGGTAGCCACAGCCGGTGCCACAGTGGTGGTAACCAAAATAGACGCCAGGGTAGGTACATCAGTGGCTGCTGCGCCGTTAAAGCCGTACCAGGCAAACCACAGAATAAACACGCCCAGAGCGCCCAGGGTCAGGGAGTGGCCGGGAATGGCCTTGGGGGTCTTTTTGCCGGTTTTTTCGTCCGTATGGTACTTGCCGATCCGGGGGCCAAGGAAGATGGCGCCGATCAGTGCCGCAATGCCGCCCACCATGTGAATGGCGCAGGACCCGGCGTAATCGTGGAAGCCCAGCTTTTGCAGCCAGCCGTTGCCGTCCACATTCCAGACCCAGCCTGCCTCAATGGGATACACCACAGCGGAGATCACCGCAGAGTAAATACAGTAGGCGGAGAACTTGGTGCGCTCTGCCATAGCGCCGGACACAATGGTGGCCGCTGTGGCACAGAACACCAGGTTGAATACGAAGTTGGACCAGTTAAAGTCGTTATAGTGGGTGAAAATACCCAGATTGGGCAGGCCGATCACCCCGGCGATATAATCCTGGCCGCACATCAGTCCGTAGCCCAAAAGAATGAACATCACTGTACCAATGCAAAAGTCCATCAGATTCTTCATAATGATATTGCCGGCATTTTTGGCTCTGGTAAAGCCGGTCTCTACCATGGCAAAGCCGCACTGCATAAAGAACACCAGCACAGCGCCGATCAAGAACCATACGCCGAATAACTCACTATTCACCGTTTCCATAATTGTTTCAAGCCCCATAAAATCCTCCTTTTTCTCACAGAAAGCCAAAAAATGGAAATAAAAAAAGAGCGCTCGAAAACTTGCGTTCGAGCACTCCTTCGTGCTAAAAAATGCCGGCGCCGCACCAATGGCCCGGTGCCGGCAATGACCGACGCTGTCAGAAGACAGTGCCGACCGTAAGAGAGGGCAAAATCAATACAGCACCATGTACTTGTCGATCTCCCACTGAGAGACCTTTGTACGGTACTCGTCCCATTCGTTCTCCTTACCTTCAATATAGTTATTGAACACATGTTCGCCCAGGGTCTCCTTGATGAACGGATCCGCCTTGGCGGCCTCAATGGCCTCTTTCAGGCTGCCGGGCAGGCAGTCGATGCCAGCGGCTTTCAGTTCCTCATCGGACAAGCCGAACACATTATAGTCAATGGGAGAAGCAGGTGTCAGCTTCTTCTTGATACCGTCCAGACCGGCAGCCAGGCACAAAGCCATCTCTAAATAGGGGTTGCAGGTGGGATCCGGGCAACGCAGTTCTACACGAGTGCCCTTGCCGCGCGCGGCAGGAATACGCACCAGGCAGGAGCGGTTGGAAGCAGACCATACCAGATAAGACGGTGCCTCATAGCCGGGCACCAGACGCTTGTAAGAGTTAACAGTGGGGTTAGAGAACGCTGCAATACCGCGAACATGCGCCATAATACCGGCAATGAAGTTGTAAGCGGTCTCGGACAGACCCATTTCGCCGCTCGGGTCGTCAAAAGCGTTCTTGCCGTCCTTCAGGTAATACAGGCTCATGTTGGTGTGCATACCGGAGCCGTTGATACCGAAAATGGGCTTGGGCATAAAAGTGGCGTGCAGGCCGTGCTTGGCAGCATAGGTCTTCACCACATGCTTAAAGGTCATTACACGGTCGGCAGTGAGCATAACATCGCCGAACTGGAAGTCAATCTCGTGCTGACCCTCGGCCACCTCGTGGTGAGAAGCCTCAATGGTAAAGCCCATATCCTCCAGCGCCAAACAAATATCCCGGCGGCAGTTCTCGCCATGGTCGATGGGGTTCAGGTCAAAGTAACCGCCCTCGTCGCCGGTCTCCAGTGTGGGATTGCCGTTCTCATCCAACTTAAACAGGAAGAACTCGCACTCCGGGCCTACATTGAAGCCGTAACCCAGCTCGGCAGCCTCGTCGATTACTTTTTGCAGCACGTTGCGGGGATCGCCCAGGAAGGGGGTCTCATTATCCGCTTTATATACGGAGCAGATCAGTCTGGCCGTTTGGGCATTCTGATGTTTTCTCCAGGGAAAAATGGTCCAGGTATCAAAATCCGGATGCAGATACATATCGGACTCATCAATACGAACAAAGCCGTCAATGGAAGAGCCGTCAAACATGCAGTCGTTGTCCAGTGCTTTCTCCAACTGGGACAGAGTGATGGCCACATTCTTCATAATGCCAAACATATCCGTAAACTGCAGACGGATAAACTCCACATTATTTTCCTGTGCGCTTTTGATGATGTCTTCCTTTGTGTATTTACTCATAGCAAATACTCCTCTCTTAAGAAATGATAGATGGCACAGACTTTTCTACTGCCAAAGGCAATAAAAAAAGAGGGCGCTCCGCTATCTACGGAACGCCCTCGTTCTGAATACAATGCCATTATAATCACATTCCGCCTGCTTTGTCAACGATTTTTGACAACTTTGGCAGATGTTGTAATCCCCGGCAGAAATTGTGCACAGCTTTTGTACAATATGCACAGGATAGACAGCGCAGGTACTATATGTCCAGGAACTCCTCAGAAACCACTTCCTTAGACAAATCAGTAAAGTACTTCACCGTGCCGCCCTTTTGCGCCTGTGTAGCTGCCAACGCATCGGTGTAATCGCTGAGCTTATAAACCGAGAACACAAAGCCGTTGCCGCCACGGGTGTAATGGCACACCACCGGCGCCAGCTTGGCCGAGGTGATGGAGATTTTTCCATTATCCTTTTCAATGGTTATCTCCGCCATACCGCCACACAACTGGGGCAGGTTAATCTGGTGACTGATAAAGTTGCCCAGAGAGTAGTACACCAGCATTTTTTTGCCGCTCTCTTCGTTGGTGACCCACTCCACCGGCTGCAGCACATGGGGGTGGCCGCCAATCACAATATCCACGCCCAGATCGGAAAACAGCTTTACATATTCCTTTTGATAGTCAGACACCTTGTGGCTGTTCTCCGTACCCCAGTGGGGAAAAACGATCACCACATCTGCGTGCTTGCGCGCCTCTGTCAAATCCTTTTTGATCTTGTCCTTGTCCATCATATTCACCAGCCAGGGCTTATCCTTCGGTAGAGAGATGCCATTGGTACCATAGGTATAATTCAGCAGGGCAAAGGTAATATTATTCCTTTCATAATAGGTAATCTTGTTATAATCCTCCTGGGACGCGTTGGTACCCAGATGCACCACCTCTTTATGCTTGGAAAAATACTCCAGTTCCTTTTCCACGCCCTTGCTGCCCATATCCATGGAGTGATTGGTGGCACAGGTAAAAATGTCAAACCCGGCAGCAATAGCTGCATCGCCGATCTCCCATGGGGAATTAAAGCAGGGATAGCCGGAATATTCAAAGCTGTCGCCGCCCAAAATCGTTTCCTGGTTAATCACGGCAATATCTGCCGGCTCGATGTATTTTTTAATGTCTTTATAGAAGGATTCATAATTCAGGCTGCCGTCCTTCTGCTCGCCGGCAGTGATTAAGGTGTTGTGAATCAGATTGTCCCCTACGGCCACCAGGCTCACCTTGGTTTTGCCCTGGGTTGTCTCTGCCGTGGTCTCTGTTTCATTCACCACAGACACCTTGGTAGGCGCCGTGGGCTTCTTCTCATCTGCATGGCGGGTAATGGTGCCGCTGACCGCAAAGGCAATCACTACCGCCAAGGCCACAAAAACAGGGATCAGCACCTGCCACAGCTTTTTCTTCTTTTCCATATGGTCACATCCCAACTGCCCCAAGGCGAGGCATTATTTATGGTTTCTTCCATCGATGGCATTATACCATATCCCACGGGGATAGGCAAGAAAAACCGCCTCCTGTAAAGCAGGAAGCGGTTTTTGATTTCGTTTCGTACAGCGATTAGGCAGCAGCCTCTTCGCCGTCCTTTTTCTTCTCCGGCATGAGAACGAACTTCTCCATGGGGAAGAGCACAACCATCTGCACAAATCCGGCAGCCATAGATGCGATCAGGCGCGCTACAGACTCGTTGGTGATGATCTTAAGGAACCAATTGCTGGGCTCCAGCTTCAACATAGCGCCAACGATTGCGCCCTGCATCCAGGTGGAGAACAGAATCAGCGCCAGCAGCAACACAATGTAAATCACAAAGTTGTACCAAGCGGAGTCAGATTTAAAGGTGGTCTTCTTGTTCTGATAGAAGCCGTAGATGTTAGCGATCAGGTTGGACAACAGGAAGGGCAGCACATAGCCCCAGGTCACAACACCGTCGATCACATACTTAGAAGCCTCAGCAGAACCGGTGGAGAACATGGTAGGTGTAAAGATCCCTCTCAAGAACTCCGGCAACAGCGCAGTGATCTGGTCGCACACCAGCGGGAGTAAAGCGGCCAGTGCCAGCTGGATAATGGTCACCAAGCCGGATACCACCAGGAACTTCACAAGCTGCCAAAGAGTCTTCATAAAGGAACCCTTTTCCTCAGCGGCACTATCAATACCGCCAAGGCTGATTTTCTTCTTTTTGTCATCTGCCATAGTTATTTTACCCCTTTCTCATGGACTGTACAAAAATGACGGGTTAATTATACTATTTTTTAGCCAAAATTGCAACCTTTATTTTATGGAATTAAAAAATGGAGGGCAACAGGCCAATACAACCGGCAGTAGCAGCGTGCACAATAGCCACTGCAGCCCACACCACCAGAGCAATCAGGCCAACGATAATCGCCAGTACCAGAATCACCAGCAGCACCAAAATCGCCAGCACCAGCGGGCCTTTTTTGCTGGGGCGCACCGGGTCGTTAAAGGCGGGCTTTTCGGCATTTTTCGGCGCAGGATTTTCGTCGTCATACAAGGGATACAAGGGCAGGGTGGCGTCGGCGTCACAGGGGCCCGGGTTCCACAGCAACGGTTCTACCAGACTACGCACGGAAGTAGCGCCCTTGAGCACCTTGCCGATGGAGAAGTGAATGGTGTTCAGAAATGCGTCAATCACATTCAGCAACCCGCAGCAAATCTTGTACTCCCGGGTGTCCGGGCCATAGGGCGAGTCACCGCAGTACAGGTTCTGCACCAATTCCAGAATAAAATCCACCACACGATGGTCCGCGATGTCCGCAATATCTTTCTTGGTCAGGCCGCTCTCTTTCTTGCACAGGCGCCAGGCTTTCTTAAAGGTCAGCTTGTTCAGCCACTTGGCCACCGGCTTAATGAGCCAGCCAAGTTTTTTGACCTTTTCGCCGGGCACGGAAAAAGCGTCCGTCATCTCGGCCAAATGGTCAATATCCGTAGCCGCAGCGTCCAGCAGTTCGGAGATCATACCAAAGAAGAAAGTACGCATATACTGGTCAAAGGGCTTGCCGCCGGTATCCAGTCCCGGCACATCGGTGATGGTCACCGTCTCCACATCCACCTTGGCGTGAGCCGGGTCCAGAGTAATGTTGCGCATGGTGGGCGGGCAGCCGACCATAGCGCCGCAAGCAATGTCATAAAAAGTATTGCCTTTTTGGGTCTCTACCACACTGATATCGTGAATATGCGTATGACCGGTGAGCATACATTGCAGCCCGTTGTCCGCAAAGATCTCCCGTGTGGTCTCATGATTGCGCTGCATATCCCCTTTGCCGATAATGGCATAAAAGGGACTGGGAGCGATCATGGGGTGGTGGGTCATGGCGATCACAAACTGATCGTTCTTGCGGGCGTCCTCCAGCTGGTCCAGGATCCAGGCCATACAGTCGTCGCTGTACCCGGAGCCCCGCTCCCCCTCCGGCTTATAGTTGGTGTCATCATTCAGGGCAAACAGCCGATAGCCGGGAGCCAGCTGCACCACATAGCTCATGCTGTCCGGGTGGGTGGCAATGGACTCGTTGGGGCCGAACTCATAGTACATCTGCCACAGATCGTGGCGATCCTCCACCGCCGGCACCTGGATCTTTTGGTCCCCGTCATAGCCGTCGGCCACACCGCCGTCTCGATAGTCGTGGGTAGCGGTGATCACATACACCCGCTTGCCCCGCTTTTTCAGATCTCGGAGCATTTCGATAAACTCGGCGTGAGAGGCCAACTCTCCGTCCCGGGTGGTGTCGCCGGCCAGCACCACAATATCCGTGGAGGTGTCCGCGCACAACATATCGAACCCGGCCCGAATCACCAGATCGCTGTCCTTAATGACCTTTTGACTCTTGGCCTCTGCTTTTTCATATGCCTTGCCCTGGGTGCCCCCTTTGCGGGAGTAGTAATGCGGGTCGGTGATAAATTGAATTTTCAGCGGCGCATTGCCTGCGCCATACAACTTTGCTGCCATCCTGTTCTCCTTTACTTGATCTCTGCTCTCAGCACGCCGTCACGCACCGTGCCCGGCAGGGTGATCTCCATACAGCCGTCACTGCGCAGAGCGTAGTCCAGCTCCTCCCCGTCCAAGGTCAGGCGATAGGTGTGGGCGTCCGACAGGGTCAGCACAAAGGCATACTGCCGATTGTCGCCGGTGTAGCGAAAACGGACCTCTGCAGAGGTGTCCGTGAGCTTTTGGCTGTCCGTCCATACATCCAGCCCGCAGGTAAAAGTGCCCGGGCGGTAATAACAATCCGCCCACACATTGATGGGCGCGGAAAGACCGCCGAAATTGTGGAACCAGCCGCCACGGCGGGTTTGAATACCGAAGCACTCGTAGGTGTTATACGAAAAGTCCGTCTCATCCTTCCACATATCCAGCGCCCGGCGGGCGATCTCAAAGGCAAACTCCGTCTCGCCCAAATCAAACATGGTCTTCCACATAAAGAACTGGTGGCTCATCCAAACATTGCCGTTCCAGTAGCCGTCGTCAAAATAGTAGGAAGCGGTCATATCCACCGCGCTGATCCCGGCGGCGGACCACATTTCGTCCGGGTTCTTGATATGGGCCAGCAGGCGCTCCCGCCGTTCCTCTGGGGCAGCCCCGGCAAACAGCGGATACACACCGTCCATGCCCTTATCGTAGTTCTCCCCGGCGTCAGTGGTAAAAATGCCCTGATAATTCTTGTCGTCGTCATAGACGGAGTAAGCGTAGTAGCCGCTCTTTTCGTCCCAACTGTAACGGTTCAGGGCGTCGCTCATACGCTGAATGTCTGCGTCATAAGCGGCAATGTCCTGCTCCTTGCCCATGGCGGCGGCCACCATCTTCATGATCTTGGCGGCCCGAATGGTGTGAGAAGTAGACAGGCAGGGACACATATATTGCTTCTTGTCCTGGGCGATCATAGCCACCTGAGCGGGGTAATCGTCCATCCCGCTGCAAGAGTACCAGTAGTCGTAAGTGGTGGTCAGGCCGTTGCCGAACTTGCCGCAGGTGGAGCCGGGGGTCTTGCCGCTGATGTAGTCATAGTACCGCTTCATCTGCGGATACAAAGCGAACAAAGACGCCTTGTCCTCTGTGCGGTGCAGCAGCTCCAGGTACTGCACAAACTGAGTGGGCACCAGGGAGCCATGGAGCAGGAACGCAAAATCCGTATTCTCCGGCTCAGACAAATAAGTCTCTAAAATATACTGGCACTTCTCCGGGCTGAACTCCAGCACACCGGTGCCGATCACGCCACTGTCCCAGGTATAAAAGCTGTCCCAGCGCTTGCCGGGGGTGTAATGCACCACATTCTCGCCGTGCTTATATACCGGATACACCAGGTTGGTCAGTAGCGTGGCCCGTAAAATCTCGGTAGATAGGCTGTACTTCTGCCCCTCCCGGTTGAACTGCACCGGGGTAGCCAACGCCTTGGCGGCGGTGTACAGCTGCTCGTATTCTTCCGTGGTGCGGGGCTCCACCTTGCCCTTAGACAGCACCGCGTATTCAATGTGCTCTGCGTGAGGGCCGATGAAGATAGAGGGCATCACCGCATTGTAGTAGTAACCCTCATCGCTTTTTTTGCGACGGAACGAGCGGGAAAAGGTCTCCCGCAGGTCGTCGTAAGTGGGGTCGCCGTTAGACAGCCGGTTGATCAGCGCATCCTCCAGGCTGCCGCTGTCCAGCTCCCGGCGGCGGGTCTTTGGATTATGGGTCAAGATGGAATAGCAGCCCTCTGCGTCCTTATAAGTCAGGGTAATGCGGGTGGCGCCGTGCACCTTTTCTTCTTCAATTTGCGGCTTGGTGTCTCGCAACACCGTGCGCGCACTGACTTCCTGTTCCGTGCCCGGCCGGCACAGCACCAGCACATCCAGCTCCACACCGGCACCGCCCCGACTCTCCAGGATCAGGGTGTCTGCGCCGTCATAAGGCAGGGTGGCAAAGGTCAGGCTGTCGTTCTCCGGCAGCTCTGTTGCTACGCCGTTGACGGTAAAGGCAGCAGCACCCGGAGTTACTGTGCGGTAACGCAGCAGTAAGTTGGCACCTGTCGGACGGTCAGACGGCAGAGTGTACACCACTTTGTCCCCGGCAGTGCAGCCAAAAGGCGCCAGTCCCAGGAAGTCCACATGGTAATTCTCGCACCGGTCGCCCAGGCCGTGGGCGCGGTAAAAGTTACCGTCGGCGAACTCGCCCTTGTGCATACCGTCCGGATTTTCGTTGTCCCAGGGACGAGGCTTTTTGTAGGTATATTCCGTGTAATCGTTGGCATCCATCAGTGCGGCGCCTGCAGGCAGCTGTAAGACGCAGTGCTCCGGTGCCGGGAACTCCAGCGCACCGAAAATATTAAGAATGCAGTTTTGCGACAAATCCGTGTTGTTGACGAACCGACAGCGCATCAAGTAAGACTCATCGTCCAGCCGAGTGTAAGACACATCCGCATAGATCTGATCCTTCCACATCAGCTCATAGCGGTAGGAATAAAAGCGAAAATCCTCATCGCAGCTCCAAAGATGATAATTTGAAGGCACGGTCACATTGGGCACCGGAGTGGCAGAATTCCACAAAGTGGGATGCACCACAAAATCATAACGGGCACCCTCTGCCGCCCGGTCGTCCACAATACGGGACAGACCCATATATTTTTTGGAATACGGTCCCCAAAGGGGCATGCGAATCTTATTTTGGTTCATACACAGTTCTCCGATTTCGTTATTTTGCAAGGCTATTATCATCCTTTTGTATCTTTTTGTCAATAGCAAACATCTTGACAAAAGAGATATAATACAGTAATATATATCCGTTAAAAATAAATCGTGTTTTTACAGAAAAACGGAGAAAATTTATGAACATTGACGAGAACGTACAAAAGGTCATTAAGCTGCTACTGCGCAAATGGAAGCTGCTGATTCTGTTTATGCTCATCGGGTCGCTTTTGGCCGGCGTTTATACCGCCAAATTCACCACCCTGACCTACACCTCCAGCGTGGAGTTTCTGGCTGCAGCCGTTGATCCTGCCCATGAGATCAGCGACAGCACCGGTGAGGTGGCTCGCACCAGCCAGACCAGCAAAATGAACTACGCCATGAAGATGATCGACACCTATATTGAGATTTTCAAAACCAACAAGTTTTGCTCCAAAGTTGCCAGCGAGATGAACAAAAAATATTACACCAATTTGTCTCCGGCAGACATTAAGAATTCCTTTGCCATTGAGACGGTGGAAAACACAGCCATGTTCAAGCTGACGGTCACCACCACGGATCCCACCCTGTCCTACAACATCGCCCACCAGATGGAAGAGAGCGTGCCGGAGCAGATGGAGGAGACCAACAACGGTCTGGTCCAGACCACCGTGGAGGATAAGGCCATCAAACCTAACACCGCCGAGGGTCGCGGATATCTGAAAAAATGCCTTCTCGGTGCCGTTGCCGGACTGCTGGTAGCCGCCGCCTATGTGATTCTGCGGGATCTGCTGGATGTACGCATCAAGAGTGCAGAGGAGCTGAGCCAGCGCTACGATGTACCGGTGCTGGGCTCCATTCCCGCTTTCACAAACAACAAGAGAAACACTGCAGCCAAACAAAAGAAAGCAAAGAAAGAGGCGAAATAAAGTGGCAAAGAAAGAAATCAATGCCTTAAGCCGTAACCTAATCTCCAACGCCAATATAGACGCGTCCCAGAAGTTTCGGATTGAGGAAGCCTACAAAAGCATCCGTACAAACATTATGCTCTCTATTCTGAAAAAGGGCTGCAAAACCATTGTGGTGTCCTCCGGCTCACCGGCCGAGGGCAAAACCACCACCACCATTAACCTGGCCATTTCTATTGCCCAGGCGGATCAGCGGGTGCTGCTCATTGACTGCGATCTGCGCAAGCCCAAGGTACACCATTACTTCGGCGTTTCCAATGCGCCGGGGCTCACCAACTACATCAGCGACTCCGTAAAGAACAGCGGGCCAAAAACGGATCTGTACAGCATTATTCACAGAACCGGATTTCGCAATCTGTCTCTACTGTGCGCCGGCTCCATTCCGCCCAACCCGGCAGAGCTGCTGGGCAGCGAGCCTATGGCCGAGTTTTTGCAGCAGATCAGCCGGGACTACGACTATGTGATTATTGATACCCCGCCGCTGAATGTGGTATCAGACGCGCTGCCCATTATCCGTGAGTCTGACGGCGTGGTAATCGTGGTGCGTGCCAACAGCTCCACCCACCCGGAGGTACAAAAGGTGATGGAATCTCTGGAATTTATTGACGCCAAGGTGCTTGGCTTTATTTACAACTTCTCTGAGGAGAAGAAAGGGCGCTATTCCCGTTATAAATACGGCTATGACTATGGGTATGGCTACAGCTACGGGTATGACGCCGGTACAGAATAATTCAGATAAGGTGATACCATGGTGATCCCCGGCTTGATTGAAATGCACTGCCACATTCTCCCCGGCGTAGACGACGGATCCAAAGATGTGGAAACCAGCGTAAAAATGCTCCGCCGCCTGGCACTGCAAGGGGCGGAAACCGTTGTGCTTACCCCCCATTACTACTCAGACTCTATCTCTTTGGCGGACTTTAGCGCCCGGCGAGACGCAGCCTTTGCCAAATTGCAGGCCGCCCTGCCCCCGGACAGTCCCCGGCTGCTGCTGGGTGCGGAGGTGTATGTGAGCCATTATCTGATGAACAACGCGGATCTGTCTCCCATCTGTATAACCGGTACCCACTGTGCGTTGCTGGAGCACAACTTTAGTGACAGTTTTAGTACAGAGACGCTGGAACGAATCACAGCGCTGACCTGTGACCACGGTATCCGACCGATCCTGGCACACATCGAGCGATACAAAGCGCTGATGGAGCACCCAAGCCTAATCGACCAGCTGCGGGATATGGGGTGCGCCACCCAGGTAAATATCAGTTCCTTTGCCAATGCGTCCTTTGGGGTGCGGCGTAAGCTGCTGAAATATTTGGACAGCGGGCGCGTTGACCTAATCGGCTCTGACTGCCACAACCTGGGCACCCGCCCGCCGGACTATGCCGACGGCGCCGCCGTAATTGTTAAAAAATTCGGCGACAGTGCGCTGCAAACTTTAATTCAAAACGCCCACACTCTGCTGGGTTGCTGAAAGCGCATAAAAAAGCACGACTTCTTTGACAGAAGCCGTGCTTTTCTTTTATTATTTTTACGCTGTGGGTTGCTCCAGGCTGCGCAGCAGAGCGATCTCCCCTTGGTAGCCGGGCAGGTCGTTAGGGGTCTCTAAGAACATGGGCAGACCCCGCAGCGCCGGGTGGTTGACGATTCGGCGAAAGGTCTCTATGCCCAAATAGCCCTTGCCGATCTGCTCGTGCCGGTCTTTATGAGCACCGCAGGGATTTTTGGAGTCGTTCAGATGCAGCGCCCGCAATCTGTCCAAGCCGATCACCCGGTCAAACTCGACCAGCACCCCGTCCAGATCCTCTGCCAAAGAATACCCGGCGTCGCTCACATGACAGGTGTCCAGGCACACGCCGATTTTGTTTTGCAATTCCACACCGTCTATGATCCGGCGCAGTTCTTCAAAGGTGCCGCCCACCTCGCTGCCCTTACCGGCCATGGTTTCCAGCAGCACGGTGGTGTGCTGCGCCGGGGTCAGCAGATCATTCAGCGCCTGTACAATAAAGGCGATCCCGGCGTCCGTCCCCTGCCCCACATGGGAGCCGGGGTGGAAGTTATACAGCGTGCCGGGCAGCGCCTCCAGCCGTTGCAGATCATCGGCAAACACCTCTCTTGCAAAGGTGCGGGTGCGTTCCTTATCGCTGCACAAATTCATGGTGTACGGCGCATGGGCCAGCACCGTGCCAAAGTCCGCCGCCTGTGCCCCCTGCAAAAAGGCGGCCACATCTTCCGGATCCTGCGCTTTAACGGCACCGCCCCGGGGATTGCGGGTAAAAAACTGAAAGGTATTAGCGCCGATAGACTGTGCCTCTCGCAGCATATGGGCATAACCCTTGCTTGCGCTCAAATGCGCGCCTAAAATCAACATCTTTTATCCTCTCTGAATGGTCGGGCGGGCAATATGCTGCTCTGCCTGACCGGACATAATGTACTCCAGCAAATCTGCCACACAGCCCTGATTGCAGTGGCAAGCCTCAAACTTGCATATCTCATGAATGGCCTTTGGCGCCTGTCCGGCACAGGCCGGCAGTCCAACAGTCTTAAGCATATCCCAATCATTGTAATAATCACCGATGGCCGCCACATGGTCCCGGTCAATGCCCAGCATATCCGCCAGTTCCATAATCGCCGTGCCCTTGTGGGTGCCCTTTTGCAGCATTTCCATACTCCAGGGTGAGGAGGCCATAAAATTCATGCCCGCCGTATCACTGCGATCGATCACATAGCGTAGCCGGTTCATGGTAATGGGATTGGACCAGAAGATCACCTTCATCCACCCCTCCTTAGGCACCTTGTCAATGGTGGTCACCTCGTAGTGCGCCTTGTCGATGTCCATCGTGCCCTGGGACAGGGCGCCGTTTTTGACAATATACACATAATCGTCAAAGTAAATGCCCACATCCACGCTCTTAAAGCTGTCGCTGAATTTATTGATAATATAGCGCACAAATTCATGCCCCTCCTGCTGAATGGTGCTGCGCCAGATCATCTTCTCCTGCTGAAAATCATAAATACCCGCGCCGTTGAGCACCACAGCCGGCTGATTGGGAGTAATGCGGTCATAATTGCGCTTTAAGCTGGAGGTCAGCCGCCCGGAGGCCAGGGTAAAATTGCCCCCCGCCTCGGTAAACGCTTGAATGGCGTCATAATTGCGCCGGGGCAACTTGCGCACTTTATTGTTTAAAGTGCCGTCAATGTCCGACACTACCAGCCAATTGCTAAAATCCTTTTGACTCATATGCTCACCTTTTCTTTTCCCTGCAAGTGTGTAAAAACGATGTAAAATACGGGGGCAGCGGCGCTTCAAACCGCATTTCCGCCCCGGTCCTGGGGTGTATAAAGCCGATCTCGCCCGCGTGCAGGCACTGCCCGCCCAGGGAAGTGATCACTCGCCGTGGGCCGTACACCGGGTCTCCGGCCAGCGGGTGGCCGATATAGGCCATATGCACCCGAATTTGATGGGTACGCCCGGTCTCTAACACACAGCGAATGTGGGTAAAGTCCCCAAATCGCTCCAGTACGCTGTAATGGGTGGTAGCCGGCTTGCTGTTCTGCCGGGTCACCGCCATTTTTTTACGGTCCTTGGGGCTGCGGCCGATGGGTTGGCACACGGTGCCGCTGTCTGCGGTCACATTGCCGTACACCACCGCCTGGTACGCCCGGTGGAAGCTGTGTTCCTGGATCTGCCGCGCCAGGTCCACATGGGCAAAGTCGTTCTTGGCCACCATCAGCAGACCGCTGGTGTCCTTGTCGATCCGGTGAACGATTCCCGGTCGGATTACGCCGCCTACGCCACTTAGAGAATCGCCACAGTAGTACAGCAGCGCATTCACCAGCGTGCCGGTATAATTTCCCGGCGCCGGGTGCACCACCATGCCCTTGGGCTTATTCACCACCAGCAGGTCGCTATCCTCATAGACCACATCTAAGGGAATATTCTCCGGCAGCATCTCCATGGGCTTTGGCTCCGGCAGGCGCAGCTCCACCCGGACGCCCGGGCGCAGCTTGTCTTTCTTATTTCCCGGGGTGCCATCCAACAACACGCCGCCCTCCTCGATCACCCGCGCTGCCGCCGATCGGGTCAGATCCGGGCACACGGTGCTTAAAAACTTGTCCAGTCGCTCCCCTGCCGCCGTTTCGTCCACGGTAAAGGCACGCACCGGCTGCCACTCATTTTCCGTCATGGGCCGTTCCCTTCTTGTCGTCGCCGGTACGGAACAGATCCACCACCAGCCACAGCACAAAGCTGATACCGCCGCAGGTCACGGCGCAGTCCGCAATATTAAACACGGCAAATTGCATAAAAGTGGGCTCGATAAAGTCGATCACATAGCCGTACAGCACCCGATCGATCAAGTTGCCCAAACCGCCGGCTACCAGCACCCCCAGGCTCCAGTAACCCCACAGGGAGCGGCATTTGTTACAAAACATATAAAAAAGCACACCGGCACACACCAGAGCAGTCAGCGCCACGAACACCCACCGGGCGCCACTGAACAGGCTAAAGGCCATGCCGGTATTGCGGGCATAGCGCAGCTGCGCCACGCCGGGCAGCAGGGTAACGATCTCGCCTCCCATCAGCGCACTTTCCGCTAAGTGCTTGGTCACCTGGTCAAAGGCCACGATCAGCAGGATCATAATGGAGGCCCAGATGTGTTTTTTTCTATGCTTCATAAACCCTCCGTATATAAAAAGGCGGGGGCAGAGCAGTTGCATCTGCCCCCGTATGGGTGGTTCTTTATTTGTCCATCTCTGCCAGTGCAGCCGCGCAGTGGGCGCACAGGGTGGGATGCTCTGCATTTTGACCCACGGTCCGGTCGTACTTCCAGCAGCGCTCGCACTTGTCGCCGTCTGCCTTGGATACGGACACGCTCAGCCCCTCTACCTCGCCGATAAAGTCGCCCCGGCCGTCAGTCAGTGCCACAGCGGAGGTGATGAAAATCTCCGGCAGCTGGGCCTCTACGCTCTGCAAGAAATCGTGAAGTTCGCCTGCAGCGTGCAGGGTCACTTTAGCCTCCAGGGACTTGCCGATGGTCTTGTCCTTACGGGCCAGCTCCAGTGCCTTTTGCACATCTTCACGGATTCGATGGATCCGGTCCCACTTTGCCATAAAGTCCGCGTCCGCAGCAATGTACTCCGGCTGAGGAATATCGTTAAACAGCGGAGAACGGGGATCTTTGCCCGCTGCATGGGGCATCGCCTTCCAGATCTCGTCGCAGGTGAATGCCAAGATGGGGGTCAGCACCAGGGTCAGTGCGTCCAGCACCTTGTACAGCACCGTCTGGGCGGCACGGCGGGTGGCGCTGTCCGGTGCAGAAGTGTACAGCCGATCCTTGAGCACATCAAAGTAGAAGTTACTCATATCCACCACGCAGAAGTTGTGCAGTGCGTGGGCGGCGGTGTGGTACTCGTACACCTCGTATCCGCCGCGTGCGGTAGCCAGCACCTGGTCCAGCTTCATCAGCGCGTACTTATCCAGCTCTTCCAACTGATCGTTGGGCACCATATCCTTATCCGGGTCAAAATCATACAGGTTACCGATACAATAGCGGGCGGTATTGCGGATCTTTCTGTAATTATCCGACAGCTGCTTCAAAATTTCCTTGCTGATACGCACATCGGCGTGGTAATCGGAAGAAGCCACCCACAAACGCAAAATATCCGCGCCGTACTGGTTGATGATGTCTGCCGGATCAATACCGTTGCCCAGAGACTTACTCATCTTTTTGCCCTCACCGTCTACGGTCCAGCCGTGGGTGATGATCTGCTTAAAGGGCGCAGGCTGCCCGGCGGCTACACTGGTGAGCAAAGAGGACTGGAACCAGCCTCTATACTGGTCGGCGCCCTCCAGGTACACATCTGCCGGCCACTTCAAATTGGATCGCTGTTTAAGCACCGCTGCGTGGCTGGAGCCGGAGTCAAACCACACATCCATAATGTCGCTTTCTTTTTCAAAGCCCTTTTGTGCGCCGCAGTGGGGGCACTTGTAATCCTCCGGCAGGAAATATTCCGCCCCATGGGCAAACCAGGCGTCAGAGCCTTCCTGTCCAAAGATCTTGGATACCCGCAGCATCAGATCTTTGTCCACAATCTCCTTACCGCAGTCTTTACAATAGAACACGGGAATGGGCACGCCCCACTTGCGCTGACGGGAAATACACCAGTCGGCGCGCTCCTGGATCATGGACTGCATACGGTCCTTGCCCCAGGCCGGATACCACTGCACATCCTCAGTGGCAGCCACAGCAGCCTCCTTAAAGTCATCTACCGAGCAGAACCACTGGGAAGTGGCACGGAAGATGATGGGCTGATGGCAGCGCCAGCAATGGGGGTACTGGTGGACGATTTTTTTCAGTGCAAACAGAGCGCCAATCTTCTCCAGGTGCTCCGCAATAGGCTTGTTGGCCTCATCGGTGGTCAGCCCGGCAAACTGCCCGGCCTCCTGTGTCAATCTGCCCTCGGCGTCCACCGGTACAACGGTGGGGATCTCCGGGTACTTTTGGCACACGATAAAGTCGTCCACACCGTGGCCCGGTGCCGTGTGTACGCAGCCGGTACCGCTCTCCAGCGTTACATGATCGCCTACAATCACCAAAGAGGTACGGTCAATAAACGGGTGCTGGGTCTTCATATATTCCAGCTCGCTGCCCTTAATCACGCCTACGGTCTCATAGTCCGTGGTGCCCCGGTCCGCCATAGCGGCATCCACCAGGTCGGTGGCCATTACATAATACTCATCGCCGCTCTTCACCAGAGAATACTCAAAGTTGGGACCCACGCAGATAGCCACATTGGCCGGAAGGGTCCAGGTGGTGGTGGTCCAAATCACAAAGTAGGTCTTGCTCAGATCCGCACCCAGTGCAGTGAGCTTGCCCATATCGTCCGTTACATTGAATTTTACATAAATCGAATGGCAAGGATCCTCAGCATACTCGATCTCTGCCTCTGCGAGGGCGGTCTTGCAGTCCGGGCACCAATACACCGGCTTTAAGCCCTTGTAAATATGGCCCTGGGAAGCCATGGTGGCAAACACCTTGATCTGCTCTTCCTCAAAGTCCTTGGTCAGGGTGATATACGGGTGATCCCACTCGCCAATCACACCCAGGCGCTTGAAGGACTCCCGCTGAATGTCCACATAATTCAGCGCGGTCTCCCGGCAAATTTTGCGCAACTCCAAATCGGAAATGTCGCTGCCGGCGCCGATGCCCGCCTGCTTTCTGGCTTTCAGCTCTGTGGGCAGGCCGTGGGTATCCCAACCGGGCACATAGGGAGACTGGAACCCGGTCATATTCTTGTAGCGCACAATAAAGTCCTTTAAGGTCTTGTTCATGGCATGACCGATGTGGATATCTCCGTTGGCGTACGGCGGGCCGTCGTGGAGCACAAACAGGGGCTTGCCCTCGTTGTGCTGCATCAGCTGGCGGTACTGGTCATTTTCTTCCCAGGCTTTCAGAAATTCCGGCTCCCGCTGGGGCAAAGAGGCCCGCATAGGGAAGTCGGTCTTAGGTAAATTCAGTGTTTGGTTATAATCCATGCTTCTTGTTACTCCTACTGTGTATGTAAATTATTTTTTCTTCTTAAAAAAGCCGCGCAATTTGGATGAGCCCTCGTCCTCATCATCCTCGTCCTCATCCGGGGCAGTGAGAGAAATGGTCTCACTGGTGCGCTCATCGCCGTTCTTCACATGAAAATAGTCCTCAAAGGGCATAGCGGCCTGATCGTCAAACAGGGTCTTTTCCTCCTGCCGGGAGGACACCTGCTCCAGCTCCGGCTCCTCATCGATTTCGCTGATGATAGGCGCATTCTCGTCCAGAGGGGTGATTTCATCCTCGCTAAAAGCATTCAGCGCGCTGCTAACCTCCTCCGGGCTGGCTGCGGGCGCCTGTTTCTCCTCGATCTCGTCAATGATCTGATCCACCTGGTCGTCGTCTGTATCCGCCTGGGGTTCCTCTGCCGGAGCCTCCGGTGCCGGTTCATCGGCCGCCTGGCTTTGCAGCTTGTTGATCTCATCAATATTGGAGATGATCTGATTCATCTCGCTCTCTACGGAATCAATATCGGCCTGTTCCTGCTCCACCTGGGGTGTTAAATCCATCATATTGCCCAGGCGCTCCATCTGGCTCTCATACAGCGCCAACAGGCTGTCCTTAAAGCTCTTGGATTCGCTGCGCAGTTTGTCAATCAGCTGCTCGTGGTAGGCCTTTTCACTTCTGGCCTTGCTCAGCAACTCCTCAGACAGCTGCTTGGCCTGGTTGAGCATATCCTGCGCCACCACCTTGGCACCGTCAATGGCGTCATTGGCCTTGGACTCTGCCTCGGTAATAATGGACTCGGCAGCGTCCTGCTTCTCTTTGGTAAAATTGGCAGCGTAGGTGCGGGCCTCCGCCACCATTTTGTCTGCTTTTTCCTTGGCGTCTGTCACCGTCTGCTGCGCAGTAGCCGCACTGTCGCTAAGCTTCTCCTCCGCCTGCTCCTTGGCGTCCTTGGTAATGCGATCCGCCATCTTCTGGGCGGTAATCAATGCCGTCTTAATAGAGTCCTCTTCGCCTCTGTATTCCTCAATCTTGCCGGCCAGGATCTCCATCTTGCGGTAAAGCTCCTTGTTCTCATCATACACGGCCTGGTAAGACTCTACGATCTGGGCCAACAGGTCGTTGACCTCTTGCTTATCATACCCACCGCTTTGCACGGTAGACAGGTTTTTCTCTTGAATTTGGCTGGGTGTAATCATATTCTCTCTCCTTCGTCCCTCACATAAACATACCGTTGTTCTCAAGCTCATCGATCAGATCGCCCATTACATCCACATTGTAGGGTGTAATGATATAAGTGCTGTTGGCCACCCGCTTGATCTGGCCGTTATTGGCGTACGCCACGCCGCTGAGAAAATCCAGCAGTCTGCGTGCAATATCCCGGTTGGTGCTCTCTAAATTCAGCACAACCGTACGCTTGGCATTCAAATTGTCACCGATGGAAGCAGCCTCTTCAAACCGCTCCGGCTTCACCAGCACCACCTGTAACTGGGTGGTGGTGTGGATATTGACTACCTTATCATCCCGGCCTCTGCTGCGGGGGCGTTCCTGGCGCTCCGGCTTCGGTGCCCGCTCATGACGGGGGCGCTCCGGGCGCTCAACCCGTTCCGGTGCGGCCAGGCCGTAGTCCCGGTTATCGTCATCGTAGTAATCATCAAAATCATCGTCGTTCTCGGTAATGATCTCTTTGAACTTATCCAGTAAACCCATATTCGCCTCTCCTTAACGGTATTGTCTGGCGCCGAAGATGGCAGAACCAACGCGCACCAGCGTGGAACCCTCGGCAATGGCGGCCTCAAAATCGCCGCTCATGCCCATAGACAGAATATCCATGTCTATATTATGGTGTTTTTTGTCTTTAATGTCAATGAAAGATTGATGCATTGCTTCAAAATATTTGCGCACCTGTGTCTCCGTGTCGCAAATAGGGGGAATACACATCAGCCCCTTGATGTGCAAACCGGGCAGTTCTGCCGCTTCCTCCAGCAACTGAGGCAGCGCCTCCAGCATAATGCCGCTTTTGCTCTCCTCCCGGCCGATATTGACTTCTACCAGCACATTGGTGGTCACGCCGTGCTTAACAGACTGCTTGGAAATCTCCTGTGCCAACTTCATAGAATCCACCGACTGGATCATATCCACCTGGCCCACAATGTACTTGACCTTATTGGTCTGGAGCCGACCGATCAGGTGCTTTTCCACCCCGTCCAGGTGCAACTGGTCCCGCTTGCCCAGGAACTCCTGCACCCGGTTCTCGCCGATCAGATCGGCGCCCAGGTCCAGCGCACGGTTAATGTACACCGGCTCCACGGTCTTGGTCACTGCCATCAAGCGAACCTCCCGGGGATCGCGGCCACTTTTGATCGCGTCCTCCTGCACCCGGTCCAAGACCCGCTTCCAGTTCTCCTCAACGGCTTGCAGCCGTGCAGAATCAGGTATAAACTTTTCCATTATAAAGATCCTTCCCTTCTGTGATGATCTCGTCATAAAGGCGAATACCGTCTTTATTCTGGGCGTCATACGCCAGTATTACATAATCCTTGCCGGAATACAGCACCGTAGTGGGGCGGAACTTTACCTGCCCGGCCACCAGCACATACACACCCTTTTTGCCGTCGCTTACATGCACGGCAGAGGCAGGCGCCTTAACCCCGGTATAGGAAGCTGTGCGAATTTCTATATCCTCCGCCCGATAGGCGGCAATATCCGAGTCCATATTCTCACACTGGAGCACCAAAACCGTTTGGGTGGCGCCGGGCTTGGTATCTGCACCGCTGATCACCGTGCAGGAAAGCACCCGATCGCTGTCCTTAATGGCCACATCCAGTCGGGTGCCGTTTTGCACCTTTTGCAGGTCTGCCACATCTGCCTTGCACACAAAGTACCAGGCGTAACTGGTAATCACCTTCCCCAAAACGCCGGTGTCGCCCTTGGCACTCTCTGCGGTCTTTAAGGCCTTGTCCAGATCGTCGGCAGTCATCTCCGTGACCTTGTCATAAGCAAAGGCGCTTTCGCACCCGTCCGTATAGCCGGAGAAAATGCCGCTCACGGCAGTGGTCACGGAGCCGGTTGGCTCTGCTGTACCCAGATCGTCCATTTGGCTTTGCAGGTCTTTTTTCAGCGCGTCGAAGTCAATACTGGTGCCGATCATCAGCTGACGGCGGGTAAAGGTGTCATTCATCTCTTCAGCGGCAGCGGACGCTACAGTTAAATCCGACTGTGCCAGTGCCCGTATATAATCATTAACATTCTGTACCGCCTCGCTATCTACGGCGGTAATATCCGTAGCAGTGGCAGTACTTTTATTTTCCATATCTTTATAGTGCTGTAGTTTCTCCTTTAAGGCAGTGCGCTGGCTGTAGGCCTTGGCGTCCGCCTCCGACTGAAAACACAGAGCAACCTTGCCGTTTTTGGCGATTTTTTCACCATCCGCCACGCATTGCACGGTTACGCCGCCGTTGCTGCTGACCGTATGCTCCTCCCGCACCGCCAGCGCCGTGGTCTCAATGGTACGATAAACGGTGGTCTCCTTGGCGGTGTAGGTTTGCAGCCGCACATGGGTAGCGGTGTAGCACTCGTACACCACCACAGACAAAATCAGCAGCGCCACAATGCCAATGGCCCAGTTTTCCTTGGCGGTGCGACTAAGCTTTTTTCTGCGCTTATGCTCTTTTTCCTTTGTCTTTGCCATAAAGAAAATCCTCTGCCTGCGCCGTCGCTGCGGCGATCAGGTGCTCTGTATCCATGGTATCCGGCTCCAGCACCACCGTGCCCTGCCGGCGCTTAAACCAGGTGATCTGGCGCTTGGCGTAGCGGCGGGTCTCCTGCTTGAGCCGTTCTACCGCCGTGTCCAGCGGTTCGCTGCCCTCCAAATACGGCAGCAGCTCCTTGTGCCCAATGGCCTGCCGTGCCGTAGGGCCGCAGGCGGCGTAGGACCGCCGTGCTTCCTCCACCAATCCGGCAGCCAGCATAGCGTCCACCCGGGCGTTGATCCGGTCATACAGCACCTGCCGATCCCGGTAGTGGAGCACAAAATACAGCGCCTCATAGGGGCTGTCCTCCCGGCGGGAGGCTGCATTCTGGGCCGTCTTGGTCACACCGGCATAGTACAGTTCCAGGGCACGCACCACCCGATTTTTGTTATTGGGGTGTATCTCTGCCGCGGCCGTAGGATCTACCTGCTGCAAGGTGCGGTACAGCTCTGCGCCGTCCTTTGCCAGCAGCTCCCGGCGCAGGTCCGGGTCCGTCTGCACAGGGGCAAACTGAATGTGGTCGATAAAGCTGTCAATAAACAGCCCGGTGCCGCCAACCAGAATGGGCACCTTGCCCCGGGCGGCAATATCCGCCACCGTCTCCGCTGCCAGGTCACAATACCGGGCCACGCTAAAGGGGGTGTCCGGGGGCAGGATCTCTGCCAAATGGTGCACCGCCGCCTGCCGCTCCGCTGCCGTAGGGGCCGCAGTGGCAATGGGCATACCGGTATAGATCTGCATAGAGTCGGCGCACACGATCTCCCCGTCCAGCCGCCGAGCCAGGGCAATGCCCAAACCGGTTTTGCCGGAGGCGGTAGGACCTGCCACCACAAGTACCTTTGTCTTCATACTCACGCCCTGCCGAACTGCTTTTCGATCTCGTACCGGCTGACCTTGATCATCACCGGCCGCCCGTGGGGGCAGTAGCGAATATTCGGCATGGACAGCAGCTTCTCTACAAACAGGCGCTGCTCCGCCGGGCCGGTCACATCACCGGCCTTGACCGCTGCGCGGCAAGCGGTGGAATGAAATATCCAGTCCAGCTTTTCCGGCTCAATGTCCGTTTTATGCTCCAGCAGCTTCTCTGCGATCTCGCAGATCAGGTCGGCAATATCCGCCCCATCCAGCATAGCGGGCACTGCCCGCACCAGCACCGCGTCCGTGCCAAAAATTTCTACCTCAAACCCGCCTTTTTGCAGCAGATCCAGGTGTTCCTCAATGGCGGACAGCTCCGCTTTGTTCAGGCGCACGGTCACCGGCGCCAGCAGCAGCTGGCTGTGGATCTCCGCGCCCCGGCGCAGGGCCTCAAAATTCATCCGCTCGTGAGCGGCGTGCTTGTCAATATAATATAAATTATTTTCTATTTCTACCAGAATGTAGGTCTTAAAGGCTTCGCCCACCACACGGAAGGCCGGGGCCTTTTGGTCCTCGTCCACCACCTGTACCGTGGGGGCAGGTGCAGTCTCCGCGGGCGGCGTTGCAGCCCTTTCCGGCTCTGCGCTCTCATTTATAGGCGCTGCCGGGGTCCCTTGGGCGGGCACTTCCCGCTCACTCTGTGCGGCCTGGGGATCCGGGGCGCTTGTGTCGGTCCCTTTTACAGGTGCCGGATCTTGTGCCGCAGGCGCTGCGCTCTGCTCTGCCGCCCGCTGCACCGGGATCTGCCCCTGGGGAGCGGTACGGTACGGCACACCGGCCTGGGCCGTCTGCCAAAAATCCGTGCGGGGCGCTGTTTGCAGCACCGTTTGCACGCTCTCTTCCTTTTTGCGGAAGAAGTCGATCTTGGCGCTGCGGCTGCCTGCCGGCGGGTACGCGCGCCCCACCTCGTCCGCTGCGGGGGTGCCGCCAAAGGTCGCTTCCTTTACGCTGTCGCCGGTCACAATGGCGGTCTTGACCCCGTAATACACCAGGTCAAACACCGGCTTTTCGTTGGCAAAGCGCACCTCGATCTTGGCCGGGTGCACATTCACATCCACCAGCACCGTGTTGACGGTCATATTCAGCACACAGGCGGGAAAGTGCCCGACCATAATGCTGTTTTTGTACGCCTGTTCCAGCGCCGCCAGGGCGGTCCTGGACTTCACCAGGCGGCCGTTAATGAAGAAATACTGCATAGCCCGACTTTTGCGGGAGGCATGGGGGCTGGACACATAGCCCTCCAGCTCCATACCGTTATAGCTGTAATGCACCGGGATCAGCGACTGGGTCAATTCCCGGCCAAACACGGAGTACACCGTGCTCTTTAAGTCCTTGTTGCCGGGGGTCACCAGGGTCTGCTTGCCGTCCCGGATCAGGCGAAAGGCGATCTCCGGGTGGCTCAGCGCCACCGCGTCCAGCACACCGGCTACCGCGTTGCCCTCGGTCACATCTTTCTTTAAGAATTTCATACGCGCAGGGGTGTTAAAGAACAGGTCCCGCACCACCACCGTGGTGCCCACCGGGCAACCGGCGTCGTCGCAGCTTTGCTCCTCGCCGCCGGCGATCACATAGCGGGTGCCCACCTGCTCCTCTGCGGTGCGGGTGAGCAGTTCTACCCGCGCCACTGCGCCGATGGAAGCCATAGCCTCGCCCCGAAAGCCCAGGGTGCCGATGGCGTTCAGATCCTCCTCGGTAGCGATCTTGGATGTGGCGTGGCTGATAAACACCTTGGGCACATCCGCCCTTGCGATACCGCAGCCGTCGTCCGTAATGCGCATATAGGTGGAGCCGCCGTGCTGGATCTCCACCGTGATACGGGTTGCCCCGGCGTCAATGGAATTCTCCACCATTTCTTTGATGGCAGAGGCGGGGCGTTCCACCACCTCACCGGCTGCGATCAGCTGGTACACAGACTTTGGTAAAATATGAATTTGCGGCATGGAACCACCGCCCTTTCTATAATAAAATCAGTGATTAGCTCAACTCCTGGGCCTTTTTGCGCAGGTTATCCAGGGTCTGCATGGCCTCAATGGGGGTCAAAGTGTTAATGTCTACGGTCTTTAGGATCTCCAAGATCTCGTTGGTGCCGTTGGCGGTGAAATTGTACTGAATTTCCTCCTCCGGCTCCTCCTCTATGGCGTCCTCCGCCTTAAATTCGATGGGCACGCTGTTTTGCTCCAGCTCCTTGAGGATCACCTTAGCGCGGCGCACCACCTTGTCCGGCACACCGGCCAGCTTGGCCACTTCAATACCAAAGCTCTGGTCCGCACCGCCCCGCACGATCCGCCGCAGGAAGGTAATATCGTCTCCCCGCTTCTTCACCGCTACGGAGTAGTTGCGCACGCCGTCCACCAACCCCTCCATGGCGGTCAGCTCATGGTAATGGGTGGCAAACAGAGTCTTGGCGCCCAGGGTCTTGCGCTTGCACACATATTCCAGCACCGCCCGGGCAATGCTCATACCGTCAAAGGTGGAGGTGCCCCGGCCGATCTCGTCCAAGATGATCAGGCTGTTTTGGGTGGCGTCTTTCAAAATGGTGGCCACCTCGTTCATCTCCACCATAAAGGTGGACTGGCCGGTCGCCAGATCGTCAGAGGCGCCCACGCGGGTAAAGATAGCGTCTACCACGCCGATGTGCGCCTGCCGCGCCGGTACAAAGGAACCGATCTGCGCCAGCAGGGTGATCAGCGCGATCTGGCGCATATAGGTGGATTTACCGGCCATATTGGGGCCAGTGATAATGTGGCACCGATCCTCCTGCAAGTCCAGGTATGTATCGTTGGGAACGAACGGCCCGCTGTCCAGCAGTGCCTCCACCACCGGGTGGCGGCCGTCCTTGATTTCGATCACGCCGTCCCCGTCTACCTGGGGGCAGGTGTAGTTATGCTCTGCCGCCACATGGGCCAGGGAACACAGCACATCCAGCCGCGCCAGCGCCTTGGCGGTCACTTGCAGCCGCTGAATTTGGCCTGCGATCTCCTCCCGCAGGGCACAGAACAGCTGGTACTCCAGCGCCACCTCTCGGTCCTTGGCGCCTAAGATCTTGCCCTCCAGCTCTTTCAGTTCCTGGGTAATGTAGCGCTCACAGTTGGCTAAGGTCTGCTTGCGGATATAAGTCTCCGGCACCTGGTCCCGGTATGCGTTGGACACCTCGATATAGTAGCCAAACACCCGGTTGTAGCCCACTTTCAGCTTGGGGATACCGGTCTCTTCCCGCTGCCGGGCCTCAATGGAGGCGATCACGCCGGTGCCGTCGGTCATAATGGCCTTCAGGCTGTCGATCTCTTCATTATAACCCTCTTTGATGAACCCGCCCTCACGGATAGAAAAGGGCGGCTCCTCCACAATAGCCCGGCGAATTTCCTCTGCCACATCGGTGAGCAGGTCAATATCGTTTTCGATCTCCCGCAGCATAGCGGTGTTGCAGTCGGCCAGGGCGGTCTTGATCTCCGGCAGGGCGGAAATGGTGCTCTCCAGCGCCCGCAGCTCCTTGGCATTGGCGGTGCCGTACACAATGCGGGTCATCAGCCGCTCAATGTCGTTGACGCCCACCAGCGCCTCGCGCACCGTGTCTCGCAGCATGGGGCGGTCAAACAGCTCGCCCACCGCGTTTTGGCGGCGGAGAATTTGGCTGACGCTCAGCAGCGGCCGCTCCACCCAGGCGCGGATCATCCGCTTGCCCATGGCGGTCTTGGTCTTGTCGATCACCCACAGCAGCGAATGCTTTTTGTCGCCGGTCATCATGGAGCGGGTCAGCTCCAGGTTGCGCCGGGCGCTGATGTCCAGGTGCATAAACCGCTCGCTGTCGTAGAACTCCACTTCCGACGGGGTCTCGATCTCGTCCTTCTTCTGGGTATTCTTCAAATAAGCGATCACCGCGCCCAGAGCGCACACCGTCTCGCGGCTGTGGCCCAGGTCCAGTGCGGCGATCTCGTCTTTTTTTAAGGTCTCTATGATTTCCTGGGAGCAGGCGTCAAAGTCAAACAGCGCCGCCTCCGGGTACTCGGCGGACGCCTCCAGCCGAGCAGTAACGAACTGCACCACATTTCCGTAATCGGCAGCGGTGCCGCCAAAGATCACCTCTCTGGGAGAATAGGTGGACAGCTGGTTGATCACCTTGCTCTCCACATCCTCGCCGGTGGCCAGGGTCACATGGAACTCGCCGGTAGACACATCCGCAAAGCAAAGCCCGGCGCCGTTCTCGCTGCCAAACACACTGCACAGGTAGTTGTTGACGCCGTCCTCCAGCATATTGCCCTCGATCACCGTACCGGGGGTGATGATTCTTATAACCTCTCTTTTAACGATGCCCTTGGCCAGCGCCGGGTCCTCCATCTGCTCGCAGATGGCTACCTTGTAGCCCCGGCTCACCAGCTTGGCGATATAGCTGTCTGCGCTGTGGAAGGGCACGCCGCACATAGGCGCCCGCTCCTCCTGGCCGCAGTCCCGACCGGTGAGCACCAGGTCCAGCTCCTTGCTGGCGATCTTGGCATCATCAAAAAACATTTCATAAAAATCGCCCAAACGGAAGAATAAGATCACATCCGCATAGTCCTTCTTGATCTGAAAATACTGATCCATCATAGGGCTGATCTTTGCCTTTGCCATATTTTACTCGTCCTCCTCTCTGCAAAAAATGCTGCGAGCGACCACGCCGCCCGCAGCCGGTTTACACCTTAGTGGCAGCCGCCGCAGGTGCAGCAATCGTGGGTGCAGCCACCCTCCTGCTGCTGGGGCAGCTCGCAGGTCTCCGGGTCCTGACCGTCAAAGAACAGGCCCATCATACCGCTGATGTACTGTGCCATCTCCTCCATGGCGGAAGCGGCGGCAGAATACTTCTGCATATTCTCGCTCTCCATGATCTCGCCGTAGAGCTTCTGATAATCGGCCTGCAGGCTCTCAATGCGATCCTTGTCTGCATCGTTTGCCTTCTCAGCCTCCTGCTGATACTTCAGGGAGATCAGCTGCAGCTCCTGCATCTGCTGCTGCAACTTCTCGTCGCCGTCGTTGGCCTTGGCTGCGGCCTGGAGGGCTGCAAAGCGCTCGTCCTTTTGAATTTCTTTGCCCAGTTCTCTGAGTGCGGATTCCAAACTCATAAATTTAATTCCTTTCCAGTTCTCCCCGCAACACATAGGTGAGCGGTTCTATAACTTTTACATTTTGGAAGGAGCCGATCAGGCTGTCGTCCCCTTCAAATTCTATAATCAGGTTCCCGTCCGTGCGGGCGGCAACATAATTATCGCCTAACTTGCCTTTGCCGCTGACAAAGCACTTAAAAGTCTCGCCCCGGTGCAGCTGCATTTGCTCTGCGGAGATCTGCTCTTGCAGGGCCAACAGTTCCGCCATCCAGCGGGCTTTCTCCTTATGGGACACCGGGTCGTCCATCTTGGCCGCCGGGGTGCCCTCTCTGGGCGAGTAGATGAAAGTAAAGAGCGAGGTGGCCCCTACCTCTTTGACCAACGATAAAGTGTCTTGAAACTCCTCGTAAGTCTCGCCCGGGAAGCCCACGATCACATCGCTGGTGATGGAAAGGGCGCTGCCCATCTTGGCCTTGGCGTAGCGCACCAACTCCAAATACTGCTGCGCGGTGTAGCCCCGGTTCATAGCCTTGAGCACCCGGTCGTTGCCGCACTGGAAGGGCAGGTGCAGGTGCTTGGCCACCTTGGGGCACTCGGCCATAGCGTCCAGCAGCTCTTTGGTGCAGTCCTTGGGGTGGCTGGTCATAAAGCGAATGCGAAAATCGCCGGGCAGGTCGTTGATCTGCCGCAGCAGCTGGGAAAAGGTGACCCGCGGGGTCAGGTTCTTGCCGTAGCTGTTCACATTCTGGCCCAGGAGCGTGATCTCTTTATACCCGTCGGCGATCAGCTGCTTGGCCTCTGCCAGCACATCGCACGCCTGGCGAGAGCGCTCCCGCCCCCGCACATACGGCACGATACAGTAGGTGCAAAAGTTGTTGCAGCCGTACATAATGGGCAGCCACGCCCGCCGCTGGTCGTCCCGCACCACCGGCACGCCCTCGGCGATCACGCCGTCCATATCCGGCAGTTCAAACACCCGTTTTTTGCGGGTCAGGGTGCGCAGCAGCAGCTCCGGCAGCCGGTGCACCACATGGGTGCCGAACACCAGGTCCACAAAGGGAAAGGACTGCTTGATGCGGTCGGCAATGTGCTGTTGCTGCATCATACAGCCGCACAGGGCGATCACCGTGTCCGGGTGCTCCGCCTTATAGGACTTCAGCGCCCCCACATTGCCAAACACCCGATCCTCTGCGTGCTCCCGCACGGCGCAGGTGTTAAAGAGAATAAACTGTGCTTTGTGCCGGTCGTCGGTAAACGCATAGCCCATATCCGCCAGCATACCCTTCATGTGCTCGCTGTCCGCCACATTCTGCTGGCAGCCGTAGGTGATCACACAGGCCAGGGGCTTGTCCGTATAGCGGCTTTGCAGCACCGCCTGCACCTTGGCAGCGTTCTCTCTTTGGGCGTCCAGTTCTTCTTTGCTGATGGTCTTGGTATTGATCAAGGGTACTTCCTCCGACATTGGCTTACAAAAGCCCATTTCAGGCTTCTGCACATTATAGCATTATAACAAATTCCGCGCCCCGGTTCAATATATATAATATATAATATTTATTAAAAATAAGTGAATTTTTGTTCACCTTGCACCCCGCCATTGCTTTTGGCGGCAAAAAGTGGTAGAATTCTTACTTGTATGCCGGCAATCGGCACGGCAAAAAGCAATTTGACGAGGTGATCTTATGCTGCACCAGCGCGGCGCCGGTGTGCTTATGCACATCAGCTCCCTGCCCTCCCCTTACGGGATCGGCGTGTTTGACCGGCACGCTCGGGACTTTATCGACCGTATTGCAGAGATGGGCTTTACCTACTGGCAGGTGCTGCCCTTTAATCCCATTGACGGCGCCGGCAGCCCCTACTGCTCCCCCTCCGCCTTTGCCGGCAACTACCTGTTTATCGACCCCCGGGGGTTGCAGGAGATGGGCCTGGCGACAGAGGAAGAAGTGGCACAAAACCGCTATGACGGCACGCCGTACACGGCGGACTTTGCCTTTGCCGGTGAACACCGGTTGGCGCTGCTGGAGCAGGCTTTTTTGCGCATAGATGACGCCCTGGCGGCCAAGATCAAGGCCTTTGAGGTAGAGAACCCCTGGCTGACAGATTACAGCGTGTTTATGGCGGTAAAAGAGGCGGAGGGCGGCAAGCCCTGGTGGCAGTGGAGCGACCGCCACGCCCATTACCACACCTGTATTCAGGACATTTATTCCTATGAGAGCCGGGCGGCGTTTTGGAAATTTGTGCAGTACATTTTCTACCTGCAATGGGGCGAGATCAAGGCATACGCCAACGAAAAGGGCGTAGCTGTCTTGGGAGATATGCCCATTTATGTAGCCATGGACAGCGCCGATGTGTGGTCCGGTCTGCCCCTGTTTCTCATTGACGAAAAGACCTTAAAGCCGGAGAAAGTAGCCGGTGTGCCGCCGGATTACTTTAGCGAGAACGGCCAGCTGTGGGGCAATCCCCTGTACGACTGGGCGGCTATGGAGAAGGACGGCTACGGCTGGTGGCTCTCTCGCCTGGGCCACGCGCTGACCACCTATGACGCGGTGCGCATTGACCACTTCCGCGCCTTTGCCAGCTACTGGGCGGTGGACGCCGGAGCAGAGACCGCCAAGGTGGGCCAGTGGCTGCCCGGACCGGGTATGAAGCTGTTTGACAAGGTGTTTGAAGTGTACCCGAACGCGCCCATTATCGCCGAAGATCTGGGGGTATTCGGAGAGGATGTGGTGCAGCTGCTCGCCGACACCGGCTTCCCCGGTATGAAAGTGGTGCAGTTCGGCTTTGACCCCAACGGCGACAGCAGCCATATGCCCCATAATGCGGAGAAAAACAGTATCAATTATGTGGGCACCCACGACAATAACACCCTGCTGGGCTGGCTGTGGGAGGCCGGTGAAACAGAGCGCCGCTTTGCCCTGGATTATGCCGGTTTTACCGGCGACAACTGGGGCGACGGCGGCTACCAAAGCCCCGCCTGCCACAAAATTATAGAAACGGTGTGGCGTAGCGCCTCCAATGTGGCGATCATCTCCTTGCAAGATATGTGCGGCTTTGGCAGTGACGCGCGCATGAACACCCCCGGCGTGCCGGAGAAGAACTGGCGCTTTCGCACCACGGAAGACACCATCGCCAACATAGACGGTGCCTACTTCCGCCGGATCAACAGCCTGTTTCGCCGCACCTACCCGGTTTTTGAAAAATAACAGGGTCAAAAAAACAACTCCTTCATAGTATGTTACTGAAGCACTGCGGGGCGCCGGGCGCCCGGTGTGCAATAACCTATGAAGGAGTTTTGTTATGCCCGATTCGATCATTGATACCGGCGAAAGACGCATTAACGAGGCGGTGTGCATTGACACTAAGCGCATTTACGACAGCTGCGTAAGCAAGGACTGCCTGGAGGACCTGCGGGTCACCTTTTACGCCCCGGCGCAAATGCTGGTAGACAACGCGGTCACCGTCAAATGCCGGGACTGCACCATTGAGGCTGTGAGCATTGATGTGGACGAAGTGCCCTTTGACAACGGCTTTTACAGCGTGGATGTTACTTACTACTTTAAGCTGACCTTTGACTGCTACTCGGCCCCCTGCACAGTGCCCATGGTGGCTACCGGCTACACCAGCTTTAACAAAAAGTGCATTCTCTACGGCAGCAGCGGCAATGTAAAGGTCTTTGTCAGCAATGTGTCTGCGGAGGCGCTGGACTGCCCGGAGGCCCCCCAGTACACCAACCCCTCTGCCAAGGTGCAGGCGGTGGACCCGGTGGTGCTGTCTATGGATGTGGTATGCAGCTGCGACTGCCGCGTGCCCTGCCTGACCTCCATGCCCAAGTCCATCACTTCCACACTGGACAACAGCACCCTGCCGGAGCGCCCGGCCAAGGCTGTGCTGGTGACCCTGGGTCTCTTTTCCATTATCCAAATGGAGCGGGATGTGCAGATGACCATTCCCGCCTATGACTACTGCATTCCGGAGCGGGAGTGCAACTGCAACACCGCCAACCCCTGCGAAACCTTCGCGGGCATTGACTTCCCGGTGGATGAGTTCTTCCCCAGGGATAAAGAGGACTGCTGCCCCTGCTGCGCAGACAGCGGCAACACCGGCACCAATACCGCCGACAATCGTAACAATCGCTAAGATCCGCAAAAAAAGCACCGCTGACGGTCCCCCGCCGGCGGTGTTTTTTAGTATTTTCATTCTTTGTGAAACTAGAAGTTCGCCCGGTCTTGATACTTGCCGTTTTTGAATGTAATTTCGTAACTCACCCTATTCGACCGCAGGCGCCATTTCAAGACGGTCACGGTATCGCCGTTCTCGCCGGGTTCCACACCATAGTAGCTGACCGTAGACAGCGGCGCGATTTTCAAGCATTCTTCCAGGGTCAGATCCGGCGCCCGGTCATACAGACTATCGGCCTGATCCATAGACAAAGGGCAGTCGCATTCCGTATTGACCAGGCACTTGCGCTCGTATATGCCATCCTCATCCGTATCTTCCAAAATGACATTGTACGGTACGCCCTCGTAAACGGTCTCTTCATTTGCAGCCAAGCCCGCCTCGTAATCCGCCGGTGTATAATTGGAACGCACCGGCAGCCGGGTTTTGTCCAGAACTTCCATGGCCTGCTGCAAGGGCTTGGACTCCACGCCTTGGCGCGCTCGTTCCCGCATAAGTGCGTCTACGCCGTTGGACACGCCCAACGACACCGCAGCACAAATGGTCAGCACCATTAAAATGCGCCCGATCACCGGCATACGGCGGAAAATACCCTGCTCCAGTGTTTGGCTATTGACCCGATGGATTTTGCCGGCACAGATAAAATCCACCACAGCCAGCGCCAACGGCAGAAAAGACAAACCAAACTGTACGCCAAATACCCAGTCCATATTCCAGCCCTTCCACCGGGAGCAATCTTGCCAGGGCGACATACCCCCACCTGCAAAGTCCAATAGAAACGGTGTGTCCATAGTCAAGGCGGCCGGTATATCCAAAATCAGAAAAAACAGCATGGTGAACAACTCATACCATAGCCAAAACTGGGTAATACCACTGACAACACAAAACAGACCGTGCCCGACCAACAGCACCGGGTCCTTGCACTTCCACGCCCAGCGAAAGGCTAGGGTGGTGGCTGCCAAAACAGCCAGCACATTTCCAAACAACAGGGTATAGACCAGCCAATCCGGCAGAACATCATACAAAGAATACGACCACTGATTGCAAAACCCATACAGCACAGACAGCCCCACGCACGCCGCCAGGACAGAAAAGCCCACCACCCGACCGGGCAAATTCCGGTGCAGGCGGCCCAGTTCCCGAGCCATCTCCTCCGGCGCGCCCATGTGCGCCATAGCCATTTCTTCCGCCCGGTCCGGATCGTGCCCTGCGTCCGTGTAGCGGGTGATCTCGTCCTCTATGTGATCCTCCAATTCCCGCTGCACCTGGGCTTTGGTATAAGGGTTAGAGATCAGCAGTAGCGCCTTATGGATATACGCGTCCTTTTTCATACCCCACCTCTACGCAAACTCCAGCACCCGGGTCATATCCCGGGTATAGGACAGGAACTCCGCTTTCTTCCGGGCAAATTGGCGGCGGCCTTTGTCCGTCAAGTGATAATACTTCCGGCGGCGGCCGTCCACCGTGCGCCAATCGCTCTTTAGGCAGCCCTCCTGCTCCAGCGCGTGGAGAATGGGATACAGGGTCCCCTCGCTCATTTGGAACACATTTTCGCTGCGGATCTCCAACTCCCGAATGATCCGATAGCCGTACAGATCCTTGCCGTCCAGCACGCTCATCACCAGCAGCGGCGTGCCGCCCTTAAGCAGTTCTTTACTGTAACGCATACGCACCTCCTGCTATACCTTGGAATGCAATGTATCTCTTACGGTTACATCGTAACACAAGGTATCGCGTTTGTCAACAAAAAATACCACCCTGTAAAAGAGTGGTATTATTCGCGTATTTTGTTTCGCCTCTGGCGCAATCCCCCCTGCGGCTACGCCGCTCTTCCCCCCTTTGCAAGGGGGGCGTGGTTTTTGCAACCGCTTTGCCTCCCTTGTAAAGGGTGACTCCCCGCAGTGCGGGGAGATGTCGCGCAGCGACAGAGGGGACGGGCACCGGTTAGGTGGTGGCTGCGCGTTTACGAGCAGACGGAGGGATTGTGACATTTTTTCGTGTCAAATGCCTTTACACCTTCTCCATCCGGGCGAAATTGGCCATCAACTTCTTGGTGCCCGCACGGTCAAAGGCCACCTCTAAAAGGGTATCGTTGCCCATAGGCTGGGTGGACAATACCACGCCGGTGCCAAAGGTCTTGTGGCGCACCGTATCGCCCACAGCATAGGTCACACCGGTGGCTGCCGGGGCAGCCTTGGCGGTCTTGGCGCCGCCGAACTTGTGGGCGTAGCTGCTCTTTTGGGTCTGCTGCCCCACCTTGGCGCCGGTAAAGCCCGCATGGTTGCGGAAGGACTGAACGGTCACATCTTCCGTCACCTGCTCCGGGATCTCGCGCAAAAAGCGGGAGGGCATATTCCGGTTGGTGGTGCCGTAAAGCATACGCTGGCGGGCGTTGACCAAATAGAGCTTTTCCCGCGCTCGGGTAATGCCCACATAGGCCAGGCGGCGCTCCTCCTCCAGCTCCTCCTCGCTGTACATCGCCTGGCTGCCGGGGAAGATACCCTCCTCCATACCGGGGATAAACACCACCGGGAATTCCAGGCCCTTGGCGGAGTGCAGAGTCATCAGCACCACAGAGTCCTCATCGTCGTTGTAGGAGTCAATATCGGACACCAGCGCCACATCCTCCAAAAAGTCGGACAGCTCAAAGTCCTCGTTCTCCTCCTGGTACTTAATGAACATGGAGGAAAGCTCCTTGATATTGTTCAGCCGATCCTCGTACTTCTCCGGGTCGTCCTCCTGGAGATAGTCGGTGTACTTGGTCTTTTCCAAAATCTCCTGGAGCAGATCGCTCAGGAGCATACCGTCCTCCAGGCAGCGCTGGAAGTATGTAATCTGGGCGGCAAAATCCTTGAGTTTTTGGGCGCTGCGAGCGGTTTTTTGGAACTCGTCCGCCCGCTGGCACACCTCAAAGGCAGAGATCCCCAGCCCGGTGGCGATCTCCGTAATATGGCTGACCATAGTGGCGCCGATCCCCCGCTTGGGCACATTGATAATGCGCTGCAAGCGCACCGTGTCCGCCGGGTTGTTAATCAGCGCAAAGTAGGCGGTCATATCCTTGATTTCCTTGCGATCAAAGAAGCGGTTGCCGCCAATGACCTTGTGAGGCACGCCGCTTTTGGTCAGGGCAATTTCGATATTCCGGGACTGAGCGTTCATCCGGTACAGCACCGCGTGGTCGCTCATTTTGCGCCCGGCCTTTACATTCTTTAGAATTTCCTCCACGATAAAGGCAGACTCGTCCGCCTCGTTTTGGGTGGTGTTCAGAATGATCTTGCTGCCGGCGCCCGCGTCCGTCCACAGACGCTTGCCCTTTCGATTTTTGTTATTGGCGATCACTGCGTTGGCGCCGTCCAAAATATTCTGGGTGGAGCGGTAGTTCTGCTCCAGGCGGATCACCGTGGCGTTCTTATAATGCTGCTCAAAGGACAAAATATTCTCAATGGTGGCGCCGCGAAAGCGGTAAATGGACTGGTCATCATCACCCACCACACAAATATTCTTAAACTTGTCCGCCAGCAGCGAGGTGAGCACATACTGGGCGTGGTTGGTGTCCTGGTACTCGTCTACCATCACATAGCGGAACTGGTTTTGGTACAGCTCCAGCACATCGTCATTCTCCCGCAGCAGCTGCACGGTGTTGTAGATCATATCGTCAAAGTCCATGGCGTCCGCCGCCAGCAGCTCCTTTTGATAGAGGGCATAGCACTCGGCGATCTTGCCCTTGCGGAAGTCCGCGCCCACGGTGGCCCGGTACTCCTGGGGACCGATCAAAGCGTCCTTGGCGTTGCTGATCTCCGACAAAATGGCCCGGTGGTTCAGGAATTTGTCGTCAATGCCCAGCTGGCGCTGGCACTGCTTCATCACCCGCTTGCTGTCGTCCGTGTCATAAATTGTAAAGTGGTTGGTATAGCCCAGACGCTCCCCAAACCGGCGCAAAATGCGCGCACAGCAGGAGTGGAAAGTATGGGCCCAAATGGACTCCGCCTCCGGGCCGATGGCGTCTGCCAGTCGCTGGCGGATCTCCCCTGCTGCCTTATTGGTAAAGGTAATGGCCAGCACCTGCCAGGGCAGGGCGTAGCCGTCGGCAATAATATGCTGCACCCGGTTGACCAGCACAGTGGTCTTGCCGCTGCCGGCCCCGGCCAGGATCAGCAAGGGTCCCTCGGTGTGCTGCACCGCCTGCTGCTGCATTTGGTTAAGTGCCATGGATATTCCTCCGTATCTAAAAAATCACAAACAAAAAGGGTGCAAAATCCGGCAGGAAGTACCTGCCGGATTCATCACCCGAAAATTACAATCCGATTACTTCAGCAAGGTCAGCAAAATACCTGCCGCAACGGCAGAACCGATTACGCCGGACACATTGGGGCCCATGGCATGCATCAGCAGGAAGTTGGAGGGGTTCTCCTTCTGACCCACCTTTTGGCTTACACGGGCAGCCATGGGAACAGCAGAAACGCCGGCAGAGCCGATCAGCGGATTGACCTTGCCCTTGGTAAAGATGTACATCAGCTTACCGAAGAGCACGCCGCCTGCAGTACCCACAGAGAAGGCAATCAGTCCCAGCAGCACAATCTTCAAGGTATTCCAGTTCAGGAACTTGTCCGCAGAAGTGGTTGCGCCCACAGACAGACCCAGCAGAATGGTAATAATATTCATCAACTCGTTCTGGGCAGCCTTGGCGATACGCTCCGTTTGGCCGCTCTCTTTCAGCAGGTTACCGAACATCAGCATACCCACCAGGGAAGCGGCATCCGGCAGCAACAAAGACACGATCACCGTAACCAAAATGGGGAACAAAATCTTCTCCAACTTAGAAACAGGACGCAGATTGCCCATCACCACGCTGCGCTCTTTCTTGGTGGTCAGCGCGCGCATAATCGGCGGTTGAATGATGGGTACAAGAGCCATGTACGAGTACGCCGCAACGGCAATAGTACCCAAAAGCTCCGGTGCCAACTGAGAAGTAACGAAAATCGCCGTGGGGCCGTCCGCACCGCCGATGATACCGATGGAACCGGCCTGCTCCGGAGTAAAGCCCAGCAAAATGGCACCAACATAGGTAAAGAAAATACCCAGCTGGGCAGCAGCGCCCAAAATAAAGCTGGTGGGGTTGGCGATCAGCGGCGCAAAATCCGTCATCGCACCAATACCCATAAAGATCAGGGGGGGATAAATACCCGCCTTTACGCCGAAATACAGAAAGTCCAGCAATCCGGGACTGAGCACGGTGCCGGAAGCGTCCGTCAATCGGCCGGCCATCAGGTCGATAAACTCGTGAATACTGGAGTAATGCACCGCCAGGTTGGCGCCGGGAATATTGGCCAGCAGCATACCAAAGGCGATGGGGATCATCAGCAGCGGCTCAAAGCCCTTCTTGATACCCAAATACAGGAAAACAAAAGCGACCACCAGCATAATGGCGTTCTTAAAGCCGCCCTCCGCTGTAAAGAAATAGGCGTAACCGGAGTTGACGAAGATCTGTACAATGACCTCCCAAACCCCTCTTAAAATCTCACTCATTCATATACCTCCGTTAAAACGGGCGTGTGTTCTCTGCCACAGCGGCAGCCGCCCAGGGATTGCGCACGCCCACCGGATTGGGACGCACACGGCGCACGCTCTGTACCACAGCGCCGGGGCCTTCACTGGCCGCAACGGCCGCTGCAATCACAGCCACCACCTCGCCGGGAATCCCGCTCTCCACCACCGGGGCAGGTGCGGCAGGCGCCGCCTTGGCAGCCGGTGCAGCGGGTGCGGAAGCCACGGTCACCTGGTTCTCCATAGCCTTTAACTTTTTCTTCTTACTGCGGGACTCTGCCCCGTGCACAATGGCGCCGAATGCCTTAAACACAAAGATCAGCAGCACCAAAATACCCAGAACGATCACAATGCCGGCGATCACCACCGTGCTGGTAAAGGTAGCACTACGGTCCGGCGTAATACCGGTAGCCGCCAGCAGAATTGAAGATAACGGGTTCATCTGATTAACCTCCAGTTACAATATTCCAAATTAAAGATATTATAAATCAAAAGCGGCGCAAAAGCAATGTTTTTTGCAGCAGAAAGAAAAAAATCGCAAAACTTCGTCAAACTGTATAAAATCCGCCGGAAAGTCTTGATTTATTTTTAAGATCGTATATAATGATAGTGTATCAAAAGGAGGCGGACTTATGACGGAACAAACCTTGATTATAGCCATCTTGGTGGCGCTGGTGATCCTGTGGATCACCGAGACTTTGGGCATGCACCGCACCAGCCGCGTCTTAGGCGGCGTTATCGACCTGGGCTTTGCCGTGCTGCGCTAAGAGAACGAGAGCAAATACATAAACATACAAAAGCAGCCGCTGCGTTATGCAGCGGCTGTTCTTTTTTTGTTATTCCTTAATGCGACAAATACGCATCGCGTGCTTCTCCACTTGAAAACGCACTTCCGTATAATCAAAGTTTTCGCCGTCGCAGTTGCCCAAAAGCGGCCGATCGTCCACAGACCAGAAACGGCCGCCAACGGTGTAACCGGAGTGCACCACATCCGGTGCGTACGCAGTGGCTGTACCGGCGCTGTAGCGAGGCACAATAGGCACCGCCTTGGCCAAGCTCAGCGGATCCACATAAGTAAAGTCCAGCAGGCCATCGTCCAACTTGCTATTGGGTGCCGGACAAAAGCCACCACCGTAATAGCTGGCATTGCAGATGGCAAACAGAGCGTACTCCATATTCTCCCGATGGATCTTATAAGGCTTGCCGTCTTCATCAATGCAATCCAGTTCAGCGTTAATGTGGTAGCGCAGAGGCTGCATCATCACAGGCACCACGGCAATATTGTACGCCTGGTGGCCCAGTGCGGGAATTTTACCGGCGATCTTGCGGCCGATGGTCTCCACCTTGGTGTCCAGGCCGTAACTCATCACATTGATACACTTTTCACCGTTATAGTCGATCAGATCCAGCGGCTCCACCGTATAATTCAACTTGCCGGAGTACAGGCCAAAGGATTTGATCACATTCTCCACATTGATCTTCTTAGTGCCATAGACTTTCTTGGCAAAATCGTTACCGGTACCCAGAGGCAGCAGCATCATAGGCGTTGGGGTATGCGCCAGACCGTTGGCAATCTCGTGCACAGTACCATCGCCACCGCAACTGACAATTACGCATTGGTCGCCGTATTTTGCAGCATAAGCCGCAGCAATCTCCCGTGCATGGCCGGCATGGTCCGTCTCTTCCACAATCATCTCGTCGTCAATCAGCCGAAAAGCAGAGCGAATACGACTGAAGATCGCCTCCTTATCCTTATGGCCGGACACCGGGTTCACAATAAATACATACTTCATCTGTTTTTCTCCTCTTTCACACGGTACGCCGTCAAGCCAGGCAGGCGCCGCCAATCGGACGCACCTGCAGCACATGGCAGGTGCCCTCTCCGAACACGCTCTCCAGCACCTGGCGGTACTGCTCCAGCAGATCATCCGGCACAAATGCCTGAATGGTCCCTGCAAAGCCGCCGCCGTGCACCCGGTAAGCGCCCCGATCGCCTAATACCTGACCGCTGATGGCCAGGGCCAGGCTCAACCGCTGATCCGTAGGATTCTTGGTGGTAAACACATTTTGGTTATACATAAAGGAGGAGCGGCCGGAGGCGTTAATATCTGCCAAAAAGCCGTCAAAATTCCCCTGCTCCAGGCAGGAAACTGCGTCCTCCACCCGACGGTTGTCGTTATAAAAATGAATCGCACGGATCAGCGCGCGATCGCTGACCTTGGTTTGCAGCTCCGGCAGAGCAGCAAAGAACGCTTCGTAAGGCACCTGGCGCAGCACGGACTTGCCCATGGCGTGCGCCACAGCCTCCATCTCACTGCGAATGGCCGCATAATCATCGGTCAGATCCGCATGGTTGCCGCCGGTGTCCACAATACACAAGCTGTGGCCGGAGGCCGTAAAGTCAAAATCCACTTTTTGGATCACCGGCTCCCGCGTGCTCTCAAAATCAATGGTCACAAAGGCGCCCACGGAGGAGGCCATTTGATCCAGCAGACCGCAGGGCTTGCCGAAGAACACATTTTCGCTGTACTGGGCCACCTTGGCAATGGTTACAGGATCGATGCCGCCGTCGTTATAAAGGTACGAGGTAATCGTACCCAGCAGCACCTCAAAAGCCGCAGAAGAGGACAATCCGGAGCCACCTTTTACATCGCTGGTGGTTACTGCGTCAAAGCCGCCGATGGTATAGCCCAAATCCTTCAACCGGGCAGACACGCCGCGCACCAGAGATGTGGAATGCCCAAAAGCGTTTGCATTGGGGGTCAGGTCCGACAAATCCGCCACATTCATCTGATGGCCGGCGGATTTAACCTGTACCACACCGGTATCATTTTTAGAGGCAACGGCAATAGCGTCCAGGTTAATGGCCGCCGCCAGCACCTTACCGTGATTATGATCCGTATGGTTGCCGCAAATTTCCGTGCGCCCAGGGGCGGACATCAGGTGCACCTCCCGGTCACCGCCAAAGCTCGCCGCAAAGGTTTGCAGCAGGTCGATGTAGCGGCACTTTTGCTTTTCCACCTCTGACCGAGTAACATATACCCGATAAAAAGCGTCATCCAGTTCACCGGATTTGATTTTGTCCGTCATTGCTTGTGCATTCATAATGGTACCTCTTTGATGTTATAGTACGATTTTATATTTTTCCTTTTCGCTATAGAGCAGCAGAGTTTGGTTCATCTGGCGGGATCGCCGACCGTAGTAAATATTAAAGGCCATGCTGGTCACACCGGAAAAGCCCACAATAATCATCAACAGTGTAATAAACCGGGCAGAAAACGGATTATACAATGCCGTACCGATCTTGGTATAAATATAAAGCCGGGGTGCAAAGCCCAGCAGGCTTAGGCAGATATAGTATAAAAAGTCGTAGTGCATGGAGCCGTAATACTTGGACACCATACCCAACGGAATAGACGGCACCAGGCGGGACACAAAGAGCACATAGGGGTTGCCGTTGCCCTTAAAGCGGATCCAGTCCCGAATAAAGCGCATTTGGCGGATATTCAGGATCATACCGGCCCAGCCGCCGCCGATCCAGCTGCCCTCCACATACTTGACCGCAAAGAAGAAGGCCAAGAACACCATATTGATGAGCATAGCCGGTCCCAGCGGGAACACCACGCCGGAGATCACGCACAGCACTCCCATGGGAATAGGCAGCTGGCACTTGGCGATATACAGGGCAAAAATGCACAGTATGATCTCAAAATCCGAGTCCAGCCCTACAATGGAGTCGTCCAGCCGGTGCAGCCAGCTGATCAGCGCGTCAAAACGCACCTCTAATTCCGTATGCTTATAAAGCGCCACAGACAGCAGCACCAAAAGACCCAGCGTCACCAGTGCGATCACACCGGCGATAAAGTTGGTTCTGTGCCGTTTTTGCTGCTTCAATGGCGTCGCCTCCCTTGCCTGCGGAGGATCAGTCCTCCTGCTCTCTGAAGTTGCCCAGGAACTTAAAGCCCGGCAACTCGTCCGACAGCGCGCACAACAGATCCAGGGTCACATCCCGGCGCACGCTGCCCATAATATCCACATAAAAGTAATAGCTGAATTCGCCGTTGCCCATGGGACGGCTCTCGATCTTGGTCAGGTTCAGCCCGGCCATGGAGAAGCGGCCCAGCACCCGGTACAAAGACCCGGTGGTATGGGGCACCCGGAAGATCAGCGAGATCTTATCCGCATCGCTGCTGATCTGCATGTCCTTGGAGATCACAACGAACCGGGTCCTGTTATTAGAGATATTCTGGATCTCCCGTTTCATAACCTGCAAGCCGTATTTTTTTGCCGCAGTGGGCGAACAAATGGCGGCAATATCCCGCCGATCGGACTGGGCCACATACTTGGCGGCCGCCGCCGTATTGGAATAAGTAATACCGGTAAAGCCGAAGTTCTCAATAAAATTGCTGCACTGGGTCAGTGCCTGATGATGACTGTAGATGTTCTCTACATCTTCATACCGGGTATCCGGGTGGGCTGCCAGGCAGTGCTCAATCTTCTCGTCCCGTGCGCCCACCATATAGAAACGGTACTTCATGATTAAGTCGTAGGACTCGTGCACACTGCCGGCGGTGGAGTTCTCCACCGGGATAATACCGTAGCGAGCCTCGCCCTTGTCCACCGCCTCAAACACATTCTCAAAATACTTATAATACTTGATGGGCACACCGGGGAACAAGCGACTGCCCGCAATGGACGCATAGGCGCCCTCTACACCGGCACAGGCAATGCACTGGCCGGGCTCCACCGCAAGGGTGCTGTCCTGCAAGGCTGCCGTAACCTCTTTTCGCAAATCGGCGCCGCCGCTCATCATCTTGTGCTGCAGCGCACGGGAGGCATCCATGGTGGCGGCGAATACCGTCTTAATGGTCTCGCCCCGGTCGCCGCACTTCTCGGCCACATCGTCCAGGATCTGGCGTTCCCGCTCCTCATTGAGCACGGGAATGCCCCGCTCCACCTTGTACTTGGCCACCTGCTCGGACACATCCATACGCGCCATCAGCAGGGGGATCAGCTGATCGTCAATGCGGTCGATCTCTTTTCTCAGTTCCAACAAATCCATGTATTTTCTGTTTCCTTACTTTTCGATTTTATCCCTGGAGCAGCAGGTCCATCAGCCCAAAGGCCACCGCAGCCTCTACCACCGGCACCGCACGGGGTACAATACAGGGATCGTGACGACCGTGAATGGTCAGGGTCTCCGGCTCCATGGTCTGCAAATTCACACTGGGCTGGGGCTGACCGATGGAGGGGGTGGGCTTAATAGCCACCTGGAGCACCAAGGGTGCGCCGGAGGTCATACCCCCCAGCACGCCGCCGTTGTTATTGGTCAGCAGCGCCACCTTTCCGTCCCGAACGGTGTAGCCGTCGTTCACATCGGCACCAAAGGCCCCGGCAAAGTCAAAGCCCAGGCCAAACTGCACGCCCTTTACCGCCGGAATGCCAAACAACAGGGCGGAGAGCTTGCTCTCCACAGTAGAGAACATATTGCCCCCTACCCCCACCGGCAGACCGATGGCTGCGCACTCAATGCTGCCGCCCACGCTGTTTTGTTGCAGCCGAGCCGCTTCGATCACCGCGCGCATATTCTCCTCCGCCTGCGAATCCAGCACGGCAAAGGTGCTGTCGCCCAGGCGGCATAATGTCTCTTGATCAATAGAATTCGGGTCAAACAGGGCGTCCTTCACCCCGCCAACCTTGGCAATATGGGCGCCCACAAATACACCTTGCTGTGCCAAATACTGCTTAGCTATGGCACCGGCAAACACCAGCGGTGCCGTCAGTCGGCCGCTAAAGTGGCCGCCGCCCCGCACATCGTTCCGGCCGCCGTACTTCACATAGGCCGGGTAATCGCTGTGCGCGGGTCGGGGCACCAATGCCACATTGCCGTAGTCGCCGCTGCGGGTGTTCTCATTGGCAATCTCCATGGCCAGGGGCGCACCGGTGGTGACCCCATTCAGCACGCCGGAAAGAATATGAGGAATATCCTTTTCCAGCCGCGGAGTAGCGGTTTTGTCCCGCCCCGGGGCACGCCGTGCCATATCCTTATAAATGGCGTCCAGATCCACCGGGATACCCGCAGGCAGACCGTCGATGACGCAGCCGATGGCCGGGCCGTGGCTCTCGCCAAAAATGCTCAGTCGCACCCGCTCACCTGTTACTGATGACATCTGCCTTACCTCCCAGTGCACAAAAATCTTCAAAAAAGGCGGGATAAGTCTTGTTAATGCTCTCCGCCTGGTGGATCACGCTGTTGCCGACCGCATACGCCGCCGCCACAGAAAAGGCCATCACGATCCGATGATCGTTACAACCGTCCACTGTGCCGCCCTGCACCGTGCCAGAGCCGTGAATCACCAGCCCGTCCGGCAGCTCTTCCACCTGCACGCCCATGGCCCGCAGGTTCAGTGCCACGCTTTGCAGCCGATCCGACTCCTTAAACCGCAGCCGACCGGCGCCGGTAATGCGGGTAGTGCCCTTGGCAAAGGCAGCGGTCACCGCCAGCGCAGGCACCATATCGGGAATATCCCGGGCATCGATCTCCGCCGGGCGCAATGCGCCGCCGCTGCAACGCACAAGATGATCATTCACTTGCACCCGGGCACCGAAACGCTCCATCATGGCGCAAACGGCTTTATCTCCCTGGGTTGACGCCGGGTTCAGTCCGGCAATTTCTATTCCCTGCCCCACTGCGCCGGCGGCCATAAAGAACGCCGCGTGGGACCAATCGCTTTCTACTGTAAAATCCACAGATTTGTACTGCTGGTTGCCCCGCACCAGGTAGCCAAAATCCGTAGGCCGTACCTGCACGCCAAAGGCAGCCATCACCTGCAAAGTAATGTCAATATAAGGCTTTGACTCCAGCTCCGTGGTCAAAAACACAGCCGAGTCGCCGTCTAAGAGCGGCAGCGCCAGCAGCAGCCCGGTCAGGTACTGGGAGCTGACATTCCCGGCGATCTCATATTGGCCGGGGCGCAATTTGCCGCTAATGGAGAAAGGCAGGCCGCCCGCGGTCTGTACCTGCACGCCGTGCTTTGGCAGCAGCGTGGCAAAGGCGTCCAGCGGGCGCCGGGGCAGCCGACCGGCACCGGTAAAGGTCACCGTCTTGCCCAAAGCCGCCGCCACCGGGATCAAAAACCGCACCAAAGAGCCGCTTTCGTTACAAAAAATCTCGTCCCGCCCGGCAGCTAAGTCCGCCAGTGCCTGGCGCGTGGCTGCAATATCTGCGGAAGTGCCCAGGGGCGATACGGTGCCACCACCGGCCAGGGCGCTGCAAATCAGTGCACGAATGGCAAAGGACTTTGAGGGGGGTAGCTGCACAGTGCCCGCCAGCGGGGACGGGGTGATCTTTACTTGCATACCCCACCTCCGAACATGGTACGCAGGGTGGGAAAATCCACAGGCTCCAAAAAGCTGTCGCCGATTTTGTGCAGCAGCACCAGCTTTAAGCCATTGGCTGTGCGCTTCTTGTCCGATTGCATGGCCGTTACAATTTCGTCAATGGAATGGGTATCTGCCACCGGCAGGTTGTATTTTTGAAGCAGGGCGGCAATGCGATCCGCCGTGCCCGGCTCCGTCAGCCCGGCACCCTCACCGGCACGAGCCGCCAGCACCATACCGATCCCCACTGCTGCGCCGTGGGTCACCGTTTGGTAGTTCCATAATTTTTCAATGGCGTGACCGGCGGTGTGGCCAAAGTTCAGCAGCGCACGCTCGCCTGCTTCCTTTTCGTCATGCTCCACCACCAGGCGCTTCATATCCACACAGGCGTAGATGATCTCGTGAATGCGATCCTTGGCGCTTGCCTGCTCCAGCAGGGCAAACAGCTCCGCCGAGCGAATACAGCCGTACTTGATCACCTCGCCCATACCGTCGCTAAAGAACACATCCGGCAGGGTACGCAGCACCTGAGGATCGATCAGCACCAGGATCGGCTGATGAAAGGCGCCGCACAAATTCTTGCCCATGGGCAGATCCACGCCGGTTTTGCCGCCTACAGAGGAGTCCACCTGGGCCAGCAGCGTGGTGGGTATCTGCACAAAATCAATGCCCCGCAGGTAAATAGCAGCTGCAAATCCGGCCATATCGCCGCACACGCCGCCACCCAGCGCCACCACCAGGTCGCCCCGTGTCAGCCCCTCCTGGGCCATATAATTCACCATATTCAGCACGGTCTCCGGCTTCTTAGAAGCCTCGCCGGCGTCAAACACCAGGGTGCACACCTGAAAGTCTGCGCCCTCCAGTGCCTGCACCACCCGGTCACCGTACAGAGGGTACACATTGCTGTCGCTGATCAGGCAAATGCGCTTGGCACCGGACACCCGGCGCACCAGGTCACCGGCTCGGTCCAACAGGCCGTCGTCAATGAGGATGTCATAAGGTCTGCCGGTATGTACTGTGATCTTTTGCATCAGCCGATCTCCTCCTTAATGCGGTTGCCCTGCTCCATCAGCGCCCGCAGCGCCGGCGCGTCCTCCGCTTCAATGGCTGTGCGGAACTTTTGCAAATTGCCCACCAAATCATCGATCTCGCGGATCAAAGGCTCTTTGTTATCAATAAACAGCTGGGCCCACATCTCTGCATTGATGCGCGCCACCCGGCTCACATCCCGATAGCTGCCGGCGCTGAACCCGGCGTGCTGGGGCGCCAAAGGCGACAGCACATACGAGCAGGCCAGCACATGGGCAATCTGAGAAGTAAAGGCGATCATCTCGTCATGGTGCTCCGGGGTGGTCACCACCGTGCGGGCAAAGCCCATTTCTTCCGCAAGACCGATTAAAGCATCGACTTTACGGCGAGGTGCATCAATCGGGGTACAAATAAAGGAAGCATCGTCAAACAGCGTGTCCTGGCTGTTATCATAGCCGGATACCTCACGCCCGGCCATAGGATGGGCGCCGATAAACGTAAAGGACAAGTCCTTTTGTTCTGCCATTTGGCGGCAGATCTTGGTCTTGATCCCGCAGGAGTCCGTGACCACGCTGTCTTTCTTAAACAGGTCCTTGTGCTCCAAAATAAAGGGCACGATGGCCTCCGGATAAAAGTTAATAATGGTTATATCCGCCTGGGGCAGCAACTCCTCCAGAGAGCCGGTGGCGTCAATGGCGCCGTCTGCCAAGGCCCGCTGGGCTACACTGGCGGTGCGGTTCCAGCCCAGCACCCGGTGGGCGGTATTTTTCTTTAATGTTTTTGCCAGGCTGGCACCGATCAGCCCCAGGCCTAAAATCAATACTGTCATGGGAATTCCGTCTTTCTGCCCGCCAATGCGAGCCAAAAATCACAAATACTATAATAATATATTTCCCACCATAAGTCAAACGAAAATGGCGAAAGCCCACGCTCCCCGCCAAAAAAAGGACAGAAAAACGCCGCACCGAGTTGCCTCAGTGCGGCGAAATTCATTTTACTTCCAGCGCTTATTTGCCGAATACATCGTATTCGTCATCGTCAAACAAGTCGTTGCCCTTGTTGTTAGAGGGGTCGGATGTCATAACCACATCCTCGGACTTAAGCTGGTACTTGCGAACGGTGAGTACCGGTTCTTCATAACATTTTCTCATCTTAAAGTCCTCCTTCCTTAAAACTGCACGGTCTCGCTTACAGCCTTGTCAGCATAAACAGTGTAGGTCTTGCCGTTCAAGGTGTAGGTCACATAAGATCTGTAAGTCAGATCATAGGAGCCGGACAGAGAAGTGGACTTGATGCTGACCACATACTGGCCGTAGTTATCATTCTCGCCGGTGTGCTTAGAAGCCTTCAGGCGTTTAATGCTGCTGTCAGTGCTGGCATTTTCCAAAGTCAGGGCCTTGTCAGCAGCAGTGGTGAACAGCATACCGTATTCCACAACCTTGGCATCCGTAGGAACGGCAAAGTTGCCGATCATGGAGAACTTGGTACTGGCCTTTACAATGCCGTTGCGAGTGGAAGAAGCAGCGCCGTTCTCATCGTTATCCAGGACATTACAGGTTTGATAATCTTCCAGAATTGTTTCCCAGTCAGAAAGAGTGTACGCATCGTACTCGGTGCTCTCACAAGCACGAACGGTTAATGTTTTGCCATAGCCAATGATTGCAAATGTACTCTGATCAACGGTTATCGTCTGGCCAGTCTGCTGATTCACATAGCTACCCTCAAGCTCACCCAGGTACTTCACCCAAATCTCAGCGCTATCGTCAGTATAGGTCACCAGATCATTGTAATTGAAGGTATCATCAATTACGCTGTCCTGATTGACATCCAAAACCGTAATGTTGAATGTAGCAATATTGGTCACATCGTACTGAGCGGTAATGGTGGTGTCACCGGTCACGGTGATCTTGGAGCCGGCAGCTGCGCCGTTGTCATAACCGCTGAAGGTGTAGAACGCACAAGCGGGAGCGGTGGGCACGGTCACGGAGCCGGTGGTGTAAACCACATCGAATACATGGCCGTTAATGCCGTTGACGAAAGTTACTACATAGTTGGCTGCGTCGCTGTCCGCTTTCTCTGTGGTCAGGTAAGTGTTGCCCTTGACCACAAAGCCAAAGCTGGGCGCGGTGGTCATATACTTGGGTGCGGTGGTCTGAGTCACCTGTACGGAGTTGTAGCTGTAATACCAAGCGTACTTGTCAGTTCCGGTCTCCGTCTCAATGTTATCATCGGTACCCACAGTACCGTCGCCGTTGACCTCAATGCGGGCGCCGTAATTGTAAGTGCCCAGCAGCGTACCGTTCAGGTACACATTGTAGGTCATGGGCTGCAGGGACTCTAACAGAGCCTGGATGGCAGCGTTCAAGCTGTTCATATCCTTGTAGGCAATACCCACAATATCCTTGCCGTTTACCGTTACGGTTCTGTACAACTCAAAACCGGAAATGGCGCTCATATCGTAAGCGTCGGAGTCCTTGCCGTCCTGGGCCTTGGCCAGTGCAGCCTCTGCTGCGGACAGATCCAGGGTGGAAGCGGTAATGGTGTAGGCATTGACCTTCGCAGTCTCCGCATCAATGGCAGCCTGCTGGTCACCCATGGTAACGTCGCGCTGATCCTCGGTGTAGTGATAATAGGTCAGGCCGTCAATCAGTGCGGCCACGCCGTCCAAATCGCTGGCAGCGTAGGTCTTGTCTGCCAGGGTGGTCAGCTTGGTGACCGCAGCATCCAGTGCAGAGAAGTCCGCATGATCCAGCTTAGAGGTATACTGTGCGGTATAAGTACCGGCAGCAGTTACCAGCATAGCGGCTGTAATGGTGGGATCCCAACCGGTGAAGGTGTAGGAATAACCGCCGGCCTTGTAATCGGTCACAGCCACGGTGTCTGCCTGCTCCTTCAAATTGGAGCCGTATACCACATTCTTCATTGTGGTGGTGGCGTCTGCGCCGGTGGCGTCCTTGTAATTGAAGGTCAGGTTAAAGGTGTTCAGCTCCAGTGCGTTGTAGGCACGCAGCAGATTGGTGTATCTGGTCTTGGCCTCCGACAGCAGCTCATCCGCAGTCATGCTGGTATAAGCCATCTGTGCCTTGGCCGCGCGCAGTGCGGTGTCAAACTTGGTCCAGGAGTCCGTTGTGTACTTATTGCTGTCTGTAATGGCGGAGCACTGGCTGATCAGGTCAAACAGGTAAGCCATATCCACAACTGTGGCCGTCACACTGTAGCTCTGCACATCGTGGCGCAGGGTAGTCCAAGCGCTCATGGGCTGATAGCTCAGGCGCGTTACGGCACCCACATTGGCAGAGACGGTGTAGGTCTTTTTGGTGGGTACGGTGGTGGTGGTCAGCGTGGTGGTGGCATTATCCTTAGCCACGCTCATGGTGTACGCACCGGCATAGGTGTTACCGCCGTAGTTGTCGCTGCCGCCCTTACCGTGCAGGAACAGAACATTCTGTGTACCCTGGGTGTTGGAGGGCACGCTGGTGGCAATATCCAACACATTGGTGCTCTTTACATTGATGCGGTTGCCGTTAGAATCCACGGCAAAAGCGTCTGTCTTATTATCCACCTCTACTGCGTACAGATCTTTCAGTTCCCAGGTAGCAGCGGTGGTGCCGCTGGTCTTAATGGCATTGCCGGGCACAATATTCTTCTTGGTGATATACTCGTCTACATCGGTGTCTTTCAGACTGGGAGTCTGACCGGCGGCCACAGCGCGGCCAACCAGCTCACCGGTGGAGTCCGTATCCGTTACCGTATCGTTCAGGTTGAAGAACAGCAGCTGCTGATCGTAGTCACGCCAGGAGCCGAAGAACAACATCATGTCGCCCAAATTAAAGGTGGTGGCCTCATGAGACGTACGGATATACACACCGTTATTGGGGAAGCTGAAGCCCAGGGCCACAGACCCGCTGATACCTTCTGTATTTACCATACTGCCGCTGGAGGACTTGGAATTGGGAGAACCAACAATCAAATGCTCCGGGTTGGTAGCCACTGTTGCATTGGGCAGTTCCGTAAACGAATACTCCAGTGCGTCATAGGCTGTCAAAACCTTTTCCAGAATTGCGGTGTAATCCGCAAGCAGCTGCTCCGGTGTGGTAAAGTCCTTATCGTCCAGAGCGGCCATCTCCAACTTGGCGTTGGACACAGCGGTTACCAGATCGCCGAAGTTGGCATACTTGGCGCCGTCCAGTGCCTCATAAGAAGCCAAAATACTATTCCAGCTGACATAGTGGCTGCCGCTGGTAATGTGCAGGTCATGATTGATCCGCAGCGTGGGAATGGCAGCCAGTACCGCTGCGGTCTGATCTGCAACAATCTGGGTATTTTCGTCTGTCTTGGTCAGGGAGTAGGCAGGCACACCATAGTGCTCCTCGCTGCCCCAGACCGCTGCCTTGGCGTCAGAAACCACATTGCCCAAATTGGCGTAGCTCTCGTCAGAGAAATAGGTCGCATATGTATCCATGCTGTTGGCCTTGGTAATGGCCTCCACCAGAGCGGTGGTATCCACATGGTTCTCCTCCAGCTCCTTCAGCAGAGCGTCATAAGCGGCCTGCAAGTCGGTAGCAATGGAAGTCACCGTGCCGTTGGGTTGATAGCCGTTCTCCACAGCCATAATGGCGGTGTATGCCGCCTCATAAGCAGTCTTAAAGGTCGTCCAGCTGGCCTCAGTATATGCGCCCATGTCGTTACCGGCTGCATAGGTCGCCTTCGTCAGCTCAATCACATTGCGCAGCTGATCGTAGGAGTCATCGTCAGCAGTCAGTGCGTTCTGCGCCGTGGTCAGTGCCGTCTTGGCATTATTAATGTCTGTGGCGCAGTTGGCAGCAGCCGTTGCTGTATCAGAAGCGAAGTTATACTTGCTGCTGTCTGAGGGATTGGCAGAGGCCAAAGAACTGGTAGCCACCAGCAGAGCCCGCATATCCGCAGCGTCATTACAATAGTTTTTAATATTAGCGATGGTGGACTTGGCAGTGGCCAAAGCCTCCTTTACCCCGGCATAGTTAATCACATAGCCGTAGTTATGGCCGTTGTGCGCTTCCTGACTGCCGCCCTTATCTGCCGCAGTACATGCGGAGGCAGAAATGATTACCGCCCGGTTTTTATCATGGTCATAAATCGTAAAGCCGGTATCAATGGTGGTCAGCGGGCTGCTGGGAGTGCCGCTGTAAGTCACAAAGCTGGAACCGGTGTTCTGCTTGGTGTTGTTTCTGCCGGCGGAGCTACGGGTCCAATAAATGGGAGAGTCGGAGCCGGAGGCAGCAGCCACAGTGGGAACCACGGTGCCGTCGGAAGTCATAAACGGAATGTTACCGCTCTGGTCTTTCTTTACCGTCCAATTTGCCAAGGTCAGGTCCGTGTTGTTCACAGCCACAGCCGTAATACCACGAGGCTTCGAGGTACTGCTGTTGCTGACCAGGTACTCGTTGCGGTACTCAAAACTGAACTGCACCGGTGCCCGCAGCGGCGTGGAGCCGTCATACAGGAACACATAGTCGTTCATAATGATCTTGAACCACTGCTTGGCGCCGTCGTCATAGTACCAGGAGCCAACCACATCGTTAGAGAAACGCAGGTTGCCGCCGTAGTACAGCAGACCGTTGGCGTAATCGGAAGCCACGGTGGCCCCGCTGGAATCCGTTACGGTGGTGTAGGTCACATCGGTAGAGAGCACGGACTTCTGCATCTCCTCCGTAGCGGTGGTCAATTCCGTCGCCGCTGTGCTCAAATCTCTGGACGTATCGCCGCCATAGACATAGATATCCCGCAATTCCTTGGCGGTCATATACTTGTCATAGGCCGTGGCCATATCTGCATAAATGGTGCCGTCCATAGCATCCTCATACGCAGCAATGGCAGTGTCCAGAGCTTCCAACCCGGTGCTCTTGGCGGCGCCCAGGCTGTTGGTGGCCGCAATGGCAGACAACGGCAACGCCGTCATAACCATTAAAGCAGCCAGAAGCGCTGATAAAAAGCGCTTGCCCTTTCTTGTTTTCATAGCTCTTTTCCTCCTTATTCTGCAACCGACCGGCGCTCCCCCGCACCCTGTGCACCCACCGGCTCTCCTGACCGAAAGCCACGCGGCAGCGCGCGAAAAACGAAACGCTGAAATGCCGATTGAGAAAGAATTAACAATACAGGTGATGGGCGTAGTATTGCCCATACATATATTACAAGATAATTATACAACTTATGCGCCCTGCCGTCAAGCCACTTCATCGGTTTTCGGGCTGTAAAATTTAACAAACTGTTCACATTCTTTTTGTGCATAGTACACAAAGAAAAATGTACGACACCCTGTTTTCGTCTGTTACTGGACAAAAGTACAGAAATGTAATAAACCGGTCGGATATATGCTTTTTGGCAAGTTTTGCATGGTGACCGTCCTGCCGTTCTCCCCATTGCTCACAAACGATGAACCCACTACAATCGGTTATATAATATAGACTTTATTCTTTGATCAGTCTGCGTTCTCCATTATACTATCGCGCCGGCTCGCCGAAACAAATTGTAAGAATATACAAATTCAGCTGCATATTTCAACATTTTTTGCATTTTTATACGAATTTTACCAAATCGCTTGCAATTCTCTGCGGGAGTTTATATAATGAGTACAGTTTTTGAAACAAGGAGCGTGCTATTATGGCAAAAGAAATTAAGAAGGTCGTATTGGCTTACAGCGGCGGCCTGGATACATCCATCATCATTCCGTGGCTGAAGGAGCATTACAACAACTGCGAAGTGATCGCCGTGTCCGGCGATGTGGGCCAGGGCACCGAGCTGGACGGCCTGGAAAAAAAAGCGCTGAAGACCGGCGCCTCCAAGCTGTATGTGCTGGACCTGAAAGAGGACTATGTAAAGAACTACATCTTCCCCTGCTTAAAGGCAGGCGCGGCATATGAGGAATACCTGCTGGGCACCAGCCACGCCCGTCCCTGCATTGCCAAGGGTCTGGCAGAGATCGCCATTAAAGAGGGCGCAGACGCCATCTGCCACGGCTGCACCGGCAAGGGCAACGACCAGGTGCGTTTTGAGCTGAGCTTAAAGGCGCTGGCGCCGGAAATGCAGATCATTGCTCCCTGGCGTGAGTGGGACATTAAGAGCCGTGAGGAAGAAATTGAATACGCCGAGGCCCACAACATTCCGCTGAAGATCAACCGGGAGACCAACTACTCCAAGGATAAGAATGTATGGCACCTGAGCCACGAGGGCCTGGATCTGGAAGATCCGGCCAACGAGCCCCAGTACCTGAAAGACGGTTTCCTGGAGCTGGGCGTTGCCCCGGAGAACGCACCGGACGAGCCTACTTACATCACCGTTCACTTTGAAAAGGGCGAGCCCACCGCCATTGACGGCGTAGAGATGAGCCCCCTGACCCTGGTGGAGAAGCTCAACGAGCTGGGCGGCAAGAACGGCATCGGCCTGCTGGATATTGTAGAGAACCGTTTGGTTGGCATGAAGAGCCGCGGCGTGTACGAGACCCCCGGCGGCACCATTCTGTACAAGGCCCACCAGATGCTGGAGATGATCACGCTGGATCGGGACACTGCCCACTACAAGAAGCTGGTGGCGGAGAAGTACGGCGAATTGGTGTACAACGGCCTGTGGTTCTCTCCCCTGCGCGAGGCGCTGGACGCTTTCGTCAACAAGACCCAGGAGACGGTGACCGGCGATGTGAAGCTGAAGCTGTACAAGGGCAATGTGATGAACGCCGGGATCACCTCCCCCTACACCCTGTATGACGAGACCGTAGCCTCCTTTGGCGACGACGGCGGCGCATACAATCAGAAGGACTCCGCCGGGTTCATCAACCTGTTCGGTCTGCCGCTGAAGGTCAAAGCGCTGCTGGACCAAAAGCGGGAAGCAGATAAAGACTAATCGCTGATAACCCTAAAACAACAGGGCGCACGGCCCACCGTGCGCCCTGATTTTTGCATTTTACAGAAAGCAGGAGATTATGGCACAATTATGGAAAGGCCGGTTCAAAAAGGAACTGGCAAAAGAGACCAACGACTTTAACGCCTCCATCCACTTTGACAGCCGCATGTACAAAGAGGACATTACCGGCAGTATGGCCCACGCCACCATGCTGGGAGCCTGTGGGATTATTGAAAAGAGCGAAAGCGAAAAGATCGTGCAGGGGCTCAGCGAAATTTTGGCGGATATTGAAAGCGGCAAGCTGGCCATCGACCCGGGCGCAGAGGACATTCACACCTTTGTAGAGGGCGAACTGACCGCCCGACTGGGCCAAACCGGCAAGCGGCTGCACACCGCCCGCTCCCGCAACGACCAGGTGGCGCTGGACATTCGCATGACCCTGAAAAAAGAGATCGATGCCATTGCCGCAGACATTCAGGACCTGCTGGCGGTACTGTGCAAAAAAGCAGAGGAAAACAAAGGCGTGATTCTGCCGGGCTACACCCACTTGCAGCGGGCGCAGCCTATCACCTTTGGTCACCATCTGATGGCCTATGCCGCCATGCTGTGCCGGGATCTGAACCGGTTGGCGGATGTAAAAAAGCGCATGAATGTGCTGCCCCTGGGCAGCGGCGCCCTGGCCGGCACCACTTACCCCATCGACCGGCGCATGGTGGCAGCGAGGCTGGGCTTTGACGATGTGAGCGCCAACAGTCTGGACGGTGTATCCGACCGGGACTTTTGTATTGAGCTGGCAGCGGCGCTCTCTCTGGTAATGGTGCACCTGTCCCGCTTTAGCGAGGAGATCATTATGTGGTGCTCCTGGGAATTTAAATTCGTAGAGCTGGACGACGCTTTTTCCACCGGCTCCAGCATTATGCCCCAAAAGAAGAACCCGGACATTGCCGAGCTGGTACGGGGCAAGAGCGGCCGCGTGTTTGGCGATCTGACCGCCCTGCTGACGGTGATGAAGGGCATTGCCCTGGCCTACAACAAGGATATGCAGGAGGACAAGGAGGCCATCTTTGACGCGGTGGATACGGTCAAAATGTGCCTGCACGCCTTTACCCCCATGATCGACACCATGACCGTGCTGAAAGACAATATGCGAGCAGCGGCAGCCAAGGGCTTTATCAACGCCACGGACTGCGCCGACTACCTGGTGGGCAAGGGCCTGCCCTTCCGGGACGCCTACAAGGCCACCGGAGAGCTGGTGGCCCAGTGCATTGACCGGGGGCTGACCCTGGAGACGCTGCCCCTGGAGGATTACAGGGCGGTGTGCGATCTGTTCGATCAGGATGTTTATGACAAAATCAATTTGGACACCTGCGTGGCGACCCGCATTTCCGAGGGCGGCCCCTGCCCGGAAAGCGTGGAGCAGCAGATCGGCAAAGTACAGGCGTTTCTCGACAAATATCCATTATAAAATATTGGCACTCTCGCCTTGACTACGCCGAACGTACGGTTTATAATATTAAGCAATACTGGACAATCCACGGAAAGTTGAGAACGATATGGACTACAAGATCATTGCAGACAGTTGCTGCGACCTGACCGATGAGATGAGAGACTGGGGCAACCTGGCTCTGGTTCCGCTGACGCTGGAACTGGGCGATTACCGCATTATGGACGATGAAAACTTCGATCAGGACGATTTTGTCGCCCGTATGCGCGCACTGGATGGTGTGCCTCGTTCCGCCTGTCCCTCCCCGGAGGCATTTTGCGCCGCCATTGCTGCGGACGATGCCAAAACCGTCTACATACTGACGATTACGGACAAGCTCTCCGGCTGCTACAACAGTGCCCTGCAAGGGGTCATGCTCTATGAGGAGGACCACCCGGGCGAGAAGCAAATTCATGTATTCAACTCTCTGGCCACCAGCGGACTGGAAACGCTGATTGCCTATGAAATCCGCCGCCTGGCAGACAGCGGTCTGCCTTTTGACCAAGTGGTGGAGCAGGTGGAGGATTATATCCGCAACCACACGGCACTGTTCTTCTGCCTGGAGAGTCTGGACGCATTAAAGAACAACGGCCGTCTGTTCTCTCTGGCAGCTACAGTCATCAAAAAGCTGAAAATGAAGCTGATCTGCCAGCGCAGCGGCGAGGGCACCATCAGTCTGGCCGGGCAGGATTTTGCCGCCGGGCGGGCCATTACCAAAATGTGCGACCTGATCGCCAAGGATGTGGAGGGCAAGGACCTAAGCCACCGCACCCTGATTATCAGCCATGTGTGCTGCCCCGACAAGGCAGAGACCATTGCCGCCAAGGTGCGCGAGAAGTGCAATTTTGGCCAAATTACGATTTTGAAAGCCAGCGGGCTCAACTCCCTGTACGCCTCCGGCGGCGGGGTGATCGTGTCCTATGACAAATAAAAAATTCTTATAAAAGAAGGTAAGTACATTGGAAATCAAGTATGAGTTGACCAAAACACCGAAAGAAAAGCCCACCGGCGCTCTGGGCTTCGGCAACATCTTTACGGACCATATGTTCGTAATGGATTATGATGAGGGCAAGGGCTGGCATGACGCCCGCATTGTCCCCTATCAGCCGCTGGTACTGGACCCCTCCGCGCTGGTGTTCCACTATGCGCAGGAGTGCTTTGAGGGTCTGAAAGCCTACAGAACCCCCGAAGGCAAGGTACAGCTATTCCGCCCGGACAAAAACGGTGCGCGCCTGGCCTCTACCCACGACCGTCTGTGCATTCCGGAAATTCCGGTGGAGGATTTTGTGGAAGCAGTCCGCGCTCTGGTCAAAGTGGAGCAGGACTGGGTGCCCTCTGAGCCGGACACCAGCTTGTACATTCGTCCCTTTACCATCGCCACCGAGCCGGTACTGGGCGTAAAGGCCTCCGGCCAGTATAAGTTTATGATCATCTGCTCCCCCTCCGGCGCTTACTATGACGAGGGTCTGGACCCGGTGAACATTTATGTAGAGGACGAGTATGTGCGCGCCACCCCCGGCGGCACCGGCTATATCAAGTGCGGCGGTAACTACGCTGCCTCCATCATCGCCTCCGAGAAAGCGCACAAGCTGGGCTTTGCTCAGGTGCTGTGGCTGGACGGCGTGGAGCGCAAATATGTAGAGGAAGTTGGCTCCATGAACATTATGTTCAAGGTAGACGGCGAGATCTACACCGCACCCACCGTGGGCACCGTGCTGCCCGGTATCACCCGCATGAGCTGCATTGAGCTGCTGAAGAAGTGGGGCTACAAGGTGCACGAGGAGCGCTTTACCATTGACTTTATTATGGACGCTGCCAAGACCGGCAAGCTGGAAGAAGTCTTTGGCACCGGCACCGCAGCCGTGATCAGCCCCGTTGGCGGCCTGACCTATGAGGGCGACAGCGAGGTCATCAACAACGGCGAGATCGGCGAAGTGACCCAAAAGCTGTACGACACCCTGACCGGTATCCAGTTTGGCAAAAAAGCCGACGATATGGGCTGGATCGTACCTGTAGAATAATCCCAAACGCGACTTACACCGGCAGATGTGCGCCTACATCTGCCGGTTTGTTATCCCTATGAGAAAGATCAGCTACACCGTGCCCCCGGTACTGGACGGCAGCTGCGTGGCGGCGGTGCTGCGCAGCCATGGCTTTTCCACCGCACTGCTGCGCAGTCTAAAGAAGCGCTACGGCGCCCTGTGCAGGAACGGCTGCCCGGTGCGCACAGTCGACCCGGTGCATACCGGCGACACCGTTACCGTAGAATTAAATACAGACGGCGCCACTGCCCCGCCCTCGGCGGAAAAGGCGGTGATCGTCTACGCCGACCGGGACATTTTGGTAGTGAACAAGCGCGCCGGTATGGCTATGTACGAGACCTACAACCACCACGGCAACGCCCTGTCCAATGCGGTGGTGGCCGCCGGATTTGACGGTCCTTTTCGGCCCATTTACCGGCTGGATAAGGACACCAGCGGTCTGGTGGTACTGGCCCGGCACCGGCTGAGCGCCGCCAAGCTGGCCGGTCGGGTGCAAAAAGACTACTACGCGGTGGTGCCCGGCACCTACACCGGCAGCGGCACCGTGGACGCACCCATTGCCCACTGCCCGGACAGCACCGTAAAGCGGTGTGTGGACCCGGCCGGTGTGCGGGCGGTGACCCACTGGGAAGCCCTGGGCCAGCAAGACGGCCGCACCCTGCTGCGTGTGCAGCTGGAGACCGGACGCACCCACCAGATCCGGGTGCACTTTGCCCACCTGGGCACCCCCTTAGTGGGCGACAGTCTGTACGGCACGGCACCTGTGGGGGCCCGCCACCTGCTCCACTGCAAGACTATACGCCTAAATCACCCGGTGCGGGAAAAGCCGGTCACCTTTGACTGCCCCTTCCCACCGGATATGGAGGAATGGAACCAATGCCTGCCTACTGCACCCACTACATCTTTGCCTGCGAGCTGCTGTCTGCCTTGACGGAGTTAGCGGATTTTGACCTGAACCGGGACGCAGTGATGCTGGGCACCCAGGGACCGGATATTTTCTTCTTTCACCGCATTGCCCCCTGGATGCCGGGTCGCTCCCTGCGCAAACTGGGCTCTGCTATGCACCGGGCTAAGCCCGGTAACATACTGGACGCCATGGCAGAATACTGCACCCGGTGCAGCACGGAAAAGGCCATTGCCCGCTCCTATACCTACGGCTTTATTCTCCACTACGCCCTGGATCGGCAGTGCCACCCCTTTGTGTATGCCAAGCAGCAGGAACTCGCGGAGAATGGCAGCACCTTGCACAAATCCGCCCTGCATAATACCATAGAAATGAGTATGGATTCCGTCCTTTTGCACGAAAAACTGCACATTGACGACCCCCGGTGCTTTGACACCGCCATCACCGTGCCGGATGACCCGGCGGTGCTGGACGAGGTGGCCCGGCTGCTGAGCTTTACCGTCTACCGGGTACTGGGCAAGCGACTGCAACCGCAGGACGCCCGCCGGGCGCTGACGGACACCAAGACCGCACAGCGGCTGCTGCGCGACGCAGACGGCCACAAGGCCAAGATCGTGGGCGGCATAGAGACGATTTTGTCCCCCTTTACCGGGAATTTTCGCCTAACCTCTATGTTACGGCCAAAAGACTTGGAAAAAGCAAAAAAATATGGTAATATAGAGAACAGGAACTGGCGCTCCCCTTACGCACCCGGCGTGCGCACAGAGAGTTTCTTTGACCTTTACCGGCTGGCAAAGGCCCCGGCGCAGGAGATGATCCGCGGTTTTGACCGGATTTGTGCCGGTGAAACGAGCGGAGCCGCCGTCACCCAAAATTTATCTTTTTTAACCGGAGTAGAAGTAAAATGAAAAAAATCCCCAGCTTTCAAATTGACCACACGATTTTGGAAAAAGGCATTTATATCAGCCGCATTGACGACGATATTACCACCTATGACATTCGTATGCGTGCCCCCAACCGGGAGCAGGTGATGACCAACGCCTCTATGCATACCATTGAGCACCTGTTTGCCACCTATGTGCGCAATACGGAATTTGGTGACAATATTATCTACTTTGGCCCCATGGGCTGCCGCACCGGGTTCTATTTTCTAACCCGCAGCCTATCCGACAGCTATTGCATTCAGCTGATTAAGGATGCCTTTGCCTTTATTGCCGACTTTTGGGGCAGCATCCCCGGCGCTGCTGTAAGCGAATGCGGCAACTGGCGGGACCACAACCTGCTGCAGGCCAAGGAGGACGCCAAGCAGTTTTTGGAGATCATTCAGGACTGGACCAAGGACGACCTGAAATACCCTACCAAGGACGACGAGAACTAAAAATACGATAAGACAAACAGAAAGCCACCGACTAAACCGGTGGCTTTCTGTGTTATGCATGGATTATTTCTTTTTCTTAAAAGGATTTGGCAGGGGCTTTTTCGGCTGGTCGGCGGCGCGAAGCGTAGCCTCAGCAGCAGCTCTCTCCTGGGCCGGCGGGGTGTACAGGTGGATCCGCCCGGTATCGTTAAAGGCCTTGACGGTCATCACTGCCAACGGCACTAAGAACATCCCGATAAAGCCAAAGATTTTTAAACCGAAATACAGACCCATTAAGGTCACCAGCGGGTTGACGCCCAGAGTCTGGCCCACGATCTTCGGCTCAATGTACTGACGGATCACGGTAATTGCCACATAAAGCACCAACAGACCGATACCTTGCTTGGTATTGCCGCCCAGCAGACTGATCAAAGCCCATGGAATAAGGATGCCGCCGGAGCCGGCTACAGGCAAAATGTCAAAAATAGCAATGCCCATGGCAATGATTACCGCATAGCTGTTGTGCATAATGCCAATGGTATTCATAATGGTAAAACCCAAAAACAGCTCACAGAAAGTGATAAACATAATCAGGGCATAGGCGCGCAGCATATTGATGATAGTTTTGGAAAACAGCTGCTTGGTTTCGCTGAGCAGATTTTTATGCTTTGCCGGCAACTGCAGCTTGATGAAGTGCACTACCTTGTCATAATCCTTGGTAAACAGGATCCAGGCAATAATGCCGATAACGATGGCTAACAGGGCCGAGGGCAAGCTCTTGACCACATTGACTACGCCGCTGACACCGCTGGTAATGCCGTTCTTTACCGTGTCTAAGCTGATGCCGATTTTGCTTAAATCAAAGTCCTGGATCAAGTTGTTAAAGAAATCATTGACAGATGTGGATACGGTGGCATAAATTCCGTCAGGCAAAAACTGCAAAAAGTGCAGCACATTCTTTTGCAGGGTGGTTAAAAAGCCGGGCAGGTCGTTCATCTGGTCGGCCACATAAGAGATAAAACTGCCGATCTCCTGAAACAGCTTTTGGATGAGCAAGCTCACCGGCACCAAAATAATAAGAATGGAGAAGAGCACAATCAGCACACTCCACAGCCCATGGCATTTGTGGTTGGTCTTTTTATCCAGCCAGCGCAGCGGACGCTGGTTTACCACTGCAAAAAGGAAAGTCAGCAGAAAGGGTGCCGCTACCCAAAAGCAGTAACGGAAAAAAAGAAAGAGCAGCCCAAAAATCACTGCCACATAGGCCAGATTAATCAGCGCATCGCGCCGCTTTGAAACTTTTTCGTTCATAAAACCGTCCTTGTATTCGCAAAAAACAATATCCCTTACTAAGCATTTTATAGTATTTTCCCCATTGTTGCAAGGGATTTTTGTAAATATTGTAAAATTCTGAATTTAAGTCTTGATTATAGATTGAAATCGTGCTACTATATTCAAAATGTTTTTGACAAGCGCACATCTGTCTACGGGTGGTGAACACATCGAATGAGCAAAGCAGGTTATGTGCTGGTGGACGCCGGGATCTTGCCGGAGGTTTACCGCAAGGTTTTAACGGCAAAAAAATACCTGGCTACCGGCAAGGCGGCTTCTGTCAAAGAGGCAGCGGCACTGGCAGGGATTTCCCGCAGCGCATACTATAAATACAAGGATGCCATCTTTGAGTACGGCACCTCTGCATCAGACGAGGTGGCCACTGTCAAGGCGCGACTACAGGATAGCGCCGGAGTGCTCTCCGGTTTTATTGCGGCGCTGTATCAGGTGGGGGCCAATGTGCTTTCTGTAAATCAGAGTGTACCCCAGGACGGAGCGGCGGATGTGACCGTGACCGTGCGCATTGCCGATCTGTCTGTGGAGCCTGCCCGGTTACCGGCGCTGTTGGAGCAGCTGGACGGTGTTGTGGGCGCCGCATTTATTCAGTAATTTTAAGAGTTGCTGCCCGGCAGCAAAATTTCTCTTTTAGGAGGTTCAAATGAAAGTAGCAGTTATGGGATACGGAACCGTTGGTTCCGGCGTATGTGAAGTGATTGAGACCCACCAGGACACCCTGGCCAAGCGTACCGGCGGTACGGCGCTGGAGCTGGCGCGGATTCTGGATCTGCGAGAGTTTCCCGGCGACAAGCACCAGGCGCTCTTCACCAAGGATTTTAACGATATTCTGAATGATCCGGAGATCCAGGTCGTGGCAGAGACCATGGGCGGGGTGAACCCGGCCTTTGACTTTACCATGAAGTTACTCGCCAGCGGCAAAAGTGTGGTCACCTCCAACAAGGAGCTGGTGGCGCAAAAGGGGCCGGAACTGCTGGCCTGCGCCAAAGAGCACAATGTAAACTACCTGATTGAGGCGTCCGTTGGCGGCGGCATCCCTATTATTCGCCCCATGGCTCAGTGTCTGGCGGCAAACCATATTGAGGGCATTGCCGGTATTCTCAACGGCACCACCAACTTTATTTTGACCCAAATGATTGAGGAGGATATGTCCTTTGCAGACGCACTGGCGCTGGCCCAGGCCAACGGCTTTGCAGAGAAGGACCCCACCGCCGATGTGGAAGGGCACGATGCCTGCCGCAAGGTGTGCATTTTGGCCTCCCTGGCCTTTGGCAAGCATGTGTACCCCTCTCAGGTAGAGACAGAGGGTATCTCCAAGATTACCCTGGAAGATGTGGCTTATGTGGCCTCTGCCGGCGGCGTCATCAAGCTGTTGGGTCAAATCAAGGATTTGGGCAACGGCAAGATTGCCGCTTTCGTCAGCCCGGCAGTGGTGTATAGCGGATCTCAGCTGGCCTCCGTTAAGGGCGTGTTTAACGCCATTTTGGTACGGGGCGACGCCGTAGGCGATGTGTGCTTCTACGGTCAGGGCGCCGGTAAACTACCTACCGCCTCTGCTGTGGTAGCGGATATGGCAGACTGTGCCGCCCACACCGAGCATCGCCGGATCTTTGGCTGGGGCGCCGGTGAGGAGGACTATGTGGCGGATTACAAAACCGCCATTAAAATGCCTTTCTATGTGCGCCTAAAGGGCGACGAGACCCACATCAAGCAGGCCTTTGACAATGTGAAGTTCCTGTCCCGCAGAGGGCAGCCGGCGGATGAAAAAGCCTTTATCACCGACGAGATGACAGAGGAAGAGCTGGAACGCCGCCTGGCCGGGTTCCCGGTAGAGGCCGTTATCAAGGTGGCAAGTTACTAATTCGGAGGATAGATAGAATATGGGACTGATTGTACAGAAGTTCGGCGGCTCCTCAGTGGCCAATGCCGAGCGTGTAAACAATGTGGCACGCATTGTAACCGAAACCTATAAGGCCGGTAACGATGTGGTGGTGGTCGTATCCGCCCAGGGCGATACGACCGACGATTTGATTGAAAAAGCCAACGAGATTAACCCTCATGCAGCAGCCAGAGAGATGGACCAGCTACTGACCGCCGGGGAACAGATTTCTATTTCACTGCTGGCCATGGCCATTGAGCGTATGGGCTTTCCGGTGATCAGCCTGCTGGGCTGGCAGGCCGGATTCAACACCAATGCGGTGTACGGCGCAGCCCGTATCAAGAATATTAAGCCCAACCGTCTGCAAGCGGAGCTGGCCAAGCGCAATATTGTGGTTGTGGCCGGGTTCCAGGGGCTGAACCGCTATGACGACCTGACCACACTGGGTCGCGGCGGGTCCGATACCTCTGCGGTAGCCATCGCCGCTGCGCTGAATGCAGACAAGTGCCAAATCTTTACCGATGTGGAGGGCGTATATACCGCCGATCCCCGCAAGGTCGACAATGCGCAGAAGCTGAAAGAGATCACTTATGACGAAATGCTGGAGCTGGCCACCCTGGGCGCTCAGGTGCTCAACAACCGCTCCGTAGAGATGGCAAAGAAGTACGGCGTGGAGCTGGAGGTGCTCTCCTCGCTGAATCCTATTCCCGGCACCATTGTTAAGGAGGTAGCAAAAATGGAAAAAATGCTCATTCGCGGCGTAACCAAGGATAAAGATGTGGCCCGTATCTCTGTGATCGGCCTGAAGGACACCCCCGGTGTGGCCTTTAAGATTTTCTCCAAGCTGAGCCAGCGCAACATCAATGTAGACATTATCCTGCAGTCTGTAGGCCGTGACGGCACCAAGGACATTACTTTTACCGTCAGCAAAGACAACGGCCCTTTGGCTGTAGAAATCCTCAATGAAGAGGTAGGCGGCTTCCAGGATGTGGTGTGCGACACCAAGGTGGCCAAGGTTTCTATTGTGGGCGCCGGTATGGAGTCTCACCCGGGCACCGCTTCCAAGATGTTTGAGGCGCTGTATGAGCGAGACATCAACATTCAGATGATCTCCACTTCTGAGATCAAGATCTCTGTTTTGGTTGCCGAAGAGGACGCCGACAAGGCTGTCTCCGCCGTACATGCCAAATTTATTCCCAACGATTGATGAAAGCATGAAAGAAGAGCGCATCTGCGGCTGCTTGTCGTAGGTGCGCTCTTTTGTGCTTTTCTCTGTATGACTTGACACTGTGTAAATTATAATATATAATATAACGAATAAATTTTGAGTTAAGGAGTCGATCCAAATGGCAGAAAAAGTGTTTAAAATGACTGCGGAAGGCAAAGCCCAGCTGGAAGCAGAATTGGATTCCCTGAAAACCGAAGGCCGTATTGATATTGCTGAAAAGCTGAAAGTGGCCCGTTCTTACGGCGACTTGTCCGAGAACAGTGAGTATGACGAGGCCAAGAGTGAGCAGGCCAAAATTGAGGCCCGCATCAACGAGTTGGAGTATCAGCTGGAGCACGCAGAGATTATCGGCGCTGCAGAGAAGGGCAGCGTAAGCATGGGCTCCAAGGTTACCGTGCTGCGCAAGTCTGACGATGTGCGCGCCACCTATGAGATCGTGGGCTTTTCCCAGTCCAACCCGGCTGAGGGTAAGATCTCTGACGAAAGCCCGGTGGGCCGTGCGCTGATGGGCGCCAAGATCGGTGAGACCGTAACGGTTGAAGCCCCCATTGGCAGCATTGATTACCTGATTGAAGAGATTGACTAAAGAAGAGGATAGACTATGGCAGGAAAGTTTGAGATCACCAAGGCCGGTGACGGTACTTTCAGTTTTGAATTTTTAATTGATGGCACCCCGGTGGCGCAGAGTCCTGTGTTTGAGAAAGAGGACGCTTGCCGCCGCGGCGTAAAGGCCGTAAAGAAAAACAGCCGTATGAAGGTGCAAAATGCCTTTGCCGCTGATGAAGAAAAGACCAACCCCAAATATTTGGTGGAGCCGGCAGAGAACGGTGCCCGCTTTACTCTGTTTTTGCAAACCGGTGAGCCTTGCCTGACCGGTACTGCTGCCGACGAGGCTGCCGCCCTGGCCGTGATTGAGCAGATCGGCAACAATGCCAACGCCGCTCAGATGGCTATGGCGGAGGTGGTGCTTAGCGAGAACGAGCTGCGCCAAATTCGCCTGAATAAGCTGCAAGTGCTGCAAGAGGCCGGGCAGGATCCGTTCCAGATCACCAAGGCGGAGCAGACCCACCACACCGCCGATGTGCGCGCTGATTTTGACGCACTGGAGAATACGGATGTAACCCTGTGTGGGCGAATGATGTCTCGCCGGGATATGGGCAAGGCCAACTTTGTGGATCTTAGCGACCGCACCGGGCGTATGCAGATCTATGTGCGGATGAACGATGTGGGCGAGGACGTGTTCCGCGCCTTTAAGAAGTGGGACATCGGCGATCTGTTCCAGGTGACCGGCTTTGTGTTTAAGACCCGCACCGGCGAGATCTCCGTTCACGCCAAGGAGTTGAAGCTGCTCACCAAGAGCCTGCTGCCCCTGCCGGAGAAGTTCCACGGCCTGCAAGATACCGACACCCGGTACAGAAAGCGCTATTTGGACCTGATCATGAACCCGGAGGTGCGCGACACCTTTGAGAAGCGCTCCGCCATTATCCGCGAAATTCGCAAGTTCCTGGACGGTGAGGGCTTTATGGAGGTAGAGACCCCCATTCTGGTGAGCAACGCCGGCGGCGCTGCCGCTCGTCCCTTTGAGACCCACTTTAATGCGCTCAATGAGGATCTGAAAATGCGCATTTCTCTGGAGCTGTACTTAAAGCGGCTGATCGTAGGCGGCCTGGAGCGTGTGTACGAGATCGGGCGTGTGTTCCGTAACGAGGGCGTGGATACCCGCCATAACCCGGAATTCACCTTGATGGAGCTGTACCAGGCTTATACCGATTATCACGGTATGATGGACCTGACCGAGCGGATGTACCGTCATGTGGCCAAGGCTGTGCTGGGCACCGCCAAGATCACTTATAACGGCATTGAGATGGACCTGTCCAAGCCCTTTACCCGCATTACCATGGTAGACGCGGTCAAGCAGTACAGCGGCGTTAATTTTAACGAGATCCACACCTTGGAAGAGGCCCGCGCTGCGGCGGACGCCCACGGGATCGAATATGAGGAGCGCCACAAGAAGGGCGATATTCTCAACCTGTTCTTTGAGGAGTTTGTGGAGGAGCACCTGATCCAGCCCACCTTTGTGATGGATCACCCCATTGAGATCTCTCCCTTGACCAAGAAGAAGCCGGAGGATCCGGACTATGTGGAGCGCTTTGAGTTCTTTATGAACGGCTGGGAGATGGCAAATGCCTATTCCGAACTGAACGATCCCATTGACCAGCGTGCCCGCTTTGCCGCCCAGGAGGAGATGTTTGCCCAGGGCGACGAGGAGGCCAACCACACGGACGAGGACTTCTTGCAGGCACTGGAGATTGGTATGCCCCCCACCGGCGGCATCGGCTTCGGCATCGACCGGATGTGTATGCTGCTGACGGATAGCCCCGCCATCCGCGATGTGCTGCTGTTCCCGACGATGAAATCATTGCCGTCTGAAAAATAGCATTTACCCCGCTTTTCCGGACTTATAGCAAGATATGAGACCGACCGGTTCTCCATATTTGAAAAGTTACGACAA
>CAVCUL010000008.1:0-83412 GCA_963605415.1 bacterium | reverse complement strand
ATCTTTTATTTTCATAATTATTTATTGTCGGATACTTTCTGACCGCATTCCGATTCGCCCGAGCGGATACACCATTACCGTGATGTATGACGGTTATTCAATTTTCGCAAACAACTTAACGCTATTTGCTTAACAATTATACTAAGCATATTCCGTTATGTCAAGCGGTTTTCAGGAAAATGTTTAGCGTTTTTGTTTAATTTATCTTGACTACACTTAACTTAATATGTTATGATACCGATATAAACTCAGAAGGGACTGTTTTTATGGCTATCGGCGAAAGAATAAGATTTTTCAGAAATTTAAAAGGTATGACTCAAAAATATCTTGGTATGCAGGTGGGCTTTCCGGAGAAAACAGCTGACATCCGTATGGCACAATATGAATCCGGCAGCAGAACGCCCAAGGCTGATTTAACAAACAATCTTGCAAATGTATTCGGCATTTCTACAAGTGCTTTAACTGTGCCTGACATTGACAGTTACAACGGCTTAATGCACACGCTGTTTACTCTTGAGGATTTATACGGTTTCCGTATTGATAAACTTGATGATGAGCTTTGCATACGCCTTGATAAGGGTATGGGAACAAACTATCTTAAAATGTTTGATATGTTTTACGCTTGGCAGGAACAAGCCGAAAAACTTAAGAACGGAGAAATTTCAAAAGAGGAATACGATAACTGGAGATATAACTACCCCGAAAGCGTAGCTTTCAATTCTCGTAAGTAAAACGGAATATAATAGAAAACGCAAAAAAGGCATTACCGACCGCAAAAGTCAGTAATGCCTTTTATAATATTAAGATAATTGTACCTGCAAACCAGTGGAACACTCAGAATAAAGTCATTTTTCAGTTTGCTATCATTTTGCTATCAAATTGGGAATTTAAGAGCCTAAAACCCAGTGTTTATGCGGGTTTACGCTGCTCTTGGTATTATTCCCACTCCACCGTGCCGGGAGGTTTGGAAGTGATGTCGTAGACCACGCGGTTGACATGCTCCACCTCGTTGGTGATGCGGTTGCTGACGGTGGCCAGGATATCATAGGGAATGCGCGCCCAATCGGCAGTCATAAAGTCGTCCGTGGTGACGGCGCGGATGGCTACCAGGTGGTCGTAAGTACGGTGGTCACCCATCACGCCCACGGTCTTGACGCAGGGCAGCACGCAGAAGAACTGGGCCATCTCTTTCTCATACCCGTTCTTGGCCATCTCGTCCCGCAGGACCCAATCCGCCTCTTGCAGCACCTTGATCTTATCCGCGGTGATCTCGCCCAAGATCCGCACGCCCAGGCCGGGGCCGGGGAACGGCTGGCGCCACACCAACTCCTTGGGAATGCCCAGCATGGTGCCCACCTTGCGCACCTCGTCCTTAAACAGGTCGCACAGCGGCTCTACCAGGCCCAGGAACTGCACATCCTCCGGCATCTTTACCTTATTATGATGGGTCTTGATGGTATCCGCGTCGCCCTTGCCGGACTCAATGCAGTCCGGATAAATGGTGCCCTGGGCAAAGTAGCCCAGCTCGTCCTGGTGGCGGATCTCATCCCAAAACACATTAAAGAACTCGGTGCCGATGATCTTGCGCTTTTGCTCCGGGTCGGTGACGCCCTTCAGCGCCTGCAAAAAGCGCTCCTGGCAATTGACCCGCACAAAATTCATATCAAACAAGGAAGTAAAGGTCTTTTCTACAAAATCGCCCTCGTCCTTGCGCATTAAGCCCTGGTCCACAAACACGCAGGTGAGCTGCTTGCCCACCGCGCGAGACAGCAGGCCCGCTGCCACGGAAGAGTCTACGCCGCCGGACAGGCCCAGAATCACCTTTTTATCGCCGATCTGCGCACGCAGGGCGGCCACGGTCTTTTCGATAAAATTATCCATCTGCCAGTCGCCGGAGCAGCCGCAAACATCAAACAGGAAATGATGGAGCATTTCCTTACCATAAGTGGTGTGGGTCACCTCCGGGTGGAACTGCACCGCATACAGACCCCGCTCCGGATTCTCCATGGCCGCGCAGGGGCAGTCCGCCGTCTTGCCGGTGACGGTAAAGCCCGCCGGGGGCTGGGCGATATAGTCCGTATGGCTCATCCAAACGGTAGAGTCCTGGGGCACATCCCGCAGTACACTGCCGCCCAGCACGGTCAACTTGATCTTGCCGTACTCGGACACCGGCGCTGTCTCAACCTTGCCGCCCAGCATCCACGCCATCAGCTGGCAGCCGTAGCAAATGCCCAGCACCGGCACGCCCAGCTCCAACACCTCCGGGGTGTAATGGGGCGAGGCCGGGTCATACACGGAATTGGGGCCGCCGGTAAAGATAATACCCTTGTAATTCCCCTGCCGAATGGTGTCCAGCGGGGTGGTATAAGGCAGAATTTCGGCAAACACGCCGTGATCACGCACACGGCGGGCGATCAGCTGATTGTACTGACCACCGAAATCCAAAACAAGAATTTTTTCCATACTATTCCTCCAAAGCGCAACGCGCGTTCATACGGGTCTATTATAGCGAAAAGCCCGCCGCTTTGCAAGGAAAATAGCGAAAAAGCGCCCCTTTGGTCTAAACAGACCCTATCCGGCAAAATACCGAGGCAGCGCCGGGGGCTGCTCCACCGGCCGCCCGGCCTGTTCCCGGGCGGTACACAGCCGCAAAAGCAGCATAGACAGGGTGGCGCACTGGCACACAGGCGCCAGCAAAGGCAGGCTGTCCGGGAACAAAAACACCTGCCGCACGCCGGACAGCTGCCCGGCCAGGCTCTCCACCGTGCAGGCCACCGTGCCTGCACCCCGAATGGCCGCCAGTTGCAGGGCGGCACAGGTTTTTTCCGTCAATTCCCGACTGCTGATCAGCGCCACCAGCGCCGTGTGGCTGTCCACCGTAGGCAGCAGGGTGTGGCGCAGCTCCGCCGCAGGCACCGCCTCCACCGGCACCCTCAGCGTGCGGCTCCACACTCCGGCCATGGCGCCCGCTGCCGCCAGGTCTATATTTTGCCCCACAAACAGCAGGCGGTCGTAGCCTACCAGGTACGCCGCCAGAGCGTCCAGCTCGCTGCCGCTTTTTAAGATCAGCCGCAGCTTGTCCGGCAGGGTGGCGCACAGCTTTACCGCCATACGGCCGAATAAGGGGGTAATGGTTTTTTGGCGCAGGCCCCAGTCCACCGCCACCAGTGTCAGCAGCACATAACCCAGCACATAGTGGGTCACCGGCGGCAACCCGCCGGGCAAGCTGCATGGCAAGGTCAGCACGGTATCTCCGGCACGGGCCAAGGGGCTGTCCGGGTCGCCGGTCAGCGCCGCCGTGCGGGCACCGAAGGCCGCCGCCTTTTGCAGCGCCTCCGCCACTTCTGCCGTTTGGCCGCTGGCAGAGATACCCACCACCAGCGCGCCCCGGTCACACACCACGCCCCCGGCGCAGAACTCACCGGCAGAATAGGCAAATGCGGGCACATCGCACACCGACTCAAAATTGCAAGCCGCCGCCCGGGCCAGCCGGTAAGAAGTGCCGCAGCCCACCAGCAGTACCCGACTGACGCCACGGGGGCGCAGGCGGCTTTTGCCCAGCCGGGGTTGATCCCCACGCACATAGCGATGGAGCAGCAGTTCCAGATCTCCGGGCAGTGCCTGCAACGCCTCTCCCGGGTCTGCAAAGCCCACTGCCGGCGACCGTCGTAAAGTCACCGCACAGGGGGATTTTTTGATCTTTTTGCCCTTGGCGTTCCAAAATTGCAGCTTGCCCGGGCGCAGCTGCACGCACTCTCCGGCAGACAGGGCATAAATTTTCATCTTATCCGGCTCCAGCGCCGCTAAATCCGAGGAAATGCAAGCGCTGCCGCCGCCCACCGCCGCATACAGCGGCGCCCCGTGGGCACAAGCAAACAGGCTCTCCTCGCCCCGCCGCAGCACTGCCAAAGCGTAATGGCCCCGGGCCTCACGGCAGCACAGACGCAAAGCGGCAACGGTGCCATTGTCTGCATAGGCCTGCAAAAGCGCCGCCAGCACCGCGCCGTCGCTGTCCGGGTAAGGCAGCAGGTTCAGCGCGCTGCGCAGGGCAGCGGCGTTCTCCACCGTGCCGTTCATAGCCAGGCAAAAATCATCGGTCACAAAGGGGTGCACATTCTCCGCCGTGCGCCCGCCGCAGGTGGCAAACCGGGCGTGCACCAGTCCGCAGGTGGCTGCGCTCTCCGGCAGCTGCTGTGCCAACTCCGCAACACTCTCTCTGCTTTTGGCGCACAGCAGCCGGCCCCCTTGCATTAGGGCGGCGCCGTAGCCGTCCAGTCCCGGCTGGGTGCAGGCCTGCAACTTCTCCAGCAGCAGCCCGCCACAGGGGGCACTGCCAACAAATCCGTATAGAAACATGGTGTTCGCTCCTCCTTAATTGGGCAGCAGCCGGGCCACGATCACGCTCATATCGTCCCGCCGGTCCGCCGGGGTGTGGGCCTTGGCATAGGCCAGCACCGTATCTGCCAGTTCCTGCTGGTCCTGGGATTGAAAGCGGCACAGCAGTGCTTCCAGTCCCACCGCGTCCGCGTCTGTAATACCGTCGCTGAGCAGCACCACCGTGTCCCCGGCGCCCAGCACCGCCGTGCGCTTGGCAAAGGTAATGCCCCGCAAAATGCCCGCCGGCATACTGGCCAGCTCACACCGGGTCAGCCGCCCGTGGCGCAGCACATAGGACCGGGGCGCACCGGCTTTGTAAAAGGCGCACCGGCCGGTAAACAGGTCTACGCAGGCGCAGTCCAGGGTAGCCAGACTCTCCTCATTGCTCTTCACCAGCAGGGCGGAATTGACCACCTTCAGCGCCGCGTCAAACCCAAAGCCTGCACTGAGCAGACGGCTCAGCAGCCCGGCGCCCATAGCACCGTCCAGCGCCGCCCGAGAACCGCGGCCCATACCGTCACTGATAATGAGAATTTGGTGGCCCCGGCCGTCCCGGGCGATCTTTACCGTATCGCCGCACAACCGCCCCTCCGCCGCATACTGGGCATAGCCCACAGACAGGCAATACAGGGGTTTTTCGTTAAAGGTCAGCAGACTTTCGCTGCCGTAGCGGGTCACCTGGCCCGCCTCCAACGAGCGGCCGCAAACCTTGCTGATCTTGGCCTGGAGCACCGGACTGGACAGCCCCGGCGCCGGATCGTCACAGGCGATCTCCACCCGCATACGGTCAAATTTGTCTAAAATTACAGAAATATTTTTGGGATAGATTTCGCTCTCGCCCAGCAGCCGCCGCAGCTTACCGGCGGTCTTGGCGTCAAAGCACTCCGCCTGGTCAAACTCAAAGGCCAGATCGGACAGCATGTCGGAGATAGAGTAAAACTGGTCCGCCGCCACCATGCGCATATCGCTTTTTTCCGGGTCCGGGGGCAGCCCCCGCTTGCCGTTAATGCGGTCAATCTTCTCCCGCACCTCTCGCACATTGTCGCTGACACTGGCCATGGCAGAGGCAGCAAACCGCAGCCGCAGCACCAGACTTTGGCGCAGGGAGCCCTCCGGCGCAAGATCCGCGCCGTTCTCAAAAAAAGCGGTACACCGATCGCCCCAGGCGGCAGGCAGCAGGAGCTGCAGCACTCCGGCCGCCGCGCTCTCTGCAAAGGTGCACACACTCAGCCGCCCCAAATCAGCCACCACGGAGAAAAAGCCCATAGACAGCACAAACGCCCCGGCGCAGCCCAAGGACGCAAACCGGTCAAACAGCGCCGCCAGCAGGGCAGAAAAGCCGTAAGCCCCCAGCAAAAACATGGTGTCTTGCCCGGCCAGACCCAAGGCAAACCCCAGGCACAGGGCCAGGGTGACCCCCAGCCTGGGTGATCCAAAGCGCAGAGTGATCAAAATCAGCAGCACCGCCACGATCCGAGCCGGCGCAATGCCAAAAATTGTCAGACGAGACAAACTCATCAACAGCAACGAGCCGCTGATGAGCACGCATACCAAATCGCCGGTAGGCGCAGCCTTGCACCGCAGGCGGCGATTATTGCAGTGCTCTGTGCGGAAGAAGAAATAGCCGCCGCCACCGGCCAAAATGCTCTCGCCCAGCACCAACACATAATCCGCCGCCCCGCCGCCCAGCCGCAGCTGCAATACCGCCCCGGTAAGCCCTACCGCCAGGCAGGACAGGGCCATAGGCAGCCGGGCGTCTCGCCGAGGGAGAAAGGCCGCCATAGCCAGCGCCCCCACCAGGGCGATGAGCACCGCCGCAAAGTACCGCACCCGAGCCGTGCCGGTACCAAAGATCAAATAGCCCAGCCCGGCGCCCAGGGCAGAAAAAAGAAAATCCCGCCGCCCGGACACCGCCACCAGCGCCACCGCAAAGGGGCTGCACCCGCCGGCTACCGCCCCCACAGACAGGACAAACCCACCCAACAAGTGTCCGGCGCACCCCAGCAGCGCCCGCTTGGTCCCGCCGCGGCTGCAGGCAGTGGTAAATTTTGGCTTTTCCAATAGTTTCATAGGCTTGTCCTCAACGGTCTTTTTTGGCCAGTATAGCCTATAAAATTGGAAAATTCTGTCACTCGCCGTCTGCGGCAAAAATATGCCCTGTTCCCCATATTCTGCCAGCTTCTGTCTGCATATTTCATAAATTAAATATAGAATAAAGCACCGCTTCACAGCGGTGCTTTGCGCTTTTCTGCAGCCAGGGCAAATTTAGATTTGTAATCACCTGCTTCGGCACCGGTCAGTACCGCATATGGCGGAATGGACGAGAATACCGGCCAGCAGCTGCTCCCAGTTAGCGAGACACTTTCCGTCTGCCAGCCCTGTTTCAGATGAAAGCGCGCTAAGTGCACATTTCGCGGCAAATAAATTCCGTCTGCAAATAGGATACCCAGCGCATAATCCGCTGCCGCCAGCGCCGGGCACCAGCCCTCCAAGCGCGCAATCAGGTCAACATCCGGCGCAGGCACCAAACCATATGCCCACACCGGCGCCATGTAGGCAAAAACCCACGGGTCTGGCGCTTCTGTTTGCCACGCTCGGTTGGTCTCACGCCATTGGCTAAGCCCGTCAAAATCACCTGCCGCTACATAGTCTCGCACCCTTTGGCGCACCACCTGCAGCGTTAAAGTTGACGCATCGCCCCACACCTGTTCCTTTCGATTCTGCATAAATTCACCTGCTTGCCCATTACGATATAGCACTTATAGGTACTATAATAAGAGATTAGCAAAATTTTATGCTAAAGTCAATAGTACCAATCAGTAGTGCGGAGGTGGCGCTGTGTATTTTAAAAGGCTACGGGATCTGCGAGAGGACAGAGACTTAACACAAACCGATGTGGCCGCCCTGCTGGGCATCCGCCAAACCGTCTACTCCCGCTATGAGCGCGGCTATCAGAACCTGCCTCTGGAGCACCTGCTGGCGCTGTCGGATTATTACGGCGTATCCACGGATTATATTCTTGGCCGAACCGATCATCCGAACACAAATCAATAGAACCAATAAAAGCCACTGATCTTCAGTGGCTTTTGCTATTCATCGTATGCTTCTGTTTCCTGTTCTTGCAGTTTGCGCTGTTTTTTCAGCGCTTCTTCCTGTTTGGCTTTACGGGATTTGACAATGCCGACCGCAATGGCAATAATTGCCGCGGTGGCGAATGCCACTGCCAAGTAAATCAAAATATTGGCCATGGTAGAGCGGTGGGTTGGCGTGACTGCGGCAGTGTATGTACCGTCTGTAATCGCAGCTGTACCGCTGCCTTGTGCCTGCACTTCAACCTGCAGCGTCTGCTTCCCATCGCTCGCAGCGGCGCTTGTCCCACCGCTGTAGGCAAACTTGGTAGTCACCTGGGCAGTGCTTTTTCGAGCATTCTTTGTGGTATGGAGCACCGTGCCGGTGTAGGCGAATTTGGTGCTGCTTTCTTGGACTTTTTTGGTGGCGTCTTTGCTTTTTGCAGCGGTTACTTGCCGAGACTGCTTGCTTGTAGCCGCCTTTGTATCGCGGCTTGTGGTAGATTTCTCCGGCAGGGTGAAGTCAAATTCGTCGCTGCTCAGAATACAAACGCCTCGATCACCGCAGCTGTAGTCCAAGCGCGCCGTCAACGGCGCGCACAGACTTTTGTCCAGGGCAATCGCAAAATATGCTTTGCCGTCTGCAGTCCAATAACTGCCGCCGTTCGCCATTATCCCGATGCGCATACTGCACCCGCTGCCAAAGCCGGCATAAGTCTGCACAGCACTGTCCGCACCATTGACAAATGTAAATTTCTTGCTGGTAAATTTGGTTGAGGACACCTGCAAATTCAATGCCACAGAATCGGCTCCCGCCCCCGGCGCCACCAGATTATCACAAAGGCTCACCGCAAAATACAGGCAATGATTCTCCGTATCGGCATAAATTTGGTAGTTTCCGGCCACGCCACCCACTTCAAAGAAGGTGCAGTTTTCCTGCTTCCAAGGCGCACTGCTCAAATAAGCGCTGTCTACCGACGGGGTGGCCGCATAGGTCGGTACGGCTGCCAGCAAAAACACCAGAAAAGCCCCGACTACAGCCAAAATCCGTCGACCCATAACCATACCTCTTCTCTTTCAAAAAATGCTTCTAATTAATTTAATTTTACCGATATCGACGGCTTTCGTCAAGGGGTTTTGAGATCTTTGGCATGCTTTCCAAATTTTTTGTTCAACTTGACAAACATTTTCTGCCGCAGTAAATGAAAATGAGCGGCTAAATCACTTTTTATCCACGCATTAATCTAATTATATATTTACAAGGTTTTATTAAAGGGTGTGCTATACTTCTTTTAGAAACGACAAAAATTCTAAAAGGAGTTAGAAATAGGATGGATAACTTATCATATGCACCTGATCTGCAGCATTTTCTGGATCTGTACCGTTGCGCCGATGCAGACGATACAAACGCTAAGCTTCGCCTTGCAAAAGTCTATTTGAATGTGAACGGAAAAAACACCAACAAAAAAGCGCTTTGCTTATTAAAACAACTCGCCAATGCAACTTATTCTGCTGTACAAACAGACGCACAATATATGCTGGCTTCTTGTTATGAAATCGGGAAGGGTATTACAAAAAACTATAAACAGGCGGCAAAATGGTATAGCCAAGCCTATATCAATGCAAATAATGATATTTATCAGGCCTATGAAGACAAATTCAGTGAACTGTTAAGCGAACCTGATGAAGAAATAGATCCGGAAGCTATTGACTGCGTGACGGAAAGCGCGGAGAATGGTGATGTGGATGCACAAAGATGGCTAATGGTACTGTATCAGTATGGTAACGGAAGTGTTGAATCCGACAAAGAGGAATTCGCATATTGGGCCGAAGAAGCAGCCAAGAACGGCGACCCATACGCAATGTATAAAATAGGAGATGCATATCACTATGGCACCGGCGTAAATCAGGATAATGAAAAAGCCATCTATTGGCTGCAAAAGGCGGAGGATCATGGCTATCCTAAGGCTTCAGTTTCGCTTGGCCGGCTTTATCAATCGCAAAAGCAATATAAAATTTCGGCAAGCCACTACAAAAACGCCGCCCAATTAAATATCTTGCAACGGAATCGGTTGACTGCCCGAAATTCATCGGGTGAATTTATAGCCAAAGAACATTAAAAGGAGGATTTCCATGGACTTGAAGAATGCATCAACAAAAGAACTGGTTGACGAATTGGCAACCAGGGAGGCTGTTGAAAAGACAGTGATTGAGCCTTACGAGGAATATTCAATTACTGTCGGCGAAGAAAAAATCAACGATGCCGAACCGGTTGTAATATTAATAGTTCGGGGCCAAATCAAATAATATTATTAATTAAGGTTTTATTATAAAGTGTGGTATAATGTAGAAAAAATAAAAGGAGACAGTTTAAAATGGACGAGTTGAAAAAATTAGTTGAAAATTTAGAAAAAGAAAATGATGAGAAAAAGCAAGAAAAAATATTACAAAATATCGGTAAGTTGCTATTAACGGAATATATTATTCAAATTGGCAATTTGACTATTAAGCCGTTATTAGTCGAAGCATATTATTATAATAGTAATTTCAAAGATAATTCTGTGCATGCGGCGAATAAAAGTAATGCGAATACATACGAACTTGCTAGGACTAGGCAAGAGAATAACTTTGGTGAACTGTATGTGCATTATGGCACTAAAGATGGCATTGATCTCGTTTTGTCTAATGGAAAATATTATTTATCATTTCTTATAAAAAATGCTTTAATAAATAATAAATTCGCTGCACAATGCAAAGTTTCACAAATACTTTGTGGAAATTGTGACTATAACGATAAATGCAACAAAGGTATTAATTGTAAATATTACGGAACTAATATTTTGAAACATAAGGAAAATATCGAAAATACAGAAATTGTATTTGTAAGAAGAAAAGGACTTACAAATGAATATAAAGATAAATCTTTAGCAGCATTACCGATATGCAAAATAAAAAATTATGCATTCACTTCCGGAGAAAGCAAAACAAATATTGTTAAAAATTATATTGAATCACAATTAAAAACAGAATCATACGATGAAGAAAAATTAAAGGAACTTGCGTCAGGCTTGATTGCTTGGAAAAAGTTGAAAGGATAATCGCTTTTTATGCTCTATTTTTCATCTCAACTAAACATACAAGAGTACAAACCTGCGGCGGACAGAATTTTCGCCGCACTTGATTTATTTAATATAAAATATAAATTATTAAATAATACAAAAGATATATGGCTGCGGGATTTTATGCCTGTGAAAACAAAGTCGGGCAAATATATATCATTTCGATACGAGCCGAGTTATCTTGCAGATGATTCGCAATTAAGAACTGATTTCAATACCGATGTTGCACCTAATTTTAATATTAATAATCTTACTTATTCAGATGTAAATTTAGACGGCGGGAATGTTATTTTTTCTCCGTCTAAAGAAAAAGTTATCATAAGCGACAGAGTTTTTTCGGAAAATCACGGCATAAGCGAAACAAAACTCACGGCAAAACTTGAAAAATTGCTCGATGCAAGTGTAATAATTATTCCGTCACTTAAAAGCGATATGACAGGACATGCCGACGGTATGGTGCGATTTGTTGATGAAAATACCATTGCAACAAATTCTCCGCTGTCGCCGTATGGGTTTGAGGCGAAAGTTAAAAAGGCATTGCAAAATCACGGAATTAATGTTATTGATTTTCCGTATTTTTATTCAAAAGGCAACAGTGCCGTCGGCTGTTATCTGAATTTTTTAGAGACCGAGGAAGTTATATTTTTGCCGGTGTTTGGTATGGATTTGGACAATACGGCTATCAACAAAGCAAAAAGCATTTTTGATAAAGCCATCATTCCGATTAACACAAACGAGTTGGCCAAAAACGGCGGCATACTCAACTGTATTAGCTGGGAAACCTAATTAAAAAATCCGAACTCTATCAGTGATGATAAAGTTCGGATTTTTCTGAATTGGTCGAAGTGCGGAGACTCGAACTCCGTGCCTCTTGGTCCCAAACCTATGTCTGAACCTTCGGCGAGAACTCTTGCTCACTCTTTGGCGCTTTCCGTCGCTCCAGCAGTTCCTCTTTGGAACTCTGTTGCCCTGTTTGCTTCAGGCACCGCTTTCGTCTTTTGGGATTTGTGTGGGATGAAATTCTGTATATTAAAAGTGCTTCCGACCAGGATTGCCGATGATGAAGGGCGTTTTTGCCACAGGGAACAGCTCAAAAATTGCGTCGCATAAACAATGAAACACAATCGCCCATTCAATAAGTTGACTGCCTGACAAACAATTTACAAAACTCAGAAGCCCTTTAAAACATAATAATTGACTATTTTAAGCGAATATAGTATCATATTTTTAATTGAAGGGAGGGATGATATGTGCATGGAAAACATCCCAAAACAACAGATTCGCTGATGCGGTATTTACGTGATCAAAAAGGAATTGCGATTAACGGCTCTATTCAAAAGCGTAAGTTGATGAATATCGGTTACTATCATGGATATAAAGGGTACCGCTATATCAATAAGGCAACTAACATCATCCCCTATACAAGTTTTGACGAACTGACCGCTGTATATGAGTTCGATGCACAATTGAAGGCTTTGTTCTATCCGTTTGTTATGCAGATTGAAACCGCCTTGAAAAACTATGTTCTCGAAACGGTTGTTGGAGCGGTCAATTCCGATAGCTTCATCAATGTATATAGCCAACTCTTGGATAACTATAAAATGTTCTCCACATCTGGCAAGACGTTTAAAGATGCTAAAGAGCGCAAGCAGACTGAAGATAGATATAAGCGAGAATTGAAGCGCCGACTGGATTTGCGCAATCGTATCTATAAAGTTCAAACGGACGCTTTCGGAAACGGTAATAAAATCGCAGAACACTACCTTAACAAGGATGTGAACCTGCCAATTTGGGCAATCTTTGAGTTACTGAGCCTGGGTGAGTTCGGACACTTTGTTTCTTGCTTGAATTTTAATTGCAGACAAGCTATTTCTGCGAAAATTGGAATCAGAAAGTCGGATGACACCAATGCGTTAATGCCCCAGCGGCTTATATATGCGACCAAAGATCTTCGTAACGCTATTGCTCACAATGATGTCATCTTTGATACCCGGTTCCGTACAGGAAACATCGACAAGCAAGTGAGTAATGCTATTTCAAATGCCACAGGTGTTTCCGGTTTAACATTTGAGACTGTTACTGACTATCTGGTACTCGTTGTATATCAGCTTTTTTTGCTCAAAATGTCCAAAAATGACATGAAACGGATGCTTTCCTCTTTCGTGGAATGCACCGAAAAACTTCGAAAGGCAATTCCCATCAACGTATATAACCAGATTATTCGTACGGATAACAACGCCAAGGTTGCTGCGTTGAGAAAATTTATTAAAACCAAATAATTCTTGCTTTTTTGTAGTACTTGTAGTATAGTATGAGTGTGAATTGCGGTATGTCTCTACGGAGCATACTTAAGGGGATCGGATGCGTCCGATCCCCTTTTAATTTATTCTCTCGATTTCAGTAGCTATTTCCTGCTTTCTGTGATATTGTTCGTTTGCCAAAAGGAGGCGATGATATGCAGAAAGATAACATGACAGTCGGGCAGTGGTGCGGCCAGTGGTTCACCTCCAACCGAAACAAGTGGAACGGCAACACCAAGGGCGGGTACCGCAACCTGATTTACAGCCACATCTGCCCCGGCGTTGGAAATGTGCCCCTCTCTGACCTGACGGAGCAAACGGTCACCGATTTCTACGATACCCTGCGAAGCCAGGGACTCGGAGCCAGAAGTATCTGGTGCGTCCATCTGCTCCTGCGCCGGTGCATGGACGAAGCAGCAAAGGAACAACTCATTCCCTATAATCCGGTTCGACTCTGCCAGGAACCCAAGGCAGAGGAATACAAAACAACCCCTCTGCGTCTGGGACAGCTTCAGCGTTACCTGAGCGCAGCGGAGCAGCTCGGCGTACTCCCTCTCATCTACACAGGACTATCAAGCGGCCTGCGGCAATGTGAACTGATCACCTTGCCGTGGGCCGATTTTCGCGTCCGCTGCAAATACATCCTCAAGGGTCAGCGCCTGCTGACGCTTAACGCCAGAGCAGAACACCTTCTGAAGCAGATGCCGGAAACTGACTCGCCCTACGTGTTCCTCAACCCCAAAACCGGAGCGCCGTATAAGCTATACGAGTTCTACTATCTGCACAAGAAGATATTGAAACAGGCACGGCTCCCATGGGTGGCCTTTCGGGATCTGCAGCGTCAGTGCATGGAGGTGGGCATATGACGCTTCGGGAATACATCAGCTTCTGGCAGGAAACCTATGACAAGCATCAAAGCAGGCCGACTACCTATGCGGCACACAACTATGTATTTAAGAACCATATCATCCCCGGCCTGGGAGATATACCGCTCTCTGAATTGACATCAGAGATGGTCGGAGATTTTCTGGAGGAACGGCGTCGCTTCGGTAATCATCGCCCCGGCAACCCTGGCTTAGGGGAAGAAACCATGCGACACATCCACCGCCTGCTTCAGCAATGCATGGATCAAGCCATGCGGGATGGCCTGATTGGCGATAATCCCGCCAGAGCATTCCGCTACTCCAAGCCAAAGAAAGTCAATGCCAATGTGCTGACGCCGTTGGAGATGGAGGATTATCTGGATGCGGCAGAACGGCTGGGGTACCTCCCCATGTTCATGCTGGCCTTAACGGCTGGTCTGCGGCAGGGTGAGCTCATCGCCCTGAAATGGGATGACCTCAATGTAAAAAACAGGACGCTGACCATATCAGAGCAGCGCTCTGTAGAACGGCGGGAACTGATCGAATATGGCTCGGAAACGAGAGCAATAACCTTGACATCGGAGGTAGTCGACCTCCTGATCATGGAACACGCCAAGCATCCAAACAGTCCGCTGATGTTCATGCATCCGGCTACGCAGAGGCCCTTCTCACCGCAGATGGTGCGCCGGATGCATAACGAGATTATCGAGGAAGCGGGGCTTGACCACATCCGATTCACAGATCTCCGACACACCTGCGCCGTCCTTTCTCTGCGGAATGGAATGGAAACCAAAGAACTGGCGCGGATGCTGGGACATTACCGGCCGTCGATAACCCGACAGAACTATGAACCTTATCTGCCGCACAAGGTGCAAAAAGATGCGGATATTCCAAAGGAAGCCACTCAGCGTGAGCTTCAGCAGGCGGCAAATGTTTTGGATACTCTTCTAAAATTCTGATAGCTATTCCGCAAATTGTGTGGTATATGTTTGTGTCATAAGGAGGCGATGCCCATGAAATACAGATTGCTCAAAGAGCTGTACGACTGCTTCTATGTGCCGCCTGAGTTTCCGACGCAGAAGCGAAAAATTGATGAATGCCATCGAGCACTTAGTGAGGTGTTGGGAAAGCCAGAGCGTCGGCTGGTACTCCAAATCATCGACACAAAGGACCGCATCGCAGAGGATATCTCCATTGACAGCTTCATCTCTGGATTTGCGCTGGCGTGGAAGCTGTCCACAGAACTCGGCTATTATGAAAACGAGCGTTCAGTCTCCTGCAGGACCAGGAAACTGGGCGCTCGTTTCATATCTCAAAAGGAACATCATAAGGAGGAAACTACATGAGAGATAAACTATGGAGAGCGGTGTATGATCGATTTCGCAAACCGCAGACCGATCCTGAAAAAAAGAAAGAAAATGTGGAGCGGTATCATGCGATGGTGAAGATGATGGCGGCTATCGAACGACAAAACCTGCTTCAAATTGCGGAAGATAAGAATCTTCTCAATAGCGATGCAGATCTTGATAGCTTTATTGACGGGCTTGAGACAGCTCTGATAATTTCTATGTTAGTCGAAGATGACACGAACGAATTCATGAGCTCTGGTGAAATACCACAGGGCATAAGAAAATTTACACTGGGAGGAGAATGAATGAAAAGGAGATTCATCGTTACTACAGCAATCACCGTCTGTCTCGCCCTGTGTGCCATCGTGTGGCCGCAGATCGAAAAGGTCGAGAAAATACCCACATCGAGCGAAACGGCCGCTGTGACCACTCCACGGCCGACACTTCCGGAGCCGGAAGAACTAATATTGCCAGCAATCACAGAAAAGCATGAATCGGGAATGCCGGAAGCTGAATCGGCCCCGGAAGTGGCCGCCAAGGAGTTGCCCATCCCTGCACACGGTAGATCTGCCCGACCCGGACAGACTTATCAAGGAGTTCTGGGATATCGTCAATAACCCCAACAAGACCAGCGTAAATGTCCTGTCCTCCAAGGATGTATTCGTCCAGGAGGTAGATGGCGACCGCATTGTGGTCATCAATGTTCCCCGTGCAGAGCGCTCGTATAAGCCGGTTTATGTGGATGGCAACCCACTCTGCACCTACCGCCGCAATGGTGAGGGTGACTACCGCTGCACCAAGGAAGAATATCAGGCTATGGTGCGTGACGCTTCCGTGAAAACCCAGGACATGCTCATCCTGAATGAAATGGACATGACTGTGTTCAACAAAGAGAGCATCCGCAGCTATCGCCAGAGGATGCGTCTCTCTCGCCCCGGCCATGTATGGGAGGCGCTGGAGGATGAAGATTTTCTCCTGAAGCTGGGTGCCGTGGGCATCGGCTCTGATGGGAAGAAGCATCCCACTTCCGCAGGACTTCTCATGTTCGGCAACGAATACGATATTGTGCGGGAATTCAACGCCTTTTTCCTGGACTACCAGGAGCAGTATGACGCAGACACCCGCTGGACTGACCGAATCATCTCTTCCTCCGGCGACTGGAGCGGCAATGTGTACGACTTCTATTTCCGGGTCTACAACAAACTGATCCAGGATATCAAAGTTCCATTCAAAATGAACGGAGCTACTCGTGTAGATGATACCCCGGTGCATCAGGCTCTGCGTGAAGCACTGGCCAACTGTTTGGTGAATGCCGATTATTACGGCAGGCAGGGTCTGGTCATCATCAAAAAGCGTAATAGCATTACCATGTCGAATCCAGGCAGCTTCCGCATCGAAATTGATGCCGCAAAGAGCGGTGGTGTTTCTGATCCGCGGAACGGAACGATGCTGAAGATGTTCAACCTGATTGATATTGGTGAGCGCGCTGGTAGCGGCATTCCGAATATCTTCCGCGTCTGGCGTGAGCAGAATTGGACAGTTCCGGAGATTACAGAGCAACTCGAGCCAGAGCGGACGACATTAACGCTTTTATTCTCCAAGGAAGACGATAAAAAAGCGGCGATAAAAAGTGACGATAAAAAAACGACGATAAAATCTGCACGGCAGAAAGAAGAGATTATCGCATACCTGACAGATCATATTTCGGCCAGAAGTGCTGATATTGCAGAGCTCCTTGGAGTCAAGAGCACACGAGCCAAGAAACTCCTCTCTGAACTGACCGCGGAGGAAATTGTTGTAGCCGAAGGCGGAAATCGAAACAGAACCTATAAGCTGAAATCCTGAAACTGGAGACATAACCGATGATAAATATCAGAAAACTTGAGGCTGACCTTTGGGAGTCCGCCGATCTGCTGCGTGCAGGCTCCAAGCTGACCTCTAATCAATACTGCATGCCTGTGCTGGGCCTGATTTTCCTGCGTTACGCATACAGCCGCTTCAAACTGGTAGAAGCGGAGATCTTGAAGAACCGCCCGGTACGCAATGGCCGTGTGATGCCCGTGGAGGCCAGTGACTTTGTATCCAAGAGCGCACTATTCCTCCCCAAGGAAGCGCAGTATGAGTATCTGGTCAATCTCCCTGCCGACATCGCATCTGCGGGGCTGACCAACCAGAGCGGCCATACCATGAACAGCCTGGGCGAGGTGGTCAACAACGCCATGGAGCTGGTAGAGGCCCAGTCCGAACAGCTTACCGGCGTTTTGCCAAAAGACTATACCATGTTCTCCGATGAACTGCTGGCCGAGCTGCTCCGCATCTTCAACAACAGTGCGTTAGACGAGGTAGGCGGCGATGTCATCGGCCGCATCTATGAGTACTTCCTCAATAAGTTTGCCAAGAACATCGCCCAGGACGATGGTGTGTTCTTCACGCCCAAATCCCTGGTCAAGATGATCGTCAATGTGCTGGAACCATCCGGCGGCGTTCTTCTGGATCCTGCCTGCGGCAGCGGCGGAATGTTTGTTCAGACCGGTGATTTTGTCAATGCCGCAGGGATGGAAGCCAATTCCGCCATGACCTTTTATGGGCAGGAAAAAGTGGAGTACAATGCCCAGCTCTGCCTGATGAACATGGCTGTTCACGGGCTCAACGGCATCATTAAGTCCGGCGATGAAGCGAATACCTTCTATCACGACGCCCACAATCTGGACGGCTGCTGCGACTATGTCATGGCCAATCCGCCTTTTAATGTGGACAAGGTAAACTCCGAGTCCGCCCAGAGTGTGGGGCGGCTGCCTTTTGGCCTGCCGAGTATCAATAAGCACAAGGAGTTCGGCAACGCCAATTATCTGTGGATCTCCTATTTCTATTCCTACCTGAACGAGCATGGTCGGGCGGGCTTCGTCATGGCATCTTCTGCAACAGACAGTTCCGGAAAGGACCGGGACATCCGACAGAAATTGGTTGAGACCGGGCATGTGGATGTGATGGTCAGCGTGGGAAACAACTTCTTCTACACCAAGAGTCTGCCGTGCTCCCTGTGGTTCTTTGATAAGGGAAAGCCCCAAGAATTGCAGGACAAGGTGCTGTTCATCGATGCCCGGAATTACTATACCGTGGTCGACCGCACCCTGAACGAGTGGAGTGAGTGGCAGCTCAAAAATCTGAACGCTATTGTCTGGCTGTACCGGGGTGAAGCGGACAAGTACACAAAACTGCTGGATGATTACCGGCGGCATCTGCTGCATTGCGCAGCGGAGCTGAAGGCCGACGATGTGTGCCGTGTCGTCACGCCCACTGCTGCCTTTGCAGATATTCTTTCTGCCTTTGAATCGTTTGAAAGCGAACAGAAGGAGCGGGCAAAGTTTGATATGGAGCATGTGCTGCGCAAGGATAAAAAAGCGCAGCAGAAGTTTTGGAACGAAAAACTCGTTGCCATTACAGAGGCAATTACGGTTGCCAAAGAAGCGATATGGCTCTACGAAAAGTTTGGCGAGGGGGAGTATCAGGATATTCCCGGTCTGTGCAAAGTGGCGAGCCGTGCGGAGATTGCGGAGAAAGCCTATTCTCTGACACCCGGTGCCTATGTGGGCGTTGCCGCTGCGGAGGATGACGGCGTGGACTTTGCCCAGCGCATGGCGGAGATTCACGCTGAATTGTTGACCTTACAGGCGCAGTCCAACGAGCTGATGCAGACCATCTCCAGAAACATGAAGGAGATGGGGTTATGAGTTATTTCACAGTAAAACTAAAAGACCTTTCTCTTATCAAAACAGGAAAGTTAGATTCTAACGCGGCCGTTTCTGGTGGTACATATCCTTTTTTCACCTGTGATCCAAACACCCTACGTATAAATAATTGGGCATATGATACTGAAGCAGTTCTGTTGGCAGGTAACAATGCAAGTGGAAACTACACGGCCAAATACTATAACGGGAAATTTAATGCGTATCAACGAGTCTATATTATCGAAACGGCAGATAGAAGCCGCCTGAACACTCGGTACCTATGCTATGCAATGAACCAGCAATTACAATTATTGAAAACAATGTCATCGGGGTCTACCACTAAGTTTTTGACTTTGGGGATGTTGCATGGACTTGACATCCCTTTGCCTGCGATTGCGGATCAGGACAAAATTGTGTCCGTTCTTTCTGCCTACGATGATCTGATTGAAAACAACCAGAAGCATATCAAGCTGTTGGAGGAAGCGGCGCAGCGGCTGTATAAGGAATGGTTTGTAGATCTGCGTTTTCCCGGTTATGAAACCACGCCTATTGTGGATGGTATTCCGGAGGGATGGAAAAAGGCGCGCTTAGTGGATTTGGTGGATGTGCAGTATGGATATGCTTTCGACGGTTCGCTGTTCAATGCCACGGGGAATGGTGTGCCCATTATCCGAATCCGTAATATTCCAAGCGGTAATACTGGCGATTACACCACGGAAAGAACTGATTCCCAACGAGGAGAAGTATTTCCTGATTCGGGACGGCATCCCCGTCACCGTAAAAAAGCCTGGCGGCAAGACCGAAACAAAATATGCTGTTGTCATCGATTTTCAGAATCCTGATAACAACCATTTCCTCGCCATCAAGGAACTGAAGATCCACGGCGACCTGTACCGCCGCCGCACGGATATTGTCGGTTTCGTCAATGGGATTCCTCTGCTGTTCATCGAACTGAAGAAGAATACCGTGGATGTGCAGGATGCCTACACCAACAACTACACCGACTATCTGGATACCATTCCCCACCTGTTCTACTACAATGCTTTCCTGATCCTCTCCAACGGAACGGAGGCCAAGGTCGGCACACTGGGCAGCAAGTATGAGTTTTTTCATGAATGGAAGCGTCTGTCCGAGCAGGAGCAGGGCAGCGTGGCACTGGAAACCATGCTTCGCGGCATTTGCAAAAAGGAAAATTTTCTGGATCTGCTGGAAAACTTTATTCTCTTTGACCATTCCGGTGGGCATACGGCAAAAATCCTTGCCCGCAACCATCAATACCTCGGCGTGAACGAGGCTGTCAAAGCCTACGAAGCCAGAAAGCTGAATAATGGAAAGCTTGGCGTGTTCTGGCATACCCAGGGCAGCGGAAAAAGCTACTCTATGGTGTTTCTGGCACAGAAGATCCGCCGTAAGTTCTCCGGCTCGCCCACTATCGTAATCCTGACCGACCGCGACGAGCTGAACACGCAGATCAGCGATACCTTTGAAAACTGCGGTATTCTTGGAAAAGCAAAAGCAAGCCAGTTTATCGCGTCCAGCGGCGGCGACCTGATTGAGAAGTTGAAAGGCAACCCGAGCTTTATCTTTACGCTGATCCAGAAGTTCAACAAGACGGACGTGGAGCCGATTTATCCCGATCATGATATTATCATCATGTCGGATGAGGCCCACCGCAGTCAGTACGGTATCTTTGCGGACAATATGGTACGTCTGCTGCCGACAGCGTCCCGCATCGGTTTTACGGGAACTCCTCTACTGTCCAGCGATAACATCACCGAGCGCACCTTCGGTGGCTACATATCCGTGTATGACTTCAAGCGAGCCGTAGAGGATGGTGCGACTGTGCCGCTGTACTACGAAAACCGCGGCGAGAAGATTCTGGATGTGAAAGACAACCCGGAAATTACAGACCGCATTCTGGACGCCATCGAGCAGGCGGATTTAGATGTAGACCAACAGGACAAGCTGGAAGCAGAGTTCGCAAAGGAAATCCACCTGCTGACGGCAACGCCGCGTCTGGAATCCATTGCCCGGGATTTTGTCGGTCACTACTCTGACCTGTGGACAAGCGGCAAGGCCATGTTTGTCTGCCTGAACAAGGTGACCTGTGTGCGGATGTACGACTTGGTGCAGAAATACTGGGCCGCTGAAATTGAAGCGCTGAAAACCAGCATCAAGCACGCCACGCAGCAGGAGGCGCAGGAGCTGGAGCGCAAGCTGCAATGGATGCAGGAAACGGAAATGGCCGTAGTCATCAGCCAGGAGCAGAACGAGATACAGACCTTCCAGAAATGGGAGCTGGACATCAAAACGCATCGTGAAAAAATGGAAAAGCGGGAACTGGACAAGGAATTCAAGGATCCTGCCAACCCGCTTCGCGTCGTGTTCGTTTGCGCCATGTGGTTGACCGGGTTTGATGTGAAGTGCCTGTCCTGTCTCTATCTGGATAAGCCGCTGAAAGCGCACACATTGATGCAAACCATCGCCCGCGCCAACCGTGTGGCCGAGGGTAAAAGCAATGGCCTGATCATCGACTACATCGGAATCGTCAAAGCTCTGCGGAAAGCGCTGGCTGATTATACTGCCAATGTGAATGGCAACGGTGGTGCTGACCCGACGGTGGATAAGGAAAAACTGATTGCCCGGATTTTGGAAACTATCGCGGCGGCAGAGGCTTTTCTTGATGGATATGGCGTTTCATTGCAGGAACTGATCCATGCAAAAGACTTTGAAAAATTGGCGCTGTTACAGACTGCGGCCAATGTGGTGTCCTCTACCCTTGAAGAGAAGAAAACATTCCAAACCTATGCCTCTGAGCTTATTCGGCTGATGAAATATGCCAATCGTGAAGATATTGAGCCGGATGTTCGCAAACGGTACGAAGCTATCGTGGCCATCTATGGTGAGTTGAAGAAAAAACGTAAAACTGTCTCGAATGTTGACTTGATGGTAGAGATTAACAACATCATCAGTGAGTATGTTCATATTGAGCAGGTTGCGCAGGGGATCACGCCGTCCAGACAGTTCGACATCAGCCAAATTGATTTTGATTTGCTCCAGCGGGAATTCGCCGGGGCGAAGAAAAAGAATCTGGTGATGAAAGACCTTCAGGAGTTGATCCAAGTTCGACTGGATGCCATGCTGTTCAACAATCCTGACCGCATTAAATATCACGAGCGTTATCAGGAAATCATTGAGGACTACAATCGTCAACAGGATAGGGCTACGATTGAGAAAACCTTTGACGAACTGATGCAGTTGGTCAAAGATATGGATCAAGAGGAACAGAGGTATGTTCGGGAAGGATTCTCCAGTGATGAAGAATTATCTCTCTACGATATGCTGTTCTCCGAGAATCTCTCAAAACAGGATATTCAGAAAATCAAGCAGGTAGCTGTTGACCTACTCCAGAAAGTCAAAGCTAAAATCGCAGAGCTTGACCACTGGACAGACAAGCAGGAAACAAAGGCAGCCATCGACAACCTTATCAGGGATACTCTGTGGGCCGAACTTCCCGAATCCTACGATGAGGTTAGCATTTCTGTATACCGGCAAAAAATATACGAGTATGTCTATACCCGCTATAAGGGTGCTGCTTAAAACCACCAAATGGGCAGTCCGAAAACGCCGATAACGATGCCTACCAGAAGGCGCTGAGACCCACAAAGTCTCAGCGCCTTCTTTCGCAGCAACTATTCTTTCCTCTGTGATCCATTCAGTCTGGCCCAGTGCTGGCGTAGCAGACTTTCTGCCTCTCTGCGAGAGCCTTTTCGAAACATGAACACCAGAAGCAATACGCCAAGCACTGCAGCCACAGGCTCCAGCCAGGGATATGCGGTCCAAAGCTGTTCTCCCCAGCAAACAAGCGGAACACCAATAAGCAGCACAAACAGCAAAACAATGATAACAACGCCGGGCCTGCCGGAGCCTTCACGTATTTTGATTTTGGCCCGTATCTGTCGAAGCGCACGAGCTCGGATCTCCCGGATGTTTCTGGACGAACACTGTTTGTCCCGTGCGACGGATTCGGTGGACTCGCCATTGATGACCGTGCGGAACAGGATCTCCCGCTGCAGCTCGGTCAGCGTATGCAGGGCGTCATAGATTTGGGTGTCCAAATACATGAAGGGATCTTCATCAGAACCCTCCGGCAGATATTTGCTGCGGTCGAACCAACGCCTGTCGTTGTAAATTGCGTTGCGTACTTCCTCCGGCAGGAACGCTTCCGGATTGTAAGATCGGGGCTGCTTTATATCCACATCCTCCAGAGAGTCCGGCGCTACACGTTTGTGAAAGTTCGCCTCACTGTAGTAGAGCATGTGCTCCAGCTCCTTCCACTCCTCCGGATGCTCCTTCACCCACTGGTCTGCAGCAACGGCAGCTTCCGGGTCCATTTCGTGTATCCAGCGCCAGTCAGACCGAAGTTCTTTGTACGACTGAGTATCCTTGAAGGACATGAACTCGCCGCCCTTTCTGCATTCACAAAAAGTTTACAATTTAGGACCTTCCGATTTTGTGATTTTTCTCTAAGTAATAATAGAAGGACAATTTCACCCGGGTGAGGTTGTTCTTGGTTCGGTACGGCACGGTATCCGCGCTGACGAACTCACCTGGCCTTCGACAGAGCATCTATGAGAGCATGCGTGCTCTCCGCCATACGGCAATCCGCTCGGAAGGTCATTCCCGCTCTGACCGTGCTCCCGGGAGCACGGTCTCTTTTTATTCTAACACGGAGGAGGTGAAAAAGATAGTTCGCAGATGAGAGCAAATGCTGCAGCCATAAAGCAAAGGAGGAATGCACACTACGTAATACACCCGCAAAACAAAAACCGCCGTGACTGCGGCAACAGTCCGGCGGCTCGGCGCACACACAGGCACGCACAAATCTACTGACAAGAGTATAGCAAGCAAACAGCAGAAAAGCAATGAAATTTTTTCTGTTCTCTGTGTGGGTGCTATCAGACTCTACGACAACACGGGAGGTATGAATTGAGTTTCAACAAATGGCCAAAGCGCAGCGCAGAGAAAAACTTTTTTATGGTACCCAACGAGATATTCGGCATCGGTCTGGATTACCGGGAGATATCACTCTACACCTATCTGCTCCGATGCGAGAACCGGGAATCCTACCAGTGCTATCCCAGTTACAAAACCATCGGCAAAGCGATCGGCATGAGCGAAAATACGGTGGCAAAGTATGTGCGGTAGCTGGAGGAGAAAGGTCTCATCTACACAGAGCCGACGATGGTACGAAGCAAAGATGGCAGACCCCTGAATGGAAATCTGCTCTACACCGTTCGCCCTATCCAAGGCGTACTCGAAGCATTCTATGAGCGGCAGCTCCGGCAGGTGGAGGAGGACACCGCCCGTTATCGCGCGGCGCAGCTCCTCGAAAAGTCCAGTACCCAGAGCCGCCAGAACGCCCTGTGTGCGCCTTTCCGAGAGGAACCGAGTCCCAGTCCCGCCCAGGAAGTTGAGGGTGAATTTGAGCCGCTTTCGGAGGAGTTTGCGAGGACGAAAGGAAAAGCAGGATAAAGGTATGGCGTCGCAAGCGCCGCCGCAGCCGCCACTTCTGCCCGCAGTGCGGGCAGTTTCAGGAATTTGAAGCTGGTGTCTTTGAGAGGCGAAATAAGCACCGCTGGCATCAGCTTTCCCGAAAAGCCCCGTACTGCAGGACTTTTCAAAGATGTCTTACAAAGAAATGGAGGAATTTATGGGCAATGAAAACAGAGAACGGCTGGCTCTGAGAATGCAGCCGGAAACCAGAAGAAGGATCGAGCAGTGGTACGCTGCCGACAACTGCCAAAGCATGAATGAGTTCATGGAAAAGGCAGTGAACTTCTATGTGGACCATCTGGAGATCCAGGACAACCAAACGCTCCTGCCTATGGCGATCCAGTCTGCCATTGACGGTAGACTGAGCAGAATGGAGGACTACATTGCCAGAAGCAGCTTCACAAGAAACGTGGAGCAGGATATGACCAACGGAATTATCGCAGAGGCGTTCCGGATGGACGAAGATAGTTTGAAGCGCATACGCGCACAGAGTGTCCGGAATGTTAGAGCGACCAACGGGATCACCTCGCTGGAGAAGTATGCACGCTCCCGTCAGGAGCGGGACTGGGATGATGACGAATGGCAAGACTGATCCTCAAGAGTCCGTATATCAAAAGCACCGGCGGAGCATCCGGTTACCTGCGCTACATCGCAACGCGGGAGCGGGTGGAACTCATTCCAGATGACCGTCCGCCTACCCGAAAGCAGGAGCAGCTCATCACAAAATTGGTCAAGGACTTCCCGGACAGCAAAACGCTCTACGAATACCAGGACTATCTGACGAAGCCCACCAAGGTCAATGCCTCTGCATTTATCACGCTGGCGCTCGAAGCCAACTGGGATTCCGTCCACAAGTCGGAGCAGTACATGAAGTACATCGCCACCCGTCCCCGCGCAGAGCGCATCGGCGCTCATGGCCTGTTCGGTGATGAAGACACAGTCTCTCTGGACAAGGCCGTGGAGGAGCTGGAGAACTACACCGGGAATGTGTGGACACACATCATCTCTCTCAAGCGGGAGGATGCGGCCCGGCTTGGCTTCGATAACGCCGCGGCGTGGCGAAATCTCATCCGCGCCCACCGCAACGACATCGCGGCGGCAATGAAGATATCGCCCGGTGACTTCCGCTGGTACGCCGCCTTTCACGACGAGGGTGAGCACCCGCACATCCACATGATGGCCTGGTCCGCAAAGCCGGGACAGGCATACCTCTCTAAAGAGGGTATTCGTCAGATCAAGTCCAAGCTGACCAACGATATCTTCCGCAACGAAATGCTCCACCTCTATGAACAGAAGTCTGAGTCCAGAGATGAGTTGGTGCGGGAGGCGCGGCGGGCAATGCTGGAACTGGTGCAGACCATGCGGGATAGTATGTGCGACCATCCGGATGCCGAGCGGTTCATGCTGGAGCTGGCGGCGCAGCTTGAAACAGTCAAGGGAAAGAAATCCTATGGCTACCTCCCCAAACGGCTAAAGAAGCTGGTGGATGAGATCATAGACGAGATGGAGCGGCTCCCGGGCATGAGCAGATGCTATGACCAGTGGCTGGTGCTTCAAGGTAAGGTGGATGCCTACTACCACGATAAACCGCAGGAGCAATTGCCGCTCTCAAAACAGAAAGAGTTCACGCAGATCAAAAATGCGGTCATCCGTGAAGCGGAGCGTCTGCGGCTGGACGAGATTACCTTCGAGGAGCGTGATTTCGGCCAGTACGATGAGCCGGAAGAATTCCACAACGAGCCTTACAACTACGGGATGCTCCGAGATGTGATTCGGGACGAGAGCCTGACCATGGAGGAGCGCGGCGAAGCCGTCTCTGAAATGGAAAAGCTGGCGGAAAGCGGCGACAGGTACGCCCAGTACCTGATGGGAAAGCTCTGGCGGGACGGCCCTCTGCTGATCCCGGACTCAGTGGAAGCACGGTATTGGTTCGAGCGGGCGGCGGAGCAGGGACATCTGGTGGCACAATATTCCCTTGCCAAGTTGTACCTCGCGGATGACTTGGAAGTGCGGGATACCCGCACGGGGATGAACTGGCTCTACACCGCTGCGGTCAACGGTAGCCACTACGCCATGTACCGGCTGGCCAAGGAGCTGCTCAAGGGGGAAAACATTGAAAGAGATGCCACCAGTGCTGTGGCATGGTTCACCCGGTCAGCCGAGCGGGGAAATCCCTACGCCCAGTATATGCTGGGTAAGCTGTACCTCACCGGAAAAGAAGCCCCCTATGATGAGGAGAAAGCCGTCTACTGGCTGACCCAGTCCGCAGAGCAGGGAAACCAGTATGCGGAATACCTTCTTGGGCACCTGGAGGAAAACCGCTCGCCCTCTGTGATGCTGGCGGTGACACGGCTGCTTCATCACATGAGTCGGATCTTCCAGGACAACTCCGTTCCCAAGTCCTGCCCCGGAGGTATTCAGATCGACCGGAAGCGGCTGAAGAAGCTGCAGGAGAAGCGCATCGCCCTGGGTCACAAGCCGGATGACCATGAACAGCAGTGGCCTGACATGACCATGTGAGCGGCGCAGAAACTGCGCCGCAAAACAAAGAATAAAACCCTTCCGAGCGGAAGGTAGAAAGGAACTGAATGCGAAAATCCAAATACAATTCGTTTGACGAACTTCCTCTGATGCTGACCGTGGAGGATGTGTCCCATGTGCTGGGCATCGGCCTGGCCCACGCCTACGAGGTGGCGCACCGTCGGGATTTCCCCACCATCACACTGGGCAGCCGAATCATCGTCCCCCGTGACAAATTCATGGAATGGATCGATGAGCAGGCTGTGAAAAAGTCTGAAATATTATGATAGCTATTTCGGAGATTCTGTGGTATGTGTTTGTGTTAAAAAGGAGGGATCATAAATGGCAAAGAAACGAGCCAACGGCGAGGGCAGCATCCGCAAAAAGCCCAGCGGTCGCTGGGAGGGCAGATATACCCAGGGCATCGACCCGGTTACCGGCAAGGCTATCCAGAAAAGTGTATCCGCCAAGACCCAGGCGGAGTGCAGGGAAAAGCTGGCGAAGGCCATTCGGGAAAACCGGGGCGTGCCCATCAATCACATCGGCGACTACACCGTAGCGGAGTGGTGCCGCCTGTGGTTTGAGACTTACAGCAAGCCCAACATCCGCTACAACACCGCCAAGGGCTATGAGGGAATCATTGAGCACCACATCATCCCGGCCATCGGCGCGATCAAGCTCAGGCAGCTCTCGTCCATCCATATCCAGAAGATGTACAACGATGTGAAAGAGAACGGCAGGATGCAGCGCGGGGCGAAGCAGAACAGCAAAGCCTTGTCCAACACCTTCGTGCGGCGCGTCCATGCAGTGCTGCAGGCGGCGCTAAAGCAGGCGGTGAAGGAGCGACTCATCCCGTACAACCCCTGCGAGAACTGCCGCATCCCGCCCAAGGACAAGAAGGAGATGACCATCCTGCCGCCAGAGAAAATTGGAAGATACCTTCAGGAGGCGGAGAAGTACGGCGTCCTGCCCATGTTCTACCTGGAACTGTCCAGCGGCCTGCGCCGGGGCGAACTTCTCGCGCTCCAGTGGACAGACCTGAATGTGAAAGAGCGCATCCTGACGGTGAACAAGCAGGTCACCCGCATGGAGGGCGAGCTGGATGTGACGGAACCGAAAACGAAAAACTCTGTCCGCAAGGTGGCACTATCTCAGCAGGCAGTGGACCTACTGGTGCGGGAGCATGAACAGCACCCGGACAATCCCATCCTGTTCCCGTCGCCCCGGACAGGCGGCTACTGGAGTCCGGACGCCGTGTCAAGGATCAACCGGAAGCTGCTGAAAAACGCAGACATCGAGGAGCATGTGCGCTTCCATGATCTCAGACACACCTTCGCAACTATGGCCATCTCCAGCGGCGTGGATGTGAAGACTCTGTCCAGTATGCTGGGCCATTTCAGCGCCGGGTTCACGCTGGACACCTACACGCACATCACCAACGATATGCAGCGAGGCGCGGCGGAAAAAATCAGCGGCTTCATGGAATCGGTCACGGCAGCCAACACCCTGGAACCTCCTGACCCACCGGAGGAGAACCGGTGCAAGGTGATACCGTTCGAGAAGGTGGGATAAAAGAAACGAGGGCCAAGGGATAAATCACAGTCCCTTGGGCCACTCTTTTTCAGTTGAAAGGAAAACTCCTTTATTTTTGTGCGAAAGCAAGATTCGGAGTGTTGTTATACTATAATGCCGGGGAAATACTTGCTTCGCAGACCTGTCAACACATCTTTGTGCTCGCTTAAATAAGTAAAAACGGCTTCTTTATACGGCATTTTATTTTCGAGTTTCAATTGTGGGAGGAACATTGTGAAAATACCTTTGTTATCGTAATATCGAAGCAAAGTGTTGTAGTCATCTGCATCAATTACTCGCTGGATTTCAGCCTCATAACTGGCATGTAAAGCATCTAAGTCAACACTACTGCTAAAAGATGTGTATTCCACTTTTAATTCCGGAAAATCTTTTAGTCTCTTAATTTTCCCGGTGAAGAATGTTTCTCTCAAACGAAATGCAATCTTTCTGATAATCCACTGCTCTTTTTTTGAGATGAAATCATTTTTTAGTGCAGACTTGAGATTTGCGAATGCATTCTCTTTGTCACGACTGAACGCCGCAATCACACCGGTTATGATTTCCTCTGAGAAAAGAAAATTCTCGATTTCAAAGAATGGCAAATGAAAGATACCATCGGTTTCCTGCCCTTCTAAATAGTTTTGATCCTTGTAATCGCAATCAATTATTCCAAATGCTTTTTGTGGGAGGCCGGCAATTGAATATGCTTTTACTTTGGCAATAACGGCATCGCATCCGGCGGCAGGAATAACTTTGAACTCAGGGAACATCATTTTGAATACAATATCGTCATACTTGTATTCATCTTGCGATTCACAGAACAGGACAGGTTCTCTGTTGCCCACAAGGGCTACCATGAGGTGCTGAGGAAGATTATCGTTCTCGGGCAGTGGTTTATAGGTCCATTCGGTGCCATCATACTTTTCAATCCAGAATAATTTGCTATTTGTTCGCGACGCAACAAAGTTGCTATCATGAGTTAGGTAGACAAATACACTTCCTTCACAGTGTTTCTCAATGATATCCCATAGTTTGGAGACAATTGACGGATTGAGATTGTTCTCGGGTTCGTCAACAAAATAATATGACTTTTTCTCTTTAAGAAAGATGCAGGCAAGAAAGTAGAAAATACTTTTTTCGCCGCTACTAAGATATTTAATAGGATATTCCGTTCCGCCTAATGTTTGAACCTTTAGAGCTCCTTCCGAGAATAAAATACGATCTTTTATCAGCTCATTCCATATGCCCAGTATTTTTTCAGTAAGGCTATCTTCCAGCCGCAGCTTTCCCTTTGCATAAAGATCCATTTCTGTTGCTCGCTTCTTCTCAAATAGGGTAATGGTTTGGTTTATTTGCTGAACGATATAGTGTGTCTGTGATTGATTATCAATATCGCTTGCGTACTTGTCTGCATTTTGGTAGCTCTTAGAAAATGTAGCAAAATCACGTTCTGGATTATAGCTGTCATTAATCACCAAAAGCCGATCTGCTGGATAATACCCAATCTGATCTTCGCCGGTTGCATTAATCAGATTTCGCAAAAGGGTAGTTTTCCCGCAACCATTTGGCCCGACAAATACAACTGTCTTTTTTTCCTCACTTAAGAACTTCAAATAGCGGAGGCCGAATAATTTGTCATGATAATCCGACAAGAGGGCCAAAATATTTTCTGAGTCGATTGGCTTTGTGGTGCGTAGTTTTCCGCCTTTAGCCTCAGGGATTAACTGAGCAGTTTTCAAACTGTTGAAGGTGCTTTCCATCATAGAAATATAGTTTTCAGTATATCGACTGTAATCATCGTTGTATGCCTTGTAGATTGCTTGAATTGTAGCAATAACCTGGGCTACATTTTGGGGAATGCTACCTTCATAAGCATTAATCAGTAAATCTAACTGGTTATTTTGATACATATTTCTTTCTCCTTATCATAAAGGGATCACAATGATATAAAAAAGACCGCATGGGAACACACCCATACGGTTGCCTTGGTGGCACAAAGGCCTACCGTGGAGATATTATAGTGCATAATGCCGAAAATTTCAAGATATTGTCATACCTACGTGCAAAAATGTTGAAAATACTCCTGTTAGGGATGAGTTAGGGATTTTGTGGTTTTCGATGCTCCTCCGCACCGAGGCCACAACCTCCATTTTACCGCTCTGACCACAATTGGGATGTGGTCAAGTACACTTCAAAAATTGAACTTATAACGCAGAAAAACCGCCTTTTTAGGCGGTTTTTCAAAGAAAGGTGGTCCGAGTGACAGGATTCGAACCTGCGGCATCCTGCTCCCAAAGCAGGCGCGCTACCAACTGCGCTACACCCGGTTATTTCGTTATTTTATCCAGCTGGTCGTATTCTCCCAAACCAAGCGCTCTACCAGATGAGCTACACCTCGGTGCGCGATTATTATATATATGCTGCCGGACACTTGAGTTATTTTAATATATCCGGCATGATTTGTCAAGCGGGCCATCGGTTGACAAGCGGGCAACTACGCTCTATAATAAACAGTGGATAAGGAAAACGACCAAATAGCGGTAGGCGGTTTGCCCTCTTTCTGAGAGGGTGTATCTTTCCCCCTCAAGATCAACAGAGAGGGGGTGAACTATATGGAGTACGCAACGATTATCACCCTGGTACTTATTGCTGTCATTCTGTATATAATCAAAAAAGATTAACCGCCCCGTCCTGAGAAAACGCGCGGTTAATCTTTAACCAGCCAAGGGCACACCGTCTATCCGGCACGCTCCTTATCTGTCTTTATAGTAGCACGGGGTGTGGATTTTGTCAACACCCCATGAGAAAAACACCACCGCTTTGGCTTGCGCCGGGGCGGTGGTATTCTTTAGGGGTAAAATCAGTCCTGGAACAGCGGGGTGGACAGGTAGCGGTCGCCGGTATCCGGCAGCAGAGCTACGATGGTCTTGCCTGCGTTCTCCGGGCGCTTGGCCAGCTGCTCGGCGGCCCAAACGGCTGCGCCGGAGCTGATACCGGTGAGCACAGCGTCGGACTTAGCCAGGCGCTTGCCGGTAGCAAAAGCGTCCTCATTGGTAACGGTAATGATCTCATCATAGATCTTGGTATCCAGCGTGTCCGGAACAAAGCCGGCGCCGATACCCTGGATCTTATGGGCACCGCCCTGGCCGGTGGACAGCACCGGGGAGGAAGCGGGCTCTACGGCAACCACTTTTACATCAGGATTTTGACTCTTCAGGTATGCGCCCACGCCGGACACCGTACCGCCGGTGCCTACGCCTGCCACAAAAATGTCTACCTTACCCTCGGTGTCTTTCCAGATCTCCGGGCCGGTAGTGGCCTTATGGGTGGCCGGGTTCACCGGGTTTACAAACTGACCGGCAATGATAGAGCCGGGGATCTGCTCATGCAGTTCCTCTGCCTTGGCGATGGCGCCTTTCATGCCCTTGGCCCCCTCAGTGAGTACCAACTCTGCGCCATAGGCTTTCATCAGGTTGCGGCGCTCCACGCTCATGGTCTCCGGCATGGTGATGATCAGGCGATATTTCTTGGCCGCAGCAACAGCTGCCAGACCGATACCGGTGTTGCCGGAGGTAGGCTCAATAATGGTGCCGCCGGGCTGCAACTTGCCGGACTTTTCTGCGTCCTCCACAATGGCCTTGGCGATCCGGTCCTTTACGGAACCGGCCGGGTTAAAATACTCCAGCTTGGCCAAAACGGTTGCTTTCAGGTCGTTCTCTTTTTCAAACTGGGTCAGCTCCACCAGCGGGGTGCCGCCAACCAGGTCCAGGATAGATTTATAAATTGCCATGATACTAACTCCTTTTCAAATTCAAATGAAATTGTCGGTCAAATCAGGCGTTCAGCGCTTTTACAGCGTCAAATCCCTGCTCCAGATCGGCGATAATGTCGTTGATGTTCTCGGTGCCGATAGAAAGACGGATGGTGTTGTCAAAAATCTTCTGCTCGTTGAACTCCTGCTCAGACAGCTGGGAGTGGGTGGTGGTCTTGGGGTGGATCACCAGAGACTTTACATCTGCCACATTGGCCAGCAGAGAGAAGATCTCCAGCGCGTCGATAAAGGCCTTGGCCTCTTTTTCGCCGCCCTTAATGTCAAAGGTGAAGATGGAACCGGCGCCATTCGGGAAATACTTGTTATACAGATCCTGATACTTGGGATCCAGGGACGGGTGGTTCACATGCTCTACCAGCGGGTGATTTTGCAGGTACTCCAGCACCTTCTTGGTGTTCTCCACATGGCGCTCCACACGCAGGGACAGGGTCTCTACGCCCTGCAGCAGCAGGAATGCGTTAAAGGGAGAGATGGCAGCGCCGGTATCGCGCAGCAGAATGGCGCGGATATAGGTGGCAAACGCAGCCGGACCGGCAGCCTGCACAAAGCTGATGCCGTGGTAGCTGGCGTTGGGCTCGGTGAGCTGCGGGAACTTGCCGCTCTTTTCCCAATCGAACTTGCCGCTGTCTACGATCACGCCGCCCAGGGTGGTGCCGTGGCCGCCGATGAACTTGGTGGCGCTGTGGACCACAATGTCTACGCCGTACTCAATGGGGCGCAGCAGGTAAGGCGTGGCAAAGGTGCTGTCCGCCACCAGCGGAATGCCGTGCTTGTGGGCGATCTCGGCCAGGGCCTCAATGTCCACCAGGTTGGAGTTGGGGTTGCCCAGGGTCTCAAAGAAGATCAGCTTGGTGTTGTCCTGAATAGCGTCCTCAAAGTTTTGCAGATCGTCCGGATCAACAAAGGTGGTCTTAACACCGTGCTCCGGGAAGGTGTGCTCCAGGTAGTTGTAAGTGCCGCCGTAAATGGTCTTGGCGCTGACAATGTGGTCACCGGCCTTGGCCAGCGCCTGGAAGGTGTAAGCCAAAGCAGCCGCGCCGCTGGCGGTTGCCAAACCGGCTACGCCGCCCTCCAAAGCGGCAATGCGCTTTTCAAACACATCCTGGGTGGAATTGGTCAGACGGCCGTAAATGTTACCGGCGTCTGCCAGGCCAAAACGGGCCTGGGCGTGGTCGCTGTTATGGAATACATAAGAAGTTGTCTGGTAGATCGGCACGGCTCTGGAGTCGGTAGCAGGGTCCGCCTGCTCCTGGCCAACATGCAGCTGCAAAGTCTCAAATGCGTATTTCTTGCTCATAATTCAAATTCCTTTCAAGTTCAAATGATAAAGTGTAGGTTACGATCGGGTCACATACATCGGCTCATTCGTCCAAATCGGAAGTTTTGTCTTAACAGTGTGGGAAATAACCGGTTCATAGCGGTCTCCTGATTTCTTCGGGTCTCCCCGTTGGATTGACTTAACTATACACCATAATGCCTACTATGTCAATAGGTAATGTGGGAAAATTTGAAAAAAATTTTTCGCACCGCCAAAATTCCGCGTAACCAAGCCAAAAATAAGAGAATAAAAAATGCGGTGAATGTCGTTGTAATTCAAAGCGGGCGGATGCTATCCGCCCCTACGGGGATATAAAACCGCAATAACGGTGCGATGTGGGCATCGCTCCCTACAAATTCTAACTTCTCTGCCTCCCTTATAAAGGGTGACTCCCCGCGGTGCGGGGAGATGTCACGCAGCGACAGAGGGGACGGGCACCGGTTCGGTGGTGGGTTTGCCGTAGGCAAACTCGAAGGGATTATGCGGCGGGAGCAAGCCCCCGTCCTACGACATATTACTTTATCCATTCCGTAATGTATTCCACCTCCAAAATATAAATCGGTAGGGGCGGCAATCTGCCGCCCGCAGTGCATTTGCCGCACTCCGGCCACCGGGAAATGTGTATGCCATCATCTTACATACCTATATGCACACATATTTGAGCCTGCTGAGCCACCACACAAAAAAGCGACCTCCCGGGGGAAGTCGCTTTTTGTATATCCTCTTGGCGTGTTACTTCTTAGTTGTTACGGACTTTGCCTTTGTCCAACCTGAATAGTACTTGGTGTTGCCTACTTTTTTGTATGTGCGTACCTGTACATAGTACTTCTTTTTGCCCTTCAACTTGCTTACTGTCTTAGAGGTCGTGGAATTTTTGGAAATGGCAACGGTTTTGGCACCTTTCATATTGGAAGAAGTCGCATAGCGCACTTCATAGCCACTGGTCTGCGTCGCTTGTTTTTTCCAATTAACTTTAAATCCCTTAGACTTTGCACTAACAGAAGAGATGCTTGTACCTTTAGGATTTATACGATAGGTCAGTGTCTGCGAGCCCTCGTAATATTTTCCCTTAAATGTAACCTTTACAGAATACTTACCTACATTTTTCTGACCTTTTGCATAAGTCACCGTATAGTTGGCTGCTGAAACTGTTTTGTTATTTGTATCTTTCACAGTTACAGAGGGCTTATGCGTTTTTCCATCATACACATAGGCTGTAGCAGAAAGCTTAATGGACTTGACAGCTGCGATATTGCGATAGGAGTAATAATCACAGTCATCGCACTCCTCGCTATAATACCCTGAATAGTAATATTTTCCATCCACTTCCGCAGGATAGCTATCAACATCCAAATTATGCGTGTGCTTGTAAGATTTAAAAAACAGAGTATAATTTTCATCTGCAAAATTATCAATCTCGATATAATAAACAGCGCCCTTATTCAGTTTTACAGTCCTTGTACAAGTCCCTGTAAACTCATTGGTGTCACCGGAATCAATACATTCCCCCTTAACATCATAAATGGTGAAACTGGATTGATAGTCGCCATCATTGGAATCATAATACGGGTTTTCAATTTCAAATGTGTAAAAATTGGATGCCGGTGCAGTAAACTTATAATATCTTTCAAAGTCATAAGTTGAAGCATTAAATTGCATTTGAATACGACTACCAACGGTATAAGCGTATGCGGTACTGACTGTATTATCATCAGCAAACGCCGTAATTCCCGTTGACAACATGGTTAAGGCCAGTATAACAGACAAAATAACAGATAGTGTTTTTTTCATTCTTCTTTCTCCTTTTTGCTTTTTAATTTCGTCTGACAAAGAGATACGATGGTATTACACCTATCTCAAACTATATTGTAGCACTATCTCAATCATTTTTCAAGGGAAACATCATTTGCCTACTGCTCACACAAATACGATCGTCCATACGCCACGCAAAAAAGCGACCTCCCGCGGGAAGTCGCTTTTCTTTATATATACATAGTGTATCTATTGTTAGGCGTTTATTCTTTACCGGCGCGGCGCTGGGACAGGGCGGCAGAAATCTGGGCCTTTTTCTCACCCACAATGTCGTACTTAAACATGGGGAAGATGGACAGCAGCGCCAGCACGCCCGGCAGGGCGGTATAAGCAAAGAAGATAATGTCCTTGGTCTTGGTGGTAAAGCTACCGGCGCCCAGGGCGTCATAGTACCCGGACACCTGCACAAAGATCAGGCCAACGGCAGTACCCAGTGCCAGGCACACCTTAATGGTCAGGGTCAGGATGGAATAGGCGGCGCCCTCCATCCGCTTACCGGTCTCATACTCGTAATAATCCACGCAATCGGCGGTCATGATCATGGGCATTAAGGTAACGGCACCGAACTGCAAGCCGATCAGGAACAGAGAGGCATAAAACAGCACGGTGAGCACCATATTGTCCGGAGACTGGAACCAAAAATGGCCGATCACAAAGGAGAAAATGGAAGCGGCAAAGCCGTAAACAGACAGAAGAATGTACGCCTTGCGCTCATCCAGCTTTTTGATCAGCAGGGGGCACAGAGCCATACTGATCATGGAACCGATGGCGGTAACAATACCCAAAACAGCCACCAAGTTCTGGCTGCCCAAAATCACCGTTGCGGCCTGCACCTGGATACCCATCGCCATTTGACGGCCAAAGCCCAGGAAGTAGGAAATAATCACCAGCATTAAGGGCTTGTTGTTCTTCAGCGCGCCCATCATATCCTTAAAGCTGGTCTTTTCGCCGGCCTGGTAGGGCACCCGCTCCTTATTCAGCAGCGGGATCAGGGCAAAGAGCACGCAACCGAAGATGGCGGTGAGCACCGAGGTCCAGAAGAATTCGAGAGAGTTCATGGGCGTATCTGTCTCGCCGGCCTTGACGAACACCTTAGACCCCTCGGGAATGATCAGGCAGACGATGGGCACGATCACCACGCAGGCGGAAAAACCGATCTGCTTAAAGGTGTTGGAAATAGACACCACATTGGTGCGCTCCGTAGGATCCGGGGTCAGCACGGAGGCAATACCCTGGGAGGGCACATCGCCCATGGTCATGGCAATGGACCATACCAGGTAGGTGAGGAAGATCCACACATACAGCCCGGTGCCGGAAAACGGTACCTTTACGAACACCACGGCGGTCATCACCAGCAGCGGCACCAGAGAGTACAGGATCATGGACTTGAACTTGCCCCGCTTGCTCTTGGACCGGTCGATCAGGTTGCCCACCACCGGGTCCGCCACGGCGGACACGATCTTGGCCACCAAGATCAAAATGGCCACCACAGACACATTGGCGCCCAAAATAGAGCCGTCAAACTCTGCCTGGTAGGAGTTCAACAGACCTACAATGGCCTGGAACCCGAACAGTCCCAGGGAATATGCTGCGATTTCCTTAAAATTCATATACTTTTTCTTTGTTGGCGTTACAGCCTCAGCCATAAAAAGCCCCTCCTTTTCGTTACAAAAAAGCATAAAGGGGCGCCAAGCCGTCCCCCCATTGAAACGGCTGCGTCCCTTGATTACCAAGATTTACTCCGCCAATTCGGCGTCGCTCTTAAAAACTTCCTTAAACAGATCAATATCCGCTGCTTTCATTACTGCGCTGAACAGGCGAGAGCCGTTCACCGGCAGCAACTTGCCAAACACGCTCATGGCATGGGCGTCCATACCATGAATCTGCATGGCCTGCTTGTGCTCTATACCAAACATAATCATCTTCACCATCAGGTCACAATCGGTGGAAATCATGTCCATCACCTTTTGACCCTTGCCGCCTGCATTGGACTGGCCGCGGAAAATATCCGTTTTGGTAAAGCCGGGGCAAACCAGCCCTACAAAGCACTTGCCGCGAAACTCCTCGCGCAAAGCCTCGGTAAAGCCCTTCAGTGCGGCCTTGGAGGCGCTGTACATGGAGGTGCCCGCCAGGCTCATCAGCGCAGCGGAGGAGTCGATGTTGATAATGCCCGGGTCCGTGCTCTGAAGCAGCATAGGCAAAAAGGTCTTTACAGAATAAACACAGCTGTAGAAATTGATGTTGATGGCACGCTCGATCTCTTCATCACTGTAGCGGTCAAAGCGCTTAAACTTAGGCAGAATACCGGCGTTGTTCACCAGCACATCTACCTGGGTGCCGGCCTCTACCAGCTCGTTGTAGAAGTTCTCCCAATTCTCCTTAACAGACACATCAAACAGCTTGTAAGAGAACTGCTGGGCATAAGTGGGCCCCAATTCCTCAATAAACTTGAGCATCTTCGGTTCTGACCGAGCCACGCCGATCACGGTGCAGCCGTGCTTCTTAATCAGGGTAGCCGCAATGCCGGCACCCATACCGCCGGAAGCGCCGGTTACCACAACGGTCTTACCGTCTAACCAACAATACATAGGTAAAATTCCTCCAATATGCAAAATTCTGTATCCATTATAACTGAAAAAGAAGCAGAACACAACATTTTTTTATGCAGAAAAGCGGATTTTTCCGTTTTTATCCGTCACCACAGTAATTGTGCCGCTTTGATCCGTGCGATAAACGGTGCACCCGGCGTCCCGCAAACGGGAAAGGGTACTCTCTGCCGGATGACCGTAGCTGTTGCCTGCCCCAACAGAGATAACTGCATACTGAGGCAATGCCTGGCGCAAAAACACATAGCCGGTGGCGGAACCGCTGCCGTGGTGCCCCACTGCCAGTACATCGCAACTTACATCTGCACCGCTTTGAATCAAGCTGCGCTCCTCCTCAACCCCGGCGTCGCCCATAAACAGAAAGGTTACGCCGCCGAAGCACACCTGCAGCACCAAGCTGCTGTTGTTCAGATCGCTGCCGGCTGTGGTCGGTCCCAGCACCGTGCACTCGGCATCGCCTACAGAGAACTGCATACCCACCTGACCGGCCACCGGGGCAACGCCCCGATCTGCCAAAGCGTCCACAAAATCGTTATAGTATTCATTATCCACCGTTACCGGGCTGACAATGGCCTGCCCCACCGGCACCGTATCTACCACGGCAGCCAAACCGCCCACATGGTCCTCATGGCCGTGGGTGTTCACCACATAATCCAGCCGCTGCGTCACTGCCTGCACCGCTCGGGTGACCTTGGCGCCGTCTGCCACATTGCCGCCATCAATCAGCATGCTTTTGCCGCCGCAGGTAAGCAGCGCCGCATTGGCCTGACCCACATCCAGAAATTCTACAGTCAAAACATCCTGCTGTCGAGCGGTCTCGCCGCTGTCCGCACCGAAGATGGCCGCCCGGTTGACACCGCTGCATCCACCAAGAACCAGCAGAAGGAGCAGCCATAAGACAGCAATTTTTCGTGTTTTTGCACAAGTTTTCATCGCATTTTCCGGCACTTCCTACAAATTCCGGGAAGTTACTTGCAACCTTTCTTTCATTTGTGGTATCATAGTAATGGCTTTTGGACAGGTGTCCATTACAAAGCGAATTGAGGGGGATTTTTCTAAGAAATGGACAGACGGGTAAAGCGCACCAAAACGGCGGTCTTTAACGCCATGATTGCGCTGATGATCGAAAAAGAGACAGACAAAATCACCGTACTGGAGCTGTGCAAAAAAGCAGACATTAACAAAAGCACCTTTTACCTGCACTTTAAGAGCATGAGTGCGTGCATTCAGTTCTGCTTTGAGACCATCACCAACGGGATTGTTGAGATTGCCAAGGGCATTAACTACGACCAAATCCAGCGGGATCCTACGGATATTATCAACAGTATGCTCAGCGAGATTGAGCGCAACAACAACATTGAGCGGCTGACCAAGTTTAAGACCAGTCGTATGTGCGCCCCGGCTCTGCGCATGCTCAAGCAGCAGATGACGGAGGCCATTTGCTCGCACAATAATTTCACCATGGAGAAGAATTATCACCAAGTGATGAATGTGATTTACGCTGTAGGCGGCTGCATTGATGTGATTTTAGAGCCGCTGCCCGCCTTTGACCGGGAGAAACTGACTGCCGTGCTCACCGCCCAGCTGCGCAAAATTCGATAATGTATCCGGTATAGATATGCACAAGGCCCCTGCCATTGCAGGGGCCGTATTTTTTTTGTAACGGAAAAATTAAAGTACAATCCCTCCGTCAATGCCTAACGGCATTGCCACCTCCCTTTACAAGGGAGGCATATAATTTATAACCTTTTTGGCTCCCTTGTAAAGGGAGCTGTCACGAAGTGACTGAGGGATTCAACAAACCGATTTTGCAGGGACCTTACGCCTCTCCGATCAACAAGTCGATATTCTGCTCCATCAGATCAAAGAAATGCTCTACAATCTTTTTGTCCTCTTCATTCCCCCGCACGCACATGGACAGGGTCAGCTCATTGCGCAGAGAGGTGGCGGACAGCAGCACATAGGGCTTATACTTCACTGCACCGGTCATAAAGCCATCGGTGGGCTCATGGCCGGAGAGCGCCAGCTTGTCGTGCTCCAAAATACCGATATTGCTCATGGCAAGCAGCGGATTGGAATAACCGATCTTGATGATCTCCTCCGACGCAGCGTGGGGCAAAATTTTGTACCCAAAGGACAAAAGCGGCAGGCCGTACAGACCCATAAACTTATCCTTCTTAAATTGGTTGGAGCTGCGCACCACATACTGCAGGGTCTCCAGAATGTCCCGCCCGCGGCAGGGAATATTGCACTGCATAAAGGCGGTTTGATTGGTCATGCCCGCCTGGCTGTTATCTTTAATATGGCGGCGCAGATCAATGGCGCAGGAAATGGTTACGCTATCCCCGGGATCATAATGCGCCAACTCATACAGACTGTAAAAATACGCCGCCACCAGCATATCGTTAATGGTAGCACCGTGGCGCTTGCCGGCGGCCTTAATCTGTAAAAAAGTCTCTGCCGGGATTTTGCGCCGGGCAATAAAGGAGGCGTCCCGAATATTATTAGGCGTCAGCGGAAACTTGTGATCGTCCTTGGCACACACATTCTTGTACAAATTGCGGGCCATACGCTCCTCGGTCTTGGAAAAGTCCTGATACACCGCCTCATAGGAGCGGGAGCCCACCCGCAAATCCAGCGGGCTGACGCCCTGCTCCACATAGGCATTATAGTTTTTGCACAGGGCTTTCATAAAATACTTAAAGTCGCCGCCGTCCATGCACATATGGTTCTCCACAATGCACAGGGTGGTTTTGCCGTTATAGTAGAACAGCGCCACCTGCATTTGCAGATCGTTATCCGGCGGCAGGTACTGGGTCAAGAAGGCGTTGGTCTTTTCTTCCAGCTGCGCCTCGTCAATATGCTCAATATGCACCACATCTTCGATCTTGTAGGGCATCACCGTCCAGTACGGGCGCACATGATTGTCTGTAAACCGACTATGAAGCACCGGCGCCTTTTCCAAAAAGCAGATGAGCACCGTCTTCAGTGCATCGGCGTCAATCTCAAAATCATAGTGCAGCTCCACATGCACCATACGGTCGTTAAAATCCCGGAACAGATAGTGCATCTTGTCCCAAAGCTCAGCATTTAGTCTGCGTTCCACGGCTCAGCCACCTCCTGCTTGTATACATACTTAGAATTGTTGATCAGCGCGGCAACGATGATCGCCACATCAACCAGCACGGACAGGGGCACAATCAGCCAGCCCGGGCTCCAGGGCAGCACGCCGGTGGCGCACAGCAAAACATAAATCATCGGCGACATGGCCGGCACATAGATCAGCCAGTTGATAATAGCCAGCTTTTGGTGGGTGGCGGCGGCATAAATACCATCGGCCAAAAACAGCAGTGCCACGGCACCGATAAACACCAACCAGCTTTTGGTCAGGTGCAGCACGGCCAGACAGAACAGGAACACAAACACAGAAGCCAGCATAATCGTCAGTGCCAAAAGCACCCGTGCCGGTACATAGAACAATCCGCGCTTTTCCGTGCATTTTTGAATACCCAGGGCCAACAAATAGCCGATCCAAAGGCTCATACCGCCCTCCATAATCAGCCAGGTATGCGCCCAATCCCGGGTCAAAAAGCTAACACCCAAATACACAACCACCAGCGCCAGCACATACAAAACAGAGCCGATGATATTCCACTTGAGAAAGGCTTTTTTTCTGGATTTTTGCTTGGCTTTAGCGGCGTAAGCATTGTACTCACCCCGCAAATTCGGATGTTCGTCAATCACCAGGTCGCTGAGCACCTCTGCATCCTGCAGCCCAATGCCGGTCAGCTGGTTGGCGCGCGCGGTCATTTCGTCCAAAATCTGCTTTTTGAACCGAAACAGCACGCTGTCATCCGGCACACCGGCCAAAGCGCTCTCAATATAATCGATATATTTTTCCATACAATCTCCTTTCAGGCAGTCGGCGGCACGGATAAATGTTCGGAATGCAACGCCTGACACCTCATTATAAATATACCATACTCTTTATCCTTTTGTAAAGTAGTAGCGAAAAAATCGGAACCACCCACCTTGCAACAGGAGAAAGCACACAAAAAGCCGCCCGGGCCTTGCGGTCCGGGCGGCTCCCTCTCTTACGGCAAGCGACGGATCATTTGCCGATTTGATACAGCGCAGAAGTATCTGCGGTTGTATTGTCAATATACCAGGTGTGACCGATTTGCACCGCAGCCACTTGGCAAGTGGCCAGCTGGGTGCCCTTGGCGTCTGTGACCTGCACGGTGCAGGTGGACACGGCGCTGATATCATCGGTGCTGACTTCATAATTTTCCAGCAGCTGGGTATTCATCTTGGCAGTATAAGCCTTTACATCCTCCACCGGCTGCACATCAGCCACGGTGGTGGTAAGTTTATAATCCTCGCCCAGTGCCTTTTGGTAAGTGCCGATGGTCTTGTCCGTCAGCTTGACCTTGGTGTTCTCATCATAGGTCTCTTCCGTACCGGTCAGGCTCTCGCCGTAGGTCTTTACATTGGCCTCCAGCGCGGTAAACATACCCTCGTCATCCAGGTACTGGTCGCCAAACACCTGGCCCCGCACCTGCTGGTACTGGGCAAAGTAATTGGTGAACATGGCGTCCGCGTCGTCCCAGCCGTACTGACCCAACAGCTGCACATAGTAAGGGTACATGGCCTCGGTCACCTGGCCGGTGAGGGTACCGTCGTCGTTCTTGGTCTTGTCGGACTTATAACTGTCGTCATTCAGACCCTTTAAATTCTTGGTATCGTCGCCGGGCGTGTAACCGGCTTCCTTATAGATCACCGGGTACATATAATACTTGCGGATAAAGTCGCCGTACTTCTCGCTTTTGCTCACCAGCGCATACTTGTTGGCGTTGTAGCCGTCACCGGTTTGTACAATAGTATCCGCATAGGCCTGAACCAATTTTTCCGGCTGGAAGGCAATATACTTGCTACTAAAGGTGGCCACAGTGGTCACAGCCAAAATCGCCGCGATCAGTAAAAATACCACCAGCGCATAGAGCTTGGTATTGAATGTTTTTTCCTGTTTTGCCATTCTCGTCGCCCCCTTACTCAGCTGCTGCCGCATCGGCAGTCTCTTCGCCGGCACCGGCAACCAGACCGGCGGCCTCACGACGCTCCATCAACTCGCGGGTAATGCGCTCCTTCTTCTCTCCGACCATATCGTAGAAGAAAATCGGCACCGCCTGAAGCACAACGAACACGGCGGGAATGATGGTATAGATCATCAGAATCTTGTTTAAAGTAGAATCCGTCTGGGTGGCATAAGCCACATTGGCGTCACGGGATACGGCATAGCCGGACCAGGTGTACAGCAGCCAGGGACCCAGCGCCTTGGTAAAGGCGGAAGCGATCTTGGAGAACAGGCCGTAACCGGCATAAGCCAGGCCGTCCTTGCGCTGGCCGGTCTTCCACTCGATCTCGTCCACGCAGTCGGCGATCATAATATTGGGGGTCACATTGGTGTTACCGTGCTGCAAACCGCAGAAGAAATTCAGGATCAGGAACGGCACGATCAGAGTACTGTTAAAGCCAATGCCCTTAGACACCAGGAACAGGATCGCCAAAGAAGATGCGCCGTACACGCAGAACAGAATAAAGGTCTTTTTGGTGGAGAACTTCTTAAGCACAAAGTTCACAAGCAGGGTGCCCACAGCGGTGCCGATACCCATGGGCAGCAGCAGCGCCAGCTTCAAATCCTTGGACCCCAGCAGGTAAATGGCGATATAGAGAGACACGGTGCCGTACACGCCGCGGCCAAAGCCGCACAGCTTGGTCAGGGACACCATCAGCAGGTTCTTGTATGTAAAGACCACCTTCACAGCATCTTTCAAGCTCACCTTCTCCTGGGTGAAAGGCACGCGCTCTTTATTATTGGTAAAGAAGATCATCACAAAGAGGATCAGACCCAGGGCGCACACCGCCGTAGAAATCACCAGGTCAAGGCCCTGGCCCTCGGCGTTCTTGTACTGCTGCTGGCCCATCAAGGCTTTCATCACCAGGCCGACCACCATCACAACTACCATACCGCCGGACTGGCCTACGCTACGCAGGAACGAAGCGATGGAAATGGCAGTGGAGCGCTCTGCCGGATTGGGCGAGCACAGAGAGCCGAAGCAGTTGGACGGGCTCTCTACCGCGCAGCTAAAAGCGGTGTACAGCAAGTAGATCACAAACATCCATACAATGGCCAGGGTTTGGTTAGAGGTGTTAGGCGCAACAAACACCAGCATCGCCACCACGGCCAGCGGCACCACGCCGAAGCCCACCCAGGGCTTTACCTTACCCAGCTTGGTGCGGGTGTTATCCACCAAATAGCCGATCACCAGCTCGCACACGGCGCCGATAATCCCGGCCACCAGGAACACCATAGAGATGGCATTTGCCATGGTGGTGGAGTCAAACCCCTTGCCTTTGAACGCGAAGTCAGCGAAGAAGGTGGCGGTGTAGTCCGGCATCCAGCCGGTCATCAGGGCCACGCCGAACAGACCGATACCAAAGGTAATGATCTCTGACTTCTTCATGTACTTTTTTTCTGTTTTGTCAGACATGAAAAATCCCCTTTTCCGAATTGGTTTTGTTTTGTCCGGATATTATACCATGCCATCTACTGTTTGACAACCGACTGCCGGGTTATTTGGCACATTTGAAAATCTGTACCGACACTGACGGGGATGTGTTCAATATTTTATCAAAAATCGGATTGCGACGGATTATTCGTCCACCGCTGCCGTCGGCTCGTCCCGATAGGGCAGGTACTCCATAAATCGGCGCACCGCCAGAGAGGCAGTCTTTTTGTCCCGCAGGGCAAAGCCGATTCGCCGATAGGCCGGCACATCCAAGGGCAGCGCCGCGACCCGATACGGACAGCGGCGAAGAATCAGGCTGGGCAGCACGCTGAGCCCCAGCCCCATCTCCACCATATGCATAATGGCATAGTCGTCCCAGGCGGTCAGGCGCACCTCCGGGTGCAGGCTGCACTGCTCCAGCAAGTGGGCAATTTCCAAATGCTCACCCCGGCCCAGCAGCAAAAAAGGCGCGCCGGAAAATCCGCTTACCGGAAATACCGGCTCCACTGCCTGCGGATGAGACGCTGGCAGCACAGCCAGTAGCGGATCCTGCTCCAAAAATACGGTTTCCAATCCCTCACCAGCCGGCAGCCGTACAAAGCCGCAGTCTGCACGCCCACTGCGCACCCAATCCTCAATCTCCGTGTAATCTCCCTGCAGCAGCTCAAAACCAATCCCCGGATAATCCCGGCCAAAGGCCTGCAGAATCGGTGGCAGCCAATGGGTTGCCACACTGGAAAATACACCAATCCGAATCAGTCCCGTTTGCAACCCGCGCAGCTCGTCTGCCCGAGTCAGCAGCTGTTTCTGCTGGGATACCAGCGCACGGGCATAGGGCAACAAGGCCTGCCCGTCTGCCGTTGGGTACACACCGCCGCGTCGGCGTTCCAACAAAATAATCCCCAGCTCTCGCTCCAAATCCGCCACCATGCGGCTGATCCCGGACTGAGAATACTGTAGCGCAGCCGCCGCTTTGGTAAAGCTGCCCAACTCTGCCGTGCGCACAAATGCCGCGTATTTTTGCAAACTACCATCCATTTTTATCACCAACTATGCAATATCGTCATACAATCTATGCGAAACATTCGCTTTTCAAATGCCACAGATTATGATACAGTAAAAACAGTAAAAATGCAAGGAGCGGGACAAATGAAGCTATATTCCAACCGACTGGTGGTGAAGGTAGGCACCAGTACCCTGACTAACGAAATGGGCAAGGCAGATCTGCGGGCCTTTGAGCGGCTGGCTCGAGTGCTGGCAGACATTCAAAATATGGGATATGAGGTGATTCTGGTGTCCTCCGGTGCCATTGCGGTAGGCACCGGCAAGCTGCGGCTGGAGCAGCGCCCCACCTCTCTGCGTATGCAGCAGGCAGCCGCTGCCGTTGGGCAATGCAGCATGATGTTTTGGTACGACAAATTCTTTGGCGAATATGACAAGACCATCGCCCAAATCCTGCTGAATGCGGAAGATATGGAGCAGGAGGAGAAAAAGGACAATCTAATCAACACCTTTGACGCTCTGCTGGAAAGCGGCGTAATTCCTGTGGTCAACGAAAACGACTCTGTCAGTTATACGGAAATTCAGTCTGAACAGCGACTGTTTGGGGACAACGATATGCTCTCTGCCGTTGTGGCCGTGCTGTGCCGCGCGGCGCGACTGGTGATCCTCTCCGATATTGACGGCCTATACGATCAAGACCCGCGGCTGCATCCGCAGGCTCGGCGCATTGACTGTATTCCGGAGATCACACCCCAGGTGATGGCAAGGGCCGGCGGCGCCGGTACCCGACGAGGCACCGGCGGTATGCGCACCAAGCTGCAAGCCGCCGCTCTGGCCACCGCAAGCGGCACGGACACGGTTATTGCCCACGGCAAGCACCCCCGTGTGCTCTATGACATCCTGGCCGGCCGCCCGGCTGGCACTCGCTTCCCCGGGAAGAAGTAAGGCCCGGCGCCTGCCCGCTCTGTCCCCACTCAGCACCCCGGTGCGTATAATGATAAAAGGAGCAACTGACGGAATATTCCGCCGATTGCTCCTTTTTTGCAGTTTTTCTTCCTTTTACAGCTGGTCCGCCAAGGAAAGGATCAGATCCCGGGTCTTGTCCCAGCCCAGGCAGGGGTCGGTGATGGACTTGCCGTAAACGCCGTCCTCCCACTTTTGGGCGCCGTCCTCAATATAAGACTCGATCATAAAGCCCTTGACCAGCCGGCGAATATCCGCCGAGTGGCGCATGGAGTGGAGCACCTCGTTGGCGATACGCACCTGCTCCAGGTACTGTTTGGAGGAATTGGAGTGGTTGGTGTCAATAAGCACCGCCGGATTGGCAATGCCGCTCTCCGCGTACAGATCGTGGAGAATACGCAAATTCTCGTAATGATAATTGGCGTGGTTGATGCCGTGGCGGTCTACGCTGCCCCGCAAAATGGCGTGGGACAGGGGGTTGCCCTGGCTCTCTACCTCCCAGCCGCGGTAGATAAAGGAATGGTCGCCGTGGGCGGCCTTAATGGCATTGATCATCACGGACAGATCGCCGCTCATGGGGTTCTTCATACCCACCGGAATATCCAGCCCGCTGGAGATCAGCCGGTGCTCCTGGTTCTCTACGCTGCGGGCGCCAACGGCCACATAGCTGAGCAGGTCGCTTAAATACCGATGATTCTCCGGGTACAGCATCTCGTCTGCGCAGGACAGCCCGGTCTCCTGCAACGCCCGCAGGTGGATATGGCGAATGGCGCGAATGCCCTCATACATATCCGGCTTTTTGCCCGGATCCGGCTGGTGGAGCATACCCTTATACCCGGCGCCGGTGGTGCGGGGCTTGCCGGTATAAATACGGGGAATAATTAAAATCTTGTCTTCCACCTGCTGTTGCAACTCTGCCAAGCGGTGGATATAATCCAGCACCGCGTCCTCCCGATCCGCCGAGCAGGGACCGATTACCAGGAGCAACTTGTCGCTCTCGCTGCGGATCACGGCGGCGATTTGCTGATCCCGCTTGTCTTTATAGGCAGCCAGCTCCGGGGTCAGGGGCATCTCTTTTTTCAGCTCCTGGGGAATGGGCAGCTTGCGGATAAAGTGCATATGGTCCATTTTGTCAAAATTCTGCATCGATTTTACCTGATTTCTATCCTGTGATACCTATTATATTATACTGCCCGGGATCGCTTGTCAAGAAATTGCTTTAAACCATGATAACTGACAAAAAACGGCAGAATTGTAAATTTTGGTGCACTGCTCTTGACCCACCCCCTGCTTTGTATTACTATGAAAAGGATCATTTATCAGACAAAGCGGAGCAAGGCATGGCAAACGAACGAAAAAAACCTGCAAAAACCAACACCCGGCGGAAAAGCACCCGCAAAAAGTCCGCAGGCACTACCCGGCGCAAGGGAAAACGCAAAATCGGCAGTCGCCCCCTGCTGGCCAACCGGTGGGTACAGGCGGCACTGGCACTGATAATTATCGGCGCACTGGTTGCCGCGGTACTGACACTGGGGGGCCGCCACCAACGAGTGACCTATGACTTTGGCACCGACGACCCCTATGTAGAGGGGGTAGACATTTCCGAGCACAACGGCGATGTGGACTGGACCGCCCTGGCAAAGAGCGCCAAATTTGCCTTTATCCGGGTGGGCTACCGGGGCTACACCGACGGCGAGCTCCACGCAGACAAAACCGCAAAAGAAAATCTAAAGGCCGCCCGCAAGGCCGGAGTGCCGGTGGGGGTATACTTTTTCTCCCAGGCCACCACGGAGGAAGAAGCCCGAGAGGAAGCCCAATTCGTGCTGGAGGCCGTACGCTTTGCCAAGGTGGAACTGCCGCTGATTATCGACTATGAATACGGCTACAATGCCGACGGAGAACACGCCGGTCGGCTGTACGAAGCAAATGTAAGCAAGAAGGACGCTACCCAGGCGCTTACCGCCTTTTGCAACACCGTTACCGCTGACGGCTACACCGCCGGAGTATACGCCAACTCGCACTTTTACATTTCTAAATTCGACGCGTCTTCGCTGCCCAAGGGTACCCTGCGCTGGGTGGCGGACTACAACAGCGCCGTCACCTATACCGGGGATTTTGACATTTGGCAATATTCCAAATCCGGCAAAATAGATGGCAACGGTAGCAAATACATTGATCTGGACCGCTGGTACCTGGGAGGTTCCTAATGAAAAAAACAAAAAGACGATTATTTTCCGTCAACGCCGTACTGCTGGCGGTGCTGGTAGCCTTTACCGCGCTGCTGCCCACGGCGGGCGCAGCCCAGGCCGCCACCATGAAGTCCAAATACACCGGCAAAAGCTACACCCACAACGCCCGGTTTGACAAGCTGGAGGTGCTGAGCGGTGTAGACATCTCTGCCTGGCAGGAAAAAGTGGACTGGAAAAAGATAAAGAACGACGGCATTGACTTTGCCATTCTCCGGGCTGGGTACGGCAAAAACGCCAGTCAGGAAGACAGCTACTTTGCCACCAACTTTAAGAACGCCACCGCCGCCGGGCTGCCGGTGGGCATCTACTGGTACTCCTACGCCCAAAGTGTGGCGGATGTGGAGAAGGAGGCCCGCCTGTGCCTGCAAGTGCTGGGCAGCCGCACCCTGGACCTGCCGGTGTTCTACGACCTGGAGGAGCGCAGCCAGCTGAACAAGGGCAAGGCCTTTTGCACCCAGCTGGTAGAGCATTTTTGCAGCATTATCGCCGCTGCCGGGCACACCCCGGGGCTATATATGAGCCGCAGCCCGCTTATGGACTACATTGAGCAGGAAACCCGGGGCCGCTACGCCCTGTGGGTGGCGGAGTACGGCTCCAAAACCTGCAAGTACGACGGCGACTACCTGATGTGGCAGTACGCCGACAACGGCAAGGTGGCCGGGGTCAACGGCAACACGGATATGGACTTTCTGTACGGCAACAAAAACAACCTGCCCGGCTCTGCCACCCTGCTGGGGAGCAAGACCTACACCGGCAAGGCCATTACCCCCGCCCCCGCCATTACCGGCGAGGACGGCATCGCGCTGACACCGGGGCAGGACTACACGCTGATTTATACCAATAATAAAGCGGTGGGTATGGCCACTATCACCGCCCAGGGACTGGGCACTTACACCGGGCGGCGGTGGTACTATCGCTTTAAGATCCTGCCCGCCCAGGTCACCGGCCTAACGCTGGAGAGCCGCTCCAAGACCCGGCTCACCTATACCTGGAACGCCACCCCCGGCGCCAACGCCTATCTGGTCAAGGTCATCAACCACACCACCGGCAAGGGCTTTGACAAGACGGTGAGCACCAATCGAGTGGATCTAAACAATCTGACGGACACCAATTTGTATGATGTGCAGGTGGCGGCTTACCGAGGCACAACCGCTTACCGGGGTCCTTATTCTAAAGTCAATGCCAAGCACGCCCTGCCGGGCACCGTCACCGGGCTGAAAATGCAAAAGACCGCCACCGGCTCTATCACGCTGCAATGGAGCAAAAAGCCCGGCGCCGACGGCTATGTGGTGTACCAATACATTGCCTCTAAAAAGCAGACGAAAAAACTGGCCACCACCACCGCCCGCAGCTATACATTCAAGGGCAGCGGTGCCAATCCGGGCACCAAATACTACTTTTTTGTAGCGCCCTACACGGTGGACTCCAAGACCAAAGAGGGCGGTAAGGGCACTCGACTGGAGACGACCACCCGCCCCACCGCCACCAAGTGCACCAGCGCAAAATCCCAAAAAAAGCAGCAGATCACCCTGCGCTGGAACAAAGTAAAATGCAACGGCTATGCGGTGCAGTATTCTACCAAAAAGGACTTCTCCGGCGACAAAAAGACCGTTTATATAAACAGCGGCAAGACCTCAACGAATATCAAAACCGCCAAGGCCGGCCGCACCTACTATGTGCGCCTGCGCCCCTACACCACCGTGGGCAATACCCGCTACTACGGCAGCTACACCGCCGCCCGCGCTGTACGGGTTAAGTAACAGATTGCGACGGATATTCAACCAAAAATGCCACCGCGTGTATACACTCGCGATGGCATTTCTTTGCATCTATTCGGTTTACTTATCCTTTGTGTTTGCCTGCAAACGCGCATACAGAACCAAAAAATCCTGCTCCACCCGGTCAAAAGGCTGCTGCGCCCAATCCGGGGTGCGTTGCAGGGGCGGTGCGGACCTGGGGATCACCTCGCCGGTAAAATGCAAAAATTCTGCCGACAGCATGGCGTTGTCGATCTCCGTGACCGTCTGCCACTGCGCCGGGGTGGGGCGAGCGCCTGCCAAAGTGTCAAACAGCAGCGCCAGCAGCCGCTCCTCTGCCCGGACGAATTCTGGCAGCCGGGCCTTCACCGGCCGGGTCACATCGCTCATATACGCCTCCGCACCGTCATGGAGCAGGCAAAACAGCGCCGTTTGGCGCTCCTCGCCCCGCGCCAGCGCCTCCCGGGCGCAAGCCAAAGAATGCTGGCCCACAGAGTAAAACACCGGGAAGTGGCCGTTGGCCCGGGTCATCAGGGACTGGGCGTGGGCAATATCCCGCACATCCAGATCCGCCGCCACCGCGTGGTACGGGTCAAAATGCCGCCCGGTATAGGTTGAAATGGGTTTATACATACCGCTCCCTCCGGTTCAAGTTTATAGCGTATAATGTGGGGACACAAAAATCCCTCCGCGTTTGCCTACGGCAAACCCACCTCCCTTTACAAGGGAGGCTTATCGGTTACAAGCTCCAAGCCCCCCCTTGCAAAGGGTGACTCCCCGCAGTGCGGGGAGATGTCGCGCAGCGACAGAGGGGACGGGCACTAGTTAGGTACTGTCAGCGCAACTGACTGAGGGATTGCGGTGCGATGTAGGCATCGCACCCTACAAAATTGAATTGAATAAATCAAAGAAATGTAGGGCCCGATGCCCACATCGGGCCGGTTATTTTATCCCCTCAGTCGCGCAAGCGCGCCGGCTCCCCTTTATTACATAAAAGGGGAGCCTTTTTATTTTTAATGCAGAAAAGAACGAACCATCCGCCTGCTTTGTCCCCACTCTTTACCCCTACTTTTGCGGGGCGCGGCGCAGCATATCCGGCAGGGAGCCCAGGATCACCGTCAAGTTGGCGATCACCCGATCCTGCTGCAAGCCGTCCTTACTTCTAAAACTGTTGACCAGCAATCCGGCAATGGCCTCGGTGATAAAGTCGCACAGAAAGTCCTTAAACTCCTCCGTCACCGCCAGACCGCTCTGGCGCTCCGCCTCCACGATCACCTGGCGGGACAGGGACACAAAATCATTATAAAAGAACCGCTTTAGCTCATCTCGCCCCATACTGTCGTAGGCGCAGTTCAGGATATGCTCGTTCTCCTTGATATACCCCACCACAAAGCGCACCGCGTCCTCATAATCCAGCAGCAGGTCGTAATTCTTGACCACCTCAATGGCCTCTTGCTCCAACATCCACTTGAGCAGGGCGTAAATATCCTCAAAATGATAATAGAAAGTTTTGCGGTTTACATTGCAGTCGGTGATGATCTCCGTTACCGTGATCTTGCTCAGGCTCTTTTGGCGCATAAACTTCTTTAAGCTGGCCGCCAGCGCCTGCTTGGTTTGCAGCGTAGCCTCTTCATGAGTCATACCGGGCACCCCCTTTACCTTTATTATACAAATGACCGGCAAATATGCAAGACCCTGCGGGCAAAATTTGACCCACAAATGGGTATCATTTGTCCGTATTTACCCAAATGCCACGGTTTTGACCGTGGTTTTTTGCTGTCTGCCGCGGTAAACTACCCATCGAAAGCAGAAAGGAGGACCCAATGGAACGAAAATACAACATTGCCCTGCACGCGCCCCTGGGGCTGCGGCTGGGTCAGCTGGAACTGAACCAGCAGGGGGGCAGCCTGGCAGGCACCTTAACGGTGCTGGGCAACAGCAATCCGGTCAGCGGCGCCATTACCCCCAGCGGCACCATTGCCTTGACCGGCACAATGACCACCAAACTGATCACATTCCCGTTTACGGCCACCGGGGCAGTTACCGGCAAGCTGCTGGATCTGCAAGTGACCGGCGGGCGCTACGCCTTTCGCCTGACCGGCGAAGAGATCGAAGAATAGGAGCAAAATATGAGTTACATTGAAGTAGAACACAGTTACAAACGCTATAAGACCGGCGACACCGTGATCGAGGCCAACCGGGATGTGAACTTCTCCATTGAAAAGGGCGAGCTGGCGATCATCCTGGGCAGCTCCGGCGCCGGCAAATCCACCGTGCTGAACATACTGGGCGGTATGGACACCAACGACGAGGGCCGGGTCATTATTGACGGCAAGGACATTGCCGCCTACTCCCCCACCCAGCGCATTACCTACCGGCGCAACGATGTGGGCTTTGTGTTCCAGTTTTACAACCTGGTACAGAACCTGACCGCCAAGGAGAATGTGGAGCTGGCGTCTGAGATCGTCAAAGACGCACTGGACCCGGTACAGGTGCTGAACGATGTGGGGCTGGCCGGGCGGATCAACAACTTTCCCGCCCAGCTGTCCGGCGGCGAGCAGCAACGGGTAGCCATAGCCCGCGCTGTGGCCAAGAACCCCAAGATCCTGCTGTGCGACGAGCCTACCGGCGCCCTGGATTACCAAACCGGCAAGCAGGTGCTGCAAATCCTGCAAGACCGCAGCCGCAAGGAGGGCGCCACAGTGATCATCGTCACCCACAACGCCGCCATTGCGCCCATTGCGGACCGGGTGATCCGTATGCACGACGGCACGGTCAAATCCATTGAGATCAACGAACACCCGCAGTGCATTGCGGATATTGAGTGGTAAAAGGCGGTGACTGCAATGAAGAAAAAAGCCTTATGGAAAGAGATACACACCTGCTTTTCCAAATCCAAGGGGCGGTTCTTTTCCATCCTCTGCCTGGTGGCGCTGGGCTCCTTTGCCCTGGTGGGGCTGCAAGCGGCCGGCCCGGATATGCGCCAGACCGGCGAAAGCTATTTTGAGCAGCTGAAGGTGGCGGACATCAGCGTTATCGGCGACTACGGCATAGACGCAGACAATGTGGCCGCCATTGATCGAGTGTCCGGCGCAGACAAGATCGCCTACGGCTACTTAAAGGATGTGGTGCTGGCGGATACCACCACCAGCATACGCATTTTCTCCGCCACAGAGGGCATTTCCGAATATGAAGTGGTGCGCGGGCGAATGCCCAAGACCAGTGACGAGATCGCCGTGGCCGCCGACCTGGCCGACCAATATCAGCTAAACGACACCCTGTCCGTAACGGAAAAAGAGGACATCACCGGCAGCACAGTGCTCCGGCACCACGACTTTCACATTGTAGGGTTCGTCAACTCCGGCGAGCTGCTGTCCAGTATCAATATGGGCCAGTCCACCGCCGGCACCGGCGAGCTGCAAGGCTACGCTGTGGTGACCCCCGCTGCCTTTGACTCCGATGTGTATATGATCGCCCGGCTGTCCTTTACGGACACCAAGGGGATCAGCCCCTATTCGGACGAATACACCCGGCTTATCACTGCCCACAAGGAGGAGTTGAACCGGCTGCTGGCTGACCAGCCCTCTACCCGCCTGGCTGCCATTCAGACCCAGTATCAGGAGAAGATCGACCAGGCCCAGGCCAAGATCGACAAGAGCAAAAAAGAACTGGCAGACACGGAAAAGAAGCTGACAGACAGCGAAAAGCAGCTGAACACGGCCAAAAAGACCTATCAGGAGAACCTGGACGCCTACAACACCCAGTCCGCCCAGGCTAAGCAGAAATTCGCCGCCACCCAAAAGCAGCTGACCGACGGGCAAAAGCAGATCGAGCAGGCAGAGAGCCAATACACCGCCAAAAAGGCCCAGCTGGAGCAGGCGGAGAGCCAACTGGCTGCCGCGCGGCGCAAGCTGGACAAAAACTGGGCGGACTATAACAAAAAAGCCGCGCAGATAGAGGAACTGCACCGGCAAAAGGCCCAGCTGACCACTGCCCAAAAGGAACTGGACAAAGAGATCGCCGCCGCAGAGGCCTCTACCGGTATGACCATTGACCAGATCGAGGTGTCGCTGCCCATCCTGCAAAAAACGCTGCCCGCAGACCAGTATAAGCAGCTGCAAGAGCTGGTGACCAGCAAAAAACAGCTGGAGGCAAAGTGGGCTGCCTACAACGCCGCTGCCAAGCAGGCCCAGGGCGCCCAGGAGGAACTGGCCGCCGCCAAAAAGCAGCTGGACCAGGGCGAGGGCGACTACGCCGCCAAGGAAAAGGAAGTACAGTCCGCCAAAGCCCAGATCACCGCTGCCGGCAGGACCCTGAGCCAAAAGAAAGCCCAACTGAGGAGCGCGCAGGCCGACTACGACCGGGAAAAAGCGGCCGCCGATGAAAAGCTGGCTGCCGCCAAGGCCCAGCTGACTGCGGCACAAAAGAAAATTTCCGCCGGTGAACGGGAGCTGAAAGCCGGGCAGGAAGAATTCAACAGAAAGGCGCCGGAAGCCCGGCAAAAGATCAGCGACGCAGAGGAAAAAGTAGCCTCTGCCCGCCGGGCGCTGAACAGCCTGAAGCAACCGGTCTACGCCATGGACACCCGCCGCGAGATCCCCGGCTCCGAGGGCTACCGTATCTACGGCAGTATCTCCAACATTGTGGACTCTCTGGGCGGTATCTTCCCCATCTTCCTGTACTTTGTGGCAGCACTGGTGACCCTGACCACCATGACCCGCTTTGTAGACGAGGAGCGGCTGAACGCCGGTACGCTGAAAGCTCTGGGCTACGACAACCGGGATATTATGAAGAAGTTTACCCTGTATGGCCTGTCCGCCGGTATGAGCGGCGCCCTGCTGGGGATCATTGCCGGCCACACGCTGCTGCCGCTGATCGTCTATAACGCCTACGGCAAGAGCTTTACCTACCCAAAGATCGAGCTGCATTTTTACCCGGGGATCACCGCCATCTCCCTGGCGCTGGCTTTCCTGTGCACCGTGGTGCCTGCCTTTGTGGTGGCGCAGCGGGAGCTGAAACAGCGCCCCGCCGCCTTGTTGCAGCCCAAGCCCCCGGTGGCCGGGTCCAAGATCCTGCTGGAGCGGATCACCCCGGTATGGAACCGTATGAACTTCACCCACAAGGTCACCGCCCGCAACATCTTCCGCTACAAAAAGCGTATGCTGATGACTATTTTCGGCGTGTGCGGCTCCGTGGCTCTGATCTTTGCCGGCCTTAGCGTGCAAAACTCCGTGGCCGGGATCAAGGACCTGCAATTCAACAACATTATGCGGTACGACCTGATCGTGGCAGAGACCGACGACCCGGACGACAGCCAGAAAGCAGACATTGACGCGCTGCTAAAGGACGGCCAGGTCAAGAACCAAACCGCCATCTACTACGAGACCGTAACGAAAACCGCCGGCCAAAACAACGACAGCCAGGAGATCAAGCTGATCGTGCCGGAGGACCAGGACCAGCTCTCCACCTACATCACCCTGCGCAACCGCTCCACCGGCCAAGCCATCACCCTGTCTGACGACGGCTGCGTGATCAGCGAGCGACTGGCCAAGCTGCTGGATGTACAGGCGGGCGACACCATCACCTTTGACGACGCGGCCAAGACCCAGCGCACCGCCAAGGTCACCGCCATTACAGAGATGTACACCGGGCACTTTATCTTTATGAACCGCGCCGGGTATCAGTCGGTGATTGGCCAGACCTACTGCCCCAACGCCCACCTGGTCACCCTGCTGAACCGCTCGACAGAGAACGCCCAGGCCCAGGCCGCCCGGTTCATCGACCTAAGCGGCGTGAAAGGCGTGGTACAGAACACCACCCTGACCAATCAGATCGACACCATCGTGCACTCGCTGCACCAGATCATGCAAATCCTGATCTTCGTTGCCATGCTGCTGGCGGCGGTGATTCTGTACAACCTGACCAATATCAATGTGTGCGAGCGTATTCGAGAGCTGTCCACCGTTAAGGTGCTGGGGTTCTATGATAAGGAAGTGACTCTGTATATCTACAGAGAGACCCTGCTGCTCACCGTGATCGGCACCCTGGTGGGCTATGGGTTCGGCGACGCCCTCTACCGCTACATTATCACCGTTGTGCCGCCGGAGGATGTGATGTTCAACCCGGCGCTGGGACCAAAAGCCTTTTTGATCCCAGCCCTGGTGATCGCCGCCATTACCGCCTTCTTAGGCTGGCGGGTACACCGTCGGCTGAAGAATGTGGATATGCTGGAGGCGCTGAAATCCGTGGAATGACCCATTCCTGTGCACAAAAAGGCACCGCATTGCAAAATGCGGTGCTGTTTTGTTCTATATTGTATATAATCGCCCTTTACAAGGGAGGCATAACTTTGTAAAGCACCCGGCACAAAACCGCCCGCTGCAAATCATTATAACACAAGAAAGCACCCCGGCAAAGCTGAATTTTGGTGAACATTGACAAAAGTGGAAATTCCGCTTGATTATTTGGCCAAAGCAGTATAAAATAAATACTGTAATACAAGGGCGCATAGCGCCCGGGTAAATTCAAATATTTTTCGGAGGTAATTCCAAATGGTAAGAGTTGCTATCAATGGTTTCGGCCGTATCGGTCGTCTGGCTTTCCGTCAGATGTTCGGCGCAGAAGGCTATGAAGTGGTTGCCATCAACGACCTGACTTCTCCCAAAATGCTGGCTCACCTGCTGAAGTACGATTCTTCTCAGGGCAAGTATGCACTGGCTGACACCGTGTCCGCTACCGATGACTCCATCATCGTAGACGGCAAAGAGATCAAGATTTATGCAAAGGCTGACGCTTCTGAGCTGCCCTGGGGCGAGCTGAAGGTAGACGTAGTGCTGGAGTGCACCGGTTTCTACACTTCCAAGGAGAAGGCTTCTGCTCACATTAAGGCCGGCGCCCGCAAGGTTGTTATTTCTGCTCCCGCAGGCAACGATCTGCCCACCATCGTGTACAATGTGAACCACGAGACCCTGAAGGCTGAGGATACTGTGATCTCCGCCGCTTCCTGCACCACCAACTGCCTGGCTCCCATGGCAAAGGCCCTGAACGACTTTGCTCCCATCCAGAGCGGTATTATGTGCACCATCCACGCTTATACCGGCGACCAGATGACTCTGGACGGCCCGCAGAGAAAGGGCGACCTGCGTCGTTCTCGTGCCGCTGCCGTGAACATCGTACCCAACAGCACCGGTGCTGCTAAGGCCATCGGCCTGGTTATCCCCGAGCTGAACGGCAAGCTGATCGGCTCTGCACAGCGCGTTCCCACCCCCACCGGTTCCACCACCATCCTGACCGCTGTCATCAAGACCGACAAGGAAGTGACCGTTGAGGCCATCAACGCCGCTATGAAGGCTGAGGCTACCGAGTCCTTCGGTTACAACACCGACGAGATCGTATCCTCCGACATCGTAGGTATGCGCTACGGCTCTCTGTTCGACGCTACCCAGACCATGGTGCTGAAGGTTGCTGACGACACCTATGAGGTTCAGGTTGTTTCTTGGTATGATAACGAGAACTCCTACACCTCTCAGATGGTTCGCACCATCAAATACTTCTCCGAGTTGGGCTAATCCTCCTCGATACAGAGAAAACCAAAGACCGACAGGTTCGCCTGCCGGTCTTTTTTTGCACGCTGACAGACCAAGAGAAAGCGAGATAAAAAGCGCCAAAAGCGGCTTGAACTCGATGTTCAAGCCGCTTTTTTCAAATCAATCATAACAACAAATGTCAGCGGCAGGAGCAAGCCCCTGCCCTACGAATGGACTACTTCATTTTTAACCGGCGCGGTTTAGCCGCTTTATCGACGGTCTGATCGCCGGAAGATCACGGCAAACAGTTCATTGATCCGCTCCGTTTGGCCGGTCAGGTACAGGTAGCCGAACAGGGCCTCCACCCCGGTGGCACAGTGGTACTCGCCTACGGTGGCGCTCTTGGGCTGGTGGCCGGTCTTGGCATTGCGGCCCCGCTTAAACACCGCCAGCTCTTCCTCTGTCAACAGCGGCTCCATACGGGCAAAGGCCGCCGTCTGGGCCTTGGCGCTGACGAACTTAACGCTCTCCCGGTGCAGGTCGTTCACCGGCCGATTTGCCTGCGCCACCAGGTGGCAGCGCACCTGCATCTCATACACGCAGTCGCCGATAAAGGCCAAATTCAGCGGGCTTAGCTGCCGCGGGTCTGTATTCAACGCTTCCATACTTACTCCTTACGGAATGTACTCAAACTCAATATCATACAGGCTGACAATATCGCCCTCCTGGATCCCCCGCTGCCGCAGGGCCTCAAACACACCGCTCTTCTCCAGCACCCGCTGCATATATTGCAGCGCCTCGTAGTCCTCCACATCAATGCCCTTAAGCACCTTGGGGAACCAGGGGGCCTCTACCAGGTAGTAGCCCGGCTCCGGGTTGGTGATGGTAAAGCCATTGCTGTTTTGCACCAGCAGCTCCGTGGGGATCTCCTCCGGCTGGTACTCCTTTACCGGGGGCAGGGTTTGCAGCCGGTTCCACACCGCGTTCATCAGCTCCCGAGTGCCCTCCTGAATGGGGGCGCAAATGGAATAGTAGTCGTAGCCCTTGGCCTCTACATAGGCTTTCAGCCGCTCAATTTGCTCCGGCTCCGCCATATCAATTTTGTTGCCCGCCACGATCTGGGGCGCCTTGGCCAACTCCGGGTTGAACTTCTCCAGCTCCCGGTTAATGGCGTCAAAATCCGCGATCGGGTCCCGCCCCTCGTGACCGCTTACATCCACCAGGTGCACCAGCAACCGGCAGCGCTCCACATGGCGCAAAAAGTCGTGACCCAGGCCCACGCCGTCTGACGCGCCCTCGATCAGCCCGGGAATATCTGCCAGCACAAAGCTGTTGCCCTCGCCCATGGACACCACACCCAAATTGGGTACCAGGGTGGTAAAATGGTAGTCGCCGATCTTGGGCTTGGCCTGGCTGACCACGGAGATCAGGCTGCTTTTGCCCACGCTGGGAAAGCCGATCAGCCCCACATCCGCAATCAGCTTCAGCTCCAGGCTGACCTCCCACTCCTCACCGGGCACGCCGGGCTTGGCAAAGCGGGGCACCTGCCGGGTGGGAGTGGCAAAGTGCATATTGCCCCAGCCGCCCTTGCCGCCCTTGGCTGCAACAAACCGCTGGGTCTTGCTCATATCCGCCATCACGGCGCCGCTTTGCACCTCACGGATCACCGTACCCCGGGGCACACGAATTTCCAGATCCTGACCCTTGCGGCCGTACTGCCGACCGCCACGGCCGGGCTCGCCGTTCTGAGCCGCATATTTCCGCTTGTAGCGAAAGTCGGCCAGGGTAGCCAAATTGTCGTCTACCACAAACACCACATCGCCGCCCTTGCCACCGTCGCCGCCGTCCGGGCCGCCCGCTGCCACATACTTCTCTCGATGAAAGGCCACTGCACCGGCACCGCCGTCGCCGCCTTTGATTTTGATTTTCGCAATATCTGCAAACACTGGGTATCCCTTCCTTTCTGTGTTGTTTTTTCAATAGTACCATAAAAATGCGGGAATTACAACAAAAGTTCGTGGAAAATGCCGCCGCCCACTCCCTTGCACCCCGCCGGGGACTATGGTAAAATAAGGGTATACGAAAAAGAGAACAACCAAGAACCCCAGAAGGAGGCGTCATGATGAACATTTGGCATGATATTAGCCCCAAGCGGATCCGCAAAGACCGCTTTTACGCCGTAATCGAAATTCAAAAAGGTGGCAAAAACAAGTACGAACTGGACAAGGAGACCGGTATGCTAAAGCTGGATCGGGTGCTCTTTACCTCTACCCACTACCCGGCCAACTACGGCTTTATCCCCCGCACCTACGCCAGCGACAAGGACCCGCTGGATGTACTGGTGCTGTGCAGTGAGCAAATCCTCCCCATGACCATTGTGGAGTGCGCCCCCATCGGCGTGCTGATGATGGAGGACGGCGGCGCCAAGGATGAGAAGATCATCGCCGTGCCGGTAAATGACCCCAACTACAACTGCTACACCAACATTGACCAGTTGCCCGCCCACTATTTTGAGGAGATCAAGCACTTCTTTGAGGTATACAAAACCCTGGAGGTGAGCAAGAGCACCTCCGTCTTAGAGGTGGATGACCGGGAAAAGGCAGAAGCCATTATTCAGGCCTGCATGGATGAGTATATCCGCAAATTCCAAATGTAACCCAAAAGCCCGTATAAACCGCGGCGCCCTTACAAACAAGGGCGCCGATTTTTTTTGCATTTTGGCTATTTCTATTGACAATTTTTGAAAAGTGTGTTAAATAAACTTATAAGATTTGTAACCGTTTTTTCTATTAAAACCGTTATAAAGAGTAGGAGGACATATTTTGTTGTCTTTCTTTGCATAATCCGATATATTTTATTTATGATAAAATTCTTTTTGTATGAGGACTATTATGTTAAAAGATGATATTTATAATCAATTTGAATGCTATTATAATAAATATGTCGAATATATTCGTCGGTATTGCTATTATAAGCTGAATGACTACCCAGACTATGCTGAGGATTGCGTTCAAGATACATTCAGAGTTCTCTTTGAACAATTATCAAAGGATACAAAACTTGAATATCCAAAACAGTTTTTAATCAAAACAGCAAGCAATTTTGTTAAATTAAAATTCAGAGATATTGATAAAGAGAAAAACAAGCATTTTTCCATGTACCAAACGGATTTTGATATTCCGATTGAACAGGAATTTTTCAAGGTTGATTACGATGTGATTGTTAGATTGAAAAATGAAATCCTTTCCGAATTGTCTGAGAGCGAGCGAATTTTGCTTTCAAAGACTTGTAAGAATTATAAAAGTTCTTATCAGACGACGAAACAGCTTGCTGCAGAATACAATTGCAGTGAGACCTGTATCAGACAGAGAATTTTCATTCTAAGACAGAAAATCAAATGTTTGGTAAAAGAAAAAACAAAAAATCTGTAATCTTTTATAACAAATCAAGATGTGTGTTACTAATAGAGTAGGTGAGATAAAAGCAATGAACAATCATGATTTTAAAGCATTTATGGACGATGAATCTTGGGAGATAAATAAAAAAACAATTGAAGTAATGATGGAAAAGGAACTTGAAAAGGAAGTTCAAGAAATCAATATTGATTTTGTTGATGCTTGTATGAATTATCTTGCCGGATACAGCATTGTAAATACGCCCCAAGGAAAGGAAAAGGTGATCAATAAAAAAAAGAAAAAGCGTATAAAATTCAGCAGAATAATCATCGCTGCAATCTTAGTTGTTTGTTCGATTTCAATTGGCATGACAGTATATGCAAAAGCAAATGATATGCGCATATCAGATATTTTTGTTGATATATTTGATAATAAAGCTGTAATTAAATATTCAGATAAGGATTTGCTACAAAAATACAGTAATAATTTGAACGGTAATAAACTGTATGATGAATTAGAAGCTGAAGGTATTGAAAATATTATGCTTCCGTTTGATTTGTATTACACTCCATACAAAGTTATCGAAAAAGAAGTTGATGAAAACACAAAAACCGTTGTCATCGAATTTGAAAATAATATTCAAATGAAATTGAAAGAATTTGGGCAAGAAACAAACATAAAAAATTTAGAAATCGAAGGAACTTTTATAGCTTCAAAGCAAATTAGGATTCAAGATACGGATATTTATTTGTTTGAAAGTCAAAACAATAATGCTAAGCAGACCTTTATCTCTTACCAAATTGAAATGACGCAATATTTGATTGTAATTGACGATGATATTACAGTGGCTGAAGAATTCGTTGCAAAGAATAGAATTTAGAACTGCAACTTAGTGTTCTTTTAAATTCAATGTGAAAGAGGTATAATAATGAAAAAATTTTTTTGTGGTATGTTATCATTTTTGATTGCAATATCATCCAATATTTATGCATATGCTGCTTATGATATTGATAAATCGAGTGTGCAAAATGATTATCAATATAAAATAACAAGTGATTGTGCTGAATGGAAAACGCTTAACACACATGACGAAATGGTGGCTGCTTGCCAGATCGCTGATGATGAAATCCAAGAAATGACGACAGATATGCTTGTTTCAGCATATTTGAATTATCCTCTTCTTGGCGACATGTATGCGTATAATACCATAGAAACAGGATTTGCGGCTTTGAGAAAGCAGTGCAATGCACTTGATGAACTGCTAACAAGAGAAGACATAGGCGAAGTTTTGCTAAACAGGTATGAAAATATTAAGTTGTACGATCTGAATTCTTCAAATCGTGTTTCTTATAATGCGTTTATTGCACCCAGTGCATTGGAAATTTTAGCAGCCCAGCCCGAAATTGTTAATAACACAGATTACGAAACATTTACTGCAATAAATGACGCCATTTACAAGAAATGTTCTGCCAAATCAGAGGAAGTGTATAGCGCTACAAAATCTTTGTATTATAGTGTCCTGAATGAAATCAATGAAACAGATTCTGCGTATTATTCCTATGATAGAATAAGTAAGGCATTGGCAGTAAATCCTGTTTCTGACAGAACAGGGGACTGTTCCCGGTTCTGTAAATTTAGCTCCCTGTAAAGGGTGACAAATCGATTGCAAAATTTTCGTAGGGCGGGGGCTTGCTCCCGAGTGAATTGCGCGTAGCGCAAGAGACACGAGGCTCCAAATGCGCCGGCATTTGGGAGAAACAGTCCGGGGGACTGTTTCGTAGCGAGTGCATCAATCCCTCCACCACCTGCGGCGGTCCCCCTCCCTTTACAAGGGAGGCAAATCGGTTGAAATTGTCGAACACGGGACGGTTCCTTGTTTTGCGGGCGCGCTGTGTTGATTTTTTGCTTTTCTTTTGTCGTTTGCCGTTGACAAGGGGGGGCGGTGGTGTTATAATACCACTTAAGCACTAATGGGCTTTAAAGCGCTAAAGTGCGAAGCGATAAAAAGCGACAAAATGATAACGAAACAGGAGTAACCGACCATGACCCCCAGAAAAGGCAATTTAATGGGCGTGCGCACCGACATTCAGGTGCTGGACGCCACCATTCGCGACGGCGGACTGTGCAACAACTTTGACTTCAGCGACGAATTTGTGCGGGAACTGTATAAGACCAACATCAAAAGCGGCGTGGACTATATGGAGTTTGGGTATAAGGCCAGCCGCACCCTTTTCAACGAGGCGGATTTTGGCAAGTGGAAATTCTGCAAAGAAGAGGACATTCAGGCCATCGTTGGCGAAAATGTAAGCGATATGAAAATCTCCGTGATGGCAGATGTGGGCCGCTGCGATTTTAAGACGGACTTTTTGCCGAAGAGCGAAAGCGTCATTGACATGGTGCGCGTGGCCTGCTATATTCACCAGATCCCGGCGGCTATTGAAATGATTGAGTATTTTCATGATCTGGGGTACGAGACCACCTGCAACATTATGGCCATCAGCCAGGCCGGTTCCGGCCAGGTGAGCGAGGCGCTGGAGATGCTGTGCAGTTCCTCGGTAGATGTGATCTATCTGGTAGACAGCTACGGCTCCCTGTATCCGGAGAATGCCGGCGTGCTGGCCCAGCGGTACCTGGAGGCGGCCGCCGCTACCGGTAAGCAGGTAGGCTTCCACGCCCACAACAATCAGAACCTGGCCTTTGCCAACACCATTGAGACCCTGTCCTACGGCGTGTCCTACCTGGACGCCACCGCTATGGGTATGGGCCGAGGCGCCGGCAACTGCGCCATGGAGCTGCTGCTGGGCTTCTTAAAGAACCCCAAGTACAGCCTGTACAGCCTGCTGATCTTTATTGAGAAGTACATGATCCCCCTGCGGGAGTCCGGGGTGCAGTGGGGCTTTGACCTGCAATATATGTTCACCGGCCAGCTGAACCGCCACCCCCGGGAGGCCATGACCTTTACCGCCCAGCACCGCACAGATTACTGCGAATTCTACAAATCCCTGCTGGACAACGACTGAGTATTATTTATAAGAAATCACCCCGCAAGCGGCTGTTTCGGCTGCCTGCGGGGCATTTTTTTGCTGCAAAGGAAAAATATTACCCTTTTTTTCGATCGGAGACGGGGATTGCATTTTTCTCATAGGTCTCCCATACGTGCATACGGTCCTTTTCATCAATTGGACGCAGCACCCGAGCCGGCACACCGGCCACAATGCTGCCCGGCGGAACATCCCGGCTCACCACGGCACCGGCAGCCACAATGCTGTTTTCACCAATAGTAACGCCGCCGCAGATGGTGGCACCGGAGCAGATCCAACAGTTATTCTCAATGGTAATGGGCGCCGCATATTCCAAATCATGCTTGCCGTCCGGATAGTCGGCGGGCAAGCGCTCCTCTGCAAGGAATGGATGATTGGGGGTAGCCAACGTCACATTTGCACCAACCCAAACGCCGTCGCCCAGGGTGATGGGTGCCACATCCAAAAAGGTGCAGCTGTAATTGATAAAGCACCCCTGTCCCACATGAATATTGACACCGTATTCACAGTAAAACGGCGCAAATACAAACAAATCCTTCCCCTTGGCAGAGGGGATCAGTCTCTCCAGCGCCCGCTGCTTTGTTTTGATTCGCCAAAGGGCGATTTTATTAAAGCGGTCACACCGGGTCATCCCCAGCGCGTGGCGCTTAAACAAATCCTTACTGGCAGAATTGTACAGCTTGCCTGCAACCATACGGTCCCATTCGTTAATGTTGTTATACATACTTAACCCTCCGTTTTTACAGTCAAATCCTTGACCCATTTGTATTTTTTATAATGCCGGTACACTGCCGGCAGCTTGACAATCTCGTCCAAATTCACAATAAAATATACCACCGGCACCGGCCATTTGAATACAAAGGCGGCCAGCATACCCAGCGGCACTGTAAAGCACCACATGGTGACCGTATCGCACAAAAAGCCAAATTTTGTATCCCCGCCGGCGCAAAAAATGCCCGCAATCGTGGTACCGTTTACGGATTTGCCGATCATGTAATAGGCACACATCCAAAGCATCCATTTCAAATATCCTTTAGCGGTGGCGCTTAGCCCTGTAAAGGACAAAATCAGCGGACTAAGCGCCAACAGAACCAGACCGGAGGCAATACCGCAAAGGACGGACAGTCGGCATAGCTTGCCGCCATCGCGTTTTGCATCCTCAAATCGGCCGGCACCCAGCTGGTGACCCACCATAATGCCCCCGCCGCTGCCCAGCCCCAAGCAAAAGCAGGCGATCAAATTCTTTACAATATTGGCAACGGCATTTGCCGCAACCGCGTCCGTACCCAAGTGCCCCATAATCACGGAATACATGGTAAAGCCGATCCCCCACGCCGCCTCATTGCCTAAAACCGGCGCCGTATACTTCCAAAAATCCCGGCGCAGGCACAAATCATTGCGCAGCAGATATGCGCCCCGCAACTTGACGCTGTTCTTTTTGGCAATCTCCAGCGCGCACCAAAGAACCTCAATCAGCCGTGCAAGCACCGTAGCCAGCGCGGCACCGGCAATCTCCAGCCGCGGCGCACCCAGCAGTCCGAAAATAAAAACTGCATTCAACACCAAATTGATAACCACGCTCATGGCACTAATCAGACTGGACCTTCCTGCCTTGCCGGTATTTTTCAAAATACAAAGGCAAATCTGGGAGATACCGGTTAAAAAGTACGAAAGAGACACCGCCCGAAGATAGACCGCGCCGCCGTCAATTAACGCCTTGTCCCTGGTAAAAACACCCATCAGCGCCTGTGGCAAACACAGCGCTGCCAAAAAGAAGCCCAGGGATACCAGCGCCGTTACCTTCATCACATAGGCAAATATTTTTTCAACCGACGCCCGATCATTTTTGCCCCAGTATTGCGCCGCAAGAGTAGAAAGCCCGATGGTTACGGCGGCAAAAAACAGATTCTCCACAAAGGTTACCTGCCCGGCCAAAGACACGGCCGACAAGGCATCCTGCCGCAGCATGCCCAGCATAACCGCATCAGATGCACTGACCAGCGCCAGCATAAACTGCTGAAAGACAATGGGCAAAATCAGCGTGATTAACTTTTTAAAAAAATCAGATCTCTGCATTGCCCTCGCCTCGCCCGGTATTGACACCGTTTCTCTGTGTTATTATAATTATACCGTGCAGAGTATCAGCATTCAATCACTATTCTGCATAATATCATAACAATCCTGCGAGGTGATTTTATGTTATTTGTGGATATGAAGGACGATCGCTCAGAAATTGTGCATTATGATTTTGCGGACTATCCGATTTATGTTCGCAAGGCACAACTTTCCTCTTATGCCAATTTTGAGGCGCCGCCTCATTGGCACGATGATTTGGAATTCCTCGCGGTTTTGCAGGGCGAAATGCAATACAATATCAACGGAGAAATCGTCACCATTCGGCAAAACGAGGGCATATTTGTCAACGCCGGACAGCTGCATTACGGATTTTCAAAACAGAAAACGGAATGCACCTTTCTCTGTATTTTAATCCACCCGCTGCTGCTTTGCATTTCCCGTACCTTTGAGCAGGATTTTGTTCTGCCGCTTTTACAAAATCCGAATGTACCCTACAGGCACCTTTCCCCCGCTGTGTCCTGGCAGGTGGAAATTCTACAGGCTTTGCGGAAGATATACGGAGCGAAGCACCACGACACAGCCGTGCCGGAGATTACCGCCCTGTTTTTCCATATTTGGTCTCTGCTGTTTGACAACACCCGGGCGCATGCCTCCCGGCAGCTGCAAAACGGAGATTTTACCGTCTTAAAAAATATGATCGGTTATATTCAAAAAAACTATAAAGAAAAAATCACCCTGGCCGATATTGCCGGCTCCGGTGCCGTGGGCCAGAGTAAATGCTGCAAGCTGTTTGAAAAGCACCTGGGCACAACGCCGGGCGCTTATCTGATGGGTTATCGACTGCACCAAAGCACCTGGTATTTGAAGCATACGGATTTAACCGTTACGCAAATTGCACACAATGTAGGCTTTTCCGGCAGCAGCTATTATGCAGAGTCGTTTCGCAAGCGCTACGGCACCAGTCCCCGCGCCTACAGAAAGGATACGGATCAAAATGAACAGCGACGCTGACCTTTTACGGGCAGCGCCTTTGTTGCGTCTATTTGTTTTCTTCCAGGTCCCGGGCAATCTCTGCGTGGTCGACAGCGCGATCCCGGTAATAAAATTCCCTGTCCCGGTCGCAGATGGGGCGCAACACCCGGCAAGGGTTGCCCACTGCCACCACATTGGCGGGAATGTCCTTTGTGACCACGGATCCGGCGCCAATCACCGTGTTGTCGCCGACGGTGACACCGGGAAGGATCACTGCTCCCGCGCCGATCCAGCAGGCCTTGCCAATATGCACCGGCAGATTGTACTGGTACTCGTGCACCCGCAGCTCCGGCAGCACCGGATGACCGGCGGTGGCAATGGTCACATTGGGGGCGATCATGGTGTGGTCGCCGATATAGATATGGGTGTCGTCCACCATGGTAACGGCAAAGTTGCAATACACATGATCCCCCAGGTGCACATGGGCGCCGCCAAAGTTGGCGTAAAAGGGCGGCTCAATGTAGCAGTCCTCGCCCAGCTGGGCGAACATCTCTTTCATCAGCGCCCGGCGCTTGGCCATCTCTGTGGGGCGGGTGTGGTTGAATTCGTACAGCCGGTCCAGGCACACCTGCTGGCGGGCCATGATCTCCGCATCGCCGGGCAGGTAAAGCGCACCGGTGTGCATTCTGTCTTGCATTGCCATGGTGGCACCTCCATGTATTTTTCTTCATTATAAGCACAGCGACCATCTTTTGTCAACGGGCACTTGCAGTTGCCGCAACGCCGTGCTATAATACACCCGATTTCTACCGGCAGTGCGCTGCCGATCAAGGAGAAAAAGATGAAAAAGCCCTATCAAAAAACCATGACCGCCTGCTTTATCGGCTATATCGTGCAGGCCATCGTCAATAACTTTGTGCCCCTGCTGTTTGTCACTTTCCAGACCAGCTACCGGGTGCCGCTGCAAAAGATCACCTTGCTGATCACGGTGAACTTTCTCATTCAGCTGTGCGTGGATCTGCTGTCTGCCGGGTTTATCGACCGGATCGGCTATCGGGCGTCCGCCCTGCTGGCCCACGGCTTTGCCGCTGCCGGACTGATCTTGCTGACCATTTTGCCGGACCATACGGCGGACCCGTTTGTGGGCATTTTGCTGGCTGTGGTGGTGTACGCCCTGGGCGGCGGACTGCTGGAGGTGCTGGTCAGCCCTATTTTGGAGGCCTGCCCAACGGACAACAAAGAGTCCGCCATGAGTCTGCTCCACTCCTTTTATTGTTGGGGCCAAATGGGGGTGGTGCTGCTGTCCACCCTGTTCTTTACTGTTTTTGGCATTGGCCACTGGAAAGCGCTGGCGCTGGTATGGGCCGCGCTGCCCATTCTCAACGGCCTGCTCTTTGCCACCGCACCCATTTATCCCCTAAACCCGGAGGGCGGCCCGGGCCTGACCTTAAAGGAACTGAGCCGCAACAAGGTGTTTTGGCTGCTCATGCTGATGATGCTGGGGGCCGGTGCGGCGGAAAATACCGTCAGCCAGTGGGCCTCCGCCTTTGCGGAAGCGGGGCTGGGCGTTTCCAAAACCGTGGGCGATCTGGCCGGTCCCATGGCCTTTGCAGCACTGATGGGCACCGCCCGGCTGATTTACGGCAAATGGGGACATAAGCTGCCTCTGGAAAAATGTATGTTGGCCAGCAGCCTGCTGTGCGTGGCGACGTATCTGGTAATCGCCCTGGTGCCGGACCCGCGGCTGGCGTTGGTGGGCTGCGCGGTGTGTGGCTTTTCCGTTGGCGTTTTGTGGCCGGGCACCTTCAGCAAAGGCGCTGCCGCTATTCCTAAGGGCGGCACGGTTATGTTTGCCTTGTTTGCTCTGGCCGGCGACCTGGGGGGCAGCGCCGGACCTACCCTGGCAGGGATGGTCACCCGGGTGTGCGACGGCAATATGCGCCGGGGAATCCTGGCAGGAATCGTCTTCCCCTTGCTGCTGGTGCTGTGTCTGGTGTTTGGAAAGAAGCGGAAGACGATCGCAGAGAATTAAGCGGGCGGCTACGGATTTTCGCCCCCGATAAGAAATTTATCGATTTGGCGCCCGCTTTTCTTTTTTATGATCCTATATATAAGAAAAAGGACAGTCCGAGGACTGTCCTTTTGATTTATAGAATTGGAGAACTTATGCGTTCTTCTCAGCGATTGCAGCCTGTGCAGCAGCCAGACGAGCGATCGGCACACGGAACGGAGAGCAGGACACATAGTCCAGACCGATCTGGTGGCAGAACTCCACGGAGCTGGGGTCACCGCCGTGCTCACCGCAGATACCGCAGTGCAGGTCGGGGCGGGTAGCCTTACCGTTCTTCACAGCCATCTGCATCAGCTGGCCAACGCCGTCACGATCCAGCTTAGCGAAGGGATCGTTCTCAAAGATCTTGGCGTCATAGTAAGCGTTCAGGAACTTACCGGCGTCGTCACGGCTGAAGCCGTAGGTCATCTGGGTCAGGTCGTTGGTGCCGAAGCAGAAGAACTCTGCTTCCTTAGCGATCTCGCCGGCAGTCAGCGCCGCACGGGGGATCTCGATCATGGTGCCCACTTCATACTTCATGTCGCTGCCGGCAGCCTTGATCTCTGCGTCAGCGGTGGCAACCACGATGTCCTTTACATACTTCAATTCCTTGGTATCGCAAGCCAGGGGGATCATGATCTCCGGAGCCACGGTCCAATCCGGATGTGCCTTCTGTACATTGATGGCAGCGCGGATCACGGCCTTGGTCTGCATCTTGGCGATCTCAGGATAAGTCACAGCCAGACGCAGGCCACGGTGACCCATCATCGGGTTGAACTCATGCAGAGAAGCAATGATGGCCTTGATCTGCTCAACGCTCTTACCCTGCGCCTTAGCCAGCTTCTCAATATCTTCTTCCTCAGTGGGAACGAACTCATGCAGCGGGGGATCCAGGAAACGAATGGTTACCGGGCAGCCCTCCAGCGCCTCATACAGCTTCTCAAAGTCGCCCTGCTGATACGGCAGGATCTTCTCCAGAGCAGCCTCGCGCTCCTCAACGGTGTCAGAGCAGATCATCTCGCGGAAAGCAGCAATTCTGTCTTCCTCGAAGAACATATGCTCGGTACGGCACAGGCCGATACCCTCAGCGCCCAGCTCGCGCGCCTTCTTCGCGTCGGTGGGGGTGTCTGCATTGGTGCGCACCTTCAGCTTGCGGAACTTATCCGCCCAGCCCATGATACGGCCGAAGTCGCCGGAAATGGTAGCGTCCTGGGTAGCGATAATGCCGTCATAAATATTACCGGTAGAACCGTCAATGGAGATGTAGTCGCCCTCGTGATAGGTCTTGCCGGCCAGGGTGAACTGCTTGTTGGCCTCGTCCATCACAATGTCGCCGCAGCCGGATACGCAGCAGGTACCCATACCACGAGCAACAACGGCAGCGTGAGAAGTCATACCACCGCGAACGGTCAGGATACCCTGAGAAGCCTTCATGCCGGTGATGTCCTCGGGAGAAGTCTCCAGACGGACCAGAACCACCTTCTCGCCTCTTTCGTTCCACTCTACAGCGTCATCAGCGGTGAACACAACTTTACCGCAAGCGGCGCCAGGGGAAGCGCCCAGGCCCTTACCGGCCGGGGTAGCAGCCTTAATGGCGGCAGCGTCAAACTGCGGGTGCAGCAGGGTGTCCAGGTTACGGGGATCGATCATAGCAACGGCTTCTTCTTCCGTTCTCATGCCCTCATCTACCAGATCGCAAGCGATCTTCAGAGCAGCCTGAGCGGTACGCTTACCGTTACGGGTCTGCAGCATGAACAGCTTACCGTGCTCCACGGTGAACTCCATGTCCTGCATATCTCTGTAATGGTTCTCCAGAGTCTGGCAAACCTGAGTGAACTGAGCGAAAGCCTCGGGGAACTTCTGCTCCATCTCCTGAATGTGCATAGGTGTACGCACACCGGCCACTACATCCTCGCCCTGGGCGTTGGTCAGGAACTCGCCGAAGAGGCCCTTCGCGCCGGTAGCGGGGTCACGGGTAAAGGCAACGCCGGTACCGCAGTCATCGCCCATGTTACCAAAGGCCATGGACTGCACATTCACGGCAGTACCCCAGGAATACGGAATGTCGTTGTCACGACGATATACATTTGCACGGGGGTTGTCCCAAGAACGGAACACAGCCTTGATGGCGCCCATCAGCTGCTCCTTGGGATCGGTGGGGAAGTCCTCGCCGATCTTGGCCTTGTACTCGGCCTTGAACTGGGAAGCCAGCTCCTTCAGATCGTCAGCGTCCAGCTCCACATCCTGGGTAACGCCCTTCTTGGCTTTCATCTCGTCGATGAGCTCCTCAAAGTACTTCTTACCCACTTCCATAACCACATCGGAATACATCTGGATAAATCTTCTGTAGCAGTCCCAAGCCCAACGGGGGTTACCGGACTGGGTAGCGATAGTCTCTACTACATCCTCGTTCAGACCCAGGTTCAGGATGGTGTCCATCATGCCGGGCATGGAAGCTCTTGCGCCGGAACGAACGGATACCAGCAGCGGATTCTGCTTGTCGCCGAACTTCTTGCCGGTGATCTCTTCCATCTTCACGATATACTGGTTGATCTCATCCATGATCTCAGGATTGATCTCACGGCCGTCCTCATAATACTGGGTGCAGGCCTCAGTCGTGATGGTGAAGCCCTGGGGCACCGGCAGGCCGATGTTGGTCATCTCGGCCAGGTTAGCACCCTTACCGCCGAGAAGTTCTCTCATGTTTGCATTACCCTCAGAGAAGAGGTAGCAATACTTTTTTGCCATTGAGAATACCTCCAAAAAATAGTTTGTAATATACCAGCAAATTACACTGCGTCAGTATAATGCGGTAAAATTATAGCACAGAGTGTGCCAAAATACAAATACTTTTTACTATTTTTTTAATAATTTATACCGATTGTTGCAAATGGACTTGCAATGCGCCGCCGATTGTTGCATAATGAAAGCACAAATCAAAGAAGATTCCATTTGGAAAGGAACGATAAACCCTATGAAATGTGCAATAATTTTAGCCGGGGGCAAAGGCACCCGGATGAAGGCGGACTGTCCCAAGGTGATGTGCAAGGTGCTGATGAAGCCCATGATCGACTATGTGGTATCTGCCGTTAAAAGTGCCGGATGTGCGGCCATCTGCGTGATCACCGGCTACCGGCATAATGAAGTGGAGGACCACCTGCGAGATCTGGACCCGACCATTGAGACGGCACTGCAAGAGCCCCAGTTGGGCACCGGCCACGCGGTGATGTGCGCCAGAGACTTTATTGAGCGCCACCGGGCGGACGATATTTTGGTGCTTAACGGTGACGGCCCGCTGCTGGACGAGCCCACCATTAACGGCGCCTACGCCCTGCACAAAAGCGAGGGCAACGCCATCACCCTGATCAGCGCCCTGGTAGAGGACACCAACGGTATCGGTCACATTAAGCGCAGCGCCGACGGCAAGCTCCAATGCATTGTGGAGCACAAGGACGCAAACGAGGAAGAAAAAAAGATCAACGAGAGTAACGCCGGGTGCTACTGGTTTATGGGCGACAAACTGCTGTACGCTCTGGACCGGATCACCAACCAGAACGCCCAGAACGAGTACTACCTGACGGACAGCCTGGCTATTTTGCTGGGTGCCGGTAACGGCGCCAACGCCTATGTGGTAGAGAACAGCGATGTGGTGCTGGGTGCCAACGACCGTGCCCAGCTGCATATCCTTAACGAGATCCTGCGCCACAAGATCATGCACCAACTGATGGTAGACGGGGTAGACATTCCCTGCACCGACGGGGTGATGATCGCCGACACGGTACAGATCGGTACCGGCACCACCATTTTGCCCGGCACCATTCTGCTGGGGAACACCACCATCGGTAAGGACTGCCTGATCGGGCCGAACACCTATATTATGGACGGCACCGTGGGCAACGGCGTGACCCTGGACAATGCAAAGCTGACGGACAGCACCGTGGAGGACGGCGCGGACGCCGGCCCCTTTGTACAAATTCGGGGCGGCAGCGTGCTGCACACCGGGGTGCACATCGGCGACTTTGTGGAAGTGAAGAACAGCACCGTAGGTGCCGGCACCAAAAGCGCCCACCTGACCTACATTGGCGACAGCGATGTGGGGGCCGGAGTGAACTTTGGCTGCGGCACGGTGACGGTTAACTATGACGGCAAAAACAAGAGCCGCTGCAAGATCGGCGACGGCGCCTTTATCGGCTGCAACACCAACCTGGTGGCGCCGGTGGAAGTGGGCGACCGGGCATACATTGCCGCCGGCTCCACCATTACAGACAGCATTCCCGGCGACGCCCTGTCCATTGCCCGTGCCCGCCAGGTAAACAAGCCCGGCTGGGTCACGGAAAAGAAGCCTTATAAAGAAAAGAAGTAAACGGCTATGAAACGCATTTGCACCTGCTTGCTGGCAGCAGCACTGGTGGTGGGCGCCTTTACCGGGTGCACCGCCAAGCCCGCTGCCAATACTGACACCACAACCAAACAAGAAACCACAACGGAGACCACCACCGTTACCACCACGGAGGACACCAAAACCACTTTCCGTGAGAGCTACACCTCTACTATTTATCCGGCGCTGCAGCGCAAAACCGGCGGCGGGTACAGCCATGAGCTGGCCAGCTACACCACCTACTACGACGCCAAAAACGAAACCCGCACCGCCAACATTACCGCCTCTATTCAAAAGCTGAACAACCTGGTGATCCCTGCCGGGCGCACCTTCAGCTTTAACCAGACGGTGGGCAAGCGCACGGTATTGGCCGGGTACGAAACCGCCAAGGTGGTGCAGGACGGCGAATTTGTAGACGGTCTGGGCGGCGGAGTATGCCAGGTGAGCAGCACCATTTTTGAGTGCATTCTCCGGGCCAACTTAACGGTGGTCAGCCGGGCGCCCCACTCGCTGGAGATTAGCTATGTGCCCCTGGGCGGGGACGCTACCGTGCAATGGAACACCACGGACTTTCAGTTCAAAAACACCAGCGGCACGGACATTCGGCTGCAAATGACCGCCAAAAACGGCACCCTTACCTGCAAAGTAATGGGCAAAAAAGATGTGAAGCCCAAAAATGTAAAAATCAGCATCAAAAAGAGCGGCAGTCAGTATGTGCTCACCCGCACCGTGGGCGGCAAGGTGAATTACACCACCTATTCCACCTACGCTAAGCCCAAGAAAAGTCAGTGAATGCATAGAAAGGCCGCCGCACCGATCGGTGCGGCGGTCTTTGATTGTGGTGGGAGTTTATGGTGTTATGGCAACAAAAGGCCGTAGGGGCGGATAGCATCCGCCCGCGATACATTTAGAGCACCTCCGGTGCAATCCCTCAGTCGCGCAAGCGCGCCAGCTCCCTTTGCAAGGGAGCCTAAGAAAATGTAACCGATCAGCCTCCCTTGAAAAGGGAGGGGGACCACCGCAGGTGGTGGAGGGATTAAACAGGGTCACATTCCCCACCCAACGCACCCACAATTACCATTACAAAGCAAAACCCCACCGGTGCAATACCGATGGGGTTCATTTTTACCAACTTACCAACCCAGGCGAACGATCTTAATGGAGCAGCTGCCGGTTCCGTAGCGATAGCAGGCTGCGTGACCCTCCGGGGTGAAAATGTCAATTCTGCCCTGACTGGACAGCCCGCTTCCGCCACGGTCCACCACGGTGTAGTTGGTGCCGTCCACAGAGATCACGGAGCCCAGGGGCAGCCAGTTGCAGGCCACATAATGGGGATCCGTCATACCGTTATAAATGCGGCGACCGCTGGTGGTGATGCCGCGGGAGTTGCCGTTGCACACGGCGCAGGCGCAGTAATGGGTGTAACGACCGCTGATGGTCTGGCCCACAGAATAACCGCCCTTGGACTTTACGCCGTTGGCCTTTACGCCGGCGGCTTTGGTGCCGGTGCGCACAATCTTCTTCACCGGCTTTTTGGTAACTACCCGCTTTTCTTCCGTGCGGGTCTTTTCTTTGCCGTTGACCAGCTTTACTTTATAGGTCACATCGGCAGAGCCGGTCTGACCCTTCTGTTCTACCTTAGTCTTGCCTACAGTAAGCTTGCTGTCGGCCTTGGTCTCGGTCTTATAGGACAGGGCCTCCGTCTCGGTGACGGTCTTGTAGCTAACCCGGTACACATGGATCTTCATGCCTGCCTTAAGGGATGTTGTGGCAGAAGGCTCTGTGTAATCGTCCGTGCCAAGCTCAACCTTTGCCAGCTGCAGCAGGTCACCTACGGTGCCCTCTACCATGGCAAAGCTTTGGGTCTTGCCGTCTGCGGTCAGGCTGACGGTAAAGGCAGTGTTCACCCGGATCACCATACCGTCCGTTACCGGATCGGTTAGGGCGTAATTCACCTTGTCTGCACTGTGCAGTGCCAGGCCGGCCTCCGTTAGGGCGTCGCCTACCGTATCCGCATACACGGCATAGGCGGTGATGGTGCGATTCACTTCTACATTGACAGTATGCTGCCGGTCCAGCACGATCTTGCCGCCCTTGCCGGCTTCAAAGCCTGAAAGGTCCAGCTTATCGGTGCTCTCCAGCGTAATGTTTGCATTGGTCAGGATCTCGGTTGGTTTCTCTTCTCTGGTGGTCACGGTGGTGGTCACGCCATCTACCACAATATCCACATTATACTCATTGAGCAGTCCTGCGAATGCCGTGGAGGCGAACACAACGATTGCCAGCACAAAAGCCAGCACAGCTGTGGTGAGCATTTTTGCCAAACGCTTGACGCCACCGGATTTGGATCGATAAATCATCTGAATCTCCTTTTGTTTTGGAAAATAGAAAACAGGCTTGCCGTTTTTTATTGAGGGGCTCTTTTGAAGAAAACCACCACAAGAGCAGAAGCAATTTATTCTGCCTTTTCCGTTAGTATTTCCCTAAGACGCAGACGATTATATCACATATCACTAAGAAGTCAACTTTTCCGGCCGGATGTTTTTGTTGAAATTGCACAAACGCCGTTTGCCATGAAAATAAATTACCGCTGGGTCAATCAATATCTTGTGGTCTGTTGTATACACGCTTTACCGCGTGAAAGCAAAATTTTGTAGGTTTGGTAGAAATCAGGGCTCCAAAGATTGCAATTTGTAACCTTTTTGTTGCCGAATTTCATAATTTTCCCAAAATATGGTAAAAATCTGTCATATTTTGTCCCCGAGCCACAACATCTCGTACCCCGGATTTTGCCCGATTTGAAGCCAAAAATCCGCTTTTTTGCCGCTCGGCACCGGCATTTTTGCATTACAAACCCAAGCGACACCCTTCGACCCGCCAAATGCGGGACAAGCATACCTATTATATATAGAAAAAGAGCACCCGGTTGGGTGCTCTCAGCGGTGATATTATTGCGGCGAAATCCCCCCTGCGGCTACGCCGCTTTCCCCCCTTTACAAGGGGGGCTTAGATCTTGTAACCGATCTGCCTCCCTTGAAAAGGGAGGTGGCAATGCCGTAGGCATTGACGGAGGGATTGGCGGCACGATAAATGCACGCGCTACACAATACAAACGGTGGCATCGCCCCCTACATTATAATCTTCAACACATTTGCCTGTTTGCGATCACTTATTATCCCCCTGCAATTCCCGCTGCTCTTCTTCCAGGACGCGTTCTTCCACGGCCAACTCCTGGCGCTCCTCGGCCAGCAATTCGCTCTCGACCTCTCGCTTACCAAAGATCAGGGCCAGCAGCACCGGCACCAGCACGCCGCAGCACACCCACACGGCCCGGTCGCCCAGCCAGCGGGCGCACAGGGTGCCGATCACCGCCCCCAGCAAAAAGGCGCCATTGATCATCATATAAGTTAAGCTGTTCTTTAGGCTCTGGCGCTCCTTGGTGCGCAGATAATCCAAAAAATGCAACGCCAGCTGGCGCAGATTATTGGTACAAAAGGTGGAGGAAAAGGCCATATTGTTGGTGCGCTTAAAGGTGTTGTACTGCATAGCGCAGATAAAGGCCACCGTTACGGTAGACACGGTAAATGACACCGACTTTGGCAGGCAGCCCACCATAAACAGCAGGCCGATCTCCAGCGCCACAAACACCGTGTCCCACCGGAGAAGCTTGTTCTCGTCCAGCAGGCGGGGCATGGTCACCGTCAGGGCAATGCCGATCACATAAAAGCACATGGGGATCAGGTAGGTAAACACCTTTTTCACATCGCCGTGGGCAATGGACATACCCAGCAGGGCAAAGTTGCCGGTTTGGGCATTGGCAAACACGCCGCCCTTTAATAAATAAGTATAGGTCTCCAAAAAACCGCTGACCATAGCCAGCGTGGCGCAGATATAAGCCGTCTCGTGAATGGGCACGCGCCGTTTTTTCATTTCGCTCGCTCCTTTTCATCCGTTTCGCACCCTATTGTAGTCCTTTTGTTTTTGAATTGCAATGTTTTTTATATTTCGATAGAGTCTTCGCCTTCGGCCAATCCCCCCTGCGGCTACGCCGCTCCCCCCTTTGCAAGGGGGGCATAGATTTTGTAACCGTTTTGCCTCCCTTGTAAAGGGAGGTGGCTGCGAGCGTGCGAGCAGACGGAGGGATTAACCGATCACCAAATAACAAATTCTGTTGCAATCCCCTTTTCTATCCAGTACAATAAAGAAAGACAACGGAGGTGTTGATTTGAAAAACCAACTGTATTATACCAAGCCGGCCAAGTGCTTTGAGCAGGCGCTGCCCCTGGGCAACGGACGGCTGGGGGTGATGACCTACGGCAACCTGCGCCACGAGCGCCTGTCCCTAAACGAAGACAGCCTATGGTCCGGCTACCCCAAGGACCAAAACAAGGCGGACGCCCACCAGTACCTGGCCGCCTGCCGGGAAGCTATCTTTGCCAAGGACTACGCCAAGGCCAAGGAGATCCTGAACCGGGATATGCACGGCCACTGGAGCGAGGCGTACCTACCACTGGGCAACCTGCGCATTAACTATGACCGGGCGTACAAAAAGAATTACAGCCGCACCCTGGACCTGCGCACCGGCGTGGCGGTGACCCGGGCGGACGGCCTGACCCAGACGGTATTTGTCTCCCACCCCGCCCAGCTGGTGGTGGTACATATTGAGAGCGAGCGGCCCTTTAGCGCCACCTGCCGACTGGACAGCCTGCTGCAAAGCAAGGTGACCGCCCAGGACGGTACCCTGCTGCTTACCGGCCAGGCGCCGGAGGTGTGTATGCCCCCCTACTATAATAAAGGAGAGACGGTGGTGCAGGGCAGCCGGGGTATGCGCTTTTGCGCCGGGCTGCGGGCAGACGGCCAAGTGACCTGCACCGGTAACAGCCTGCGGATCGAGAACCGCAAGGAAGTGACCCTGCTGCTGTCTATGGCCACCTCTTATATGGACTTCCGCTCCATGCCCACCGCAGACGAAAAGGCCCGTATGCTGGCCTACTTTGACGGCGCGGCAGACTATCCCACGCTGCTGGCCGCCCACACGGCGGACTTCTCCGCCCTGATGGACCGGGTGACCCTGGAGCTGGAGGGTGGCGACGACAGCCTGCCCACCGATGTGCGGCTGAAGCGTATGAAAAAGGACAAAAGCGACCAAAGCCTGATCGCCCTGCTGTTCCAGTACGGGCGGTATCTGACGGTCTCCGGCTCCCGGCCGGGCACCAACGCCATGACCCTGCAGGGGATCTGGAACGAGCAGGTGCGGGCGCCCTGGTCCTCCAGCTACACCACCAATATCAACACAGAGATGAACTACTGGCCCACGGACGCGGTGGGGCTGGGCGAGTGCTTTGCCCCGCTGGTAGACTTTGCGGAAAAGCTGGCGGCCAACGGCAGCGCCACTGCCAAAGCGTACTTTACCGCCGAGGGCTGGTGCGCCTGCCACAACAGCGATATTTGGGGCGCTACCTACCCGGCCGGGTTCCCGGACGGCGACGGCGATGCCAGCTGCTACGCCGTTTGGTTTATGAGCGGCGCCTGGATCCTGAACCAGCTGTACGCCCACAGTCTGTACCAAAAGGACCCGGCCTTTGACGAAAAGCTGAAAGGCATGTTCGCCGGGGCGCTGGCATTCTTTAACACAAGTATGACGGCGCATGGCGGCCAGCCGGTCACCTGCCCCTCCATTAGCCCGGAGAATACATTCTCCGACAACGGACAGCGCAGCGCCGTAACCTATATGCCCTCTATGGACCGGGAAATTCTCCACGATTTTATGGAGAACTGCCAGGCGCTGGGGCTGGACGCGCCTGTCATTGACCAGGTGACCCCTGCCCCGGACGGCCGGGTGCCGGAATGGGCGGAGGATTACCAAGAGACCGAGGTGGAGCACCGCCATGTGAGCCACCTGTACTGCATTTACCCCTCCCACCGGGTGCAAAGCGACGCGCTGCAAGCGGCGGCCAAGCAGTCCCTGCTAAAGCGGGGCTTTGGCGGCACCGGCTGGTCCCTGGGGTGGAAAGTGTGCCTGTGGGCACGGCTGGGCGACGGCGAGAACGCCCTGCGGCTGATCGAAAATCAGCTGCGGCCCATTAACCCCAAGGCACTGATCCGGGTGCGGGGCGGCGGCTCCTATCCCAATTTGCTGGACGCCCACCCGCCGTTCCAGATCGACGGCAACTTTGGCGTCACCGCCGGCATTGCAGAAATGCTCATCGGCGGCGCCCTGCCCAAATGCTGGAGTGGCAAGGTCACCGGCCTGGTGACCCCGAACGGCACCGTCAGCTACGCTTTCAAAAACGGTAAGCGGGTGGAGTGAGGAAAGACGGTATTGTAATTCTATTCGGTGCGATGTGGGCATCGCACCCTACAAAAGATAGAATTACCGTAGGGCGGGGCTTGCTCCAGCCGCTTAATCCCTCCGTCAATGCCTAACGGCATTGCCACCTCCCTTTACAAGGGAGGCAAATCGGTATCAATATCTTAGCCCCCCTTGCAAAGGGGGGATGCGGCGCAGCCGCAGGGGGGATTGCGCCAGAGGCGATCAAAAATATGCATGCCAAAAAAGAGCACCCGATGGGTGCTCTTTTGTTTTACAGAATTATGCTTGTTCGTCCGCGCCATCGGTAGGCTCCGCAGGCGGGGTTTGGTTCCACACCGGGGGTTGCTGGGTGGGCTGCTGCCAATCTGCAGCAGTGCCTTGCTGCTGCTCCGGCTGCGCCACTCCCTGCGGGGTGCCACCGTAGCCGCACTGCGCATAGGAGCGGAAATCGTCTGCCGTGGGCGGGGTATAGGGATTATACTGGCCGTCCATGGGCTGCTGCTCCCGAGGCGGTGCCGTATAGCTGCCATAGGCGCCATACTTGACCATCCGCTCCGACTCGCTAAGGAAATCATCCTCCGTCAACTGGCCGGTGGCCAGAGCGCGCATACGGAAATTCTGATAATACAGCGCCCGGGTGGTCTTGTAATAGGGCAGCACATAAATTCCGGCAATCCCGGCGGTGCACCCCATCAAAAGCCACCACAGGATAAAGCTCAGATCCAGCCGGAACAGCTCACCACGATGACCGTCAACCATACGGCGACTGAGCTTCAGCGCCTCCATAGGAGACAGTTGGGGATTATCCACCATCAGCTCATTGGCAAAATAAATGCCATAATGGTACACTATGCCGGGCACAACCAGCAACAGTGCCCACAGGAACGTAAACAATTCCGCTAAGATACTTAGAAGCAAGCGGCTGGTATAGTTCTTATTAAAGGTGTTCTTAAACACCTGGCTCAAATCCTCGCCCAGGCGCACCGGTGCTGCCGTGCGCACAAAGTACACATAGTAGCCGTCCAGCGTTACATTCAAAGGTGACAGCAACAACGCAGCCAAACCAAGCAGTGCACTGAGTCCAAACAAAGAACCGATGGACAAGGTCTGGGCAGTATTATTGCTGGTGGCCAGCGGCGTAATGGCATCGGTGCCGTCAAACTCCTCCAAAGGATTGTCACTGTCATCATCATCGTCATAATCAAAATCGTAAAAAGGATTGCTCCTCTGATTCTCGCTGTTGTCAAAGCTGCCGTAATGATTTACCGTGTTTTTGCTGCTTGTATAATTATTCGCATTCACCTGCACATTGCCGAACACACCGGCACCGGTAAGTACCATCACCACAAAAGTAATCACAAACAGGGCGCCCCATTTGTTCTGCACCATGGTGCGGGCCTGGGATTTAATTTGCTTGCGGTTTAAATCCATAAAAACAACCTTTCTGCTTTCACTTAGAATTCCAGCTTGCTCTCAATAAAGGCGGTCAGCTCGCTGATGGGCAGGCGTACCTGCTCCATGGTGTCACGGTCACGCACGGTGACGCAGCCGTCCTCTACCGAGTCAAAGTCATAGGTAATGCAATAGGGGGTGCCGATCTCGTCCTGGCGGCGATAACGCTTGCCGATGGAACCGGCGTCGTCAAAGTCCACATTAAACTTCTTGGACAGGGTGTCAAACACCTCACCCGCCTGGTCGCTGAGCTTCTTGCTCAGGGGCAGCACAGCAGCCTTAAAGGGGGCAATGGCCGGGTGGAAGTGGAGCACCACGCGGGTGTCGTTCTTCTCCGGGTCGATCACTTCTTCATCATAGGCCTCGGTAAGTAGAGCCAGGAACAGGCGCTCCACGCCCAGGGACGGCTCGATCACATAGGGCACATACTTCTCGCCGGTGGTCTGGTCAAAGTATTCCAAATTCTTGCCGCTGGTGTTGATGTGCTGGGTCAGGTCGTAGTCGGTACGGTCCGCCACGCCCCACAGCTCGCCCCAGCCAAAGGGGAAGCGGTACTCAAAGTCCGTGGTTGCCTTGGAGTAGAAGCAAAGCTCCTCCGGGTCGTGGTCACGCAGCCGCAGGTTCTCCGGCTTCATATTGAGAGAATACAGCCAGTCGCGGCAGAAGCTGCGCCAGTAGTCGAACCACTCCAGGTCTGTGCCGGGCTTGCAGAAGAACTCCAGCTCCATCTGCTCAAACTCGCGCACACGGAAAATAAACTTACCGGGGGTGATCTCGTTACGGAAGGACTTGCCCACCTGGGCCACACCGAAAGGAATTTTCTTGCGGGTGGTACGCTGCACATTGGCAAAGTTCACAAAAATGCCCTGTGCTGTCTCCGGGCGCAGATAGATCTCGTCCTTGCTGTCCTCGGTCACACCCTGGAAGGTCTTGAACATCAGATTAAACTGGCGAATGTCCGTAAAATCGTGGGCGCCACAGTTGGGGCAGGGAATGTTCTTCTCTTTAATATACTCGCTCATCTGCTCGTTGGTCCAGCCGGCCACATTGGTGCCGTCAAAGGCCTCGATCAGATCGTCCGCACGGTGGCGGGTCTTGCAGGCGCAGCAATCCATCAGCGGATCGGAGAACCCGCCCAAATGACCGGAAGCCACCCAGGTCTGGGGGTTCATCAAAATGGCGCTGTCCAGGCCAACATTGTACTTGTTCTCCTGAATGAACTTCTTGCGCCAAGCCTTTTTGATATTCTCTTTCAGCTCCACACCCAGGGGGCCATAGTCCCAGGTGTTGGCCAGGCCGCCGTAGATCTCAGAGCCGGGATACACAAAGCCGCGCCCTTTACTGAGAGTCACCAGCTTTTCCAGTGTTTTTTCGGAATTATCCATGAAAAGTACCTCCGCTTGTTTTCTATAGTAATACGAATACAAGTTTAGCACAACCGCGGGCAAAGGTCAATATTTTTGCGGGGGTTGTGGGAAATCCGTTGGTGTGGACGGTGTAGGACAAATAATCCCTCCACCGCCTCCGGCGCAATCCCCCCTGCGGCTACGCCGCTTCCCCCCTTTGCAAGGGGGGCTTAAATTCTGTAACCGATCAGCCTCCCTTGTAAAGGGTGACTCCCCGCAGTGCGGGGAGATGTCGCGCAGCGA
>CAVCUL010000007.1:0-109563 GCA_963605415.1 bacterium | reverse complement strand
GGCATCGCACCCTACAAAATGGATTTTATAAATCAACAAAATGTAGGGCCCGATGCCCACATCGGGCCGCGGGCGGCAGATTGCCGCCCCTACGGTCGATCAAATACCTAAATATACTTTATTTTTTGGTTGTCACGCTCTTGGCCTTACTCCAGCCGGAATAAAGTTTTACGCTCTTACCACCGATTTTCACGGTTTTGTAAGTGCGCACGCGCACATAATACTTCTTCTTAGCGGACAGTTTGCTCACCGACTTAGAAGTAGTCTTATTTTTGCTGATCGTTACAGTTTTGTTGCCTTTTTTGAAGTTTTTATTTGTGCTGTACTGCACCTGGTAGCCGGTGGTCTGGGTAGCCTGCTTTTTCCAGGTGACCTTAAAGCCTTTCTTGGCGGCGGTCAACTTGGACACGCTGGTGCCCTTGGGATTGATATTATAGGTCAGACTCTTTGTACCGCTGTAGTTACCTTTCAAAGTCACTTTCACGGTATAACGACCTACATTTTTGCACCCGCTGCTATAGGACACGGTGTAGTCCGTGCCCTTTTTCAGGGTCTTGCCCTTGCTGTCTTTTACCGTTACGGACGGTTTTTGCACCTTGCCATTATATGTAAAGGCGGTTTTACTCAACTTGATATTGGACGCCTTAGGGATCGCTGTTTTGCCGGTCACCGCACCGCAAACGGCGCACTTTTTATAACTTTGTCCGTCCGTAGATATTGTGGCTTTGGTCAGTTGGGATTTGTACTGATGCCCCAACGGATTGATATTCGCCACAGTGTAACTGCCACCGCAACGGGTGCATGTATATTTTGTTACACCATAAGCTGTGCAAGTGGGTTGGGTCATCACCTTAGCAGTGTACGCATGACCCAGCGCCTGGGTCTCGTCCCGATGAACTTTGTCCCCACAAACGGTACAGGTATACACCGTGTAGCCGCCGGAGGTGCAGGTAGGGGCCACCACCTGGCCGGGCTGGTAGTCATGGGTGTGTGTCTGGACTGTATAAGAATAGCCACACACCGTGCAGGTGTATGTGGTCAGCTCCGGCTGCTCCACAGTGGCCTCTTGAACAATCTTTGCCGTAAAGGTGCACGCTGCCGTTTCCACATGAGTGGCATCATTATCGCAAACACGGCTGTGCTGCGCAGCAGCCTCCTCTGCACCGTCCACATGGCTCCATGGACTCCAACTATGCCCGGTGGCCGGAAGAACCACCGTGGTGGTGCCGCCGCACTCGGAGCAGGTAAAGGTCTTGAGCCCATCGGTGGTGCAGGTAGCCGCCCGCGTCACCACGCCATGATCAAATGCGCAGGGCTCCGTCTTTGTCTTTTTGTTGCAGGAACCCTCGCTGGTGCAGGTAAACGTATGGGTGGCTTTGCCCTCCACATAGGCAGATCCTGCGGTATAATCCGGCACAGGGGCGCCGTAATTATGGATGTGGAACACGACCTCTGCCCGATAGCCCTGGTAGTATACCGCCAGTGTGTTGTCTCCCACTTTACCGCAGCCGGACATATCTACAATCAAATCCACATTATCAATCGACAGTGTACCGGTGGCATCTTTGTAATACCACTCCAAAGGCTGAGCGGCATTCTTAAATCCAATCAGCAGCTTCAGGTCGTCAAGCACCGCCTGGGGGTCATAATTATCATATACCCCGTTACTCAGCAAGTACGCGCGCACCCCAACACCATCTGTCAGTGCGCCGCTCTCTCCACTGGTGAAGATCACATCCACGCTGCCGGCTGTGGAATCTGTAAAGCCACAAACAGCGTAGGTATAAGTCTTGCCCTTCTCCAGGGTGGCAGTCAAATAGGGACGCGCGTAATTCTTGACTGCGGTACCCTCATGGTTTGGATATTCAAAATCCGTCACCGTGCCGTCCGGATCCGTCAGGTTGGCGCTGATACTCCGTCCGCTTTCGCCGTTCGGATTGTGTGCAAAAAAGCTCAGAGTATAATCCGCCGTGTACTGGGGGGTAAAGGTTAAAACAGCCGTCTCCCCGGCGCCAAAGGAAAAAGCGTCCGTACGGGTGCGAAACAGATAATTCTCATTTAAGTCAATTGCGGCAGACGCCCACGCCGTCACCGGCAGGGTGCACACCAACAACACCAGCGCCAGCAAAAAACTGCCGCAGCGCAACGCTTTTTTCATCATGATCTAAACTCCTTTGCCTGCACAAAGCAGCAATCCGCCGCCCTGTACCAGAGTAATGCAACACATAATCCGTGGCTGCACCTGCGCTCCGTAAAAGATATATACGCAGGCAGCCAACATACCAGCTTCATTATAGCACAGAATTCCGCACATGGCTATAGAAAATCAAAAAACGGCCACAATTTCCAGGTCTTCGTATACACGCCGGCGGATTCTGTACAAAAAAATCGAGCCGAGGGATTGCTCCCTCGGCTCTTTTTCGCTCAAGCAAATTTGCACATGCAAATTAGTCGCTTTCGCCGTCGACGATTTCAACGCTCGTGGTAATCACATCGGTTACCTGGAACTGCTGAACCTCGACTACAGGCTTAGAATAAGCTTCTTTCATGAAGATATTCCTCCTATTCCTAAATTGCCTTATATCGCTGCCGGCAGTTGCCCGCCGGCAGGAGCGATACAAAAGTGTCTACGCCGAAATTAACCGCCGTAGTTGTACTGCATTACATCAGAGTACACGGTCTTTACTTCGCCAGACTGATCCTGATAGGTCAGGAACGCTCTTGCAGAAGCTGTACCGGTCTGTGCAGAGATACCATAGCTCAGAATGTACTGGGTGCTACCCTCAGGACTCTGTGCGTAAGCAGCCTTTACAGTGCCGGAGTTTGCGTTAGAACCGGTGTTGCCAACATTGGCAAGATCCAGATCCGCATCAGCCAGATTCTTACCATAGACGAAGCCGGCTTTCAGGTAAGTGGCGCCATCCACCATCTGACGGGTGGCAACGAACTCTACCTTGTAGGAGCCGGAAACGCGGTTGGCAGAAACGCCGGCAACGACGGGAGTCTGGGTAGCAGCGGTAGCAGCCTTCACGGATACATCAGATACCACATAGAAGGTGTAGCTGTCGCCGTAAGCAACGATCTTGTCGTTGATGGCCCATGCAGTGGCACCGTCCTTAGAAACGGTAACCTGGGTGCCGTAAGGCACGCCGGACAGAGAGCCCTGTGCAGACTCGCTGCCATAAGCAACGGTAGCGTCTGCATCCGCAGTTACGGTGTAGGTCACGGCAGCGTCCTTCTCATACTGTGCATACACAGTCATGGAGGAGGTAGCCACAACGATCTCATCCTCGCTTACAGACCAACCGGTGAAGGTGTAGCCGTTGTAAACGGGAGCGGACGGGATCTCAACATCTGCGCCGGAGGCAACAGCCTGAGAAGAGATCACGTTGTTGAACATATCAACAAAGGTGAACTGAACCGGCTTGCTGGACTCAGCAAATACAGGTGTGTAGGTGATGTCAGCCACAGCAACGGTGGTGTAGGTCGCATCGGTGGATACGATCTTGTTACCGGTCTGCCAGCCAACGAAGGTGCAGCCCTCATTGGGGGTAGCAACCAGGGTGTAGAAGCCGTTAGTAGCGAACTTCTTGGAGCCGCCGGCGGTTACATCCTTGTCAGACAGGGTTACAGTACCATTGTCTACAGCCTTAACAGTTACAGTCACGCCGTCCAGTGCGGGAGCGGTCTGTGCAGTGTAAGAATAGCCGCAAACGGTGCAGGTGTAGGTGGTGATCTCAGGCTGATCCACAGTAGCTTCCTGGGTTACCTTGCCGGTGAATGCGCAGGCAGCAGTCTCAACATGAGAAGCATCGTTGGCGCAAACACGCTGATGCTGTGCAGTCGCACCCTCTGTACCGGCCACATGGCTCCATGCGCCATAGTTGTGATTGGTAGCGGGAATCTCTACCGTGTAGGTGCCGCCGCACTCGGAGCAGGTGAAGGTCTTCACGCCGGTTGCAGTGCAGGTCGCAGCCTTGGTTACCACACCGTTGTCGAAGGTGCACTTGTCAGTCTTGGTAGGCTGGCTGCAGGTGCCCTCGCCGGTGCAGGTAGAAGTATGGGTATACGCCTTGCCCTCAACATAAGCCTCACCGCTGGTGTAGTCAGCAACGGGGTCGCCGTAGTTGTGGGTATGACCCAGAGCGGGCTTGGTCTCCTCAGTGTAGGAGTAGCCGCAGTCGGAGCAGGTGTACGTGGTGATCTCGGGCAGGTCAGCAGTCTGCTGCTGGGTTACCTGAGAAGTAAAGGAGCAAGCGACGGACTCGGTGTGAGAAGCGTCGTTCTCGCAGGTGCGGGTGTGCTTGGATGCAGCCTTAGCGGTAGAGTCGTCATGCTTCCACTCGCCCCACTTGTGGCCGGTAGCCTCATCACCGGTCATGGGAGTTCTGGAAAGTTCCTCGCCGCAAACGGAGCAGTAAACCACAGATTCATAGGTCTCAGCGGTCTCGCAGGTAGCGGGCTTCACATTCTCCTTCACTGCATCAGCAGCGGAGTGCTTGCCGGTAGCAGGGATAACCACGTCGTTCTCAACGCTGATCACGTATTTACATACGGAGCAGTAAGTGGTCACGGTCTTAGAACCGTTCTTGCCACAAGTAGCGTCCTTTACATCGCTGTCCATGGTCGCCGAAGTGTGGGCGGTGCTGGTCAGCTTCGCAGTAAAGGTGGTATCATCGGTGATGGTCGCCGTGGTGGGATCGGTATCCCAAGCATAGCTGTAGTGGCCGTTAGCGTCTGCATCCTTGGTGGGCAGATCGGGAATATTGGCCGGGCTGTTGCCCTCTTCAACTTCCTCGGTGCCCAGAGAAGTGCCGTCCTCGGTCACATAGTTTACAGTGTAAGACTTGGTCACAGGAGTCTCATCCTTGGCAATCTTCAGGGTACCGGCAGCATCTGCGGTACCGGCAGCATCTGTCTTACCGGTGAAGGTAAACATACGCGTGGTATCGTTGGAGCCCATAAAATAGGCGGACGTACCGGGATTCTGGTTAAAGGTCAACAAGTCATCAGAAATAACTGTACCCTCAGAAACCTGGAACCCGAAAGTACCAAGATACAGACCGTCCAAAACAACGCCCAATTCATCATCGCCACCCATAGGGCCACTGCTCTCGAATGTATAAGTATCGCCGGTATAAACGACGCTACCCTTTGTAGACAATTTCTTATGAGCGATTGACAGATAGTAAGAAGTGTCTCTATACTTACTACTAGCGTCGATCAGATAAGGATTACCGTCAGCGTCGCTAATTTCAGACTCAGTCGGAAGAACACGACCATCACCGGTGGTAAAGCCCTTAGCATTTCTCTTACCCATAGTCAGTGAGTCGTCCCAGCTAAATGACAGCTGGCAGTTACCAAACTGACCGCCATAGTTCTTCAGAATAAAGGTAGCGGTAACATAGTATTTACCACTCTTAATAGCATCAGACGGGAAGTCCGTGCTATTGGCAGTTTTGCCCTCCAAAGAAACTTTTGACAGATCAGCCACAGTATCATTGTCAGCAGAAGTCTGCCATTCCTCATCACCGTTTGTGATGAAGTTTTTGTTCTGTCCAGTGTAAGCAGTCCACACTACGTCAATTTCCGGTGCAACTGCAGATGTGTCAAGATAATCTGCCGCATCCACCCACTCACCGGGTTCGTAGCTTGCTGCCAGCGCAGAGATGGGCGCCATGGAGACCACCATCAAGCCGGCCAATACACCGGAAAGAAGCTTCTTTGCGCTTTTACGCATAAAACTTTTCCTCCACATTAATTGTTTTCATAACTGAACGATGAAAGATCGCATCCACTAAATGCACCATAGAGTGCATAATCAGATGCATTCACATAGCCATCATGATTAAAATCACAAATCTCATTGTAATCTGCTTCTCCAGATTGGCTACCAGACGATGCATAGTACACTGCATAATCTGCACTATTGATATATGCATCTTTGTCGAAATTGCATGCTATCATGCCTAAATCGCCCATATCCAAATCCGCATCCGCGACTGTAAAAGTAACGGTACGGTCATAGCCATAGGCGTAGCAGAATGTAGCGGTATACTCCCCGGACGGGAGAGAGGGAATGGTAAAGCAACCGTCTGTACCCGTGGTTGCCACCACATTATCCCCGATCACTACATCGCAGTTACGAACTGTAAAAGTATCTTCCGCCAAATCTCCATTGGTATTCGCCAGTGCCAGCACTCTGCCGGTAACGGCATGGCCGGTGGCCGGGGACAAATCCGCTGTCATAGGATACAGCGTAGCGTCGTAGCCGTCAAAGGCGGTGACCAGCGCATAGCAGTCCTGGTCAGCCATACCATAGTCGGCATAGTCCGCATAATCTGCCTCAATAAAGGTTTGGTTCGGGTCCGTATCCAGGGTCACGATCTTTGCAAAGTCCACAGGCTCTTCCGTAGTCACGGTGACCTGCAACTTCAAAAGCAGTTGACCCGCCGCATCAATGGCCGTGGTGGTCGCGGTCTGGTCCACCCTGGTGATAAAGCCAAAGTTGATGGTCCCATCCTGCACCAGCACCCCTGCGGCACCAAGGCCCCGCAGCTGATCCGGCAGACTGTCCGACAGCAGATTGCTATGACCGTTGACGGTCAGCACATCCGCGTCATAAGACATGGTGTACTGCATCACGGCAAAGGACTGCATACCGGAAAGGGTAAAGGATACGGTATAATCCCCGGCAGACAGTGCATTGCCGTCTGCCGCCCGGCCCTCGCTGTCCGTAAAGGTACAGGAGAGGTGGGGCTGCTCGGTGCCCAAGGTACCCTGGGCAGCCAGCGGGGTTATAGAGGTTAAGGTCAAAATCAATACAAACGATAAGAAAGCAGCGATTGTTTTCTTGAGTTTGTTCAATTTCATAATCAAAATCAGTGTGACCCAAGCGGTGCCGAAGCACCGCCCGGGTACTTTTTAAGTTAGGATTTAGCCGTAAATAGCACTGCTCAACTCTGCACCGGAGAAAGCATAGTAAATAGCATAGTCCGAAGAGTTGACATAGCCATCATGGTTGAAGTCGCAGGAAGCATTATAGGAATCATCACCATTTGTCGCGCCGGAAGATGCATAATAAATTGCATAGTCAGCAGCGTTGATGAACTCATCCTTGCTGTAGTTGCAAACAACCATGCCCAGGCTGCCCAGATCCACATCCGCATCCGTTACCGTGATGGTAATGTCGCGATCGTAACCGTAAGCATAGCTCAGGGTAGCGGTGTAAGTGCCGGCTGCCAGGGTGGGAATGGTAAAGGTACCATCCTCGCCGGTGGTAGCAACGGTCTCACCATTGATGATCACATCACAGCCGATAACTGTGAACTCATCTGTAGCAAGATCGCCCTGATCACTTGCCAGAGCAAGCACCTTACCGGTTACAGCGAAGCCGGAGGGAGCAGTAGCCTCCTCAAGGGAGTTCTCTGCGTCTACCAGGTTCTTGTAAGCGGTGAAGGAAGCAGACAGGTTGGCCGTGTAGTTGTCCTTATCCGCCGGAACATAGGTGGCAGCGTCCTTATGGGCGTAGTCGCCGTTACCGGTGGTAGCAACATCTACAGCAGCAGCCAGTGCGTTCACATAGTTGGTCCAGGACTCGTCGGTGTAAACCTTCTCGCCCTTGTTGACCAGCTGGCCGCCCTCAACCGCGCCATACTTGGCGGTGGTGGCGGTGGTCGCGATAGCTGCATTCTGGATGGCCTTGCCGTCCTCGTCAGTCTTGCCGCTGTCTGTCCATGTGGTGGTCATTGCGGTGTAAGCGCTGCCGCTGGCGTGGGAGACCTCAGCCTCCACCTTGTCGCCAATGTAGCCGCGCTCCGTCACAGTGCCCATGTACAGGCTAAACATACGGATTGCCTCTTCAATCAGCAGAGAGGATGTGCTGGTAGAGTAAGCATAGGTGTAATCAGAAGCATCGTTGCCTTCCTTAGCGGCCAGGTCAGCGATGGTCTGCTCAACCTCGTTCCAAGCGCAGGTGGCAAGCACCGTCTTGGTCTCATCAGCAGTCAGATAAATATCTGCAGCATACATTGCCTCTGCATCCTTCGCCACGGATACCATCTTCTTGTATTCGGGCAGGTTGAAGTTGGCGTCGGTCATATCGTCACGAACGGAAGAAACGTTGGTATAGATCTGACCGGCAACGGTTACGCTGAGCATCTCAGCGCACTGATCCACAGCGTAGCGCATCTTGTCTCTTGCCTGCATGGCAAGGGCACGGGTCTCCGTACCATTGTTGACAATGGCTTTCTCGGTTACCATGTGCTTCACTGTGTAGCCCTCGCTCACTGCAACGCCGTTGGCATTGTAGTAAGTGAACTTGGCCTGGTTATAAGCGCCTTCCTTAGCAGCGCCGTTTACAGCATAGGGAGCCTCATAGGAATCGGTATCCCATGCGGTAGCGTATACCTGCGCGTTCAGGAAGTACCAGGTGGAGCCGCTCTTCACAACGGCCTGGCCGGTGGCGTCCGTACCCGTGGTGTAAGAAGTACCGCCGATCTCGGTGGTGGTCTTGCTGGTAACATCGCTATCGGTCAAAGCGGTGGTGTTGTAATAGGGCTGGCTCATTGCCTTGTCGGCATAGAAGTAAGTACCGTCCGTGGTAACGGTGGCGGCCAAAGCTGCAGGCAGCTGGCTCTTATCCGTTACAAGCTGCGTCGCAGGCTCGCCCAGCACCGTCTTCACCTCAGAGGTAACAGCGGTGCGAGCAAATTCGCTGGACAGCGTAGAAGCGGTATCTGCATTCAGCGGGGACACCTTAGCCTCAAAACCGGCAGCCAGAGCAGCGGTAGCTGCATCATAGGTTGCGGAAGAGCCGTTGGAATAATCCTTAAAGTCGGACGGTCTGTAGTTCTTAATGTAGCTTTCCAGAGAACTGTAAGCACTGTTGAACTGGCTCAGATCGCCGCCGTCGGAAACGGTAAAGCTAATGCTGGCGGTAGCCACTTTAGCAGTAGAGTAGAAGCACACATTGATGGACTGATCGTACATAGCGGGAACATCCGTTGTGCCGTCATACTGCAGGAAATCAATGCTCGTGTTCTTGACGTTGTCACCATCCAAACTTGTAGCAGCGGTCTGAATGTAGAAGCCGTCGATGCCGGAGGACAGGGAAACCTTGCCCATCAGGTTGTTGTACGTATAATCACCGGAGCCGTTCTTCAGGTAAACGGCGGTGTAATAGCCATCGCTGTTCTTGACAGCCGCAGCCAAAGCGCCGCCGCTGTTCAGCTGTGCCAGAGTATACGCATGGTTCACGCGGGAAGTAGCATTAGAGGGCACCTGGCTGGCGGTTACGCCCTTCACCCAAGTCTCGCCGCCGTCAGTGGTGTAGTCCACCTTCTGGTAGTTCAGCAGGTCACCGGTTACGGGATCGCAAAGGGCAATGGCATTGGCGCTATTGACCGTTACGCTCTTGTTATTATAAGAATCCTGTACCGTTGCATCCTTGAAGGTGTACATACCGTCCATGGTGCGATCGGCATCCTTGGCGTTCTTTAGACACAATTTGTAATCACTGACCGCACTCAGATCAGAGGTGCTGACCACCATCTGTTCCGGATAGGTCACTGTCAGCGGATTTGTCTTAATAAAAGTACCAACCGCTGTACCAAATGTGCTACTTACCTTCAGCTGCTGTGCGCCATCACTGGTGCTGGTGTTAGACGTACTTGTGAAATTGCTGTCCAAAGAACCGCCGGGATATACAGAATCAGACCAGCTCTTATCCGGGGTGATGAACTGATAGGCCTTACAGGTCAGGCCGGTATAAATGGCCTGGTTGGTGTTGGTGTCGATAATATTGTAAGTCACAGTGTAGGTGATTACAGTATCTTCATCAAAGCCCTTGGTGGAAACAGCAAAGGACGCGGTCTTCTCCGGCTCAACAGTCTGGGCGGAGAAGTTCACGGTCACGGCGCTGTTGTCCGCCACTGCATTGGTTACCTGTACATTGTAACGGCCACGGGCAACGAACTTGCCCTCGCTGTTCTTCACTGCACGGTTCAGGCCGTAGCAGTTGTTGGTAAACACCAGATTGGTGCTCACATCGGTGCCGGAATCGGCCATGGTTACACTGCTGTTCTCCACGCGAGCGGAAGCCAGCTTCATGTTATGATCAGCCAGGGTGGTGATAAAGCCGCCCAGCAGGCTGTTGACCGCCTGTACGGTGTACATCAGGCCGGGCATTACCGTATCGGTCTTGCCGCTGTCGCCGCTGACGCCGCCGGTGGCCTCATACACATTGTAAACCAGCGTACCCAATACGCCGTAGCTGCTGTTGTCAGAGGAACCGGCAAAGGTATCCTTCTGCAGCAGGTCATCAAAGGGATGATCGTTAGTGGCAGCAGCGGGAACCACATTGCGGGTGGTGCCGTAGCGGCCGCCGAAGATGGCATTCACCAGATCTGCCAGCAGATCATAGACGGTGCGGATAATGCCGGTCTCCTTAATAGGAGGCGCAGACACAATGGTCAACAGACGGGTTACAAACCCGGTTGCGCCATACAGACCGTCGCTGTCTGCCACGCCGATATCCAGCATGCCGGAGATCACATCTTCGTAGATCAGCTCTTCGGAATCCAAAGCGCCCTTCTTATCGGTGGTGCCATACTGCAGGGTGCCTGCCACAGGCAGCAGCTTGTTCACAATGGCATCAATATTCTGCCACAGGTTGTTGCTCAGCTTCACCAGGCAGTTGCCGTTGGTGTCGCACACGCCCAGCAGGTTGGCCACGCCCTTGCCCTGCTCGCCGTCAGCGAAGGTGTCCGTGCCGGCATAGTAAACCACAACGGAATTCAGCAGGTCAAACAGAGTTACGCCGTCCGACAGGGTGGCGGTCTCCGGATCCCACAGATTGCCGCTGTTGTCATGAAGCACCACATAGGGGCTCATCACATAGCCCACAGCGTCGCGGGCCATCAGCAGCAGGCTGTCCATGGTCACATCGTACTTGCCGTCCTCGCCCTTGGTTACCAGGGAAGAGTAATCATGATCCGGCAGCACATAACCCAGATACAGCTGCAGCGCCAGAGCGGCTACGCCCTCTGCATCGTCGCAGGCATCCAGATCCTCGTTGTGGATCCCCTTCTTAAAGTCAGGGATATTCCGCAGTGCAGAGATTGCAAAGGGAATCATTGCACCTTCCAGGTTGGCCTCGGTCAGTGCCGTGCCGTCGCCATTCTCATGATAGAAGGCGCCCAGAATGTTTTTGTCCGTAGCGTCGCAGATATACTGCAGCACCTTGAGCATATTGCCCACCAGGGTCTGTGCCACAGTGCCCGGATCCTCAGAATTCACTGTGGAAAGCGCGGTGGCGTCATAGTTGGGCAGGAAGTCCTTCACTGCGGCAACCAGGAAGTCGTTCAGCGCTGCCAGCATGGAGCTGTAACCGCTGTAATCGCTGTTCATGAATGCCTCAATGTTCTTCATGCCGGTCTCAGCAAAGCTGGCGTTCAGCGGGCCGGTCTCCTGTTTAAAGTAGTAAACAGACAGGGGGCTGTAGCGCAGCTTGTTGAACAGGGTGGTGGAGTCAATATCTCTCCAGGTGTAGGTGGGATCTTCTACCAGGTCACGACTGTTGTACTTCTCCAGATCCGCCTCAATATCGCTGAGGAATTCTGCAGCAGTGGCCTTCTCGGTCTTCTTATTGTCGCACATATACTGTGCCCAAGCCGTCACATCCGCCGCCTGATAGTTGTTGGCTACATTGCTGTAGTCCCAGGCAGTGTTGTGGGTCTTAGAGCCGGTGTACCACATATAGTAGTCATAGTCGTAACCGCCCACGCCGGAATTCAGCTGGCCCAGCGTATCCTTCAGCGCAGTGTGCCATACCATCTCAAAAGCCTTGTAGCCAAAGGCGAACAGGGTGTCCGTCGGCTTCAGCTCCAGGGTCTCGCTCTGGTAACGGAACAGATACACATTGCCGATGTCCTCGCCGTTGATATCGTGATCCGCCTGCGTTACATAATGCAGGTTGTCGGTATCAATATACGGTGCGGAACCCTCCTTCAGATACTGCGCGTATCTGTCCTGAGAATTGGTGCCGTCGGCATATGTAATCTGCGCAGTGATATTGCTGAGCAGATTGGTGGAGAGCTTGTCAAGCAGGATGGAATCCAGCTTGCTGGTCTCCAGGCTGGGGTTGTTGCGGATTTGCGTCTTTTCAGCCTCGGTGAACCAACCGGTGTTCTCCAGAACCAGCTGCTGCACAATATTATATACCATATTGCTCTGGTAGCCGCTGGACATACCGATCAGGTTGCCAATGGTATCGTAAACATCAAAGAAGTTGCCAACAATGCCAAGGTCGAGTTCGCCACGAAGCAGCTTTTTAACAATGTTGCCGTTGGCGCCCTCAGGGCCTCCATTGGAAGACAGGTTGCGCACCAGCTTCACAATACCGCGCACAATGTCCGTAGAGGATGTAGCGCTGCGGGACATACCGTTCACCGCGCTCAAATCCACATAGCGGGCATCGCCGGCCGTCCAAAGAACTGCCGACTTACCGTTCAGGAAAGAATCCAGGTCCTGTACGGACTTCAGAATCTCATCCACGCTGCCCAACTTGATGGTGATGGAGCCTAAAATGCTTAAGTCCACACTGATGTCGGCAATATTGGCCTCAGCCAGCTTCGCATCTGCAAAGTCCAAAAGGGCTGTGCAGACCTGCTCGTCATTAAGGATGGGCCAACCCAGAGAGTTGAAGTCCAAGTCGTCATCATGGTACTTGGTGTTCGCCGAAGCGTCAGCCGCAGAAGCGACCATAGCGCCGGAGAAACAGCTCATCGCCATCAGGACCGCCAAAAAGAGCGCAAGCAACTTGCGAGAAAACTTTTTAGCTTTCACTAATTTTTACCTCCGTAATAATTAAATTCTCACGAATAAATGGTTGCGTGTACGCGCCGTCCCACCCTCTGACCATCGGGCAATCCGATATTCAGGATGAAGGCATTGCAGCCGGACGCTGTACATATGAAAATGCGCATAAAAACACATTTATCGCATTCTTATTAAAACACGCTCACGGGTAAAAATCAATAAAGAACGGGCATTTTTCTGATTTTCGGTATGTTGCACAATTTCGAGGGCGTTTTTTTGTGCGAACGGTCAAATATTTTTTACACAGAATTCACAATATGTTCATATTTTCGCTTCTCAATAAGCGGCAGTGTCCATTATTTTCAGACCGCCTGTCTGTAAAGGCAAATTACTTTACGAAAGATTTTCACACGCCAAGGCATTTCCCTTTACAGTGCTCAATTTTTGGCATAACTGCAAGGTGAATTCCACAACTTCCACAGAATTTTCCACCGATTTTTGCCCGAATCCGGTGGAAATCCAATCACGCACAACCATGCGATGTAACAGCAGCCAAGATCGCCCCCTCCCATAGGTTTCTTGACAGTCCTGCCTGCATTCATGACAAAGAATTTAAAAAATCTGAAAATTTCTACACCAAAATTTCGCTATAAATCGGGGAATTTTGCCCACCCGTTCACATTTTGTTAAAAAGTTTGCCCAAACCTATTGACTTGCCGTTCTATATTTGGTATAAATATACTGTATTTGTTGTACGCGTGGGTATCCTGCGCCCTTTTAGCAGAGGAATTGTGAACAGAGTGTGAACAACCCGTGTTGTGCGCACCGCTTGCAAACACATCCTCCGCTAAAAGGGTGCGCTGCCCAGGCGAATCCAAAACGACAAGTTCGTCAACATATCAGAAGGAGAGATGAATTATGAAGACGGGCAAAAAATTACTCAGCCTATTTTTGGCTGTAGTAATGATGGTCACCACCTGCTCTGTCGGGTTCACTGCATTTGCAGCGGACAAAGACAAGGGCATCTGGAAGGACTCCACAAGTGCCGACTCCACCTTTGACGCACTGACGGAACTGGTAGATACCTACATTCCGGTGCTGCTCAATCAGGAGAGCATTAAGAAGGCGCTTGAGGAGAATCTGGGGATGACCGTCACTGACACCACCTCGATCAGCGATGTGATCGAGGGCGTATCCCCCCTGCTGCTCAGCAAGCTGGGTACCTCCGTTGCCAAGGAGGATGTGATTCCCAATTACCAGAAGGGCTACTCCGACGCGGCCTATGCCTATCTGGACCAAGAGGGCGCACAGATGACCTTTTACCAGCTGTATGCGTTCTGTGTGCAGAACCAGGAATCCAGCGACAAGGAGCTGGCCGCCTGGTGCGACGATGTACTGAACAGCAAAAAGGATCCCATGGGTCTGCAAGCACTGCTTGATCAGTTCAGCGAAAAGCAGCTGGCCATGCAGGAGAATCTGGACAAAGCTTACACGGCGCTGACCGGCGTTGCGCAGCTGATTCAGGAAAGCGGCAAGGATGTGTCCTCTCTTGCCGATCTGCAGAAACTGAGCGTCACCTACAACGGTAAAGACTACCAAGTAGACGACCTGATCGCGCTGGACGACTTTAAGGATGCGGCCAAGTGCTTTGATACCTACACCGGGTACTTCAAAGAAGCCGGCAGCAGCAAGAAGGTCAGCACCATGAGCGAGGCTGTATGGTATGTGATGGTTGAGTTCCAGCCCCAGGACGACAGCAAAAAGGGTCTGAGCGGCGCCATCGCCGAGGCTGCCATGAGCTACCTGTGCAAGCTGGCCAAGAAGGACTACAAGGACATTAAGGACGACGAGACCGCACTGACCGCCGCCTGCAAAATCGGTGCAGCGGTACTGAGTAGCGGCGACGACGCCTTTGTGCAGAAGTACTATGACAGCCAGCTGACCCCGGAAATTGCTGCCAAGATCAAAGAAGATATGGGCAAAACCATTCCCGGTACCACAAACACGGTGGGTCAGAGCTTCAGCTACTTCTCCAGCTACCTGAACGGCGAGTATGCTGATTTAGGTATCCCGTCAGCCGCACCGGCTGCCTACGGCACCTACTATGCGAGCCTGAACCTGGCCAACAAGAGAAATCAGCTGAACACCTTTAAGAACAACGCCGCCGACTCCCCGGCAGTGGCCACGCTGCTGTCCCAGATCAACGCGGCTCTGATCGGCCAGTTCTATGACGGTACCCTGCCGGCCAACATGGCAGCGGCGCTTAACGTCTATTACAACTATGTTGATGCAACCACCATCTCCGACAGCTGCGAGAAGTACAAGTTTGAGAACTACAAGTTCCAGACCAAGTACTCCGTTGCTGCTGTGAACAGTCTGATCAATCAGTACATGGTTCTGCTGGATCCGGACGATAAGGACGGCATTACCATCAATGTCGGCGGTATGTCTGTCAACTTGACCGGCAGCATGATCATGGGCATTGTGAGCAATCTGCTGGAGACAGAGATTGACCTGAAGAGCGCGCTGACCGATGTGTATCTGAACCTGTACGAAAAGCCGGTTGAGACCATCATGCAGCTGCTGCCCATTCTGGTGGTACTGGTAGATGAGCTGATCGTGCCCATGGCATTCAACCAGGAGGGCGATCCGTTCAACGGGCAAAAAGGTCTGGAGGGTCTGCTGTCCGGCCTGATGGATAAGTATGGCCAAAGCGCCGGCAGTGCTGTTGGACTGGGCACTCTGTGCTGGAACCTGAACGAGGTGCTGCCCAACCTGATGCACTGGCTGATCGGCGACACCGACTATGACTTTACTTACTACAATGTGATCAAAGAGGATGAGAACGGCGACCCGTTAGTGGATGACGAGGGCAACACCATCTATGTATATGACACACCCACTACCGGCAAGTACGATGACACCAAAACTCCGGTGATCCTGAACATCTATGCAGCCGATGAGGCGCTGCGAGGTGCCAAAGCTGCCGGTATTTCCGATCTGCTGAAGCTCACCGGCGACGGTGCCACTGCCGCCAACGAGGCTGTATCTGAGCTGGCTACCTTCTTTACCGCTGCTGTGGATCAGTATGTGGCTGCCTACGGCGACAAAGACACCAAGAGCGGCGCCACTACAGAGAAGGAAGGCACCGTTTACAACCGTGGCGCCAACAACATCTTCGTTGCCCTGCCCAAGATTCTGGATATTATGGGCAAGAACTTCATTACCAAGTACAGCGTGCAGTCTGACTGGTCTTACAGCGATTACAAAATCAGCACCAAGACCATCGGCGACACCGACTTCTACTACAACGACTCCCTGGTTAGCTTTAAGGAGCTGGCAAACGGCGGCAAGCCGGCAGCGATTCTGGACTGCTTTGTTAAGATCTTTGTGAACGACTGGCTCAACGCCATCATTGACCTGCTCAATGACGTAACCGCCACCGACAACAAGCTGACCACCAATCTGCCCATTATCACCGGTCTGATCCGCGCGATGGGCGGTCTGGGCGAAAAGAGCACCCTCAGCGATGTACTCAACGGTGTATTCCAGCTGCAGTACAACGACAAGGCCTCTTTCGTTATGGGTGTACACAAGGAGTTCAAGTCCAACTATGTGGGTCTGAGCACCGAGAGTGCGTACTTCCTGCTGTCCAACATCGGCCAGCTGGTGAATGTGATCCAGGCTATGGACACCTCCGTGAAGAACACCATTGAGGTCAGCTTCCCCAAGGTGACCGGCAAATGGGCCAAGATTGAGACCCAGCCCAAGTGGGCGAATGTGCCCAAGACGGCCAGCAAGAGCGGTTCTACTCTGCTGTCTAATCTGGACTCCGTTTTGTCTAAGGTGCTGGAGAACTCCACACTGAACAACTTTAACCTGAACACTACCCCCGGCATCCTGTGCGGTCTGGTCAGCCTTGGTTCTTACTTCCTGGGCAGCGACAACACCAACCCGATGCTGAAGATGCTCAACAAGACCCTGAACTTCCTGAACGACGGGGACAAGAAGAGCACAGACACCTCGGATCAAAAGGTTTACACCGAGGCCAATCTGACCAACCTGGTGGTTCAGCTGTATGTTGCACTGGAGAATGTGATTGACTACTATCTGGTCAACGAGGACGCTCTGGGCCTGAATGTTTTCTATGACGGCAACCAGAAGCTCTACAGCAAGAAGGACAGTGCCGGCAATCCGGTGTACTACACCAACAAGACCGGTACCTACCACTACAATCTGGTGGCCGCTGCACTGAAGGGCCTGATTTCTCCCCACGCAGTGAGCAATCACCTGACCAGCAGCGCCGCTGCCAAGAAGCTGGCCTCCCTGTCCACCTGGCACAGTGCCATTCGGGCAGACAAGAGCACCAGCGGCTGGACCGGTGCCACCAACATCTCCATTAACTGGGGCTTCCGTGCAGGCGACAACACCAAGTTCTTCAAGAACTTTGGCGAGAGCCTGGGCATCATCACCGATCTGGTAGGCGTGCTTGCGGCAGATGCCGGTTATTATGACGGCGTGCTGTATCCCATCTTCAAGGATCTGGAGAAGGCACAGGGCTTTAGCCTGGGCGTGTATGCCAAGGGCAGCGTAAAGGACGGTTCCACCGCTCTGCTGGCCATCATCACCCCCATCAGCAAGCTGCTGGACGGCTTCTACAGCAAGCCCGTCACTGTACTGGCCAACCTGCTTAAGGGCCTGTCCATTGTGATGAACAAGGACCTGAACAATATTGCAACCGCTGCGATTTATCCGCTGTACAGAGAGATCCAGGGTGTATCCACCATTTTGAGCGCCAAGGTTTCCAACCTGATGCCCTCTATGGCGAAGAACAACGCCTGGTTCAACGCAGTACTGGGTCTGATCTTTAAGACGGATACAGACGATAAGGATCAGAACGCAAGCAACAAGCAGACCATTGCTACCATTAACGGACTGCTGCAGAAGAGTGCGACCAAGGACGGTCTGGGTATCAGCGATCAGGATCTGATCCAGCTGATTAACAACAGTCTGAAGTCTCTGGGTCTGACACTGCCCACCACCCTGTTTAAGGATCTTGCAAACTGCAAGGATGCACAGGCAGTTCTCACCTATCTCATCGACCTGGTTGTCGATATTCTGCAAAATGGCCAGATTCTGGATCTGATCAAGGCTTTGGTCAACAATTCCTCTGTCAGCCAGCTGATCGATATGATCCGCCAGCTGAGTAAGAAGGATCTGATTAACATTATTGACGCGGTGATCGCCAAGACCACCGATCCCACCACAGCTTACTGGACCTTCCTTCAGTATGTACAGGAAAAGACCACCGGCTTCTATTATCCCGCCGGCGTAACGGCACAGGATGCCAGCGACGCTGTGGGTGATCTGGACACCATGGTTACCTCCGTCATCGGCCTGCTGGCCGGTCTGGATGTGGTAGAGCAGGATAACCTGAAAGATCTGGTTAGCTCCCTGATCTTCACCAACGACAACCTGACCAAGCTGGCTTCCGCACTGTACGGTGCCATTGATCCTTACAAGGATTACCTGGGCTATGCCGGCATTGATGTGAGCAAGAACGGCGTAGCTAAACTGCTGACAGACAGCAGCTACGGCAAGACCTACTCCTCCGCAGCCAAGGCCATTAAGAAGGCCAAGAGCTGGAAGAAGCTGGGCACCATCAACTGGGGCTTTACCGATGGCTCCGCCAAGGCACAACAGGGCTTTGTAAACGGCCTGGCTGCCATCCTGCGTCCGCTGGACGGCGTGCTGACCATGCTGTTGGCCGGCGATAGCCTGGAGGTGGGTCAGATCCTTACCGATCTGGTTAAGGACCTGAACTTCGGTTCCTCTAAGGATACCGTTCAGCTGAAGAACGGCAAACTGTTTATTCGCTTCAAGGGCAGCGACAAATACTCCAAGAACTCTGTAATTGAGATCAATCTGTACAAAGTGATTGAGGATGTCAAGTCCCTGAAGATCTATGGCGGTAATGGCTACGAAAGTGCCATTGTTCCGCTGCTGGAGGCACTGGAGTGCACCGGCGTAAAGACCTACAAGCAGTACAAGGCAGACATTAAGAAGTCTACCGACAGCGTGCTGACGGATGTACTGAATCCCATCGTAGGCTTCCTGAACAAGGTACTGGACGCTCCGTTCGATACCCTGACCGCGGTACTGCCCAATGTGGCATACTTTATTGACAATAATGGCCTGGCACAGTTCGTCAACAATCTCCTGTCGCCGGTAACATCTCTCCTTCCGGTACTGAAGAAGAACGGCGTAGATGTTGAGACCATTATTAAGGCTTTTGCCGGCAAGTCCCTGAACGACCTGGTTAAGGATGCACTGGGTGTAAACATTCACCTGAATCTGAACAACCTGAACAAGTGCGACATCCAAAATGCCATCGTTCCGCTGGTGAACAAGCTGCTCAAGTCCAACAAGATCAACATTCAGCTGCCTAAGCTGGACTGGGGCGCCCTGGCAAGCCACGGCACCGTCAGCACAGTGAAGAGCGCTGCAAAGAACAGCGAAGGCTATTATAATAGAAAGCATGTCACTGCCAACCAGGGCGAAACCCTGATTGCCGTGCTTCGTTATGTAGTTAATCTGCTGACCAAGAACATCAGCGGTTTGAAGTCCATGCTGGGCGGCATTGATGCCATTAAGGATTACAAGTCCATCATCAATGCGGTACTTGACCAGATCGGTACCTCCTCCGCAGACCAGATCATCCGCGCGCTGTTCTATCTGCTGCAGGAGAATCCCACCAACGCATTCTGGAACTACAGCGACTATCAGACCAAGGACTACAAGTTCTCTTATCCCTCCACAGTGGATCAAGACTTCTTGAAGAGCATTCCGCCTATGTTGGACGGCCTGATCGGTAGCTTGGCTAACCTGAACGAGCTGATCTCTAACGCTGCCTTTAAGGACAGCACCATCAACAGTCTGATCACCGGCATCGGCAAGGCACTGGACGGCGTGAAGATCAATGATTCCACCAACCTGACGGACCTGCTGGCCCAGACCGGTATTGACTATTCCACCAAGACCGTTGCCAAGCTGCTTACCGATGAGTCCTATGGCAAGACCTATGCCAGCAACGCGGCCGTCATCGGCGCCGCCTCTTCCTGGTCCAAGATCAACACCTCCTCTTTGAAGTGGGGCGTTAAGGACAGAGACAGCTTCTTTAACGCACTGGCAGCTGCCCTGCGTCCGTTCTACGGCGTGCTGGATGTACTGCTGAACGATGCTTCTCTGGGCATCTTCAACATCGTCCATATCCCCGGCTCTAACGGCTACACCTCTGTTGTGGTTCCGCTGCTGGAAGCATTCGGATGCTACAACATTAAGACCCAGTATCAGTACAGAGAAGACATCAGCAAGGCTTATGACAACATCCTGCTGGATATTGTCAACTCCCTGTGGGATAAGGTAGAGGACATTCTGAATGCCCCGCTGCAGACCCTGATGTCCATGCTGCCCAACCTGGCCCTGTTCATTGCCAACGACGGCCTGCTGCAGCTGATCGAGAACCTGTTTACTCCGGTTTCCGCTCTGCTGGATGCACTGAAGCCCATCGTGAATGTGAACACGGTACTGACACAGGTATTCAAGGCCTTCAATCTGGACCTGGATGCCACGCTGGCAAAGGTTGGCCTGAAGCTGGATCTGAACATTGACCTGTACGATCTGACCGCTATGCTCAAGCCCATCATCGGCGCAGACAACATTGTTCCGCTGCTGAACCAGGTGCTTGGCATTATCAAGATCAAGGGCAATCCGTTGGGTCTGGAACTCAAGGACATTGACTGGCTCCAGCTGGCTAGCCACGGCAAGGTAATGACCGGTGCTTCTCAGGCCGCCACTTACGGCACACGCGTGTATGTAAGCGGTGACTCCTCTGAGACACTGATCGCCCTGCTGCGGTACCTGATTGAAACCATCAACTACAAGGATAACTACAACACAGTAACCAACCTGGTAGGCTCCCTCATCGGTGGATCTGACAACAGCTCCATTACCGATGTGGTGGGCACCGTGCTGGATCTGCTGAAGGGCGACACCGACGATGTAATCGGCGAACTGTGCAACCTGCTTCAGCAGTTGGGTGGTTAATCCCCAATTTCCAAATGAAAATGGCGTACCTTCGGGTACGCCATTTTTGTTGCCCGCCGCGGACAGTCACCTCTATATAATGTATATAATATAAAGCGCCCTTTGGGTGCAGGCTCTTCCCTGCCCCGGAGGGCTGCTTTTTTCGCCAAGTTTTACGGCTTTTTGAATTTTCTTTGTGAAAGCCTTGTATTGCTTTTGCAATTTATATATAATAAGTGCATAGTAACTTTTATCTCGGTGGTGAATACAATTGCTCGGTAAATACGCCAGAGTCAAGGTCGTTAGACCCATTGGCTCTACGGACGGTACGGGCTATCGGTATCCGCTGAACTACGGCACAGTATATGGTGTAAACAATCAGGATGCCTTTATTATGGGCATTCACCATCCTGTGCGTAACTTTGACGGGCGTGTGATAGCCGTCCTCCGAAACAAAAAAGAAAAGAAATCCATTTGGATCGTGGCGCCCAAAAGCACCCGGTTCATTATCAATGACATATTAGAATATCTGGACCCGGAGCGGGACTTTCCCGGCTATCGGCTGGAGTGCCTGTATGAAAGCAGCTGCGGCGCAGTGATTTTTCATGACATTCGGGGCGAGGTGCGCTATCTGCTGATTAAAAACAAGCGCTCCGCCCACTGGGGCTTCCCCAAAGGACATATTGAAATGGGCGAGACCAAGGAGCAGACCGCTCTGCGCGAGGTGCTGGAGGAAACCGGTCTGCATGTGAAGCTGATTGAGGGCTTCTCCTGCCTGTCCAAGTACCGTATCCGGGATCGGGTAGAAAAGACGGTAACCATCTTTGCTGCCACCACATCGGACACGACAACCCATATTCAAAAAGAAGAGATTGAGGACTACATTTGGCTCACCTACGACCGGGCGCTGTCTTTGCTGCGGTTTGAAAATGACAAAAGCATTCTCATCGCCGCCCATGACTTTCTGGACCAGAACAACATTATTTAACAAAGGAACCCATGTGTGCTGAAACTGCTTATCTAATTGAACTGACAGCCGCCTTTTTGCGAGGGGAAACCGTAACCCTGCGGGCGGATATAGACTACAATAAACTGTGCGGTATTGCCAAGGCACATAACCTGATTGCTGTAGTATATGCCGTGTGCAACAAGTCACCCAATACCGGGGTGATCCCGGAGGACTGCCGCCTGGCAGTCAGCGAGCACTTTTTTAGCAGCGTGTTCCTGTATGAGCACCAAAAACAGGGTGTGGAGCGCGTGTACCGCATTCTCAGCGACGCCACCATCCCTCATGTATTTTTCAAAGGCGCCATCTTAAAAGAACTGTACCCGGTGCCGGAATGCCGCCTGATGGGCGACATTGATCTGCTGATCCGGCCCACTGATTGCCAAGCAGCTAAAAAAGCGCTGATGAGCAGCGGATTTGCCTGTACCGCCCAAAACGGACCGGTATATGACTACCGCAAGGGCGATGTGCTGCTGGAGGTGCATACATCGCTGATCAGCGATGATCCGACAGGCGAAACCGCCTTTGCAAACGCTATGGCCCACGCCCAGTTTGAGGGCTACTGCGGCAGACTGGAGGACAGTTACCATTTTGCTTATCTGATCGCCCACCTGGCCCACCATTTTCGCTTTTACGGTGCCGGGATCAAATTGATCCTGGATCTGGCTGTGATGCTGCAAAGATGCCAAATCGACGAAAAAGCGGTACTGACCCTGTGCGAAAAAGCCGGGCTGGTACAATTCGCCAAAATTGTGCTCACCGTATGTTACCGCTGGTACGGCGTGGGCAAGGCCTATGTGGACGATACAACGAACTGTGAGGCATTTTTGGTCAACTACGGTGCCTTTGGCAATGCGGACCGGAACAAAAGCGCCGTCATTGCCCGCCGCCAAATGGAGCAAGGCGAGAAAGCAAGCCCCTTGCGCAGCAAGCTGCGTCTGGCATTCCCGTCCTACAGCCAAATGCAGCATATTCCCTATATTCGATTTTTAGACGGCCGTCCCTGGCTGACCCCTTACGCCTGGTGCTACCGTTTGATTTACAACACCCGGCACCGAAAGGACTTTATGGTGCGCACGGCTCGGGGACTGAACAACAGCGACGCCTATGCCGCCGCCGAGAAAGAACTGGAATTCTTTAAGGAGATGGGACTGTTATGATTTTTGGAATTATCGTACTGGCGATTGTGGCCATTTTGCTGGTTTGGTTTGTGGCTTGGTTTGTGATTACCCGCGTCAACGGCAACTGTCCATTGTGCGCCATGGAAAAAATTGCCCACCCATCCAAGCTGACGATAGACACCACAGACGCACCAAATTACGGCGGCGCTACGGTACCCCCCATGGGCTGGTCCAGTTGGAATACCTTTCGCCAAAACATCAACCAGAATCTAATTCTGGAGGTGGCAGAGGCCATGGAGGCCAGCGGACTGGCCGAGGCAGGCTACAACTATATCAATCTGGACGACTGCTGGCACAGCTCCGTGCGGGACGAAATGGGTCGTCTGCAAGGGGATCTGGGCACCTTTGCCATGGGGATCCCGGCGCTGATTAAGCAGCTCAACAAACAGGGATTTAAGGTGGGTCTGTACTCCTCTAACGGCACGCTTACCTGCGAGGATCTGCCGGCCAGCCTGGGGCACGAGCGGCTGGACGCCAAAACCCTGGCTAGCTGGGGCTGTGAATTCTTCAAATATGATTTTTGCCACCACCAGGTGCTGAAGGGTGATGTGCCCATTATTGAAAATCTGCAACTGAACCTGCCGGGTATGGCAGAACCGGCACTGACCCTGCTGCCCGGCGAGGCGGAGTTTACCGGCAAAGGCCGGGTGGTCAAATGCAGCGATCTGCCCTCCGGCCAAGGCATTGGGCTGATCGGTTACGGCTCCGGCACCGCCGGATTCCGCTTTAGCGTAGAAACAGGCGGCACCTATGCCCTGACCCTGGCCTATAACAAATCCCTGTGCACCCACCAGCGCTACCTACGCATTCGGGTCAACGGCGGCAAGGAGCACGAGCTGCTGTTCCCGGCCACCAAGGGGGCCAGCCCCACCGGCCGTATTCAGCTGACTGTGGAATTGCAACCCGGCGAGAATCACCTTCTGCTATATAACCCGGTGGTCACCCGGGCAGACTCCTCATACCTGCAATATGCCCGCATGGGTCGGGAACTGCAGGAGGCCACCAAGGAATGGGCCGCCATCACCGATGAGGAAGAGCGCCCCATTATCTTTTCCATCTGCGAATGGGGCTTTGCCTATCCCTACAAATGGGGTGCCAAGGCGGGCAATATGTGGCGTACCACACCGGATATTCTGCCCAAGTGGATGAGCATTAAAGCCATTTATGAGCACAATGTACGTCTGTATTCCTACGCAGGCCCCGGTGCCTGGAACGACCCGGATATGCTGGAGGTGGGCAACGGCAAGCTGACGGAGGACGAGAACAAGGCCCACTTCTCCCTGTGGTGCATGATGGCCGCGCCGCTGATCCTGGGCAATGATGTGCGCAAGTTTGTGGACGGCAACAACGAACCGGTGCGGGAGAATCCCACCTTAAAGATCGTTACCAACAAGAACCTGATCAACATCGACCAGGACCCGCTGTGCAAGCCCTGCAAGCGCATTCGCCGCCAGGCCGAGCTGGATATTTTGGCCCGCCCGCTGCAAAACGGCGATGTTGCGCTGTGCCTGTTTAACAAAGGCACATCCCGTCGCACCGTCACCTATGACATCAACGCCCTGGCAGACGATGAATACCTAAACTTCCGCAAAACGCCGGGCAAGTACGAGGTACATGAGCTGTGGAGCGACGAGTGGTTTAACGACAATACCATCAACGCCACGGTACCCCGCCACGGCGTCAAAGTCTATCGCATTCATAATTCTTAATTAATGGCATAAAAAATGCTACGCAGTGATTGCGTAGCATTTTCTTTTGCGGGCTTATTCGTAAATCTGATGTGCGCCGGACATCATATCCGTTAAGTGCGCCTCTACCAGCGCAACAGCCCGCGCTGTATCGCCGTTAAGCAGCTGCACCAGCAGTTGCTGCTGATAACGGAACAGTCCCGCCTTGCCGTAGCGCTGCACATAACGACTGCCCAGCTGCACATTGGCAGTCTTGAAGGAATTATAGATCAGCGGTGCAAAGGTGTTGCCGCTGAGAAAGCTCAGTTCCTGATTATATGCATAGGCCAGCTCCGACACCTGCTGCGGGTCATCCGTTTCGGCCATTTGGTCCACATAGTCCTCCAGCTTCTGCACCTCTGCCTCCGTAATGGTACGACTGGTCAGCTTGCGTACAGAAAAGCAGTCGATCAGGATCTTAAATTCCAGCAGAGAACGAATCTCCTGATCCGGCAGGGTGCCGCCGTTATAGTGCATAATGGACAGGAAAATATCCGACTTGCCTACCCGGCGGTAGTCTGCCACAAAGGTGCCCACCCTGGGCCGTACCTCTAAAAAGCCCTTATGGGCCATTTCTGCAATGCCGCTGTTCACCACACCCCGGCTTACATCCATCATCTCTGCCAGCTCCCGCTCTGTGGGCAACTGGGTACCGATGGGTAGCTCGCCGGACAAAATCTTGTCCTCCACTGATGAAATAAACAGTTCTTTCAAACTGGCGGTCTGTAACTTTTCAAATTCCATAGGTTCCCCTCCTGTGGTTCTTGGTAATACCAGTGACATTGTACCATCTTTGCTACCCAATTTCAACAAAAAACGTCCTTTGTTTTTGCCAAAATGGAGAAATGCGTATTTCGGCTTGTTAAAATATTGACAATCACGAAAAATAGGACTACACTATAAGTTGAGCGGGTGGGAGACCACCCACGGAAGGGTTGCGCTGCGGCGCAAGATGATTTATTTTTAGGAGGAGATAACTATGTTATTCCAAATCTACGGCGATACTGCGCTGTGGCAGCTGCTGGGCTGGGCATTGGTCTTCACCGGGTTGGTGCTGGCCAATGAGATTGCTCGCCGCTCCAAGGCAGGCGGCATCTTCTTTTTCCTGGTGCTTCCGGCTGCGCTGAGCGTATACTTTATCGTCATCAATGTGGCTGCCGCCAAAGGCGTGGACTGGGCGGTCAACAATGACACCGTGGTCCATATGAACAGCTGGTTCCATTATGCCAAGCTGTATGCGGCCACCGCAGGGTGCATCGGCTTTATGATGCTCAAGTACAAGTGGAGCATCGGCAAGACCGAATGGTTTAAAGTGTTCCCCTTTGTGATCGTGGCTATCAACATTCTGATCGCTGTGGCCAGCGACTTTGAGTCTGCCATTAAGGGCATCAGTGCCGGCGGTGCTACCGGCGGTTGGTGGCTCTCCAGCGAGAATGTGTGGCTGTTCGGTGGCTGGTGGAATATCCTCAACGGCCTGGCCGGCATCATCAACATTCTGTGTATGACCGGCTGGTGGGGCATTTACACCTCCAAGAACCATCAGGATATGCTGTGGCCGGATATGACCTGGTGCTACATTCTGGCCTACGATGTGTGGAACTTTGAGTACACCTACAACAACCTGCCCACCCACTCCTGGTACTGCGGCCTGGCTCTGCTGCTGGCGCCCACCTTTGCCAACGCGCTGTGGAACAAGGGCGGCTGGATCCAGAACCGTGCCAACACTCTGGCTATTTGGTGCATGTTCGCTCAGGTGTTCCCGCTGTTCCAGGATCAGGGTAACTTCGCTGTAATCACCAGCGTGTATGCAGACGGCTTTATGAATCCGTCCGTGCACCCCACCGCTGCCGATCCCACGGCGCAGGGCGTGATCTCCATACTGGCACTGGCCATCAATGTGGTGGTATTCGGCTTCATTATGAAGAAGGCCAAGGAGACCAAGACCAACCCCTATCGTCACGAGATCTTCACCCATCAAAAGGACTTCCAGCTGGCTATGAGCCGCGCAGAAGGCAAATAATCGTACATAGGCAAACGCACTTGCAAGTATGCAAGTGCGTTTTTCTATATAAAGCCGAATTTGATATGAAGAGTACGCTGGCAGCGTATTGAAAAAGATCTGCCCATTTACTACAATACAAAATATAGTATTGATTAAGGGGAGATATATAATGAAATGTCCTAACTGTCATAGAGAAATACCTGTCGGCTATCATACTTGCCCTTATTGCAAAAGGACCTTGAATACATATAATCAAAACAACAATCCATCCATCTCAAACCAAAACCGGACAAAAAGTCAAACCCTTAATAAAGGCACAAAGATACTCATTCTCGTAATGAGTATCATTCTGCTCCTAACGGCTATCATCGCCGGAGCAGTCGCCTTATTACTGCATACCGCAAACAACAACCACAGTGTACCGGCCGTATCTTCTGAAAATGCCATCACCAGAACAGAGTGGATTGCAATGCTGGCTGACCAGGAAGGCTATACCGACTGTAAGAATGACAAAAGCTATTTTGACGACATAAACCAAAGCAATGATAATTTCAAAAAAATACAAGCCTGCGCAGAATGGGAAATCCTAAACAAAGGCGGATCGTTTTTACCAAATGACAAAGCTACGACTGAATTTGCCGTAATTACTGCCGTAAAATCAATCGGTCTGCAATTTATATCGGCTAATGACAAACCCATTCGCACGGATAGTGAAATTATCCATTTCTACAAAGAAAAAACAGGAGATCGTTTTGATAATCAGTCGTATATTGACGCCGATTATGCAACAAAAATATTAAATAGCACCAAGCAAATCAAAGAGGGCATCAAACTCAAGAATAGCGGCAGCGTAGAATACAAAGATAATGTCAAGAAAATTGACACAAGCTCCATAAAAATACAAGGGAATAAAGCCACAACGCTACAACCAGTAAAAGTTGGCGACATATTGGTAATAGAGCCATGCGACGCATATCCATCGGGAAAAGCACTCAAAGTTAAGAAGGTAAAAGGAGAAAACATAGAATTCACCACGCCCAGCCTGGACGAATTTTTGGGCGCATACACATTTTCAGGTGAAGCGTCGCCGGTAGTAACAGCTGTTTCATCCTCCGACAAAGATACAACCGTGAAAATTGAAACAGGAAATGCCGATACTACACCAACCGTTACTCCCGCCGCGATTACGCCAATGGCCTTAGCAGGGAACGAAATTCCAACAAGCACAAGCACCAGCCCATTCAACTACGACATAAAACTCTCCAAAAAGGTAGGCAATGTAAAAATCAGCGGTACTATATCGCTCAAAAAGTTAATCATGCGAGTTGATGAATTCAATGCGGTAGGTATTACTGTCAAAAACTGTAACGCACACCTCTCCTATGACCTGGAATCCAAAATATCCGTATCCGGTAAAACCGAAGCAAAAATACCGGTGCGCGTGGACGCAAAGCTTTTTGGCGTGCTGGGCGCAGCAATAAAAATTACCGTAAAAATCGGCATAGACGGAAGTGTGTCTGTCATTTCTTCAACCACGGTAACGGAAACCATGAAATACAAGCAAGGCGCACTGCCCATATTCCGGCAAACCAACACACCGCCGCAAACCGATTTGGAATTAAAAGTAAAGGGCTATGTAAATCCGGAAATCTGTATCGCAGGCGAAGTATTTAATGTAGATATGTTCGACTTTGGCGGGACTATAGGTGTATTTAATGCTGAAGCGTCCACAAACAAATACGGTTGTTTAGACATCAAAGCCTATGTACCGCTCGACTTATTTATCAATTCGCAAGATAGCGTCTTAGGCAAGTTAAAGATAAAAATATCCTGGAAAATCTGGGACAGTAAAAGCAGCAAAATAAAGAAGCAATGGCATATTGAGTCGGGAAAGATAATGGCTAAATGTACCACGCCAAAACCGACAACCACAAAGCCGGCCACTACACAAGCAGAAAAGCACCCAACGGTCGGCAACTGGCGCAAGGCATATACCGACTTCTTAAAGCAATATCTGGCTGAAGTGGACATTCCTGAAACATGTGGTTTTAGCCTTGTGTACATAGATAATGACGACGCCCCGGAACTTGTGGTACGCGATGGTGATGCGCATTCTACCGCCGCACATGTTTACACCTGTATAAATTCAAAAGTAGTTGAATTGGCCGGTGATTTCGTTGGCGCATACGGCAGAATTCAATATATCGAAAAAGGTGGGCTGATATATATGAACTGGGGCTATCAAGGTCATTTAGCTTCGACAATATATAGCGTAAATGCGGATACTTGCAAAAAGATTGTTTCTATGTACAGCGATGAGGCGGCCACGCCAGACACACCAACATATAAAGTAAATGATAAAGTAGTAAGTAAATCAGAATATGAGCGTACTTTGAAAAAGTATGAAAGCAGCGAAATAATATCCTCTAATGATAATGATATGGTCTTAACATTAGACGCTATCGAGTCTATCGCCAGTTAAATCTAAAAAGGCGCCCTATACGATGGGTTTTCCATCGTATGGGGCGCCTTCCATGTACGCATAGGTAATCGGGCAATACAATAAATCAATAACCCAGTTCCTCGTCCACGATCAGCACCTTAATGCGGCCGATGTGGCGGTCAAAGGCGGTGGTCACATAGTTGCAGCACACCCGCTGGGGGCTCAGGCAGCCGTCGCACAGGGCGGGATCCTCCTGATCCAGACTGATACAGTGGCCGGTAACGGCGCAAGGGGTCTTGCAGCTGAGCCGCTGGGTGTTGCGGGGGGCGGCAATGCGCTTGACCCGCTCTACCGCCTGGTCAAAGGTATCTACGATCTTGTTGCGCCCAACGATCATGATCACCTGGCGGGGGCCGAACACAATGCAGGCCACCCGGTTGGAGTTGCCGTCCACATTATACAGCACACCGTCGGTGGTAATGGCGTTGGAAGAAGTGAAATAGGCATCGCAGCCAAAGGCGTCCTGGTAGCATTGGCGCAGGGCCTCGCCCTCCAGTCCGGCACGATTGATATATTTATAATCCCCACCGGAAAGCAGGTCGATCACACCCACTTCCTTTAAGGTCTCCGACCCGCCGTGGGACACGCTGCTGCCCGCAGGCACCAGCTTTTGCACCAGGGGCAGCACCTGCGCCCGGTTCTCCAAATAATACGGCTCAAAGCCCCGCTTTTTTAAGTTCTTGATGGTTTCTTCTATTCTTGCGTCCATTGCAGTCGCTCCTTTCTTATCGGTTCCAGTATTTCCGGTCCAGCGCCCGGTATTGCAGCGCCTCCGAGATGTGGGCGCCGTTAATGTCCTCTGCCTGCTCCAGGTCCGCAATGGTGCGGGCTATGCGCAGGATCTTGTCATACGCCCGGGCAGACAGCCCCAGTTTGTCAAAGCTGATTTGCAGCAGGGCGGAGGCGTCCTCCGTCAGGCGGCAGCAGTCCTTGGTCATTTGGGGCGGCATTTTGGCATTGCAGGTAATGCCGGTGCCCGCAAAGCGCCGGGCCTGAATTTGACGTGCCCGGTTCACCCGCTGCCGAATGGCGCTGCTCGGCTCGCCCCGGGTGGTATCTGCCAGCTGGGCATAGTCCACGCTCTGCACCTCCACATGCAGGTCGATCCGGTCCAAAATCGGGCCGCTGACCTTGTCCCGGTAGCGGTTCACCGCCGCCTGGCTGCAAGTGCAGTCCTTGGTGGGGTGGCCCAAAAAGCCGCAGGGGCAAGGGTTCATCGCCGCCACCACCATAATATTGGAGGGATAGGTCAGGCTGCCCCCGGCGCGGGAAATGGTGATCACGCCGTCCTCCAGCGGCTGGCGCAGGGACTCTTTGGTGCGCCGGTCAAACTCCGGGAACTCGTCCATAAACAGCACCCCGTTATGAGCCAGGCTGATCTCGCCGGGCTTGGGCACCGCACCGCCGCCGGTAAGCCCCTGGGGCGACACCGTGTGGTGGGGACTGCGAAAAGGTCGGTGGCTGATCAGCCGGGTGCCGCTGGGCAGCGCCCCGGCAATGGAATAGATCTTGGTGGTCTCGATCTGCTCCTCAAAGGTCATCTCCGGCAAAATGGACGGCAGCCGCTTGGCCAGCATAGACTTGCCGGTGCCCGGCGGGCCGATCATTAGGCAGTTGTGGCCCCCGGCGGCCGCGATCTCCAGCGCCCGCTTGGCATTTTGCTGCCCCTTTACATCTGCAAAGTCCAGGTACTCCAGGTTGTCCTCCTCCGGGGAGAACGCCCGGTAGCAAGGCTCTACCGGCGCCTTGCCCTGCAAGTGGTCCAGCACCTGGCGCACATGAGCCACCGGCAACACATCTATACCCTCCACAATGCTGCCCTCGTCCCGATTGGCAGCGGGAACAAACACTGTGTGCAGCCCTTTCTCCCGGGCGCACAGCACCATGGGCAGTACCCCGGTACAGGGCCGGATCTCGCCGTCCAAAGACAGCTCGCCTAAAAAGGCGCAGTCGTCGGTGCTGCCGTGGATCTGGCCGCTGGCTTTCATCAGCGCCACAAACACCGGCAGGTCGTAAACGGCGCCCTCTTTCTTTACATCTGCCGGGGCGATATTCACCGTCATACGAGACACCGGGAACTGGTAGCCCCCGTTCTTAATAGTGGCCCGCACCCGCTCCCGGCTCTCTCGCACCGCCATATCCGGCAGACCCACAATGTCAAACCGGGGCAGCCCTGTGCTGATATCCGCCTCTACCGTAACGGAAAATGCGTCCAGCCCATTCAGGCCCAAACTCTCCACCTTTGCATACATATACCATTTCTCCTTTTGATTTCCTGCTTCTATTATACACGAGAGCAAATGGTTTGACAATGCCCATTGACACCGATGCCAATTGGGATTAAAATAAAAGCGTGATCAGAAGCAGGAGAAAGAGAAAAAATCCGCTATCGAAGAAAGGCAAAGGTGACAGTATGAATACCACAGAGCTCTACCATCAGTGGCTGGAAATGGCCACCGCCGACCCGGACCTGCACACAGAATTACAGGCCATTTCCGATCAAGAGGAAGAAATTCAGGATCGGTTCTATCGCTCGCTGGAGTTCGGCACCGCCGGGCTGCGTGGCGTGATCGGCGCCGGTACAAATCGTATGAATGTGTACACCGTGGGCCGGGCCACCCAGGGGCTGGCCGATTACCTGAACGCCAAATACGACCACCCGTCGGTGGCCATCGGCTACGACTCCCGGATCAAGAGCGACCTGTTTTCCAAGGAAGCGGCCGCCGTGCTGGCAGGCAACGGCATTCAAGTGTATCTTTATGAAGAGCTGGAGCCTACCCCCTGCCTGTCCTTTGCAGTGCGGCAGCTGGGCGCCCAGAGCGGCATTATCCTCACCGCCTCCCACAACCCGGCCAAGTATAACGGCTACAAGTGCTACAACAAAAACGGCTACCAAATGACCGACGACGAGGCGGCGGAGACCTACAATTATATTGAGAAGGTGGACTACTTCACCGGCATTCAGAAAGCGGACTTTGACGCCGCCGTAGCAGACGGCACTGTGGAATACATTGGTGAAAAGATGATGACCGCCTTCCTGGACGCGGTAGAGACCCAGTGTATGAACCGGGGCGTGTGCCAAAAGGCAGACCTGAAAGTGATCTACACCCCCTTAAACGGCACCGGCAACAAACCGGTACGGGCGATCCTCGGCCGCATTGGGGTGCCCCATGTGTTTGTGGTGCCGGAGCAGGAGCTGCCGGACGGCAACTTCCCCACCTGCCCCTACCCTAACCCGGAGATCAAGCAGGCCTTTGAACTGGCACTGAAAATGAACGAAAACATCCACGCCGACCTGCTGCTGGCCACCGACCCGGACTGCGACCGGGTAGGCATTGCAGTCATGCAAGGGGGCAAGGTACGGCTGATGAGCGGTAATGAAGTGGGCGCTATGCTGCTGAACTACCTGCTGGAAATGCGCAAGCAAAAGGGCACCCTGAGCCAAAACAGCGTGGCGGTGAAGTCCTTTGTATCCACCGACCTGGCCCAGGCCATTGCCGGACGCTACGGCTGCACCTTTAAGAACCTGCTCACCGGGTTTAAGTACATCGGCGAGGTGGTGACCCAGCTGGAAACCCAGGGCCGTGCAGACGATTTTGTAATGGGCTTTGAGGAGAGCTACGGCTACCTGGCCGGCACCCACGCCCGGGATAAGGACGCGGTAGTGGCCAGTATGCTCATTTGCGAGATGGCCGCCTACTACAAGCTGCAAGGACTGAGCCTGGGCGATGTGATGGATAAGATCTACGCCGACTACGGCTACTATGACAATGCGGTGGTCAGCTACACCTTTGAGGGCCAGGCCGGTATGGAAAAGATGGCCGGCATTATGGACCACCTGCGCCAAAACCCGCCAAAGGCCCTGGGCGGCAGCCCGGTGGTGGAGCACAGCGACTACCAAAGTTCCCTGTCCACCAATCTGATCAGCGGCAAGTCCACGCCCATTGACCTGCCCAAATCCAATGTGCTGGAATACAAGGCGGAGAACGGCTGCAAGCTGATCGTGCGCCCCTCCGGCACAGAGCCGAAGATCAAGACCTATGTGACCGCCGTGACCGCAGACAAGGCCGTTGCCCAGAAAATGGGGCAGCAGCTGATCGACGAAAGCGCCGCCTGGATGGCGTAACAGAAAGGAAGTAGAAAGAATATGCAGCAAAAGTGGGTAAAAATCACCGCGATTGTTTTGGCTCTGCTGATGGCTTGCAGCGGACTGGGCGTTGGCATTTACGCCTTTATATCTTAACAAAGCAAGTACGCCCCGGCGCTGCGGTACTTCACCGGGTGTCGGGGCTTTTTCATGAAAAGAGGGGGATCCTCTGATGTGGATCTTATTTGCCGTAGGCAGCGCCTTTTTTGCCGGCGCTACCTCTGTGTTGGCCAAGGCGGGGATCAAATCCGTGTCTTCTAACTTTGCCACTGCCTTTCGCACCGGGGTGGTGCTGCTCTTCTCTTGGCTAATGGTCTTTGTGGTAGGGTGCCAAAACGCCATATCCACCATTACCCCGCGGGCGCTGGTGTTCCTGGCTCTGTCCGGGGCCGCCACCGGGCTGTCCTGGCTGTGCTACTTTAAGGCGCTGTCCATTGGCAACCTAAGCAAGGTGGTAGCGGTGGACAAATCCTCCACCTTCCTGACCATTCTGCTGGCGCTGATCTGCTTCCACGAGCCGTTTAACTGGCTCACCGGACTGGGCATTGCCGTGATGATTGCCGGCACAGCCCTGATGCTGGAGAAGGGAGACGCCAAAAACGGCGAAAAAGACTGGCTGTTTTACGCCGCCGGCAGCGCCGTCTTTGCCGCGCTGCAATCCATACTGGGCAAGGTGGGCGTGCAGGATATGGACTCCACTCTGGCTACCGCCCTGCGCACCGTGGTGGTGCTGGTCTTTGCCTGGGCCATTGTATTGGGCAAAAAAGAGTGTGGTGACTGGAAGAAAATGACCCGCCGGGACGCCGTATTCCTGGTGCTGTCCGGGATCACCACCGGCGCCAGCTGGCTGTGCTACTACCGGGCGCTGCAAACCGGCCGCGCCAGCGTGGTGGTACCCATTGACAAGTGCTCCATGCTCTTTGCCGTGGCGCTGTCCGCCATCTTCTTAAAAGAGAAACAGACCCGCCGCAGCCTGCTGGCACTGGCGCTGGTGGCGGAAGGCACTTTGCTGATTGCATTCGCTTAATTCTAATATACATATACAAAAACATGGACCGTATCCGGAAGATACGGTCCATGTTTTTTGACAGATTATCCCACAGCATAGGTCAGGTCATCTGCAGAGGTTGCTACACTCTGCCCACCCTCATACCCATAAGCACTGGGTACAAAGTACATCTTGGTGACCTTGCTGTCCTGGGTAATAAAGCTGACGGCATAGCCTGATTTGGCTTTTTGCAAAAGCTTTGCCTGGTTGGCAGTCGGCTGCACCGCCGCAAGGGTTTTGGAAATGGCATTACTGTCCGTTACCTTACGGAAGGACTCCGTACAAAGCGCGGCAAAATCCTTGCGCACCACCTGACCGCCCAAAAGACTGTTCGCACCCAGCACATAATAGCCGTCGTCTTCATCCGGGTCGCCTAACACACAGGCGTCTCCGTCATCATAAATCGGCGACACCAACATAAATTCCACCTGATTGGCAGACGGCGGCGTGTTTTGGGCGCCATAGATCAAACCGTCCTGCCGCAGCAACTTTAATGTGCGATTGGCACCGGCAGACATACTGGGCAGATACACCACGGTGCGCACCACCGGGCATGGCGCCTGGTCGTCCGTATGGGTTTTATAATAGCGGCTATAATACGCGCGCAGAGCCTTGGCGTCCATACTCTCCAGCTGACTGCAAGTCTTGCTGTCCGTACCAGGGCGCACCTGGTAAATGGTAAAGGACACCGTGCTCCACACCGGATCCTGCAAATTCATATAACTCCAGTCCGCTTGGGTCAGGTCCATAAAATCTGCCCGAATGGCTGCGTAGTAGGCAGTCTTATCCACCTGCTGCTCCACCTGATTATCCGGCATGGTTTGGATCCCATACACGCTATCTCTGTCCGTATTGTTATAAGACACCAGCAGCAGATTTTTCGCCGCACTGTTTTGCGCAAAGGACTGGGATTGCTTGTACTCCTTCGTGGCACGAATGGCGTTAGTGCCATTCTCTCCATAAGTGGTATACATACGGGTCAGGATTTTGCCGTTTTTCAATTTATATTGGAAGCAGGATTTATAACCGCCAGTGCACAGAGCCTCCGTCTCCGCATTGGCAATGCATTCCCGGTGTACCTGCACCATGGCCGCCACAGATTCCGGGTCCGTAAAGGTATAAGAATCCGCCAGCTCCTGAAAATCCTCCGTACCGGTAGAAACCATATGGATGCCCGGCTCGAATAAATAGTCCGGCAAATCGATCAACGAGTCCTCCACCATAGGCTGCACCGTCACCTGCACCACATCCTCTGCCACCGGCACCTTGTTGCGATAGTCGCTGCTCTGCACGCCTAAAAGGCACACGGTACCCACGACCGCCACCACTAAGGTGCTGCAAAGCACCGCAGCAGCGGGGTGAATAACCCGACGGGTATACACCAGTGTGCACACCAGCACCATTACACCTACACCTGCGCCACACAGCAAAGCATAAACACCGTACTGATTGGCCTGCAGGGACAGCAGCATGGGCAGGCACACCAGACTCAAAGCCGCACCGGTAGTGGCCAACACATAAACCACAGGCGTGGACAAAATCTGCTCTGCACACTCACCGGAACGCCGCCGATAAAAATACAATCCTGCAAAAAAGCTCAGTGCCGTTACAACCAGAGCCGCCAACAGCAGATAACGAAAGCGGAAAGCACCCTGCACCCCAAAGGGAACATAAACCAGAGGGCTTACCAACGTCACCAGACGCACAGGTTGTTGGCTAAGCCCGGACAAAAAGGCGGGGAACAACTCTGCATAGGACGCCAAGCCAAGGGGCAGGCAACCGCCGATACCGATCAGCAAAGTCCAATACTGCCACACCTTGCCCGCCGTAACAGCGCACAGCAGACAAATGCAGTAAAATGCCGCCGCAGCCGCAAAAGCCACCACCAGCAGCCGCAGGCCATAGCCTGCGTCCAGGCGAACATGCCACTTGTGAGGAATCAATCGGGGCAGCAGCCAAATCCCAATCCCGGCACCGCAAAAGGCCAGCAGCAAAATCAACTCTCCCACTGCCCACTTTACAAAATAAGAGGTACGCCGGGTCACCGGCAGGGACAAATAAAAATCACTTTGCCGCCGACTGTACAGAAAGCGAAAGGCGGACATGGCAAAGAACGCGCCGGCCATCGCCACCGCCATAGATAATAACAGGGCCATACTGCCGAAGATGTGCACCGACTGGTTTTGCGCTGCCCCGGTGCCGCTCTCTCGGCACATAGCGCCTTGCAAAAAACCGTGGCACAGGGCATATACAAACCCCAGGCAGGGAAACAGCGCCAGCCAAACAGCCATCCGGCGCAGCTCCCGCTGCAAGGCAGAGAACAGCACCCATTTAGAGGACTTTGTCGATGTCATAACCGGCCACCTCCATTTCGCTGATAAATAATTCTTCCAAGGTAATGGGCAACGCCTCGCAAAACAGCGGATGCAGCTGCTGTACCTGCGCCAAAGTCCGATCCTCACTGCCTCGCACCGTTACCTCAAACAGCTTGCCCTGCTGGCTGCATTTGAGCAGATCCAGCTCCTCTCGTATTGTTTCAAAATCTGTAGGATCAGAAAGTGCAAACTGCAAGCGGGTGATTCCCAGCTTCAAACGGTCCAGCTCATCCTCGCACAAGGCGCCGCCCCGATGAAGCAAGCCCACATGATCGCACACATCCTCCAGCTCTCGCAAATTGTGACTGGCAATCATTACGGACGCCCCGTTCTCTGCCACAAAGTCCACCAAAAGCTTTTTCACCAGCTCCCGCACCACCGGATCCAGGCCGTCAAAAATCTCGTCAAACAAAATACAGCTGGGTTGGGTAGACAGCCCCAGCAAAATCGCCGCCTGGCGCTGCATACCCTTACTCATTTTGCCCAACCGGGCGTCAAAAGAAATGGGAAACAGCTTCTCCATCCGGGCAAAATAATCCGCATTCCACCCGGGATACACACTGCGATACAGCCGTGCCAGCCGCCGCACCGTAGCAGTGGGGGCAAAATACGGAAAGTCCGAGATGAAAACCGTACTGCGCTTCACCTGCTCATTCTCAAAAGGCGCCTGGCCATTAATCAGCACCCGCCCGCTGTCCGGTCGGTACACACCGGCCAAAATCCGCAGAAGCGTAGACTTGCCGGCGCCGTTGGAGCCTACCAGGCCGAAAACGGAGCCGTCCTGCACCTCCAACGATAAATGGTGCAAGGCCGTCACACAGTCAAACTGCTTCGTCACATCCTGAATTTCAATCATCTCTGTCCCTCCTCTCCATCTGCTTTATTAAAATCTGCTCCAGCTCCTGTCGGGTCAATCCAGAGTCAGCTGCCACCTGTACCGCCGCAGAAAACCGATCGGCGGCAATGCGCTTAAACTGAGCCAGCTGGTCCTCCTCCGGCGAGATAAAAGCACCTCGCCCGGCCACGGTATAAAGCACACCGTTCGCCTCCAACGCGGCATAGGCTTTTTGCACCGTATTGGGATTGATCCCCAGCTGCTGCGCCATAGCCCGCACAGACGGCAACTGCTGGTCCGGCTGTAACAGCCCCAGCGACACATACCGCACAATCTGGGTTTGCAGCTGCTGATGTATGGGCACCCGGCTGCGATTATCAATACTGAACAACCGTGCACGCTCCTTTGCTTCTTTCTCTGTACTATACGCAGTAATACACTCATGACTATACCACACTCTTTGCCCATCGTCAACCACTGTTTCCCCCAGTGCTCCTGCTTTTTGCGACAAAAAGCCCGGTCTTTTGTCGCAGAACATTTAACCCAAATTTAACATTGGCCAAATTCAAACTTAACAGACTTCCTATATGCTAAGTGGGAACAAAATAAAAGACAAAACAAAAACAGAAAACAGCGGGGTATATCCGATGACAATTTTCAACTTCTTAAGCCTGATCGGCGGCCTGGCCCTCTTCCTCTTTGGTATGAATGTAATGGGCGGCGGCCTGGAAAAAATGGGCGGCGGCAAATTTGAGTCCGTGCTGGAAAAAATGACCAACAGCCGCATTAAGGGCGTGCTGCTGGGCGCCGGCGTTACCGCCGTCATCCAGTCCTCCAGCGCCGTAACCGTAATGGCCGTGGGTTTTGTAAACTCCGGCATAATGGCACTCAACCAGGTAGTGGGCATTATTATGGGCGCCAATATCGGTACCTGTGTCACCTCCTGGCTGCTGTCTCTCACCGGGATTGAAAGCAGCAATGTGTTCTTAACCATGCTGAAGCCCAGCACCTTCTCCCCGGTGCTGGCCATGATCGGCGTTGTACTCTATATGTTCTGCAAAAGCGAAAAGAAAAAGGAAATTGGTTCCATTCTTTTGGGCTTTGCTACTTTGATGTTCGGCATGGACGCTATGAGCGGGGCTGTGGCGCCGCTGGAGAGCGACCCGTCCTTTACCGGCGTGTTCACCATGTTCTCCAACCCCATTCTGGGCGTGCTGGTGGGTATGATCCTCACCGCCATTATTCAGAGTTCTTCCGCCTCCGTAGGTATTTTGCAGGCACTGTCCGCCACCGGGGCCATTTCCGTGGGCGCGGCATTCCCCATTATCCTGGGGCAGAATATCGGCACTTGCATTACGGCGCTGATCTCCAGTATCGGCACCAACAAGAACGCCAAGCGCACCGCTGTCATTCACCTGACCTTTAATATTATCGGCGTCGTTTGCAGCATGGTGCTGTTTTACGGTGCCAATGCTATCTTCCACTTTACTTTTTTGGACAAGGCGGTAAACGGCGCAGATATTGCGGTTATTCACACCACCTTTAATGTATTTTGCACCGTGCTGCTGTTCCCCTTTGGCAAACAGCTGGAAAAGCTGTCCTGCCTGATTGTGCGGGACAAGACCGAGGACGCCCAACCCGACGCCGCAGACAGCGACGCACTGGTGGAAGAGCGCTTTTTAATGTCCCCGTCCTTTGCCATTGAAAAGTGCCGGGAGCGCACCAACGATATGGCCCGCCTGGCGCAGAAAAACACGCTGCTGTCCCTGGGCTTCATCCGGGTATATAATAAGAAAGACAGCGAAACCATCCGCCAAAACGAAAAAGCACTGGACGCCTTTGAGGATGAGCTGGAAACCTATTTGGTCAAAATCAGCAGTATGCAGCTGACCTTGGAGGACAGTATGCAGGTGAGCAAGCTGTCCCATGCCATCGGCAACTTTGAGCGAATCGGCGACTATGCCGTAAACATTCTAAAGACCAAGCGCACCATGCACGAGGACAAAATTCACTTCTCTAAAGAGGCCTCCAAGGAGCTGGAGGTGATGAGCAGCGCCGTGCAGGAGATCATCACCAAGGCCACCAACGCCTTTATTGAGAATGACGTGGACGCTGCCCGCTCCATTGAGCCGCTGGAGCAGGTGATTGATAACTTAAAGGCGGAGTTGCGCGCCCGCCACACCAAGCGGTTGCAGGCCGGCGAATGCACCATTGAAAACGGTATGCTGTTCTTTGACATTATCAACAGCTTTGAGCGCATTGCGGACCACTGTTCCAATCTGGCCGTATGCATTATAGAACTGAGCCAAGGCAGCTATCAGACCCACCGCTATCTGAAGAGCGTGAAAAGCCAGGAAAACACCCGGTTTATGGAGCGCTTTGAGGATTATTTGCACAAATATGCATTGCGCTGAGGCTGATTTTTTGCTATTCTAAAATAAGAAGCAGGAGGTGACGGTATGAGTCGCAAAATCTATATTGTAGAGGATGACGCCAGCATTCGGGAGTTGGAAAGCTATGCGCTGAAAAACGCCGGATTTGAAACCATGGGGTTTGAAAACAGCCGAGATTTCTTTGCTCAAATGGAAAGTCACCTGCCGGAGCTGATCCTGCTGGACATTATGCTTCCGGGCACAGATGGGTTAAAGGTGCTGGAGACTCTTCGCTCCACCCCCGCCTACAGCAAGCTGCCGGTAATTCTGGTTACCGCCAAAACCGGCGAGATTGATGCCGTCAAGGGGCTGGATTCCGGCGCCGACGATTATATCACCAAGCCCTTTGGAGTCATGGAGCTGATCTCCCGTGTCAACGCACTGCTGCGCCGGATCGACCGGGTGAAGAAAGAGGACCTAACCTATGGCGCCATTCGCATTGACGAGAGCCGCCACACTGTGCAGGTAAACGGCAGCGAGGTAGAGCTGACCTATAAGGAATACGAAATTCTCAAGTACCTGGTGAAAAACCAGGGCATTGTGCTCACCCGTGACTCCCTGATGGAAAAAATCTGGGGCTATGACTTTGAACACGGCAACCGCACAGTGGATGTACATATCCAATCTCTGCGCAAAAAACTGGGCAGTGCCGGCGACGCCATTAAAACCATTCGCAATGTGGGCTACAAAATCGGTGACTGATGATGCGTAAAAAAGTCTTTTTCCGTGTGTTTTGTTTTACCGCTCTGGCGGTGATCGCCACCGTGGTGCTCATTACCTTGGCTCTAACCGTAGCCAACAACAAAACCGGCAACTTTACCGGGGTCATTATCCGCAAAGAACTGCCCTATGTGCTGGGCATTCTGGCAGCGGTGTTGGGCGCCTCTGTTCCGGTCAGTTATGCCATTACCGGCGCCATTATTCAGCCCCTGGAGCAGTTGGGCGAACACATTGACCGTATTGACCAAATGCAAACCGATAAGGAACTGCGCCCCTTTGTAGAAAAAATTCAGGCCGGCAATGAAAAAAAGCGCCAGCTGGAAAAGCAAAAAAAGCAATTTACCGCCAATGTGTCCCACGAGTTGAAAACCCCGCTGACCTCCATTGCCGGTTATGCCGAGCTGATTGAGAACGGTATGGCCAGACCGGAGGACATACAGCCCTTTGCCCACACCATTCGCAAGCAGGCACTGCGGCTGGTTAATCTGGCCGAGGATATTATTCAACTGTCCCAGCTGGAAGAGAGCGACGGCGAAATTCTCTTTGAAGAAGTCAATTTAACGGAGCTGGCGGCAGACTGCGTCCAATCTCTGCAAATCAATGCCCAAAGCCGCACTGTTCGGTTGCAGCTGACCGTTCCGGAAGCCCCCGTTTATATAAAGGGCAACAAAAGCCTGCTGGAGGAGTTGCTCTATAACCTGTGCGACAACGCCATTCGGTACAATAAGCCCCAGGGCAGCGTCACCGTAACCCTGCGACCGGAGAACGGAGGCACCACTCTGCAGGTGTCAGATACCGGCATTGGTATACCGGAGAAGTACCGGGAACGGATTTTTGAACGCTTCTTCCGCGTGGACAAAAGCCGCAGCAAAGAAACCGGCGGTACCGGGCTGGGGCTGGCCATTGTCAAGCACATTGCCCAGGTACACGACGCACCTGTGGAGTTGGACAGCCGGGAGGGCCAAGGCACCACCATTACCATTCATTTCCCGGAATAAATCGACAATATATACAGAAAGCGGATAGTTCTTGCAACTGTCCGCTTTTACATTTTTAGCGTTTTTTGACATTTTTTATCTTCTGTCGCGTTTTTAGGCATTTTGCCACAAGTAACTAATTACAAATCGTTATCACGGTCATATACTATGTGTAGAATTTTTAGAAAAGGAGTTTTTGTTGTGGCTACGAAGCAGAAAAAGCAAAAAAAGCCGATGGCCAAGACCATCATCAAGGCTGCAGTAATTATCGGCGTGCTGATCATTCCGCTGATGTACAGTTACTTCTACCTGAGCGCATTCTGGGATCCGTATTCTCGTTTGCAAGATGTATCTGTGGCGGTAGTGAACCTGGATAAGGGCGCCAAAATCAACGGCAAGGACCGCAATGTAGGTAAAGAAATTTGTGACAACTTAGAGGAAGACGGTTCTCTGGACTTCCACTTTGTCAGTGCGTCAGACGCAGAGGACGGACTGATGAACGATAAGTATTATGCCGAGATTCTGATCCCGGCAGATCTGACCAGTTCCATCTCTACGGCCTCCAAGGATACCAAAAAGCAACATGCACAGATTAAGTACATTGCCAACCAAAAGCGCAATTACTTAGCCTCTCAGATTTTAGAGAGCGGCATGATGCCCACCATCAAGGAGACGGTCAACGGTGCAGTGAACAAAGAAATCACCGCCACGCTCAGCGACAAGCTGTATGAGGTGCCGGATGCACTGGAAATTCTGAAGGACGGCTTAAAACAGCTGTCTGACGGCGCCGGCTCCTTAAAGGACGGCACACAGCAGCTGTCCACCGGTACCATTAGCCTGACGGTTGGCACAGAAAAGCTGGCAAAGGGCAGCCATGACCTGGTCAGCGGGCTTACCGTATTCAAAGCCGGTACGGCCAAACTGGCAGACGGTGCAAGCCAGGTGGATACCGGCGTCAGCACCCTGCAAAGCGGTGCTGCTACATTAAAGGCCGGCACCAAGCAGCTAAACGATAATGTACCTGCCCTGAAAAGCGGCGTCAAACAGTTAGACGACGGTGCCACTGCCCTGGCAGACGGGTCCTCCACCCTGAGCACCAGCCTGGAAACCTATACAGCCGGCGTGGCCAGCGCAGCAGACGGCAGCAGCGATGTAACAGACGGAGTCGCCCAGCTGCAGGCCGGTATTAGCGAACTGGAAAGCGGACTGACGGATCTGAAAACCCAGACCGCAGCCGGTGCCACGGACCTGGCTGCCGGAGAGAAAAAGCTGGAGGACGGCGTAGATTTGCTGACCACCAAGCTGGACGCCTACACCACCGGTGTAGATACACTGATTACCAATTTTGAAACCAGCGTTACGCTGCTGAGCAATGCCTATCCCTATATCAGCAACGACACTGTCAAGCAGCAGGTTGGCAAATATCTGCAGCAATGCAACACAGAGGCCAGCAAAGCCCAGCTCACCCAATTGAAGCAGGGCAAGAGTCAGATTGACGCCGGCTTGAGCAACTTAAAACAGGGCGTGCAATTGCTGGAGACAGACTCTGCCAAGAGCATGGCCAAACTGCAGGCCGGCATTGGCATGGTACAGGCCGGCGTAGGAAAATTAGATGCCGGTGCTGTCAAGCTGAATGAAGGTACCGCCCAGCTGCAAAAGGGTCTGGAAACACTGGAAAGCAACAACGACGCACTGAATGCAGGCGCCGCAGCCGTAGCCACCGGCGCAGGTCAGCTGGCCGAGGGTACCGGCACTCTGCTTACCTCCTCCACAACCTTGGCCAACGGTGTAACCAAGCTGGATACCGGCGCAGGCGACCTGCTGGCAGGCGTAAAGGCACTCAAGGCCGCAACCTCCCAGTTGGCAGACGGCGCTGACCAGATCAACACCAAGACCACCACCATTCAAAACGGTGCGTCTCAGCTGCAAAGCGGCATCAACCAGTTGAACAGCGGTGCCTCCCAACTGGAGAGCGGCGCTGCCAAGCTGAACAGCGGTGCTGCCGCACTGAAGGCCGGTACAGATACCGCCAAGGACGGTGTAGAGGAAAATCTGACCTCCACCAACGACCAATTGAAGGCGCTGGACGGACTGTCTGACTACAGCGAGGAACCGGTATCCACCGAAACCGAGCATGTACAGCAGGTAGCCAACTACGGCTCCGCATTTGCCCCCTACTTTATGAGCCTGTCTTTATGGGTCGGCGGCTTGATGATCTTCTTCGGTATCTATCTGGATTATCAAAAGAAGATTCGTATCCTGTCTAAGGACAGCGACCATGTGGTGCTGCGTGCATTCGTATTCATGCTGCTGGGTCTGCTCCAGGCCGTACTGCTGGCATTCGTTATCCGCCACGCACTGGGCATTGAAGTAGCCCACCTGGGTATGCTGTATTTGTCCTGCTGTCTGGTATCGCTAACCTTTATCTCGATCATTCAGTTCAGCCTGGTGCATCTGGGCGACGCGGGCAAGTTTGTTGCGCTGCTGCTGCTGATTCTGCAGCTGACCTCCTGCGCAGGCACCTTCCCCATCGAGACCTGCCCCACCGTGTTCCAAAAGCTGTATCCGTTTATGCCCATGACCTACTCTGTGCGCCTGTTTAAGGAAGCACTGGCCGGAACCTGGGACAGCGGTGTTACCAAGGATGCGTTGATCCTGGTAGCCATCATGGTGGTATTCACCCTGGCAACCACCCTGCTGAGCGCTTACCGTGACCGCCATAAGATCAAAGAGATCGTGGCAAACGGCCCGGAAGCGGTACTGAACAAATAAAACCACAACCCCTTTCGAGGCGCCTGCAAGAAATTGCAGGCGCCTCTTTTTAATCTATAAAAAGAACCCTGACGGTATGCCATTGCGCGCCCGTCAGGGTTCTTTAATCCATATTCTGTTTATAACACGCCGTTGGCGCGCTCCGCTGCCACCTTTTGGCAATCCGTAGCCAACTGCTGCAGCTTGGCCGCCAGTTGACTGGGCGTTTGGCGCATACCGCCACGCACCCAATCCAGCACTGTACCGGTGATCCCGTAGGCAAAAAAATCTGCAATAAAGTGCTGCTCCTCTTCGCTGATTTGCAACCCGGAACGCAAATTCAGCTTGGCCACCGCATCCCGGAATAACGCCGCTGCACTCTGAAACAAAAACCGGCGGAATTCCTCATCCGCATGGAGCACCGCATTTTTGTAAAAAGCGGCGTCTGCGGCCATGGTCTCAAACATTTGCAGTAGGTGATCGTTCCAATTTTCAAAGGTCAGATCATTGGTAAAGGGATCGAAAATCTCCTGCTTGTAAATCTGACCCAGCAGGGCGTATTTATCCGCAAAATGATAATAAAAGGTCTGGCGGTTGAGCTGGCACCGATCCGTAATATCCGACACAGTGATCTTCTCAAAGGGCGTTTGGCGCATTAAGTCCTTCAATGCCGTCTCCAACGCAGAAACGGTAATTTTCTTTACAGACACAGGTTCCCCTCCCGAATTTCAAATTATGTTGTGGTCAGTCGGCGGCGGATAAAGTCATCCACTGTGCGATGATATTCCGCCTCATTGAGCAGGCAGCTTTGGGCATGCTTGGCGTTGTCAAAAATCTTTAGTTCTTTCTTACCCGCCGGGCACAGGTTATAAAGCTCGTACACCATCTCCGTGGGCACAAAATCGTCCAGCGCCCCGTGGATAAAGAGAATAGGCACCTTGGCCTCTCGCACGCTTTGGCGCACATCGGTCTTTTCCAGATCAAATCCTGCCAGGCGCTTGTTCATCTCATTAAACAGCCACAGCACCGGCTGGGGGTGGCGCAACCCGGCATTCCGCGCCACATAGGAGAACTCGTCCTTGGCGCTGGTGTAGGCGCAGTCGGAGACGATCAGCTTGACGCAGTCCGGGCAGCGGCTGCCTGCCAGCTGCAACACGGTGGCGGCGCCCATAGACACCCCGTGCAAAATCACGGTAATATCCTGCCCAAAGCGAGCGGTCAGATACTCAATCCAGCGGAGCATATCCTGACTCTCATAATAGTCAAAGCCCACATATTCACCACCGGATGCCCCGGCACCCACATGGTCGCAGCAAAAAAAGCCGTAACCCAAATCGTGATAATGCTTAATAAAAGTGTGCGGGTCCACCGTATGGTCCGCATGGAACCCGTGGGAGCCAAACACGATCACCTTGGAGTCGCCTTTAGGCGGCAGATAGTACCCCCGCAGCAGATCGCCCCGGTCGGAGGTAATGGTGCAGGTTTCCACCGGCTGGGTATTGACCCAATCGGTGTACTTTTGGCGCCAGGCGTCCGCCATGGCGTAGTCGTCCTTGTCCTTCCTCTCCATCAGGCGAGTCATAGGCCGCTTGGGGCGATCCCCCCGGCCCATTACCTGCTTGTACAAATTAACAGTCTCTGCAGCCAGCAAACCCACTGCTGCTGCACCCAATACCACGGCTTTCCGTTTCATCAAAATTCCCCCTTGTGCCCCTTATTTTAACAAAAATGCCGTGTTTTTTCAACTCCGGGGATTTATGCGACACCCGGCAGTGCCTGTCTATTAAAACAGCCCGCTTAACGAAGCAAGCGGGCCGAAATACCATTTTTATTCTTCTACCGTTTTGGTAGCCACAAAGTGCACACCGGTGCGGAAAATATTGTCTACCACCACATCGCCCACATGCACCGGCGCCGTGACCTCCACCTTATCCAGCAGCCGCATAGCCTCCGCCATCATGTACTTGGGGATCTCACCGTCCGTCTTGACCGGCAGGCGACAGGCGCTCTTGCTGCGCAGCCGCACGGTAGAGGTGATCACCCGGGTGGGGTTCTTCAGCTCATTGTGACCGTACTCCGCACCACGGGGACAGCGGTTGCCGGTGACCGTATAGCCGTGTTCCTCATCTACCTTTAAATGACAGCCCTTGGGGCACATAATACAAATCAAGTCCTTCATGCCTGTACCTCCTCTGCTGCAATATGCAAGGTATCGCCGTGAATCCGCGCCAGAAGTGCCTTGGGGATCTTAATGGTTTCCATCTCGCCGGGGGCCATATGCTCCCGCTTAAAGGACGCGATCACCTGATCGCCGCAGGTTACCTGAATGCGGCTCTCCTTAAACACCCGACGCACCCGGAAGTAGAACTCCACTCCGTCACTGTCTGCACGAAAGCGCTGGGGCACTGTGTAGCCGATATTTGCATTAGTGGTCACCTGCACCGTGCGGTCCCGCTCCAACTCGCCGGACTGCACATAGTCGGCAGCCGCCGCACCGGCAGCCATACTCTCTGCGGTGACAAAGTCTACCAGATCGTGCACATGCAGCGCATTGCCGCAGGCAAAAATGCCCGGCACCGAGGTCTCCCGGTTCTCATACACCAGCGCACCGTTGGTGCGGGGGTCCATTGCGATCCCCGCGTCCCGGGTCAGCTCATTCTCCGGGATCAAACCCACGGACAGCAGCACCGTGTCGCAGTCAAAGGTCATTTCCGTACCGGGAATGGGGCGGCGCTGATCGTCCACCTGGGACACCACCACTTGCTCCACCCGGGCCTTGCCCCGAATATCCGTAATGGTGTGGGACAGGTACAGCGGAATATCAAAATCCTCCAGGCACTGCACAATGTTGCGCTGTAAGCCGCCGGAATAAGGCATCACTTCCACGCAGGCCAGCACCTTGGCGCCCTCCAGGGTCATGCGCCGGGCCATGATCAGCCCAATATCGCCGGATCCGAGAATGACCACCCGCTTGCCCACCATGTAGCCCTCCATGTTCACATACCGCTGGGCAGCACCGGCAGTGAGCACACCGGCGGGGCGGGTGCCGGGAATGGAGATGGCGCCGCGGGTGCGCTCTCTGCACCCCATGGCCAGCACAATACTCTTGGCCTCCAGCACCCGGTAGCCCTCTTTTTTGCTCACCGCGTGCACCTGCTTCTCCGGGGTCACTTGGAGCACCATGGTGTCCAGGAATACCTCCACCCCGGTGTCTGCCACCATGGCAGCAAAGCGAGAGGCGTACTCCGGGCCGGTCAGCTGCTCCTTAAAGTAATGGAGACCAAAGCCATTATGGATACACTGGTTGAGAATACCGCCCAGCTCTTTATCACGCTCTAAAATGGCAATGTGTTTGAGCCCTTTGTTCCAGGCTGCATAAGCAGCCGCCAAACCGGCAGGTCCGCCGCCAATTACAATCAGATCATACATTACGCACGCACCTCCCCTTTTGTATAGGCAGTAAGAATTTCGCTGCCGTCCCGGTCCTGCAAGACGGTCAGCGGCGACACACCCAGCTCCCTTGCCAGCAGGTCCAGCACACGGGGCCCGCAAAAGCCGCCCTGACAGCGCCCCATACCGGTACCGGTGCGGCGCTTAATGCCGTCTACGGATACCGGCGGGATAGGCGAATGAATGGCGTCTAAGATCTCGCCCTCGGTCACCGTCTCGCACCGGCAGATCACCCGACCGTAAGCGGGATTTTTCTCAATTAGCTGCTTGCGCTCCGTAGCACTTAACTGGTTGAAATGCACCTTCTCCCGGCTGTCTATGTAGCTGTCTTTCTCCGTCAGATCCAGCCCGGTCCGGGCCAGCAGATCCGCCGCATAATCGGCAATGGCCGGCGCAGAGGTCAGCCCGGGAGAGCGAATACCCGCCACATTCAGGAAATGCTCCGCCGCAAAATCAATAACAAAATCATCCACCGTGGAATTGGCACGCATACCGGCAAAGTTGCGGATATTCTGGCGAAAGTCCACGCCGGGCACCGTGCGCACCGCCTTTTGGCGCACCTCTGCCAGGCCCGCTGCGGTGTCAGAGGTGTCATCCGGATCCTGCCGCACCACTGCGTTGGGACCCACAATTAAATTGCCGTGCACCGTAGGCGCCACCAGCACGCCCTTGCCCTCTTTGCCCGGGCACTGGAAGATCACCGTAGACACCCGGCTGCCCTCGCACTTATCCAGCAGGTAATACTCGCCCACCGTCGGCTCCACAGTAAAGGACGGCGCCGCCACCAGGTTATTGACCACATCGGCGTACACACCGGCGGCGTTGATCACATACCGGGCCTCCACCGTGTCTTTGCCATCGGACAGAGCGTAGCCCTCCGCGGTTTTCTCAATCTTCTCCACCGGGAACCGACGGCGCAATTCGCAACCGTTTTGCACCGCCACCTCGGCCATCGCCAGGCCAAACTCCCAGGGATTGACAATGGCTGCCGTAGGTGCCCACAAGGCGCCCTTGGCCTCCTCTGTTACATTTGGTTCCTTGGCTCGTACCTGCGCGGCATCCCAAAGCTCCAGCCCCGGTACACCGTTCTCACGCCCCCGCTCCAGCAGATCCTGCAAGGTGTCCATGTCCTCATCGCTCAAGGCCACCACCAGAGAGCCGGTGTCTTTCCAAGACACATGGAGCTTTTTGCAGATCTCCCGGCTCATGGCGTTGCCCTTCACATTCAGCTTGGCCATCAGCGTGCCCGGGTGCGGATCGTACCCGGCATGCATAATGGCGCTGTTGGCGCGGGTGGCACCCATACAGATGTCGTTCTCCTTCTCCAGCAGAATGACCCGCACCCGGCAGCGAGCCAGCCGATAGGCGCAGGCGCACCCGGCAATACCGCCGCCGATGATTGCTACATCATACATTCGTATTTCCCCCTTATTCTGGCAAAACAGGCAAAATAAAAAAGCAACGAAAAAAGACGGAGCGCCCTGCTCCGTGCTTTTACCGTTGCTCAAATCTCTCGGCTGTTATGCACTTGAAGTAATTTTAGTATAGCACAAAGAATTGCCGCTGGCAATATGCAAAAAGATAATGAACGCCTGTACATTATCTCACATCTGCCAAACCCCCGGATTGGTGGAGGACACCGCCAGTGCGCCCGCCTCCAAGGCGCTGACCACATCAGCCTTTTCCGTCACCAGACCCCCGGCGATAATCGGCTTGCCGCAGGTGGCAGTGACCCGGCGAATGATCTTGGGCATCAGCCCGGGCAACACCTCAATCAGATCCACACAGCGCTCGTTCTTCATCTTGGTAATATTCTCCATCGCAATGGAGTCGATAAGAAAGAAACGCAAAATGGTGCGCAGCCCCTTGGCCTTGGCAAAGCGCAGCAGTGGCAATCGGGTAGAGATGATCCCGTCCGGCCGGGCCGCGTGAATGAGATAATCCACCGCCGCCTCCCGGGCAGACAGACCCTCTACCAAATCGGCATGGACAAATACCGTCTTGCCCGCCGCTTTCAGCCGGGCCACAATTTCCGGCACGGAATTCAAATCTCCATACAGCACAAATACCACCCGGCACGGACTGTCCAGGCACTGCTCCAGCCCCGGCTCGTCTTTTACGGCGGCCACAATGGGGCTGTCTCCCAGCGTATCTTCCAAAAATCCCATACTGTTCCCCCCTGTACGGTCTTGGCTTTTCTCCCTCTCATTGTACCTGCTTTTGCCCGGCAAGTCAACCGGGGGGGACAAACAGGTATTGCTTTCAGAACAAAATGTGTTACAATACAGTTGGAAGACAGGGGGAATTTTTTATGCTAAAAGAAGCACTGCGCGCCCACACAGCGGGCACCGCTACGGAAAAACAGATTTTTATTTTCGGTCCCTGCCGTCTGACAGTACTGACCCCGCGGCTGATCCGGGTGGAGCACTGCCCCGGCGGCGGATTTGAGGACCGGGCCAGCACTGCCGTGTGGTTCCGGGCCTTTGAAGTGCCCCCATGCAAAGCGACGCTGCACCGGGACAAAATCACCCTGACTACCCCGGAAATCGCCCTCACCGTGAGCGCCCGCACCGGTGCGCCGCAAACGGTAACCTTTTCGGACGGCAAAACGGCGGACTGCCTGAACTTTGGCAACCTGCACGGCACCTGCCGCACCCTGGACGCCACCTTTGGCCCTGTGCCCTTACAGGATGGCCTGCTATCCCGGGACGGAGTAAGCCTACTGGACGACAGCCGCAGCTTTTTGCTGGACGCAGACGGCCGCTTCTGCCCCCGCAAGGGAAAGGGCAAGGATATATACGTATTTGCCTATGGCCACGACTACCGGGCAGCGGTGCAGGATTTTTATAAAATCAGCGGGGCAGTGCCCCTGATCCCCCGGTTCGCTCTGGGGGTGTGGTGGAGCCGCTACCACGCCTACACCCAAAAGGAATATCTGGGGCTGATGAAGCGCTTTGCGGCGGAGAATGTGCCGCTGACGGTAGCCACCGTAGATATGGACTGGCACTGGACGGACCCCAATAAACGCTTTGGCACCCACTACAAGGGCAAGGACGGCTGGACCGGCTACTCCTGGAATACGGAGCTGTTCCCGGACTACAAGGCCTTTTTGCGAGAGCTGCACCAAATGGGGCTGCACACCACCGTCAACCTGCACCCGGCGGACGGAGTGCGTGCCTTTGAGGACCCGTACCCGGCTATGGCAAAGGCTATGGGGTTGGACCCGAAAACCAAGCAGGATATTCCGTTCCGGTGCGGCAGCGACGCCTTTTGGAACGCTTACTTTGATGTGCTCCACAAACCCTACGAAAAAGAGGGCGTGGACTTTTGGTGGCTGGACTGGCAGCAGGGCAAAAAGAGCGATGTGCCCGGGCTGGACCCGCTGGTGGCACTGAATCACTATCATTATTTAGATAACGCAGAGAACGGCGATCTGCCGCTGATCCTGTCCCGCTACAGCGGCCCCGGCGCCCACCGCTATCCCCTGGGCTTCTCCGGCGACACCGCCCAAAGCTGGCGGGTGCTGCAATTTCAGCCCTACTTTACCGCCACGGCGGCCAATGTGGGCTACACCTGGTGGAGCCACGACATTGGCGGGCACCACTTCGGGCAGCGCAACGAGGAGCTGTATCTGCGCTGGCTGCAACTGGGGGTGTTCAGCCCCATTCTGCGGCTGCACTCCACCTCCAACGACCTGCTGGGCAAAGAGCCCTGGCGCTACCGGCCGGATGTGTGCGCCGCCGCCAAAGACTGGCTGCGCCTGCGCCACCGGCTGATCCCATACCTCTATACGATGGGCGCCCGCACCCACCGGGAGGGACTGGCTCTGTGCGAGCCCCTGTACTATGCCTACCCAGAGGCGGAGGAGGCCTATGACAAAACCTACCGCAACGGCTACCTGTTTGGCAGCCAGCTGCTGGTATATCCCATCACCTCGCCGCAGAAAAAGCAGCTGGGTATGGGCGCTGTGGACGCCTGGATCCCACCGGGGCGGTGGACGGATCTGTTCACCGGCGCGGTCTACACCGGCCCCCTGTGTCTGACCCTCCACCGGGAGCTGGCAGATCTGCCGGTGCTGGCCAGGACCGGGGCAATCCTGCCGCTGAGCGATGACCCGGGCAACACCTGGAGCAACCCGGCAGCGCTGACCTTGTGGCTCTATGCCGGGGACGGCGACTTCATCCTATATGAGGACAACGGCCAAACGGATTTTGACACCCACAAGGCCCAGACCCGGATCAGCCAGCAGCTGCACGGCAGCGAGTTGACAGTAACCGTGGCGCCCTCCATAGGCGACTGCACCGTGCTGCCAAAGAAACGGCGGCTGACCCTTGTATGCAAAGATCTGGAGCCATCCACCCTCACCTGTGCGGAGACGGAAGTGACCCAAAATGCCGCAGGAGAAGCCACCGTTATCCTCAACGACTATGACCCCGCTGTGGGGGCGCAGCTGCACCTTCAAGGCGCTGCCTATCGCAAGGCGGCGCCGGTCAAGGAACGGGTGCTGAAGATCTTTTGCCGCTGGCAGGGCAGCAATGTGCACAAAAGCGCCTGCTATCGTTTGTTTAAAAATGCCAAAACCGAGGATGAACTGCGCCGGGCGCTGGAGCACACCTGCCTGCCGGGCACCGTGCGCCGGGCACTGGAGGAAGCACTCTTGCAAACAGACGCATAATCGTGTAAAATAGTACGGCAAATTCAATGAGAGGGCGGCAGACATCTGCCGAAAATGAAAGTTATGGAACAACGCGAACAACTGGGCAGCCGCCTGGGCTTTATTCTGCTGAGCGCCGGGTGCGCCATCGGCATTGGCAATGTATGGAAATTCCCCTACATGGTAGGCCAGTACGGCGGCGGTGCTTTTGTACTGATCTATCTGTTTTTCTTAGTCATCCTGGGCGTGCCGGTAATGACCATGGAATTCGCCATGGGTCGCGCCGGTCAGCGCAGCCCGGCACGGCTGTACCAACAGCTGGAGCCAAAGGGCAGCAAGTGGCACCTGCACGGCTATGTGGCTATGGCCGGCAACTATATCCTGATGATGTTTTACACCACCGTAGCCGGGTGGATGCTGGACTACTTTGTCAGCACTGCCTCCGGCAAATTCGTGGGTGCAGATACCGATGGGGTAGCAACACAGTTCAACCAAATGCTGGGCGATCCACTGCGTATGACCATTTATATGGCCATTGTGGTGGTTGCCGGATTTTTGATTTGCTCCTTCAGCCTGCAAAAGGGACTGGAGCGCATTACCAAATGGATGATGCTGGCACTGCTGGTGATTATGGTGGTGCTGGCCGTCAACAGCGTGTGCACTGCCGGCGGCAGCCAGGGCTTGCGCTTTTACCTGGTACCGGATCTGGACAGAATGAAGCAGGTGGGTATCGGCAATGTGATTGCCGGGGCCATGAACCAGTCCTTCTTCACTCTGAGCCTGGGCATCGGTGCTATGGCTATCTTTGGCAGCTACATCGGCAAGGAGCGGGCACTGATGGGCGAGTCTGCCCGGGTGGCGACACTGGACACCCTGGTGGCCCTGTGCTCCGGGCTGATTATCTTCCCCGCCTGCTTTGCCTACGGGGTGCAGCCGGACAGCGGCCCCAGCCTGATCTTCATTACCCTGCCCAATATCTTTAACCATATGCCCCTGGGGCGCGTGTGGGGCAGCCTGTTCTTTGTGTTTATGAGCTTTGCCGCCTTTTCCACCGTGCTGGGCGTGTTTGAGAACATTGTGTCCTGCACCATGGATCTGTCCGGCTGGAGCCGCAAAAAAGCCTGCCTGTTTAACGGCATTCTCATGTTCCTGCTGAGTTTGCCCTGTGTGCTGGGCTTCAATTTGCTATCCAAATTCCAACCGCTGGGCGAAGGTACCGGCGTGCTGGATCTGGAGGACTTTGTGGTGAGCAATCTGCTGCTGCCCCTGGGCTCCCTGATCTTTATTTTCTTCTGCACCTCCCGCTACGGCTGGGGCTGGAAGAATTTTACCAAAGAAGCCAATTCCGGCAAGGGATTGAAAGTGCAGTCCTGGATGCGAGGCTATATGTGCTATGTGCTGCCGGTGCTGGTGGCTGTCATTCTGGTACTGGGTCTGATCCGTCACTAATTGTACGACAGCATTGGCGATTTGTCGTATAAAAACAGAGAAAAGCCTTTTCTGCAATGAAAGTTGCAAAAAAGGCTTTCTTTTTTATTTCAAATCTGCTAACCTTTATTTTAGGATCGTGTTGTCAAAAACCAAAAGACAGCCGATACATTGAGGGGGAAATACTATGGAGGAAAAGAAATATATCACCCGACGGGAGCAAACCGGCTTTTTGGTCGGCCTTGGCGGACAAAATATGGTCTATTCCCTGATCGGGGCGTCATTCTTTACTTATTTTATGACGGATATTGCCCTGTTCCCGGCGCTGGTCGTCAGCGTACTGCTGATCGTGATGAAAGTGTGGGACGGGGTCAACGACCCCATCGTGGGTTCCTTTATTGACAAGCACACCTTCAAAAACGGCGAAAAACTGCGGCCGTTTTTGCGCTACACCCCGCTGCCGGTGGGTATCTTTACCGTGCTGCTGTTTGTGGTGTTCTCCACCAAATCGGATTTGCTGTGGCTGCGGGTAAGTTACTTTGTGATTATGTATATCTGCTGGGATCTGGCCTACACCGTGCAGGATGTATCCATCTGGGGCATTACCGCCGCCGTGTCTCCTAACTCCAATGAGCGGGACCGGTTTGTGCAGTGGGCCCGCACCATCGGCTCCTGCGTGTACGGCGCATTCAGCACCGTCATTCCCATGGCCTTGGAAATGGTAGCCAATGCCACCGGCGCAAGCATGGCACTGATGGCACTGGTATTTGCCCTGATCTTCGGTCTGGGCGGCTCCATGCTCAGCTACCGCTGCTATGCGGCGCAGGAGCGGATCCATGTGGTGCAGGAGGCACAACAGCAAAGCCTGTGGGAGAGTTTTTCCCTGCTGTTTAAGAACAAAATGCTGCTGCTTGTGACTCTGGCCAATCTGCTGGGTGCCCTGGGCTTTGGTGCCAATCTGGTCACCTACTTTTTCAAATATGAGATCGCCGCGGACTTTTTAGGCGAGAACAGCCTGATCGGCGCTTTGGGGCTGACTACCATTTACTACATCTTTACCGGACTGCCGGGATTTTTGGGTATGCTGGCAGCAGATAAAATCAAAAAATGGTGCCACGGCTATGTGAACGCTCTGGTTGTTATGCAAAGCCTGAATGTAGTTGCCCGCATTATCGCCTACCTAATCGGCTTTGAGGGCAAGAATTTGTGGTTTGCCATGGCGGTAATTGGTCTGGGCGGTATTCCCCTGGGCGCCTCCTCCATTGCGCAAACAGCGATTTTCTGTGACAGCATCGACTATATGGAATGGAAAACCGGTAAGCGCACCGAGGGCATCACCTTCTCCATGCAGACCTCGTTTACAAAAATTTCCAGCGGCATTACCGCCGGACTGGCCACCCTGGCGCTGCACCTGCTACACTACAAGCCCATTGAGGGGGCTTCCACCTACCTGGGCACCCAAAGCGCTGCCTTTGACCGCTGGATCTGGCCACTGGTGATCCTGACCCCGGCGGTTGCCAGCCTGCTGTATATTATCCCGCTGCTGTTTATCCGCTACACCCCTGCCCAGCGGGCCCAGGTGGAGCAGGAGTTGAAAGACCGCCGCGCGGAGGCCGACAGCCAAAACTAAGCAAACCGCCCTCCATGCGCAGCGGTTTGGGCGTAAGCCCCAAATTAGAAATTAAAAGTAAAAACGCAGGCAGTCTGCCATAGACTGCCTGCGTTTATTCTGCTTTTCGCCATTTCTTCCTTTTCTCCCGCAAGTGGGCATACACTTTTTGGGAACCGGTTTTCACCTGCCCGGCACGGGTTTGATATACTCACAACAGCGGCGCCACCACGGCTGTACTCTCTGCGCCCCAGGAGTCTACCGCCTTTACGGACACATACCGGGCGCTGTCCGGCACGGTGGCAGGCATACGCAGTTCCACGGTGCTGCTCATGTGGGCCGGGCCAAGGACAAAATCGCTAAAGTAACTGACACTGTCAATGGATTTGGTGCTGCCGCTCTCATAATCCTTGCTGTCTGCCGGCAGGGCATTGCCGTCCCGGTCATAGCGCTTAACGGTGCCGTCGTAGTCGCATTCGTCAAAGGCAATGGGCTGCTTGTTCTCGTCCAAAAACTGCAAGGTGTAAGAATGGACAAAATCATCGTCCGCCCCAGCTGCAAAGGACAACATCTTTTGCCCCTTGCCGTCCACATCGGTAATATTCTGTACCGTCAGGTGCAGATCGGCAGGCAGGGTGGGCGCTGCGTTTTTCGCCTTGCGGGCGTCCGTATAAATAAAATTCTTGCCAAAGGGGGCAGAGATCACCCAGGGGTCTTTCAGCGGGGTGCCGGTGTTGGCCTCCAGCCGCTGCACCTCCACCCGGTCGGCAGATACATTCATATACAGGCAGGCGGGGGTGGCCTCCGCAATACGGTTGCCGTAGGCGTCTACCGGGATGGAGCCGTTAAACTTGCCTGCCTCCAGCTCAATATAGTCCAGACTTTGGGTGCTCATGGCCGTGTAGCTGCCCTGCCAAATGGAGCGCTCGTCCGCCACGGTATAATGGGAGTGGCCGGACAGATTGATCACCTGGGGATACTCTTGCAGCGCAGCGTGAATATCCCCATTGCCCCAGTCGTCAGAGCCGTACACCGTGTCCATGGGGTTCAGATGGGTGATTACAAAGATCGGCTTGGCTGGATCATCCTGCGCCGCCTTGTCCAACTCTGCCCGAATTTGCGCCTTGTTTTGATAAGATTTATCATAGCTGCCGTTCGAGGAGCTCCAGCCGATAAAGTGATAGCCGTTAATCACCTTGTGACTGTAAGGCAATTGGCCGGTATACTTGGTGAAGCGGCGCTGCTGGGTAGCCGAGGTGGGAATTTCGCCGCAGGCGGCAAACGGCGGCAGCCAGTAGTCGTGATTGCCCATAACAAAAACCTTTATCGGCTGCGGACCGTCGCCCAGCACCCGGTCGTAAATCTCTTTAAAAGCGCCCCAGGCCTTTTTGGTGCCCACATCGGTAAAGTCGCCACCAATGACCAACACATCCATACCTTTCTCTTTCAGCATAATCAATGTTTGTTCAAAGGATCGGTACTGGTGGGTGGTCTTGTCCGTACTGTCCGGCAGCTGCAAGTCGCTGATGACCCCCACACGCAGGATATTGTTTTTCGCATCTACCCGGTAGGTCTTTTCCGGTGCGACTTTTTTGCCGTAGCCAAAATACAAGCCCAGGGCAGTTCCTGCCGCAGCCGTCACTGCAGTGACCCCAGCGATGATGCTTTTTGCTGTTTTGTTCATTGGTTGTTCCCCTCTTCTTTTCTGTTGCGTCCAAGTACCCTGCCTGCTATCCCAACTCTATTTCAAAACACAAGGGCAGCAAAGTACCCGGAGGCTTTGGCAAGCGCAATTCCAGGTACTTGGCGCTGCGGGTAAAGGGCACTTCCCCCACCCCCAGCCAGGTCACCCGGCGAATGTCCAGATCCTGGGCCGTGGTGCAAAAGGTGCGCAGCCGCACCGTTTTGTTCTTGCCCGGCAGCATTTGAAAGGCATAGATCCGCCCGTCTTTGTAAGTAAAGCGAAAGTCCCGAGGCGTGTACTTCTTGGCCTTGTTGTCCTGGAAGAAGCCAGCCTTGGCCCGCACCTTGCCCTCGCCGTAGCAGCGCCAGGGGGTGGTGCCGTAAACGCCCTTGCCGTTCACTGCCAGCCAGTCGCCCAGCGTGTGCAGCACCCGGGTTTCTTCCTTTGTAATGGTGCCGTCCGGCTTTGGCCCCACATTCAGGAGCATACGGCCGTTTTTACTGACAATGTCGATTAGATCCGTGATCACATGGTAGGGGCTTTTGAACTGATTGTTTTGGGTATAGCCCCAGGAGCGCTTGCCGATGGCGGTACAGGTCTGCCAGGGCTCCGGCGAAATTTCCGTCAGCGCGCCCCGCTCCACATCCGGCATGGCGCAGCCGGGGGCAAAGGCCTGCAATTTGTAGTTGATATCCACCTGCACGCCCCAACTCTCCGCCTGATTATAATAGTAGGCGGCAAAGCGTTTTAAGTAGGGCTTGAACGCCAAATTGTGGATCCACCAGTCAAAGTACACCACCCGGGGACGGTAGCGATCCACCATCTCGCAGCAGCGCACCAGCCAATCCTCCAGGTAGTCCTCGGTGGGTCCCTCGGTGCGGCAGTCGTTGGCCGTGGCGCTCATTTTGTAAGAGAGCAGGGCGTCGCTGTCCTTGGCCGGGCCGTAAAAATCCCCGTAGGCCGGGTCGCTCACATCGCTGGGGATCCGCCGCCCGTTGTTCATAAAGAAATAATGCTCCGCCCGGTGATTGGAGGCGCAAAACACCAGTCCCTCCGCCCGGCAGGCGCTTTTCAGCCGACCCAGCACATCTTGGTGAGGCCCCATCTCCACGCTGTTCCAGCGGTTAAGATCCGTTTGGTACATGGCAAAGCCGTCGTGGTGCTCCGCCACCGGCATCACATACTGCGCCCCCGCCGCGCGGAAGAGCTTGGCCCAAGCCGCCGGGTCAAACTTCTCTCCCTTAAACAAAGGGATAAAATCCTTGTAGCCGAATTGATCCGGCTTGCCGTAATGGGCCACATGGTAGCGGTAGCTGGGGGTCTTGGGGTCATACATCTCTCTGGAATACCACTCGTTGCGGTAGCCGGGCACGCTGTAGATCCCCCAGTGAATAAAAATGCCCAGCTTGGCGTCCTGATACCAGCCGGGCGTGGCGTGACGGCTCAGGCTGCCCCAGTCCGCCTTGTACGGACCGGCGGCGATCACCCGGTCGATCTGCGCCAAATATGCTTGCTTATCCATATGGTTCTCCCCCCATTTGTCTCTTTTGCGTAGACAACTCCTTTTTAGATTATATATCAAAATCCAAGCAAAGGCAACCTGCGGTTTGGCGTAAAGCATGCACGCCTTTTCTGTTTTCAGACCGCAGGCAAAAAATAAAAACTTGCCTGTACGAATAAAGACGGATATAATAAAAAAGGACAACGGTACAGCATAGCTCCGTTGCCTGTTTGATTTACCCCGCAAGGGAGGACAAAGCGATGAATATTTTTGAAATATTAGGTCCGGTGATGGTAGGGCCGTCCAGCTCTCACACCGCCGGTGCGGTACGGATCGGCTACATCTCCCGCCAGCTGCTGGGCGAGCCGGTGCGCCAGGCCACTCTGGGGCTGTACGGCTCCTTTTGGCTCACCGGCAGCGGCCACGGCACGCCCCTGGCGCTGATCGCCGGGCTGTGCGGTATGCACCCGGACGACGCCCGGATCCCCCGGGCCTTTGCCGTTGCCAAGGCCCAGGGCATGACCTTTCGTTTAGAGCAAGCCAAGCTGAAGAATGCCCACCCCAACTCCGTACAGCTGCACCTGGTAGGTGAGAGCGGTAAGGTGCTGGACCTGATCGGCCAGTCCCTGGGCGGCTCCATCATCAATATTGCAGAGATCGACGGGCTGGAGGCCAATGTGAGCGGCGACTACCCCACCCTGATCGTCAGCAACACCGATGTGCCCGGCATGGTGGCCAAAATCAGCGCTCTGCTGGCCGAGGCGAAGGTGAATATTGCAGAAATGCGGCTGTACCGCTCCGGGCGGGGCAAGCAGGCCGCCTTTATCGCCGAGTGCGACCAGGAGATCCCTGCCTCCACCATTGCCGCCATTCGCGCACTGGAGGGCATTAAGAAAGTTAGTTATCTGCGTTTGGAGGAAGCACCATGCCATACCATTCAATAGACGATATTCTGCGTCGCTGCCAGGATCGGGAATGTCCCTTCTGGCAGGTGATACTCACCACCCAGGCCAAGGAGACCCAGGTGACGGAAAATGCGGTGCTGGAGCGAATGGAGCAAATGGCAAAGGCCATGGAGGACTCCATCAACCAGTACGACCCGGCGGCGGTGACCACCGGCAAAATGGGCGGTCAAAACGGCGCCCGCCTGGCGAAATATAACCAAAAAGGCGATACTCTGCTGGGGAACTACCTGTCTGCCGTAATTGCCGCGGCGGTGCAGGTGGCAGAGAGCAACGCCTGTATGAAGCGCATTGTGGCCGCCCCCACTGCCGGCAGCTGCGGGGTAATCCCCGCTGTACTCATCACCTATCAAAAGCAGCAGGGGCTGCCCCGCCGAGAGCTGCTGCACGCCCTGCTGGTCAGCGCCGGGATCGGCAGCGTAATTGCCGAGAACGCCTCCATCAGCGGCGCCCAAGGGGGCTGCCAGGCAGAGATCGGCTCTGCCGCCGCCATGGCTGCCGGTGGGCTGGTGTACCTGGCCGGGGGCGACAACGACGCCATTGCCCAGGGCGCCGCTATGGCGCTGAAAAATATGCTGGGGCTGGTATGCGACCCGGTGGCCGGGCTGGTGGAGACCCCCTGCATTAAGCGCAACGCCGCCGGTGCCGCCAATGCAGTAGTGGCCGCCCAAATGGCGCTGGCGGGGATCCAGAGCGTAATTCCCCCGGATGAGGTGATCGACGCCATGTATGAGATCGGATGCCAGCTGCCCGCCTGCCTGCGAGAGACCTCTCAAGCCGGGCTGGCCACCACCCCTACTGGCCAAAAAATCGCCGAAAAGCTGGAGCAAAATCCCTTTTAATCCCTATAAAAACACAGAAGCCGTCCGCTGCACGAGCAGCGGACGGCTTTTTATGCCCATTCTCTCTTTTATCGACCGGCGGCGAAGCTGCGCACCCGGAACTTGGCACCGGTGCTCTCGCACACCTGACGGGATTTTTCAATATCCGCCGGGGGGATCACATCCACCACCGTCATACGCACATCCGGGCAGTGGGCCACACATTCCCGGGTGAACTGCAACATGGCGTCAAAGGCCTTACCGCCGTAGCAGTTGCGGGTGATCTTGTCATACTTCTCTGCCGTCGGCTCGTTGAGAGAAACGGAAATGCTGTCAAAATGACGGCAAAGCAGCTGGGCGGTGGGCTTGCCGTTAATTAAGTCCGACAGGCCGTTGGTGTTCAGCCGCAAATGTATTTGCGGGTTGATGGTTTTCAAATAATCCGCAGCCTGCAACAGGTGCTCCAACGCATTGGTGGGCTCACCGTAGCCGCAAAACACTGCCGCATCCGTATGGGCAAAATCGTAAGCGTCAATCGCCGCCTTGATCTCCTCCCAGGTAGGCTCCGTGTCAAACCACATTTCCTTAGCGTCGCCCACAGCGTCGCCCTTCGAGCGAATGCAAAACGCGCAGTTGCAGGGGCACTTATTCGTAATATTCAGATACACACCGTCGTAATAGCGATAAACAATATCAGCCATTGAGATAACCCTTCAATCTTTTTGGAATTCCGGCCTTATCCAGCGCCAGCGCCAGCACAAGAAACACCACTGCGCTGCCCAGTGCCTGTATGGCATTGGCCGGAATATCCGCAATGGCGCCCTCCCGGTACAGTACCAGGTCCGTCACATAGTAACCGCCAACGGTAATGGCACCGGACAGGATGGTGCACAGCGCCGTCCACACCGTCAGCAATTTGTTGCTCCTATTATATAATGCAACAAAGGGAATTGCAATAAGGAATTTGATGATGGCAGAAGGAATGGCATAGGTAGCAAACCCGCTGGCGATATCAGAGAACGCAGCGCCGATGGACGCAGCCAGGAACGCCCAAGGCCCCAGCAGCAGCCCGCTGAGATAAATCATGGCATCACCCACATGAATGTAGCCTCCGGCACCGATGGGAATGTGCAGCATGGTCAGGCCGAACACCATAGCGGCGAACAGCGCCGTGAATGAAATCTTTTTTACCGTTTTGTTCATAACAGATCCTCCATAATCTTTTCAAAATCCACGCCGTCCCGAGGGTCTGTACCTTGGGTAACGGCGATGGCGTGGCTGAGAAAATCCACTGCCTGTTTGGCAGCGACTGCCGGTGCCCGGCCACGAAGCAGGCCGCCGGTGAATACAGAAACGAACAGATCGCCGGTGCCGCTAAAGGAACCGGGGCGCAGGGGCGCTGCCAGGTCCGTGCAGTCCCCATCGGCAAACACCAGGGTGTGAATCTCCGTTCCCTGCCGATAGCCGGTGACCGCCACCACCCGGTGATTCCCTGCCAAGCGGGCGCCCATTTGCCGAACAGCCGCCGGATCCTCGGTATAATCCGCCCCACACAGCAGCGCCAGCTCGCTTACATTGGGGGTGAGCACATCCGCCTGCTTTGCCAAGCGGCGCACCGCGTTGCACCGTGCCTCATCAAATCCGTCATACAGGCTGCCGTCGTCCGCCATCACCGGGTCCACCACCAACAGCGTATCCGCCGTGCGGTGGGCAGCCAGGAAGTCCGCTATGCAGTCCCCCTGGGCCGGATTGCTGAGAAAGCCGGTGATGATACCGTCCGGCTGCACCCCTTGCCAATCCGCAGTGAACCGGGGCATAAACCCGGTCAGATCCTCCATAGAGTAGCGGTCGTAGCCGGTTTGGCAGGTGAGCACCGCCGTGGGCACCGGGTGCACCCGCACGCCCATCGCCGTCAGCACCGGAATGGCCGCCATCAGCGAACAGTTGCCATAGCCGGAAAGATCGTTAAAGACCACGCAGTTTTTCAAGTCCTCGCCCCCTTGCTTTTCTGTTGTCTATAGTATATACTAACTTTGACAGGAATAAAAGACACAAAACCACTGATTTTTTAAGGTACAGTTATGTTAAAATACACCCAAGCCTACACCATGTTTAAGGAAATGATCGCCGAAGGACAACTGCGGCGAGGGGACCGTATGCCCTCCATTCGCAAGGCGGCGGAGCTTTACCGGATCAGCCGCACCACGGTACAAAACGCCTACTTTCAGCTGGCGGCGGAGGGCTATATTTACGCCAAGCCCCAAAGCGGCTACTTTGTGGCCGGGGGGCCCAAGGCACCGGCGCCCCCTATGCCCCGCCCCCGGGTACAGGCACCGCCCCGGCTGGATCTTACCGGCAACAGCGCCGATCTGTCCAGCTTTGACTTCTCTCTGTGGCAGCGCTACATTAAGAGCGCTCTGCGCCAGCGCCAACGGCTGCTGACCTACAGCGAGCCCCAGGGGGAGTACGACCTGCGCTGTGCCCTGGCAGAGTATGTGCGCCAACGCCGCAATGTGGTTACCGCACCGGAGCATATTGTGGTGGGCGCCGGGGTGCAAATGCTGCTGGAAATCCTCTGCGTGCTGCTGAAAGAACGGCGCACCGTGTCCTTTCCGGACGGCAGCTTTGTACAGGGCAGCACCGTGTTTGCCGCCCACGGCTTCACCGTGCGCACCCGGTACAAGGACGCAGACATTATCTATGTGTCCCCCTCCCACATGAACCGACAGGGGGATGTAATGCCCATTCAGCGGCGGCTGGAGCTGTGTGCCCACTCGGCCAAAACCGGTGCGGTGGTGATCGAGGATGACTTTGAAAACGACTTCCTTTACAACAGCACCCCTACCCCCTCGCTGTACGCCCTGGGAAGCGGCAATGTGGTATATATGGGCGCCTTCTCCGCCCTGCTGCTGCCGGGTATTCGCATCAGCTTTATGGTACTCAGCCCGGCGCTGGCCGCCGCTTATCACCAAATGAAAGATACATTCGCTCAAACCGCGTCCAAAACAGAGCAGATCGCCCTGTGCGCCTACCTGCGGGACGGGAATATGAGCGCCCGCACAAAAAAGATCCGCCGCCTGTACACCGGCAAGGCCAAAACCCTGTGCGCCCTGCTGGCAAAGGAGCTGCCGGACCACCCGGTGAGCGTAGGCGAAAACGGCCTGCAAGTGCGAATCGAAACACCCGTGCTTCCGAACAGCACCCCCTTTGAGCAGGCGGGGCTGGCCTTGTATATTGCAAAGGAGAAAAGCGGCAAAAACCTGGTGGTGGTCTCCCCCTCCGCCGTGCCCGCCGATCGACTGGAAGAAGCCGCCCGCGCTGTGGCTGCCACCCTGCGCAAAGCAGAAAAAGCGGCAGAAAAATAAAGTAAATTTATTTACTGACAGAGACAACTTTCGTACACTGCGGCAAATCCCCATTGTGCCCGCACCGAAGAATTGCTACAATGAATTTGCAATTTGAAGGAGGTACAATGCCATGAAAAAATACACTGTTAAGCACCTGTTCACATCCGCTCTGCTGAGCCTGACTGCCCTGGCAGTGGGCTACGCCCTGCTGAGCCTGCCCTTCCGGCTGATGGACTGGTTGAACCCCACCCAAATGAAGCTGGTGTTTGCCGCCGAGTTTGTGGTGTACACCATCATTCTGGGTATCGTCATTGCCCGGCGGGAAAAGAAAGCAGCCGCCAAAAAAGCCGCCTACGCCCGCAGACAGCGCCGCCGGGCCGGACTGGAACGCACGGCGCAAACCGCCTGCAATCTGTTGACCGCAGCTGCCGTTACCGGCAGCGATATTGCCGCCTGACCGCCCATTCAAACAAAAACAGACAACGAAAACGGCACTGCCTGCAACTGCAAGCGGTGCCGCTTTTGTTTTTGATTCGGATTACAACATCATATCCACAATGCTGTCTGCCAGTGCCGTGGGGTTCTGCACATCCAGCCCGCTGATCAGCCGTGCCTGGTCGTACAGGATCTTGGTGTATTTCCTCAAAGTGTCCGGATCGTCCTTTAACAGGGCAAACAGTTTCTCTGCCAGCGGGTGCTTGTCGTTGATCTCCAGCACCAGCTGGGCCTTGGCGCCCTGGCCGCCGCCGGGCATACTGCTGAGCACCTTTTCCATCTCCATGGACAGGTAGCCCTCTGCGGACAGGCACACCGCGTGGCTGCCCAGGTTGCCGGAGAACTTCACGGCGCTGACTTCCTCGCCCAGCGCCTCTTTCATGGCGTCCAGCAGGCCCTTGGCGTCGGCGTTCTTCTGCTCCATGGCTTTCTTTTCTTCTTCGCTCTCCAGGTTCAGGTCGTCCTTTGTAATGTTGGCGAACTTTTTGCCGTCATACTCCATAAGCATTTGCAGGGCAAACTCGTCCACATCGTCCGTCAGGTACAGCACCTGGTAGCCCTTGCTCAGCACCGCGTCCGTCTGGGGCAGCAGGGCGATCTTCTCCGCCGTGTCGCCGCAGGCATAGTAAATGGTGTCCTGCCCCTCGGCCATACCGTCCACATACTCTTTCAGGGTCACCATACCCTCCCCGGCAGAGGATCTGAACAGCAGCAGGTCTTTCAGGTCGTCCTTCTCGGCGCCGTAGTTGGCATATACGCCGAACTTCAGCTGCACGCCAAAGGTCTTGAAGAACGCCTCGTACTTCTCCCGCTCATTCTTCAGCATACGGGTCAGCTCGTTCTTGATCTTGCGGTTGATGGCCTTGGCAATGAGCTTCAGCTGGTGATCGTGCTGGAGCATTTCACGAGAGATGTTCAGGCTCAGATCCGCACTGTCAATAAGCCCCCGCACAAAGCTAAAGTGATCCGGCAGCAGATCCGGACACTTCTCCATGATCAGCACGCCGTTGGAATACAGCGCCAGCCCCTTTTCAAACTCCTTGGTGTAGTAGTCAAAGGGCGGGTTCTTGGGGATATACAGCAGGGCGTCAAAGGTGGCCTGGCCCTCGGTTTTAAAGTGCATCACATCTACCGGGTCCTCATAGTCGCCAAAGCGCTGCTTGTAGAATTCGTTATAATCCTCCGGCTTCAACTCGATTTTGGACTTGCGCCACAGGGGCACCATAGAGTTCAGGGTCTCGTCTGCCACCTCAGTAATGGTCTCGCCCTCTTTGTCCGGGTCCGGCACCTGGTGGCTCATCTGCATCACGATGGGGTAGCGGATATAGTCGCTGTATTTCTTCACCAGCCCCTGGATCCGGTACGGCTCCAGGAACTCATCATAGTTCTCTTCCTCGGTGTTCTCTTTCAGGTGCAGGGTGATCACCGTGCCGCAGTCTGCCTTGTCGCAAGGCTCCAGAGTATAGCCGTCTGCGCCGGTAGAGGTCCAGCGGTTAGCGGTATCTGCCCCAAAGGCCCGGGACTCCACGGTCACCTTGTCCGCCACCATAAAGGCGGAGTAGAACCCAACGCCGAACTGGCCGATCACCTCCACGTCATCGGCGGCCTTGGTGTCGTTCTCCTGCTTAAAGTTCAGGGAGCCGGACTTGGCGATGGTGCCCAGATTTTGTTCCAGCTCCTGGGCAGTCATACCGATGCCGTTGTCCGTAACGGTCAGGGTGCGGGCGTCCTTGTCCACCGCCAAACGGATCTGAAAGTCGCTGCGGCTCATACCCACCGTGTCGTCCGTCAGAGAACGGAAGTACAGCTTGTCCAGTGCGTCAGACCCATTGGAAATCAGCTCGCGCAAAAAAATTTCCTTATGGGTATAAATAGAGTTAATCATCATATCCAGCAGCTTTTTAGACTCTGCCTTGAATTGTTTTTTTCTCATTACAATCACCTTTGTTCCAAAATTAGCACTCTTCGCTTGCGAGTGCTAATTTTATTATAGCTCAAATTTCACATTTGTCAACCCCGGAGGCAAAAATCCACATTTGGTCCCAAAAAAGGCGCAAAAAACCCGGTTCCGCAGAGCCGGGCAATGGGTGATCGGGTTTATGCAAAAGGATTTTCCGTAGGATAGAGCATACCCTGGGGCTGATTAAAGCCCACATCGGTGACCCCCAGGCAACGCAAAACAGAAAAGATTGCCTTGCCGTAATGGCCAAAAGCCACTGCCCCGTGGTGGGGGAAGTTCTTTTCAATGAGCACATGGCGATAGAACCGACCCATTTGGGGAATGGCAAACACGCCGATACCGCCAAAGGAGCGGGTAGCCACCGGCAGCACCTCGCCCTCTGCCACATAGCCCCGCAGTTGGCAGTCCGCCGTGGACTGGAGCCGGAAGAAAGTAATGGGGCCGGGAGCAATATCCCCTTCCAGAGTGCCGTTGGTGTACTCTACCGGCAGAGTGCGGGCCATGATCTTCTGGTACTTCATCTCGCAGGAGGACAGCTTACAGGCCGGGGTGTTGCCGCAATGAAAGCCCATAAAAGTATCTGTCAGGCTATACGGATACGCGCTCTTGATTTTCTCCTGATACAGATCGGCAGGCACGCTGTTGTTAATATCCAGCAGGGTCACCGCGTCCCGGCTGACGCAGGTACCGATAAACTCGGACAATACGCCGTATATATCCACCTCGCAGGACACGGGAATGCCCCTGGCGGTCAGACGGCTGTTCACATAACAGGGCACAAACTGGAATTCTGTTTGGAATGCAGGCCAGCATTTGCCGGCAATGGCCACATACTTGCGGGCGCCCCTGTGAGTCTCCACCCAGTCCAGCAGAGTCAACTCATACTGCGCCAATTTCGCCAGAATCTCCGGCTTTTTATTGCCCTCGCCCAGCTCTTCCTCCATCTCTGCCACCACATCGGGAATACGGGCGTCCCCGGCGTGGGCGTGGAACGCGGCGTACAGATCCAGCTCGCTGTTCTCCTCGATCTCAACACCCAGCCGGTGCAGCGGTGCGATCGGCGCGTTGCAGGCCAAAAAGTCCTGGGGACGGGGTCCAAAGGAGATGATCTTTAAACCGGACAGCGCCAACAGTGTCGTGGCCACCGGCACAAAGTCCCGAATCATAGCAGCGCAGTCCGCTGCCGTACCTACCGGGTACTCGGGAATATACGCCTGCACGCCCCGCAAATTCAGATTGTAGGACGCATTGAGCATCCCGCAGTAGGCGTCGCCGCGGCCGTCCAACAAACTGTCGCCGCTCTCCTCGGCCGCTGCGCAGAACATCACCGGGCCGTCAAACTGCTTGGCCAGGGTGGTCTCTGCCGTCTCCGGCCCAAAGTTGCCCAAGAAGATCACCAGGGCATTGACGCCGGCGGCCTTTAAGTCCGCTAAAGCCGGCGCCACATCCGTCTCGCTCTCAATGCACACCGGGCAGTTGTGCAGCACACCGTACTTGGCGTAGGCTGCCGCCAGGGCGTCCCGTCGTCCAACAGACAACGCCATGGGGAAACAGTCCCGGGACACACTCACCAGCCCCAGCTTCAGCTCAGGAATATTTGTCATCATTACATTGTACCTCTCTTATCCTGCCCGCTTGCAGGGCATAATTTATACCTATTATACCGCCCGGTCAATCGTTCGTCAACGGCCGCGGATTTATACTACATTGCACAAAAAAGCGTATCGTTTTGTGCCCCTTTTTGTGGGTCTGCGCGCCGAGTATGCACGAGTTGTATATTTATGCATACGGCGTATGGAAATCTATTGCATTTTTTGCAGTAATATGATAGAGTAAACTTAAATCAGCCGCATAAGGAGCGAAATTCCTGCGGTACTTTAAAGAAAGGAATTCAGGTACAAACAATGAAAAAGCTGAACAAAATCATCGCACTGGTACTGGCCGTTTTATTTGTAGGCGCCGCATTCGCCGCCTGCTCCTCCGGCAGCAAAGACAGTAAGGACACCACAGAGGCTGCCAAAACCCAAAAGGTAAAGGTGGTAGACATTGCTCTGTCTGACGAGGAATATGCCTTTGGCGTAGACAAAAAGCAGCCGGAGCTGAAAGAAAAGACCAACGCCTTCATCAAGGAGATCAAAGAGAACGGTAAGCTGGACGAAATTTGCAACCACTACTTCGGCGACGGCGAGCCGGTAGGCGTAACTACCGCCACCGAGGACAGCTCCAAGGATCAGCTGGTGGTGGCCACCAACGCTGAATTTGAGCCTTTTGAGTACAAAAAGGGCGACACCTTCTACGGTATCGACATGGAGATTGCAAAAGCACTGGCCGACAGCCTGGGCAAAGAGCTGGTGATCAAGGACATGAAGTTTGAGGCCGTTGTCACCTCCGTGCAGCAGCAGAAGTGCGACATCGCCATGGCCGGTTTGACTGTCAACGAGACCCGTGCCAAGCAGGTAGACTTTACCGACTCCTACTATTCTGCCTCCCAGAAAGTTGTTGTCAAGGGCGACGACACCACCTTTGACGCCTGCAAAACCAAGGAGGATGTGGAAAAGATCCTCAACACACTGGACGAGACCGCAAAAATCGGCGGACAGAACGGCACCACCGGTCAGTCCTATGTACAGGGCAGCGAGGATATGGGCTTTGCCGGCTTGAAGGCACAGTTTGTAGGCTATGACAACGCCTCTTTGGCTGTGCAGGATCTGATTAACGGCAACCTGACCTATGTAATTGTGGACGCTGCGCCGGCATCTGCCATTACCACCGCCATTAACAATGTGGCGTAATCCGGTCTAAACCATCAAAACCATACGAACCTCACCCCCGCACGGGGGTGGGGCATTTTTGACAAAAGGCCGCCTTGGCGGCAAGGACGCAAGCATTTATGGATAACTTTCAAAACAAGGTCCAGGTTTTCCTTGACTATTTCATTCATCATGACGGCTATAAAACCGTGCTGCTGGGTCTGCGCAATACAGCGGAAATTGCCCTTTTGGGTCTTCTCATCGGCATTGTACTGGGCACCGTCATTGCCACCACACGGGTCATCCCCCGCAATCACCCGGTAGCCAGGTTCTTTAACGGCCTGTCCGGGCTGTATGTGGGCCTGTTCCGGGGCACCCCCATTGTGGTACAGCTGCTGGTCTTCTATTATGTACTGATGCCGCTGCTGAATTTGCACATGAATTCCGTAACCGTAGCCGTGGTGGTGTTCGGCATGAACTCCGCCGCCTACATTTCTGAAATCATGCGCGCCGGTATTCTGTCTGTGGACAAGGGCCAGATGGAGGGCGGCCGAGCCATTGGCCTGAGCTATGTGACCACCATGAGCAAAATCGTCATTCCTCAGGCGGTCAAGAACATTCTGCCCACCCTGGGCAACGAGTTTATCTCGCTGATCAAGGAAACCTCTGTGGTCAGCTTCGTAGGCGCTACGGATCTGTATGTTGCATTTAACCGCATCGGCTCCAACAGCTACGAGTTTATGATCCCTTATCTGGTGATGGCACTGATTTATATCGTTTTGGTGCTGGTCATCACCCTGGGCATCAAATTGATGGAAAGGAGCCTGAGAAAAAGTGATAAAGGTATCTAATCTGTACAAGAACTTCGGAAAGCTGGAGGTTCTCAAGGGATTAAATGAAAATATTGAAAAAGGCGAAAAAATCGTTGTCATCGGTCCCTCCGGCTCCGGTAAGAGCACCTTTTTGCGCTGTCTTGACCTGCTGGAGACGCCGGACACCGGCGAAATCTGGTTTGACGGCCAGTGCATTACCGACAAAAAGACAGATATTAATGCCGTGCGTCGCCAAATGGGCATGGTCTTCCAACATTTCAACCTGTTTAATAACAAGACGGTGCTGGGCAATATCACCTTAGCGCCCATTCAGCTAAAGCTGATGAGTAAGGAAGAGGCTAACGAGAACGCCCTGCGCCTGCTGGACCGAATCGGCCTGCGAGACAAGGCAGACGCCTATCCCGCCATGCTTTCCGGCGGTCAAAAGCAGCGGATCGCCATTGTGCGCTCCCTGGCCATGAATCCCAAGGTGATGCTTTTTGACGAACCCACCTCCGCCCTGGACCCGGAAATGGTGGGCGAGGTGCTGGATTTGATGAAAGAACTGGCCAATGACGGCATGACTATGGTGGCCGTTACCCATGAAATGGGCTTTGCCAGGGAGGTCGCCAGCCGCATCCTGTTTATGGATGACGGTCTGGTGCTGGAAAAAGGTACCCCGGAAGACATCTTTGAGCACCCAAAAACCGAGCGTCTGACCACCTTCCTGGATAAGGTGCTGTAAATCAAATCTGTATAGCAAAAAGGAACGGCAATGCCGTTCCTTTTTGCTTGCAATTCCGGTGGATATACACTACATATCCTTTATGGTATTGTACAGCTTATCCGGATAATCGGACATAATGCAATCGGCGCCAAGGCTCACCAGGTAGGCCATATCCTCCGGGTCGTTCACGGTCCAATACTGCACTGCCATATCGTGGGCGTGGGCATAATTGATCACCGTGGCGGTGCCCAGGTTAAAGCCCAGGTTCTTGTACGGCACGCAATAGGGAATTTGCAGCACCTTACAAGGCGGTGTGTAATCCGGATCGTTGCGCAGGGCGGCAGCCCAGAATTCCGCTACCTCGGCGATGGAGGTACTACGGGTCATGTCCTTGTAGGTGGCGTCTACATAAGCACTCACTTCCTTGTGGAAGGTGCCGAAAATCACCTGATCAATGATCCCCCGCTCTTTTATAATGTTATAGAGCAAATCCACCCCGTGGGTGCCCAGTTCGTCCCCGTTTTTGATTTCGATAATGTACTTATACTGGCCTTTGCCCTGTGCAATCAGGTAGTCCAGCGCATCCTCCACCCGCAAAATCCGCAGGTCATCCGGCACCTGGTCCCCATGCAGGTTTGCATAAGGCTTTTCGCCGCTTTCCGTCTCAAACTGAGCGCCCATATTCAGCTGGCGCAGTTCGTCGTATGTCTTGTTCTCCGGGCGCACATCCTCCTCGCCAAACACCTGCTGACTGTCTGAGGTGCGGTCCACCGTATCGTCATGGAGCAGCACCAGCACATCATCCTTGGTAATATGCAGGTCAAACTCAAACACATCAATGGAGAAGTTTTCGCTCTCCGCACAATTCTTAAAGGCCCGCAGGGTCTCCTCCGGCTCGATCCCGCCGCCGCTGCGGTGGCCGGAAATGTCCGTCTGCTCCAGAATGTACGGGTTTTGGGTTTCGTACTGCTGAATTTGGCTGGGATCCGACCGATGGTAACACACCACCACATCCGTAATCACAATCGCCAAAATCAGTACTCCCAATACAGACAGCACAATTGGACCGGCGCGGTGGCGGCGTTTTTTACTTTTCTCGTTTTCGATTTGTTTTGCTTTTGTCATAATAAAATCCCCCTCTGCAAGACACACTGACTGATTTTGAATGATTTTGGTATATCCTGCCAATGCTAATCGTACCGAATTTCAAATAAAATGTCAACTGAAATCCCACTTTTTCATTTTTTTTGCACGGAATTGAAAAAAGCAGTTGAAAAATATGTCCCTATCGGTTATTATACTGTAGAAAGGGGATTTATTATGAGCTATAATGTGAAACGCAAATCCAAGCTGGATGTAGTCATCCGTATTCTGCTGATTGCGCTGGTTGCAGTTCTGGTTGTCTTTGCCGTTAAGGTTGTATTTTCTGCCGCAAAGGTGGCACCCACCACGGCTGATGCCACTGCAGATACCGACAAGTCCGTAATCGGCGAATTTCAGGCTGGCACTTACGGCGGCATTAAGATGGACACCGCCGAGGACGCAGTCAAGTATTATGTAGAGGCCTACAACAAGACCAAGGCTGAGACCGCCGAGTTTAACACCCCGGACGGCAAGCAGACCTGGAGCGCCTTTATCGGCGACGAGGACCTGATCATCAACAGCGTGATTATCGACGGCAATGAGAATAAAACCATCAACAGCATGGTACCCGGTATCGTGGGCAACCTGTTCACCAAGGGCACCACTGCCCTGCCCCCCAGCGCCGGCAAGGTACAGAAGGACGATGTGGATGAGAACGGGAACAGCCTGGTGACCTCTTCTCTGACCGCTGACGATGTTCTGGCTGTAGTCGTTGAGGATAACGGCGACGGCACCATTACTATGAAGATCCAGCCCAAGATGGCCGAGATGAGCCACAAGGCGCAGGACTCTCAGGGTAAATTCTTCAATGTACTGGGCGGTATCGACTCTGTTGTTGACAGCATTACCGTTTTGTCCTGGTCTGAGGGCACCACTGCCGATAACTGTAAGGTTTATTACAAAGACGGCACCGGCGTGGTGAAGATCGACACCAAGACCGGCAAGATCGTTGAGGCCGACTATGATATGGAAGTTACCGTAAATGTAACCCACGCCACTGTAACCGTTCTGCGCGACAAGAGCGCTACCGTCAGCATCACCTACAAGAACCACTTCCCGGCCAGCGACGAGTACCTGTCTGAGAATGGTCAGATCAGCCGCGTAAAATAAGTGATCCATCCCATACAACCCTGCTACATGGCAGGGTTGTTTTTATTTGCCCATTTTTTATTTAACTGCGCTTTTATGCTGCTTGGTCAGCGCGCTGATTTATACCCTCTGTAATGATACATCATAATTAAATTCGTTAAATATCCTGATTTTGCTTGCCTTTTGCGGCAAAATGTAGTATGATAATTTCGTGCTAACGCACAGGTTAAGGTTATCATCATCAGATGGTGGGAAAGCAGTGGGTTTTCAGTGGCCCACTGCTTTTTCATTGCCCCGATCGTCCCGGATTTTCCCTTTGCCAAAATTTAGGTGTTGACAAAATGAAAATATCTGCTATAATGATATAGCACTAAGGAAGTGCATCAACCATATCGCGGAGTAGAGCAGTTGGAAGCTCGTCGGGCTCATAACCCGGAGGTCGTAGGTTCGAGTCCTACCTCCGCAACCACTAAAGCAGACACCAAACGGTGTCTGTTTTTTATTTTTTTCGGACTCGAACCTACGACACGAGGCTCCAAATGCGCAAGCATTTGGGAGAAACAGTCCGGCGGACTGTTTCGTAGCGAGTGCGCAATCTCGGGCCTACCTCCGCAACCACTAAAGCAGACACCAAACGGTGTCTGTTTTTTTATTATTTGGACTCGAACCTACATCGGGCCCCCGGAAAGGCGTAAGCCTTTTTGGGGAGAGGAGGAGCAGTGGAATGAGCGACAAATCACTTTTACTTCATGCACAAACAAAAGTGGTTTGGAGCGATATGAAACTTGTGACGACGCAGAGGCTCCAAATTTGGTGAGCACCGCGAGCAACAAATTTGGGAGAAACAGTCCGGCGGACTGTTTCGTAGCGAGTGCGCAATCTCGGGCCTACCTCCGCAACCACTAAAGCAGACACCAAACGGTGTCTGTTTTTTTATTATTTGGACTCGAACCTACATCGGGCCCCCGGAAAGGCGTAAGCCTTTTTGGGGAGAGGAGGAGCAGTGGAATGAGCGACAAATCACTTTTACTTCATGCACAAACAAAAGTGGTTTGGAGCGATATGAAACTTGTGACGACGCAGAGGCTCCAAATTTGGTGAGCACCGCGAGCAACAAATTTGGGAGAAACAGTCCGGCGGACTGTTTCGTAGCGAGTGCGCAATCTCGGGCCTACTCCGCAACCACCAAGACGGCGTTTATATACGCCGTCTTTTTTCTTTATATTTTCATTTTTGCCTTAATTAAGCCAAATTTCTGCTTATACAAGAAACGAAAGAAAACAAAAAACTCCCGGCGTTGCAGTACCGGTTGCAGTACGATCCGCCATACGCCGTAGAGCGGGGGCTTGCTCCCGCCGTCTATGATCCATAAACAAAAAGCCCGCACAATGCGTCTACTGCACTGTGCGGGCTTTCTATATCCGAAATTTCAAGGAGTGCTCCCGTATTACAGTCCCAACTCCTCATTATAATGCTGACGGATCCGGTCGATTTTCTCGATCACGCCGCGGAGGACTTTTTTCTTAAAAAAATCCCCGGCAGCGATCTGGGCATAAAAGCGGCTCTCCGCCATCTGGTAATACTGCAGCGCCAGGCTCCAATTCCGCTCTGTTCCGATACCGTCATAATACGCATTGGCCAGGCGCAGACAAACATCGGCAACCACCTCGCAGGTCTCGTCCATCTCGTCATACGCCCGCTGATACAGGGTAAAGGCCAACTGCCGGTCCTGCTCCACATACAGCCCCTTGGCGTACATATCGCCCAGCTTGTATAGCGACTCGGTAAAGCCCTTGAGCGCCGTCTTCACAAAATAATGGTACGCCCGGGCGTAATCCACCTCTACCGAACGGCCGTAATAGTAGCAATAGCCCAAATTCTGGCAAGCGAACCACTCCCCGTGGGCATACGCCATCTTGTAATACTCCACCGCCTTGGCAAAATCCTGTTCGCCCAGGCGTCCGGTGTAATAAAGCGCGCCTAAATTCAGCATGGCCTCGCTGATCTCTTCCTGAATAGCCAAGCGGCACGCCCACAAAACAAAGTCCACCGCCTGGGGCGGCACCGGCCGGGCCTGATCATAAAAGGCCAAATACATTGCCAGTTCATACACGCTCTCCACATCGGACATATCCTCCGGCTCCACATCCTCGATGATCTCTTTGAATGCCGGTTCCATATCGCTGTCCAGCATGGTTTGCACCCACTCCATGGCCCGGTCTTCCAGCTCTGTTCGATTTGTCATACACTTCTGCTCCTTTCGCACGGCTGTGCGTTTTTTCTTCATCATACCACAAAATGCAGAAATCGCAACACAGTGGGACAAAAAGCGGACAGTATGTCGGCAAAAAGCCACCGGCGCGTTGTACAAAAGATTTTCGCCCTGTCAACGCGGGAAACACATTGACTTGACAATGGGAAATATGGTATGATTTGGGTAGGAAATTACGCCTTTTTTTGGCGCGAAGGGGTACGAAAATGAACAAGATCAAACGCGGTTTGGCGCTGCTGCTGACCATGATTCTGCTGTGCACGGCGCTGCCCATCAGTGCCCAGGCAAAGACCACCGGCAACAAGGCGGTCCACAAGGTCAACATTGTGCTGTTCGGCTACTTTGCAGACGACACGCAGACGGCGGCGGACGCCTATTTTGACCAATACGCCGGGGAGCTGGTGGGCTACATTGACGGCAGCTTTGGCCGCTCGCTGAAGAACTATCTCAGCACCATTTCCTACGGTCAGCTGCAAATGGAAAACATCATTCCCCAGTACGACGGCACCACAGTGCACGCCCTGCAAGTGCCGGTGAACGAGAGCGACGCACTGGTGCAAAATCTGGACGCTCAGGTGATCGAAAGTCTGATCACGCAAATGCCCTCCATTGCGGACAAAACCGTGGATCTGGACGGGGACGGCTATGTAGACAATGTGACGGTGATTCTAAAGGCCGACCAATCCGCCTCCGCAGCCTCTGCCACCACATTGGTAGCCCACAAAAGCGACTACTCCGGCACTGCCAAGATCAACAGCAAAAGTCTGGCAACCTACACGGTATTCGGCACCGATCGTCTGCGAAGCGAGGGCAGCAGCTTGCTGGCGCACGAATTTCTGCACACTCTGGGTTATGCAGATCTGTACCGCAACAGCGGCAACGACCGACCGGTATACAGCTGGTCTGTAATGGGCGGTGTAATTCCCGGCTCGCCTCAGTACCCCCTGGCCTACGAGCGCATGTACTTTACCCACTGGATCGATATAGACACCGTCACGGAAAGCACCGCTCTCACTTTGGATACGCAATCAAACGCCGACGGCAACCAGGCGTTTATCTTAAAATCCCCCTTAAATGAGAACGAAATTTTTGTGGTGGAATATCGCAAAAAGCCGCCCTTGAATTATACGGAGCAGGAGTCGCTGGACTGCCGCATCGGCGGCACCGGTGTGATCGTGTACCGCGTCAATTTAAATGTGGACGGACTCACCAATTTAGGCGGCTACACAGGCATTTATGTGTTCCGTCCCCAATCCGGCCAGCCGGGCTACACCGGCAGCGAGGTGGTGGATGTAGCCCACGCCTACCTGCCCTATACCGACAGCAGCAGCGGCGAAAGCCGCAACACCATCGGCTCCGCAGATATGAGCGCCACCCTGGCAGACGGGGCGCTGACCTTCAGCGACGGCAGCAACTCCGGCATTGTGCTGAAGAACATTGCCGTGTCCGCAGACGAGCAGCAGGCCACCCTGGAAGTGGAGATCCCGCAAAAAAGCGACTATGACCTGTGGCAGGGCCTAAACTACGACAGCGCCGGCACCCTGACCTATGGTGTGACCATGACGGAGGTGGACGGCGCTCTGTACACCGTGGCGGCGGAAAACAAAAAAATCCGCTCCCGCAAGTACGCAAACGGCGTCTGGTCGGACTTTGCGCCGGAGATCAGCGAGAGCTTTGCCACCGAATTCCAGCTGGCACGGCAGGGCAACGACCTGTATATGGCCTTTAACGACACCAACGGCGCCGCCCGGCTGATGCGCTACGATCTGACCGCCGGGGGCAGCTGGCAAGCGGTGCGCACGGTGGATAACGCCGGCACCGGAGTCAGCCTGCGGGTGATCGACGGCACTCTCTATATGGCCTGTATCACCAACCGGCAGGTGGGCTATATGTACTATAACGACCTACTGCTGATGAAAGTGGACGGCAGCAGCGCCACTGACCTGGGCACCTATGTGACCGGCACCTTTATCGGCCAGCCCAAGCTGGTGGACTACGGCGGGCTCTGCCTGCTATACCGGGCCGCCAACAGCGTGATCACCGCGCTAAAGTGGAACGGCACCGATTTTGAAAAATTCTCTGACGATACCATAAAAGGCAATTACTACGACGCTGTCAGCAGCGGCGGCAAGCTGTACCTGTCCCTGGGCGGCTCCACCCTGCAAACCGCCGCCTATGACGGCACCAACTGGACAATCGGTACGGACAGCGGCATTGCCTGCGGCGAGACCGCCTGGACCACTCTGGGCGGCGCCCTGTACCTGGTGGCCAGCCCCAACACGGAGAGCGGCAACCTGCTGCTGTACCGCTACGATGGCGGCGCCTTTACCCAGGAGGGCGAGCGGATCGACAGCCCGGCATCTACCCTCACCGCCTGCCCGGTGGGCAACACCGTGTACCTGAGCTATGTGCGGGGCGCGGACCAAAAGATCACCTTTAAGAGCAAGACGGTGATCCCGTCCGAAGCAGAGGTGGACCGCAGTGCACTGGAAGCGGCGCTGGCCCTGGCTGCCCAATGCGGGGAGGAGCAATACTCCGCCGAGAGCCTGGCGGCCCTGCAAAAGGAAGTGGACGCCTACACCCCCTACCTGACCGACGATGTGACCCAGGCGCAGATCGACACAGCCACCACAGCGGTGCTCACGGCCATTTACAACCTGGCGCCGTACTTTGACCTGATCGTCACCGCCCTGAACAGCACCTGCACCGCCACGGTAGGCGACCAAACCGGCGGCTGCGGCGGCTACAAGCCCCTAAAGGGCGCCGATGTGACCCTGGTGGCGCTGCCCTATGACGGCTACACCTTTGTGGGCTGGTACGACAAGATCAACCACCGCTATATGAGCCGCAACACCACCTATGCCTTTACCGCCACCACCAACGCGCAGCTGCAAGCGGTGTGCGTAAAGACCGGCAGCGCCACCCTGACCTTTGCCACCGAAAGCGGCTGGATCAGCACTGCCGTTACCCGCACCACGGAGGAATGGGCGGCAACGGACAGCCTGGCAGATCTGCTGCCGGAGGTGCCCTACCGCTACGGCTACACCGCCACCGGCTGGGACTGTGACGAAAACACCGTGCTGGAAAAGCTGCGCAGCGGCCAAAATGTGACCCTGCTGCCCACCTACACGGCGGACGACACCTCCCTGCCCACCCCCTCCCCGGCCAAGGACGGGGTGCCTGTGCTGGACCTGTACTACAAGCTGGACGAAAAGAACAATGTTGGCTCCTTTGTGATGGCCGCCGGGTGGCCGGACTACATAGACATTCAGTCCGTGGGCGTGGCATTCTACTACAAAGACGCCGCCGACTTTGACCCCACCGGCTTTACCCTGCTGCTGAACAACAAAATGCTGGCCAGCAACTTCAACACTGACAGTCTGGAGGAGACCTATGTGGTGAACATAAAGAAGCTCTCCAACCGCTACAACTGGGCGGCCAGAGGGTATGTAAACTACTACGACCAAAACGGCAAGCTGCAAACCGTCTACTCCAACCAGATCAACCTGATCGCCCGAGAGCAGGTATAAAAAGCAAGCGAATAACCGTCGCCCCGGTACGCCGGAGCGACGGTCTTTTTTGCCCAAAATACGGCGGCGCGCACCGGATCCCACCCTAAAAATGACCAAGTTATGAATTTTCGTTTTTTTGGCGTTTGGGTGTTGTGTTCCCTTTATATTTAATATATAATATTATCGCTGAAAGTTTATACAGCGGGCGGCGGCACTGCCCCCTGTTTTTGAAAGTGAGAGAATACATATGATTTTGTCAAGAGATATCGGCATCGACCTGGGTACCGCCACCACCATGATCTGCGACCGCAAGGGTCGCATTATCGTGCGAGAGCCCAGCGTGGTGGCCGTAGATGTAAAGACCAAGCGGGTGGTTGCCACCGGCACCCAGGCCAAACAGATGATCGGCCGCACCCCCGGCTCCATTGTGGCCGTGCGCCCGCTGAAAAACGGCGTGATCGCCGACTTTGATATGACCGCGGATATGCTCCACAGCTTTATTTTTCGCTCGGACAAGCGCTCCATGTTCTCCAAGACTCGGGTGGTCATCAGCGTGCCCTCCGGGGTCACCGAGGTAGAGCGCCGCGCGGTGGAGGACGCCGTGCGCAGCGCCGGTGCGCAGGATGTGGAGCTGATCGACGAGCCCATGGCCGCAGCGCTGGGCGCCGGTCTGCCGGTGTACGAGCCTACCGGCTCCATGATCGTAGACATCGGCGGCGGCACCACCGATGTGGCGGTGCTGAGTCTGGGCGGTATTGCAGCCTGCAAAAGCATTAAAGTGGGCGGCGAGGCCATGGACGAGGCCATCATCGACTATATTAAAAAGCACCACAACCTGCTCATCGGCGAGCCTATGGCGGAGGAGATCAAGCTGAAGATCGGCTCTGCCGCTCCCTATGACGGCGAGGGCGCTATGGAAGTGCGGGGCCGCAACCTGACGGACGGCCTGCCCGGCGCCATGGAGATCACCAGCGCCCAGGTACGAGAGATCTTGGCCGAGCCGGTACAGGAGATCATTCGCGCCATTAAGGAGACCCTGGAGGTGACCCTGCCTGAACTGGCGGCGGACATTATGGACCGAGGCATTTACCTGACCGGTGGCTCCAGCACCCTGCGCGGGCTGGCAGACCTGATCGAGCAGGAAACCAAGATTAAAATACACATTCCGGACGCCCCCACCGACTGCGTGGCGATCGGCACTTCTATTAAACTGAGAAGGGCGAGAGCATGAAAGCATTTTGGAAAAGCCGCCCGGTAAAAACCGTAGGCATCCTGGCCGCGCTCCTGGTGCTGGGTATGCTCATTGCGGCAGCCACCGGCCACGGCGAAACCGCCCAAAGCGGCGTGTTGGGCACCGTGCTGGCCCCTGCCCACTGGGCTGCGGAGAAGATCAGCGACGGGCTGGCCACTCTCTCCGGCAACGCCAAGGGCAACACCGAGTATGAGAAAAAAATTGACGAGCTGCAACGCCAACTGGGCGAAATGCAGGAGCAGCTGGCAGATTATAAGAATATTAAAAGCCAAAACGAGGAATACAAAGAGGCACTGGAATTAAAAGACGATGACAGCAGCCTGCAATATGTAGCCGCTGATGTGGTAGGACGGGACAGTGCGGATCCGTATCTCAGCTTTACGATCAGCAAGGGAACGGTCAGTGGGATCAAGGAGAACGACGCGGTGCTCTACGGGCGCTATCTGATCGGCATTGTAAAAAAAGCCTATCCCACTTATAGCATCGTCACCACGGTGCTGGACCCGGACTTCTCCGTCTCTGCTTACGACATCAACTCCGGCGAGGTCAGCTATGTCACCGGTGACGCCAAGCTGGCGGCGGACGGCTGCTGCAAGTTTGAGAACCTGAGCACCTCTACGGATATTACCTACGGCTCCATCATTGCCAGCGCAGGCATCAGTTCCAAGCTGCCCAAGGGCCTGATCATCGGCACGGTGGAGGAGGTGGCGGACGAGACCACCAACATCAGCACCTACGCCATCATCAAACCCGGCACAGACATTGCCAATATTACGGACTGCCTGGTACTCACCGGCTTTACCCCCGCTAACGGAGGCAAGTAATGGAACTGACAACGCATCAAAAGACGGTGAAATACATCGTCTACTGCCTGGTGATCGCCGCAGCCGGCCTGCTGCAGAACACCCCCGGCCTGTTTTGGCAGATCGGCAGCGCCCGCTGCTTTTTGCTGCTGCCGGTAACTCTGCTGCTGGTGATGGGCGAGCGGGAGCTGCCCGCGGCGCTACTGGGGCTGTTTGCCGGGTGCGTGTGGGACCTGCACGCGGCAAAGTCCGCCGGGTTTAACGCCCTGTTCTTTCTGCTGCTGTGCTTTGGCATATCCGCTGTGACGGAACGCTATATTCGCAGCACCTTTGTAACCCACATGCTGTTTGCCCTGCCGACACCCTTTCTCTACAGCCTGCTGTACTGGCTGTGTTTTATTCTCATTAAGGGCGTGGACGGCGGCGCAGACACCCTGTTCACCTTTTACCTGCCCTGTGCCCTGTACACAGCGGTAGTCACCCCCATTCTGTGGTTCCTGCTGCGGCCCCTGCGCCAGCGGCTGAACCGCAAGGCCATGCAATAACGGGCCACCCCTAAAAAATCGAAAGGAGAAAAGCCGATGCAAAGTCGATACAAAAGTACCCGTTCCGTCATTGCCCTGCTGCTGGTGGCGGTGATGATCGTCGGCTTCTCCGCCACGCTATATAAGATCCAAGTGCAGGACCACGAATACTACGCCGCCCAGAACAATACGGTCAAGACCTACAAGGTCTCCATTGAGGCCGCAAGAGGCGAGATCGTGGACCGCAACGGCAACGCCCTGGTCACCAACCGGGAGACCAACTCCATTATCCTGGACGCCGCCTACTTCCCTGCCGCTACGGAGAATGACAAGCGCAACGCCATTTTGCAAAATCTCATTGCCCTGTTTAAGAAGAACGGCGAGGAATACGCCCAAAACCTGCCCTTAAAGCTAAAAAACGGCAAGATCGTCTTTTCCGGCAAAAAAACGGACATTGCTACCATGAAAAGCGCAGATATGTTCAACCTGCAACCCTACGCCACCGCGCAGAACTGCTACGACGCTATGGTGGAGAAATACGGGCTGGAGCAATACGACACCAAAACCGCACTGCAAATCGGCAACCTGCGCTACGAGCTGACCCGGCTGCAATTCTCCATCAGCACCCCGGTCACCATTGCCGACGAGGTCAGCAGTGAAACGGTGGCTGCCATTAAAGAGGACCAGGAGCGCTATTTAGGCGCCGATGTGCAGGTGGTAACCCACCGGGAATATACGGACTCCACCCTGGCGCCCCACATTTTGGGCACCGTGCGCAAGATCAACGCAGAGGAGTACGCCCAGCTGAAAGACAAAGGCTACGGCATTCACGACCAGATCGGCGAGAGCGGGATCGAAAGCGCTATGGAGAGCGCCCTGCGGGGCACCCCCGGCGAAAAGACCATCACCATTGACAAGGACGGCAATGTGACCGAGGAGATCACCAAAGCCCCGGTCCAGGGCAACACGGTGGTGCTGACCATTGACCGTGACCTACAAGTCCTGGCGCAGAAAGAACTGAAAAAGGTCTGCGACAAAACAGATTTGAACAACTCTGCCGGCGCCGTAGTGGTGCAGGATGTAAACACTGGCGCGGTACTGGCAGCCGCCAGTTATCCCACCTTTGACCTGGCGGATTATTACGACAAATACGAGCAGCTGGTCACCAACCGGCGGCGGCCCCTGTGGAGCCGCTTTGCCCTGGGCACCTACGCCCCCGGCTCCACCTTTAAGCCCATGATGGCGGTGGCCTCCTTGGAGGAGGGCGCCATCACCCGCAGCACCATCTTCAACTGCGGCGGTCTGTTCCGCTACTATGACCAGACCTTCCAGTGCCTGGACAAAAATGCCCACGGCGGCGAGAATGTGGAGACCGCCCTGCGAGACAGCTGTAACATCTTCTTTTACAACTGCGCCAAGCGGCTGGGCATTGCCAAGATGAACGAGTATGCCAGCGCCTTTGGCCTGGGGCAAAAAACCGGCGTGGAGATCGCCGAGTCTGCCGGTACCCTGGCCGGGCCGGAGGAGCGAGAAGCCGCCGGCGGCGTATGGCAAAGCGGCGACACCATTCAGGCAGGTATCGGCCAGTCTGACAACTTGTTTACCCCTCTGCAGCTAAGCAACTACTGCGCCACCATTGCCAACGGCGGCACCCGCTACCAACTGCATTTGGTGCAGAGCCTAATTGACAACAGCAGCGGCACCGTCACCGAGACCCAAGCTAAGGTAGAGGAAACACTGGATATCCAGAAATCTACACTCACTGTAGTCAAAAGCGGTATGCGCCTGGTGGCTACCCAGGGTGCTCCCTCTTCTGTCTTTAATCAGCTGAGCACCAAGGTGGCCGCCAAAACCGGTACCTCTCAGGTAATCGTTAACGGCGTAAAAAAGAACAACGGCTTTCTTATTACCTTTGCCCCCTACGACAACCCGGAGATCTCTGTAGCCTCTGTGGTTGAGTTGGCAGGCAGCGGTACTTCCACCGCGGAGATCACCTCCTCCATCATCAAATACTGGTATCAGAACAATACGGACGAAAAAACCAACCAAAAAACCGGCACCCTGCTGAACTGACCTGTATTTTTTGTTGAATAAAATGCCAAAATATGGTATGATGAACTATAAAACAAAAAGCAAACCGCCGTTTGAGAGAGACGGCTGAACCTAAAGCGCCCCGGCGCGCACCCATCCACCAGAACACCCCAAGAGAAACGGAGGAGAATTATGAACATTGCGCTGATCGCACATGACGCCAAAAAAGAACTGCTGGTGCAATTCTGCATTGCCTACTGCGGCATCATCAGCCGCCACGAGGTGTGCGCCACCGGCACCACCGGCAAACTGGTGGCAGAGGCCACCGGGCTGAAGATCAACTGCTTTTTAGGCGGCAGCCAGGGCGGCGGCCAACAGATCGCCAGCCGCATTGCCTGCAACGAGATCGACCTGCTGATCTTCTTTAGAGATCCGCTGACCGCCAAACCCCATGAACCCAATGACAACGACCTGCTGCGGCTGTGCGATGTGCACAACATTCCCTTTGCCACCAACATTGCCACGGCAGAGGCGCTGATCCGCGGCGTGGAGCGGGGCGACTTTGAGTGGCGAGAGATCGTCAATCCCAAATACAATCACTAAAAACGCAACGGGTGAGCCAGCTCACCCGATTTTGCTGATATTATACCAACGGAGAAAAGAACTATGGCACTAATTACCAAAGCGATCAAGGGCACCAAGGATGTGCTGCCCCAGGACGCCTATAAAATCCAGTATATTGAAGCCACGGCCCGGGAAGTGGCCGCCGACTTTGGCTACAAGGAGATCCGCACCCCTGTGTTTGAGCACACGGAGCTGTTCCAGCGGGGCGTAGGCGACACCACCGATGTGGTGCAAAAAGAAATGTACACCTTTGACGACAAGGGCGGACGCTCCATTACCCTGCGCCCGGAGGGCACGGCCGGTGCTGCCCGGGCATTTCTGGAGAACGGGCTGTGCAACGAGGCTCTGCCCCAAAAGGTCTATTACCTGGACAGCTGCTACCGGTACGAGAAGCCCCAGGCCGGCCGCCTGCGGGAGTTCCACCAGTTCGGGGTGGAGTGCTTTGGCACCCAGTCCCCCCTGGCAGACGCGGAGCTGATCGCTCTGGCTGCCGCGTTCTTTAACCAGCTGGGGGTCACCGGGCTGCGCCTGGAGATCAACTCCATCGGCTGCCCCACCTGCCGGGCCAAGTATTATGACGCGCTGCGCAGCTACTTTGCCGCGCGCAAGGATGAGCTGTGCGACACCTGCCAGGGCCGCCTGGAGCGCAACCCCATGCGCATTCTGGACTGCAAAAGCCCGGTGTGCCAGGAGATCGCCAAGGACGCACCGGCGGTGACCGACTACCTGTGCGCCGAGTGCCGGGAGCACTTTGAGAAAGTGCAGTCTTACTTAAAAGCGCAAAACATCGACTACACCGTAAACTCCCGCATTGTCCGCGGGCTGGACTATTATACTAAAACGGTGTTTGAATTTGTGTCCGACTCCATCGGCGCCCAGGGCACCGTATGCGGCGGCGGGCGCTACGACGACCTGATCGACCAGCTGGGCGGTCAAAAGACCCCCTCCCTGGGCTTTGGCCTGGGACTGGAGCGGCTGCAGCTGCTGATGGAAGCGCAGGGCTGCGCCTACCCGGAGCCGGAAAAAGCAGACCTGTTTATCATCGCTTTGGGCGACAAGGCCACCGGCAAGGCGCTGGAGCTGGCCGGGGATATGCGCAGCGAGGGCTTTGCGGTGCTGATGGACCTGAACCAGCGCTCCCTGCGTGCCCAAATGAAATATGCCAACAAGCTGGGCGCCCGCTACACTGTGGTGCTGGGCGACAATGAAGTGGATACCGACCGGGTGCAGCTAAAGGATATGGCCACCGGGGAGGAGACGGAAGTGGCGCTGTCCACCTTTGTCAACGGATTTTACAGCGTCAGTATGCAGGCGCAGCTGGCGGATTTAGAGATCAACGGCGAAGCCTTTGACTTTACAAGCCTTTTTCAAACAGGAGAAACGGAATAATGGATACTTTAACGGGAATGAAACGAACAGACTACTGCGGCAACTTCACCACCGCCCAGATCGGGCAGGAAGTGACCGTTTACGGCTGGGCACAGCGCCAGCGGGACCTGGGCAACCTGATCTTTATTGACCTGCGGGACCGCACCGGCATTTTACAGCTGAGCTTTAACGACGCCACCGATCGAGAGATCTTTGCCAAGGCACAGAGCGTGCGCAGCGAGTATGTGCTGGCTGCCACCGGCACCCTGCAAAAGCGGGAGAGCGTCAACAAAGAGCTGAAAACCGGTGAGATCGAGCTGGCCGTCACGGACCTGCGTGTGCTTTCCAAGGCGCAGACCCCGCCCTTTGAGATCGCCAATGCGGATAAAGTGGGCGACGAGACCACGCTGAAATACCGCTACCTGCACCTGCGCAACGAGCGGCTCACCAAGAACCTGCTCATGCGCCACAAGATCGCCAAGATCGCCCGGGAATACTTCTACGGCCACGATTTTGTAGAGATCGAGACCCCCATGCTGATCAAATCCACCCCGGAGGGCGCCCGTGACTATGTGGTGCCGTCCCGGGTACACAAGGGCAAGTTCTATGCCCTGCCCCAAAGCCCCCAAATCTACAAGCAGCTGTGCATGATCGCCGGGCTGGACCGTTATATTCAGCTGGCCCGCTGCTTTAGAGATGAGGACCTGCGCGCCGACCGGCAGCCGGAGTTTACCCAGATCGACCTGGAAATGAGCTTTGTGGACTGCGAGGACATTATGCAGATGGCCGAGGGCTTTATTCAGACCCTGATGGCCCAGACCGTGGGCGTGGCCATTGCCGCCCCCCTGCCCCGCATGACCTATGCAAACGCTATGGCCCGCTACGGCTCCGACAAGCCAGACACCCGGTTTGATATGTGCATTGAGGACATTACCGACTGGGCCAAGGGCACGGACTTTGTGGTGTTCCAAAACGCCATTGCCGCCGGTGGCACCGTGCGCTGCATTGTAGCAAAGAACGCTGCCGCTGCGTACACCCGCAAGAAGATCGACAAATTAACGGAGCACGCCCGCGGGATCGGCGCCGGTGGCCTGGCCTATGTGCGCTGGGCCGACGAGACCCCCACCTGCTCCTTTAACAAATTCTTAAAAGAGGGCGAACTGGACGCCCTGCTCACCCGGCTGGGTGCGGAAAAAGGCGACTGCGTCTTTATCATCTCCGACAAAACCTCCAAGACGCTGCCCATCCTGGGCGCCCTGCGCCTGATGGTGGCCAAGGAGCTGGACATCATTCCCAAAGACAAATGGAACTTCCTGTGGATCACGGAAATGCCCTTCTTTGAGCAGGACGAGGAGACCGGCGAGTGGATCGCCATGCACCACCCCTTCACCATGCCGATGGAGGAGTGCCTGCCCTACCTGGATACGGACAAGGCCCGGGTGCGTGCCAAGGCCTTTGACCTGGTGCTGAACGGCATTGAGCTGTCCTCCGGCTCCATGCGTATCACCGACTGCCAGCTGCAAAACAAAATGTTTGAACTGCTGGGGCTGAGCAAGGAGGAGATCGACGCCAAATTCGGCTTCCTGGTAGAGGCCTATCAATACGCCGCACCTCCCCACGGCGGTATGGGCATTGGGCTGGATCGACTGGCCATGCTCATCTGCGGTGCAGACTCCCTGCGGGATGTGACCGCATTCCCCAAGGTGCAGAACGCCAGCGAACTGATGAGCGGCTGCCCGGCAGAGATCGACGCGGTACAGCTGGAGGAGCTGGGTATGCCCCTACCGGAGGCGGACGCATGAGCAGCAACTTCTTTGCCATGGTGGAGCGCATGAAGCTCATTGACCGCTGGGCGCTGATGAACAATACCGGCAAGGAGAACATTGCCGAGCACTCCCACACCGTAGCGGTGATCGCCCACGCGCTGGCGCTGATCGGCAATAAGAAATTCGGCCGCAGCTACAACGCGGAGCGGTGCGCTCTGCTGGCCCTGTACCACGACACCACCGAGGTGATCACCGGCGATATGCCCACCCCGGTAAAGTATTATAACGACACCATTCGCCGTGCCTATAAAGAGATCGAGGCCACGGCCGGTGACCGTCTGCTGGCTATGCTGCCGGAGGAATTCCGGGCAGACTACGACCCCTGCTTCCACGCCGATCCGGCGGACAGGGAACTGTGGAAGCTGGTCAAGGCGGCAGACAAGATCAGTGCGCTGATCAAGTGCATTGAGGAGGACCGTATGGGCAATCGAGAGTTTGAGATGGCCCTGCGTGCCCAGGAGACCAAGGTGGCGGCCATTGACCTGCCGGAGGTGGCCTACTTCCGAGAGGAATTCCTGCCCGCCTACTACCTGACCCTGGACGAACACACCAAATCCTAAGGAACGAACGCTTATGCAAACCGCTTCTTCTGCCCCCCGCAAGGGGGCGTTGACCCGCGCACTGTCTGCGCCCGGCACAGCCAATAGGCTGATCCTGCTGGGCGCCGTGTTGCAGGTCCTCTTTTTTATCCTCTACCTGATCAACGGCGATGTGCATGTGGACGAGGCCATGCTGGTGCTCAACGCCCGCAGCCTGGCCCGGGAGGGTACAGACATTTTCGGCCAGCGTATGCCGGTATATTTTGACACCTGGCTGTACGGCGGCCAGTCCTCCCTGGCTACCTACCTGGCGGCAGTATTTATCCGCCTGTTTGGCAATCAAATCTGGATCATTCGGCTGCCCCTGGCGCTGACCGGCTTTGCCAGTCTGTTTGCCCTAAAGGGGCTGGTGCGGCTGCTGTTCCCCGGGCAGTACACGGTGCAAAACACCGTTTTGCTGCTGGCGGTGATGGAGCCTTGGCGGCTGTATCAGTCCGCCTGGACCCTGGACTGCGCCTACCTGCCCTTTGTGCTGCTGTTTGCCCTGTACTTTTTGGTGCACGCGGTGGAAAAGCCCAAGGCACGGCTGCTGTTTTACACCCTGTCCATGGCCTGCTTTGCCCTGGGGCTGTACGCCTATATGGCGGCAGCCATTCTGATCCCGGTGCTGCTGGTGATCCTGTACCTGGCGCTGCTGATCAAAAAGAAAATGAAATTCCGCTACGCCCTGTGGTCCGTGGCCGTACTGACTGTGTGCGCCCTGCCGTTCCTGCTACTGGGTCTGGTGCAGGCGGGCCTGCTGAAGGACTGCAATTTCCTGGGGCTGTCCATTACGGCTATGGACAGCTACGCCAGAGGCAGCAGCACCACCATCTTTGGTGCGGCTGGCTCTGCCGGGGCTGTCCTGCAAAAGGCATTCTCCAACCTGGGGGGCGTGATATACAATATTTTGGTGCCGGACTTAATGCTGCTCCAAAGCGCCCGCTATCCCACCCTCAGCGGCAATGTGAGCAACTACCCCTTTGGCCACACGGTGGCGGGGCTGCTGGCGCTGGCGGGGCTGCTGCTGTTCCTGTGGCCCAAGAAGCACCGCAAGGCCGCCACAGACTTTGCCAAAACCACCACCGCCCGTGTGGTGATCGGCAGCCTGCTGGGCACCTTTTTAGTGTACGCCATTGTGGTCAGCTACGCCTCTAACGCCATGTACCGCTACGCAGCCTTTTACCCGCTGCTGCATATTTTGGCCGCCTTTGGGGTGTGCTGGCTGCTGGAGAGCTTTTCCTCCCCGGCGGTGCCCCGGGTGCTGGCCGGGCTGGCGGTGGTGTCCCTGGCGCTCACCGGCTTTGCCTTTGGCAACTTTGCCACCCACAACAGCGCCCTGTACGGCAAGAGCTTTGAACAGGCGCTGACCGCCGCCAGAGAAAGCGGCAGCAGCGAGATCCTGCTGGTGGACAGCACGGACCCGTACTTTAGAGAGCGGGAGAGCGTGTTCCTGCGCTTTTATGCGGACGACAAGATCGACCAAATGGCCCCGCTGGAGCCGGAGCTGCGCGCCCGCGGCGGGTTGAGCGCCGGTAACCCGGATGTGGCGCCCCGCCTGCGCCCGGTGACCAAGGACGGCAGCTGGCGCTATGTGCAGGTGGAGGAAAACTGCGACCTGACCGGGGACTGCTACATTTTCTTTGGCACCGTGCCCCAGCTGGATAAGACCCGACAGCAAGAATACACCGTGAAGAATTATAACGACTTTTGCGTGACCCTGGTGCGGAAGAAATAAGGTTCTATCAAAAGCAAATGCGGGCGGCAGATTGCCGCCCCTACGATCGCCCTTTTTGGCTCCCTTGTAAAGGGAGCTGTCAGCGCAGCTGACTGAGGGATTAAACGGGCCGATGTAGGCATCGGCCCCTACAAAAAAAGCCCCCGACTGTGTACGGTTTGGTACGCAGTCGGGGATATTTTTTGTTATCTATAGCTTACGCTCTGGCTTTTTTGATGTTCTCAATGAACTTCTTGCCGGTCTCGGTGATCTTGGCATAATCCCCGGTCTTGGCACCGGCGGTCAGGGAAGAACCGGCACCAACGGCAATGGCGCCTGCCTTGATCCAGTCCGCCACATTGTCCACATCTACGCCGCCGGAGGGCATACACTGGGCATAGGGCACCGGGCCGCGCAGGGACTTAATGAACTTGGGACCAAGCACATCGCCGGGGAACACCTTCAGCACGCTGGCGCCGCAGCGCATAGCGGCAATGGCCTCTGTGGCCGTGCCCACGCCTGCCATAGCCGGCACATCATAAATGTTGCACACGGCGATGATCTCCGGGTCAAAGTGGGGCGACACAATGTACTGGGCGCCATTGAGAATGGCGATCCGGGCAGTGGCCGGATCCAGCACCGTACCGGCGCCGATGGTCACATCCGTGCCCTCATACTTCTTCACCATCTGGGAGATCAGTTGGTCCGCATTGGGCACAGTAAAACACAGCTCCACGGTGGTCACGCCACCGGCCACGCAAGCGTCTGTGATCTTGGCAGCCTGCTCCACAGACTCCGCCCGGATCACAGCCACGATCCCCACATCTTTAATTTTGTTCAAAACTGCTTCTTTAGACATACAATACCTCCAAAGCCCGCCGGGGGCTTATTTTTTACCTTTATGTGATAACCCTTTCGGCGGCATCCCGCAAAGCGCGCTGCTCGCCGGTAAATTATCGTGATTTATCTCTGCACTCTGGCACCTGCGCCGTGACCTACGGACGGTCACGCTGCTTTTGCGGTCAGGCAATACACCCACTCAGTTGCGCAAGGCTCCCCCGGAGCCTTGCTACCAAATCTGCCTTGCAGATTTGGACACTCGTGCATCCCTCAAAGAGCGCTGCTCGCCGGTAAATTATCGTGATTTATCTCTGCACGCGTGCGCCTGCGCCGTGCACTTTAGCCTCCACCTCTTTGAGGGATGCCATACTGGTATCGCCGGGGGTGGTCATCGCCAGTGCACCGTGGACCACGCCGTAGTTCACTGCCTGCTGGGCGTCGCCAAAGGTCATCAGGCCATAGATCAGGCCGGAGGCAAAGCTGTCGCCGCCGCCGACACGATCGAGAATTTCCAGTCCCGGGAACTCCATGGACTTGTAGATCTGACCGTCTGCCCAGCAAATGGCTTTCCAGTCATTGACCGTAGCGGTCTTTACGGTACGCAGGGTGGTGGCGATCACCTTAAAGTTGGGGTACGCCTTGGTGGCGGCTTCGATCATCTTATAATAGCCGTCCATATTCAGGCTCTTCAGGTCCTTGTCGTTGCCCTCGACCTCCAGGCCAAGGCAAGCGGTAAAGTCCTCCTCATTGCCGATCATCACATCAATGTACTTGGCAATCTCCTTGTTCACTTCCCGGGCCTTTTCCTGGCCGCCAATGCCCTTCCACAGAGAGGCACGGTAGTTCAGATCATAAGATACCACGGTGCCGTACTTCTTGGCAGCCTTTACCGCCTCCAGCACCACGGCAGCGGAATTCTCCGACAAAGCAGCGTAAATACCGCCGGTGTGCAGCCAGCGCACGCCCAGGGTGCCAAAGATATAGTCCCAGTCCACATCGCCGGGCTTCAGCTGAGAAATGGCGGTGTTGCCACGGTCAGAGGTGCTGACAGCGCCACGAATACCGTAGCCCCGCTCCACAAAGTTCAGTCCGTTGCGCACGCTGCGGCCAATGCCGTCAAAGGGCACCCAGCGGATCAGGGAGGTATCTACCCCGCCCTGGAGGATCAGGTCCTCCAGCAGGTAGCCCACCTCGTTCTCTGCAAAGGCGGTGACCACACCGGTGCGCATACCAAAGCAGCGGCGCAGCCCGCGGGCCACATTATACTCGCCGCCGCCCTCCCAGGCGCGGAAGGTGCGGGAGGTCTTGATTCGCCCCTCGCCCGGGTCCAGGCGCAGCATGATCTCACCCAGAGAAATCTCATCAAACTTACATTCTTCCTTGGGTCTCAATTTCAAATCCATCTTTATCTCTCCTTATGCAAAATCAAAGTAGGCAATGGCGTTGTTGTAGCTAATGCCCTGTACGATCTCTTTCAGCACCGCGTCGTCGTTGGCATACCAGCCCTGCTCCACCCAGCGGCCGATCAGGGCGCAAAGAATGCGGCGGAAGTAGGCGTGGCGACCATAAGAGGTAAAGGAGCGGGAGTCCGTCTCCATACCTACGAACTTGCCCAGCACGCCCAGGTTGCCCAGGCTCTTCAGCTGGGCGGTCATACCGTCCATCGTGTCCAGGAACCACCAGGCGGGGCCGAACTGAATTTTAGACGCCGCCTCCGTGGACTGGAAGTTGCCCAGCATGGTAGCCAGCACCGTGTTGTCCTTGTCGTTCAGGTTAAACAGAATGGTCTTAGGCAGGCTGTCCGTGCTGTCCATGGCGTCCAGCAGGCGGGACAAAGGCCGTGCCACCTGCCCGTCGTCTACCGAGTCAAAGCCGGTGTCCGGCCCCAGGACGCGGAACATACGGCTGTTGTTGTTGCGCATGGCGCCGATATGCAGCTCCATGGTCCAGTGCAGATCGTGGTACATTTTGCCCAGGGCCAGCAGCACCGGGGTCTTGTAGATCTGTGCCTCCTGCTCCGTCACCGGCTCCCCGGCCAGTGCCTTGGCAAAAACGGCCTGCACCTGCTCCGGTGCGGCGGGGGCGTAGGGCGGCACATCAAAGGCCTGGTCAGACACCCGGCAGCCCACAGAATGGAAGTATTCTGCCCGGCTGCACAAAGCGGCGATCACATCGTCTACCGTATAAATTTCCATACCCGCTGCGGCAGCCAGGGTGGCCATATAGTCCGCAAAGTCCGGCGCCTGAATGTTCAGCGCCTTGTCCGGGCGGAAGGTAGGCAGTACCTTGCAGTCAAAGTCCGGCAGGGCAGCGATCTTCTTGTGATACGCCAGGTCATCCGCCGGGTCGTCGGTGGTGCACAGCACCTTGACCTTGCTCTTTTCAATCAGCGTGCGGGGGCGAAAATCCCCGGCAGCCATAGCCGCATTGGCCCGGTCGTAGATCTCGTCCGCCGTGGCGGCAGACAGGGGGGTATCAATGCCAAAATACATCTGCAATTCAATATGCGCCCAGTGATACAGCGGGTTGCCGATGGCGTATTGCAGGGTGTAGGCGAATTTTTGGAACTTCTCTCTGGGGCTGGCGTCACCGGTGCAGTACCGCTCGTCCACACCGCAGGAGCGCATAGCCCGCCACTTATAATGATCGCCGGACAGCCACAGGGCGGAAATATCCGTAGGCTGGGCGTTCTCGTAGATCTCCTTAGGGCTTAAATGGCAGTGGTAGTCACAAATGGGCAGCGCCTCACAGTAGTCGTGGTACAGGTGCCGGGCCGTGGGGGTATCCAGCAAAAAGTCCTGGTCCATAAAAGGCTTCATCTTAACACTCTTTTCTATACAAATAGTCTGCGCAAAAGGGGTGCACACACCCAAAAAATCCCCGAATACTCGGGGACTTTCTTTTCATTACACGCCGGAATAGGCGTTAAATCCGCCGTCCACCGGAATGTTGACACCGGTAATAAAACCGCTGTACGCCTCATCGCAAAGGAACAGCAGCGTACCGGCCAGTTCCTCCGGCTCGCCAAAGCGATCCATCGGCGTGGCAGCCAGGATCTTGCCGGTGCGGGCGGTGGGGGTGCCGTCCGGGTTCCACAGCAGGGTCGCGTTCTGCTTGGTGGAGAAAAAGCCCGGAGCAATGGCGTTGACGCGAATACCCATATCCGCAAAGTGCACGGCCATCCACTCGGTAAAGTTCTTCACCGCGGCCTTGGCGGCGCTGTATGCCGGGATCTTGGTCAGCGGACGATAGGCGTTCATAGAGGTGACCATCACAATGCAGCCCTTGCCCTTCTCTGCCATATCCTTGGCAAAGATCTGGGTGGGGATCAGGGTGCCTAAGAAGTTCAAATTGAATACAAAGCTGATCCCCTGGGGGTCCAGGTCAAAGAAGGTCTTGACCTCCGGGTCCTGCCGGGCCAGGTCGATCTTCTCCAAAGTCTCCTTAGTGGTGGTGCCCTTGGGGTTGTTGCCGCCGGCACCGTTTAACAGAATGTCACAGGTGCCCAGCTTCTCGGCGATCACATCCCGCGCCGCGCGCATAGACTCCGGCTCCAATACATTGCAGCCAACAGCAATCGCCTGTCCGCCGTCGGCGTTGATCTCATCGGCCACCGCCTGAGCTGCCGCCTGGTTCAGATCCAGCACAGCCACCTTGCAGCCCTGGGCCGCCAAGGTCTTGGCAAAGCCGCCGCACAGCACGCCGCCGCCACCGGTAACCACGGCCACACGGCCCTTTAAGTTCTCGTGATTAAACATTGTTTCTACTTCCTCTCTATTTACGCCCGGCGGGATTTCTCTACCGCTTCCCACAGGCCGTTCAGGTAAGACACACCCAGCGCCCGGTCAAACAGACCGTAGCCGGGCCGGGCCACTTCGCCCCAGATCATACGCCCATGGTCCGGGCGCACATAGCCGTCAAAGCCCTCCTCTTGCAGAGCCTTTACGATCTCATACATATCCAGGGAGCCGCAGGCGCTCTCATGTGCCGTCTCGTTAAACCAGCGGTCGTTGATGGCCACATTGCGCAGGTGGGCAAAATAAATCCGATTCCCGGCGGTATGGATAATTTCTACCATATCATTTTTGGGACTGGCGCCCAAAGAGCCGGTGCACAGGGTCAAGCCGTTATACTTGCTGGGCACCATGGTCAGCAGACGCTCCACCGCCGCCTTGTCCGTAATGATCCGCGGCAGGCCAAAAATGCCCCAGGGCGGATCGTCCGGGTGAATAGCCATCTTTACATCGCATGCCTCACAAACAGGCATAATGGCCTCTAAGAAATACTTCAGGTTGGCCCACAGATCCTCGGCGGTCACATCTTTATACTTTGCGAACAGCTCTTTGATCTCGCCCATACGCTCCGGCTCCCAGCCGGGCATGGCGTAGCCGTTGGAGTTGTCGTCGATCTCACGGAACATATCCTCCGGGGACTTGCCCTCCACCTGCTTGCCGTCATAGCTCAGGCAGGTAGAGCCGTCCGGCAGGGGCATATACAGGTCCGTGCGGGTCCAGTCAAATACCGGCATAAAGTTGTAACAAATCACCTTGACCCCAACCTTGGACAGATTGCGAATGGATGTTTTGTAATTTTCAATATACTGATCCCGGCTGGGTAGCCCAATCTTAATATCCTCGTGCACATTGACGCTCTCAATGCACTCCATGGTCAGCCCGGCAGCGGTAATCTCATCATACATGGCCTGCACCCGGTCCATGGTCCAGGGCGCACCGGCGGGCAGGTCGTGCAAAGCAGGCACCACACCGGTCACGCCGGGGATCTGGCGGATCTGCTCCAGAGAGACCGTGTCTTTTTCCTTTCCAAACCAGCGGAATGTCATCTGCATAGCATCGCCTCCTATTGTACAGATTTTTTGCGCCTTTATTCTATCACAAGGGCGGCGGGCTTGCAAGTGTCCGCCGCGTAATTTGGCAAATTTCCGAAAATGAAAAATAACGGGCAAAGCAGCAGGCTTTTTCGCCGATTTTTACTGCCGATCCCCATCGGTTTGCAGGCTTTGCACCTGCACGGTGTAAGCCCCAACGGCAGTGACCGTATCCGTAGTCACCTTCACAGTCACATGGGCGTTGATAATGGTGGCGCCCGGCAGCACCTGCGCCCGTTTTTCTTCCAGGCCTGCCTTGGCCAGCGCCGTGGCCTCCTCTTCCGTCAGGCGTTGCTCCACTCGGCGGTAAGCGGTGCGGGTGCGGGTCACGCTGCCTACAGGCAAATCCCGACCGTTCAGGTGCAGCAAGCGGCGCTGCTCCGTTACCTGTGTCATCGGCGGCGCGTCCTTGCCCATAGGCACCAGGGTCAGGCCGTAAAAATACACCCCGCGGCGCACCTGCTGCCGGGTCTGCACCCGGTGCACCTGCAACCGGCTGACGGTACACTGCAGTTCTCTCCGGGTGGCGCCCCACTGACTCTGCTCACTGTCGCTTTTCGCCTTGGGGGTATCTACCCGCTCCGCCACCTCCAGCCGGGCGGTGGCACCCACCTTGTTAATATGTGCCCAGGACAGGGTTGAAAAATCCCGCAGCAGCCGATAATTGAGCCGACTGCGCGCCGCACCCTGCCAGGGCTTGCCCACAGCTACGCCGTTCTGGGCCAAATACGTCTCCAATGTGCCGGTGCCCACCCGGTCATTGCCCACCACCTGCACATCCCAGATAAACCCACTGAGCAGAGAAAGCACCAGGGCAAAAGTTACCGCTCCGGTGAGCAGTCCCCAGCGCCCCCGCAGCCGGCGGAGAAAAAAGGGCAGTCCCCGCCGGGCAGTGATGCGCACCCGACCGCCGGCCACCCGCGCCGCCTTGTGCAGCTGCCGATATGTACCGATACTGCACGCACCGTAAAGCCCGTTCTCCCGCCGCTGCAAGGCAGGCAGCGCAATGCCCAGCTCCCCCAGGGCATTGATAAAATCCTCTGTAAACCCGCCTGTAAATACAAACTGCACATACCCGCGAAAATACCAGTACAGCCGGGTCATCAGTCGCCGAACTCCACAGCCAGCAGGGTGCCGTTCACCTGCACGCCCCGGGGCGAATAATCCAGCAGGCACAGATCCGCCCCTACCAGGGTCACCCGGCGCTTGCCCACTTGCAGCACCAGGCGCTCCGGAGTGTAGCTGAGCACCCGGCGCAGACCGTCCACCAGCACCTGATCGCCGATGATCTCCAGTCGCGGCTCGCCGACGCTGTAATGCACCGGCAGCTCGCTTTCGTCCCCGGGCAGGGGGCACGCCCGGCGATTTTTTGCTCCTTTTTTGCCTTTTGGTATGCGCTCCATCGTATCACCTGTACATACTATGCATAGGAATTATTGGTGATGATATGAAAAAAGAGAACCGAAAAGCCCTGCCCCTGCTATTTCTGCTGCTGGCGGCAGCCGTGGGTCTGCTGGTGTTTGCCGCACCGGCCCGGGAGGGCGCCAAGATCGGACTGGCGCTGGCGGAGAACACGGTGCTGCCCAGTCTGCTGCCGCTGCTGATGCTGTTTTTAATGATCCAAAACACCCGGGCGGGAGCACTGCTCAGCCGGGCGCTGACCCTACCGGCCAAGGCGCTGCGCCTGCCCCCCGGGGCTGCCGGGGCGCTGCTGTTCGGCCAGATCGGCGGCTACCCCACCGGGGCGGTGCTCACCGGGGAACTGCTGGACCGGGGCGTGATCCACCGCCCCGCTGCCCGGCGGCTGCTGTGCTTTAATGTGTGCGGCGGGGTGGGCTTTATCTGCACGGCCGTGGGCACGGCGGTACTCCGCAGCAGCGCTGCCGGGTGGCTGCTGCTGGCTGCCAATATACTGGCTAACCTGACAGTGGCGGCGGTGACTGTTCCCTTCACCGACCCACCCGCTGCCGAGGAGATCGCGCCTGCCCCGCCCTTGTCTGCGGGAGAAGCGCTGCCCGCTGCCGCCAAAGGCGCCATGGAGAGCCTGCTGCACCTTTCTGCCTGTATCATTCTCTTCTCTGCCCTATGCGCTGTGGTGCCGGTGCCCAAATTGCTGCTGCCCCTGGTGGAGATCACCGCCGGGCTGTGTACCGGCACCGGCTACACTCTGCCCCAAACGGCGGCATTCCTGGCCTTTGGCGGGCTGTGCGTGCACTTGCAGCTACTGGGCTACGCCGGGCGGTTCGGGCTGCCCTACCCGGCCTTTTTGGCCTGCCGCGCCGGAGCCGCCCTGCTGGCAGACGGCTACTGCCGGGGGCTGCTGCGGCTGTTTCCCCAACCGGCGGCGGTATTCTCCAATATAACGGAGACCCTGCCCCGCCCGGGGATCGGCAGCACCACGCTGACGGCGCTGCTGCTGGCAGGCGCTGTGATATTCGCGCTGGACCTGCTGCACCGGCGCCGACGGGTGGAGTGGGCATAAAAATCCTCCGTCCTTTATATGTATAAAATAGACAATTTTAGCCCCCTGTTTTTGTGCCTTTTGTACGAAGCAACCCAAGTTTTTTAATTCCTATTGACAGAGTAGGAAATACGGATTATATTATTATGCAGAAAATAGTAAAAGCACGGTTTTTGTGCACGGAAAGGAAGTTCAAAACCATGTCCCAGCACTTACTGGATATTGAGAATTTGACCGTTGCCGTAGAGGATAAAGAGATCCTGCACGGCGTGAATTTACAGGTAAACGAGGGCGAGACCCATGTGCTCATGGGCCCCAACGGCGCCGGCAAGTCCACCCTGGGCTACGCCCTGATGGGCAATCCCCAGTACCGGGTCACCGGCGGTTCCATTCTGTTTCACGGCAAGGAGCAGCAGGGTCTGTCCGCCGACCAGCGGGCCAAGGAGGGTATGTTCCTGTCCTTCCAAAATCCCCTGGAGGTGCCCGGCCTGTCGCTAAAGTCCTTTGTGCGCAGCACCCTGGCCCAGCGCACCGGCAAGCGGGTGAAGCTGTTTGCCTTTGAAAAGCAGTTTAACCAGGCGGCGGAGCTGTTGCAAATGGACCCGGCCTACGGCGATCGGGACCTGAATGTGGGTTTCTCCGGCGGTGAGAAAAAGAAAGCGGAAATTCTGCAAATGCTGCTGCTGCGCCCCAGCCTGGCGATCCTGGACGAGACAGACTCCGGCCTGGATGTGGACGCGGTGCGCACCGTGTCCCGGGGCGTGGAGGCCTATCAAAAAGAGCAAAAAGGCGCCCTGCTGATTATCACCCACTCCACCCGCATTTTGGAGAGCCTGCATGTGGACTACACCCATATTCTGGTCAACGGCCGGATCGTCAAGACCGGCGACGGCTCTCTGGTGGACGAGATCAATGCCCGTGGGTTTGAAGCCTACGAGCAGGCGTAAAAGAGGTGTTCCCTGTGGAAGAAAAAACCTATGTGGCAGACATTGACCGCACGGTCTATGACATAAAAGACGACGAAAAAGACGCCTACAAGCTGCAAGCGGGTCTGACCCCGGAGATCGTACAGAAGATCAGCGACGAGAAGAACGACCCGGCGTGGATGCAGCTGTTTCGGCTCCAGTCCCTGCAAATCTACAATGAAAGTCGGGTGCCCCAGTGGGGCCCGCCCATTGACGGACTGGATATGGACAATATCGTGACCTATGTGCGCCCCAACACCAAAATGAGCGCCAAGTGGTCCGATGTGCCCAAGGATATTAAAGATACATTCGAGCGCCTGGGCATTCCCCAGGCAGAGCGCAAGTCCCTGGCCGGTGTGGGCGCCCAGTACGACTCGGAGCTGGTGTACCACAATGTGCGAGAGGAAGTGGCCGCCCAGGGCGTGGTCTATACAGACCTGGAAAGCGCTATGCACGGCCCCTATGCGGAGATGATCCAAAAGCACTTTATGAAGCTGGTAAAGCCCACGGACCACAAGTTCGCCGCCCTGCACGGCGCCGTTTGGTCCGGCGGTTCCTTTGTGTATGTGCCGCCGGGGGTGTCCGTGACCATTCCGCTGCAATCCTACTTTCGGCTGAATGCGCCGGGTGCCGGCCAGTTTGAGCACACGCTGATCATTGTGGACGAGGGGGCGTACCTGCACTTTATCGAGGGCTGCTCCGCACCCAAGTACAATGTGGCCAACCTGCACGCCGGGTGCGTGGAGCTGTTCGTTGGCAAGAACGCCAAGCTGCGCTACTCCACCATTGAGAACTGGTCCAAGAATATGTACAACCTGAACACCAAGCGGGCGCTGGTGGAGGAGGGGGGCACCATTGAGTGGGTGTCCGGCTCCTTTGGCTCCCATGTGTCTTACCTGTACCCCATGAGTATTCTAAAGGGCAAAGGCGCCCGCATGGAGTACACCGGCATTACCTTTGCCGGGGCGGGGCAGAACCTGGACACCGGCGTTAAGGTGGTCCACGCTGCACCGGAGACCACTTCCGTGATGAACGCCCGCTCCATTTCCAAGGACGGGGGCATCAGCACCTTCCGCAGCAGCGTGCAGGTGCAAAAGACCGCACCGGGCAGCAAGTCCACCGTGTCTTGCCAGTCCCTGATGCTGGACGATATTTCCCGGTCAGACACCATTCCCGCCATGGATATTCGCACCCGTGACGCGGATGTGGGCCACGAGGCCAAGATCGGCCGAATCAGCGACGACGCGGTGTTTTACCTGATGTCCCGCGGCCTGAGCGAGGAAGAGGCCCGGGCCATGATCGTCAGCGGCTTTGCGGACGATGTGTCCAAGGAGCTGCCGCTGGAATACGCAGTAGAGATGAATAACTTAATTCGCTTAGAGATGAAAGGCAGCATTGGCTGATGGGAGGTAGCAGTATGACAAAAGAAAATACCCTTGCAGTCAATCCCCTGCCGTCCCCCACCTGGAACCGACTGCACATGAACGAAACGGCGGTGACCCTGCCCCCGCTGGACGGCCCCTGTAAGGCGGACTGGAGCGGCGCGGAAGTGACTGCTGTCCCGGCCCCTGCCACGGCGCTTTCCACCGGTATGGGACAAGAGGCGGAGACGGCCTTTGCCCCCCTGGGACTGGACCGGATCACCGCCAAGGCAAATACCGATACCACCGCCCGGCTGACCCTGTGCGCCGACGGCGCCAAGAATGCCCGCCGGGTGGAGCTGACCGCAGAGGCAAACAGCTGCCTGACTGTGGTGATGGACCTGCAAAGCACGGCAGACGCCCCCTGCCTGGCCCTGGAGACCCGGGTGGAACTGGCTCCCGGCGCCAAAGTGCGGTTGGTGCAGCTGAGCCTGCCGGGCGCGGACTGCACGGTGGTCAACAACATTGGCGCCCACTGCGGTGCCGGTGCAGACTTTCAGCTGGTGCAGCTATTCCTGGGCGGCAAAGCCACCTACGCCGGGTGCAAGACCCACTTGGATGGGGACAGCAGCCGCTTTACGGCAGACATCGGCTACCTGGGCACCGGGGATCGCACCTTTGACTTTAACTATGACGCCCTGCAAACCGGGCGCCGCACCGTAAGCAATATGAACGCAGACGGCGTGCTGCAGGACCGCAGCGCCAAGCTGTTCCGCGGCACCATTGACTTCCAGAAAGGCTCCGCCGGCTCTAAGGGCGACGAAAAGGAAGATGTGCTGCTGCTGGGCGAGGATGTGGTGAACCGCACCATTCCCATGATCCTGTGCGCCGAGGAAGATGTAGAGGGCAATCACGGGGCCAGCATCGGCCAGCTGGACGAGGACATTCTGTTCTATATGAATTCCAGAGGGCTGAGTCGGGCAGAGGCCGAGCTGCTGATCACCCGCTCCAAGCTGGAGGCCCTGTGCGCCAAGGCAAACGACCCGGCGCTCACCGATCGGGTGCACCGCTATTTGGAGGAGAATGCCCAATGACCCAGCAAGAAATTATGAATTACCGGGCGGACTTTCCCCTGCTGCGGGAGAGCCGGGTGGCCTACCTGGATAACGCCGCCACCAGCCAGCACCCGGACTGCGTGCTGGACGCCCAGCGCAAATTTTACGCCACCCACAACGCCAACCCCCTGCGGGGTCTGTACCAACTGGGTATGGACGCCACGGAAGACTACGCCGCCGCTCGGGAGACGGTGCGCCGCTTTTTGAATGCTAAGAGCGAAAGCGAGATCATCTTTACCCGCAACGCCACCGAGAGCCTGAACCTGGTGGCATACAGCTACGGCCTGCACCGGATCGGCCCGGAGGACGAGATCGTGGTGAGCATAGCGGAGCACCACTCCAATATGCTGCCCTGGCGAATGGTGGCCCGGCAGACCGGCGCCACTCTGCGCTATCTGGAATGTGCGCCGGACGGCAGCCTGCCTATGGCGGAGCTGGAAGCGAAGATCACAGACAAGACCGCTCTGGTGGCTGTGGCGCAAGTGTCTAATGTATTTGGCCGCACCAATCCCATGGACACCATTATTGACCTGGCCCACAAGCACGGCGCCGTGGTGGTGATGGACGCTGCCCAAAGCGCCCCCCATATGCCCATTGATGTGCAGGCGCTGGGGGTGGATTTTGTGGCTTTTTCCGGCCACAAGCTGATGGGACCTATGGGCATTGGCGTGCTCTATGGCAAGGAAGAACTGTTAGAAGAAATGCCGCCTTTCTTATCCGGCGGCGAGATGATCGAGTATGTGACCCGGGACAAGGCGACCTACGCCCCCCTGCCCCATAAATTCGAGGCCGGCACGGTCAACGCTGCCGGTGCGGTGGGTCTGGCCGCCGCCATTGACTACCTGACCGCCATTGGGTGGGACAAGCTGCACGCCCAGGAGGTAGCGCTGACGGACTTTGCCCTGCAAGGGCTGCGTGCCATGCCCCATGTGCATGTGATCGGCGCGGAAAAGGCGGAGGATCACTGCGGCATTTTGACCTTTACCGTGGACGGCGTGCACCCCCACGACATCAGCGCCATTTTGGACGCGGCAGATGTGGCTATTCGTGCCGGGCACCATTGCGCCCAGCCGCTGATGCAGCACCTGGGCACCCCGTCCACCGCCCGCGCCAGCCTGTTCTTCTACAATACAGAGGAAGAAGTGCAGCGATTTTTAGACGCGGTGGCGTCCTTAAGGAGGCAAATGGGCTATGGAGAATAGAAATTTTTATAACCAAATCTTAACGGAGCACAACCTGCACCCGGAGCACAAGCACGACCTGCCGGACGCAGACCTGGTGCTGGAGGGGGTCAACCCCAGCTGCGGCGACGATATTGTGCTGAAGTTGAAAGTGGAGGACGGCGTGATCACCGACGGCGCCTTTGTAGGCGACGGCTGCGCCATCTCTCAGGCCTCGGCGGATATTATGCTGGACCTGATCATCGGCGAGAAGAAAGAGGACGCCCTGCACCTGGCAGAGCTGTTCCTGAAGATGATCAAGGACTCCATTACCGATGAGGAAATGGAGGAGCTGGACGAGGCGGCGGCGCTGCAAGATGTGGCCCATATGCCCGCCAGAGTCAAGTGCGCCGTGCTGGGCTGGCATACTATGGAAGAAATGTTTGACCTGGACAAGCAGCAAGACGCAAAGCAATAGATCCAAAGAACCGAGAACCGTCCCCCGCGCTACCCTGCGCCACATGAATGAGATCGGAGATAATCTATGAACGATGTTTTAATCCATACCATTATTGAGCACACGAAAGTGATGTTTTATAATTTTTCGATCACATTAAAGACATGCGATATGGATTTGATCTTATGCGATATGCCAATATGGAAACATGTGTACCATACTTTACACTCTTTGGATCAATGGTACATCAATCCTGAAGTATATCATGAGCCGGATTTTCATGAAACAAACTTGAATAGTCTTGATGATTATGATAGTCAAACGGTATTATCACGAAAATTATTAATTGATTATTTTGAAGCGATCCAAGAGAAAATACTGAAATATTTAGGCTCGTTAAGCGATGAGGATCTATATGAAAAACCCGATGGGTGCGCGTATAATAGATTATCGCTGATTTTAGGCCAATTTCGGCACTTTCATTGTCATATGGGTAATATAAACGCAACAACGATCTATAACACAAACCAATGGCCCAGAGTAGCTGGTATGTATTGGTTAGATAAAATAGATGATTGTAAAGATATAAAAGACTTATATGAATGACTTCATATATTAGACTTCTACTGATATTCATATAAAGAACACCCCAAGCGGCCGCAACGGCACCGTTTGGGGTGTTTTGTTATGATATGAATTGTGACCGCCACCGGGAAGATGTTTCGATTTTGCCTACGCTGCGCATTTTTTGCAGGGGCGCAGACCCCGGGATTTGGCTTCTTTTAATGTGGTCTTTTTTGAGTTTTTCCCGCCGCAGCCGGACAGATAGTGATAGCACCGGCCGGTGGGGGTGGTGTACACCGTGCGGCTGCTTTGCCCGCTGCTCTTGGCTGCCGGTTTTGTGGTTTTCTTGGCGGTAGTGGTGTGCTTTTTGGTAGATTTGGCGCTGCTTTTGCTGCTGCCGGTGGTGCCGGTGCGGCCGTCCGTGGTGTGGCTGTCGCCGGTGGCATAGTCGATTTGGATCCCCGGCTGGTTGTTGTAGCAGTACACATGGAAGCACACGCCGTCGCCGCTGTCCTCCACGGACCAGGCCTCCATCTCCACCCCCTTGGACACCAGATCGTTGCCGCTGAAAATGGGGGTCACCCGGTACAGCACATGGTTGCCGGTCTCCTTTATGTAATCGGCCACCAGGTTCTCAAAGGGCAGCATACCCTGGGTGTTCAGGTAGCGGGTGCCGGTAATCAGGTTGCGGGTGTTGGCGTTCTCTGCCGACAGCTGGTAGCCGATCAGGTGGCAGCGGTTGTACAGGTACTTGCCGTCCACCGTGTCGTACTTCACCGTGTGCCAGCCGCTGGGCCGCACCTGGCCGATCTCGCCCCGCTTTTCCGTGGGCATAGTCTCCTTGCACAGGCAGGCAAAGGCCACCCCGCAGCGCCCCAGGCTGTCCAGCGGCGCATAGGACTCATAGGCCGCACGGCGCTTTTTGTCCTTGGCGCTAAAGTGCGGTTGGTTGTCGTCCAGCACCACATAAGGCTTTCCGCTAAAGGCAGGAATGTTCGCCGCAGTTTGCTTTTTCTTGGTGGTGGTCTTGGCTTTTGCGGCGCTGCCGGTCTGCTTTGCCGTAGTAGCGGCTGTGGTCTGTGCCGTGGTCTCCGTTACCGCCGCCGTGGTCTGCCGTGCCGTGGTGGCCGGTTCGCTGCCGCCCAGCTTGCCCAGGGCAAAGATCGCCAGAATCACCGCCGCCAGTACCACCCATAGGGTGGTTTTTTTCTTGCCTTTTGCCATGTTATGCCCTTTCTTTTTTCACATACCGTTCTCTGGTGATTTTCTCGTGGGAGGTGCCCGCAAAGTCCACCGCGTCTTGCAGTCGATAGCCCCATTGCACCGGCGTGCCATTCCAGGTCAAGTCTGCCGGGTACAGCCGGTTCCAGCGGTACAGGATCAGTTCCTCCGCCTGCGGTATATACGCCGCCGGATCCACATTTTCTAAGAATAAAATCCCATCGGCGGGCACAGCGCCCGGGTCGTCCGTCACCGTCACCGCGCCCGGGTCAAACAGCCCGGCAGAATAGGGCAGGCAAAATACCGGCCGCGCCCCGGCTGCCGCCAGCAGATCCGCCACCAGCCCCCGGTCCCGGCTCTGCCGCCGATGATTAAAGGCCAGGCCCCCTTGATCGTCTATGCAAAATGCCAGTATCATCCGCCCACCTCCTTGCGTTCTGCTCCCATTATACACCGTCCGCCCCGCCCCCGCAACCACCATTGACAATCCACCGCCCCATTTGGTATGATAGGAACAGAACATGGCGGCGGGAGCAAGCCCCCGCCCTACGAAATTCACGAAAGCAGGGGGAGCCGTATTGTGTATAATCAGCCTCCCTTGTGTAAAGGGTGACTCCCCGCACTGCGGGGAGTCGCCCCTTACAATAAGGGTAGTCTTTGAACCGCTTACTTCTTCACAATGGCGCGGCAGATTTTGGCGGTGTACATATCCGCCTGGCCGTAGCACTCGCCAACGATGGTGACTGTCTTGCCCTTGGTCACTTTCTTCAGGTCGTCCATATCCTCAAAGCAAATCTGCACATCGCAGTCCCAGTCCCACACATCGGCGTTGGACGGCTCCACCACGGCGTACTCGTCAGACACATAAGTCACCTTGGCGGTGAACTGCACGGTCTTGCCCTTGTACTTCTCGTCGGCTTTTAAAACAGGGGACGGTTCCTTGTTTTGTATACGCAATTCAAAAGCAAGGGCAATCTTTGCTTTCGGTTTGGAGAAAGACAAATGAGTGATTACAAAGACACCCTAACGCATAACGAACGGCGGTATGTATATGCTGCGCTCCTGCTGTTTTTGCTGGGTTTTGGCGGATTTTTGATGCAATATGTAATTGGGTCGGATGCGCAATTCAATATCGGCGGCAAATCCGGCACCCTGGTCAATCTTTTTGGTGCGCTTTTGTGTGGCTACGGCTTGTCCTGCGAAGCAACCGTAATCCACTATATGCTCAACAAAATACGGTCAAATACCGGCGCCGCCAAGGCGATTTATATTTTGCTTTTCGTTCCCGCTCTGTTTGCCGGGCTGATCGTTGCCGCCATTATGACCATTCCCTACTGTCTGCAATGCGCCAAGAAGATCCGCCGGATCAAAATGGACAACGACGGCGTTTATCTCCGGTGGCAGCGTATATCGCTGCTGGTGTTAGGCGTAATGGATATTCTTATTCTTGTTGTTTACTTTATTGTGGTGTAGCCCTACTCCCAACTGTATTTACATAGCAAAAGGCACAGCCGTATGGCTGTGCCTTTCTTTAGTCGGGTGCATAACGATAACGCAAAATTCACACATCGCACCACATAAAACGGATTATATTGATACGCCGTAGGGCGGGGGCTTGCTCCCGCCGTAATCTATTCGCCTTTTGTGACTATCTCGGGCGGCGGGTTGCCGCCCCTACCTGGTCGACATTGCCTCCACAATACCGTAGGGGCGGATAGCATCCGCCCGCAAACGGGCCGATGTGGGCATCGGCCCCTACATTGCATAAAATATACATTTGTAGGGTGCGATGCCTACATCGCACCGCTTTTACACTCTTATGAAAAGGGCGGGCCGATAAATGCACGCGCTACGCGCAATTCACTCATCGGTCCCTACAAGTTTTTTGGCTTCCTTGTAACGGTCACCGTATGATGAACCACACCAACCGCTTATTTCTTCACAATGGCGCGGCAGATCTTGGCGGTGTACATATCCGCCTGGCCGTAGCACTCGCCAACGATGGTGACTGTCTTGCCCTTGGTCACTTTCTTCAGGTCGTCCATATCCTCAAAGCAAATCTGCACATCGCAGTCCCAGTCCCACACATCGGCGTTGGACGGCTCCACCACGGCGTACTCGTCAGACACATAAGTCACCTTGGCGGTGAACTGCACGGTCTTGCCCTTGTACTTCTCGTCGGCTTTTACCTGATTTTCCTTGTAGCTCTTTACAAAGTCGTCGATCTTCACCTTTTGAGCACCGTCATAGTCCGGCACGGTGGCAAACTGGTCGGCGATCACGCACTTTTTCACATCTACATCGCCAAACAGGTCCGTATCGTCGCATACACCCTCAATGGTCACCGTATCGCCCACCTTGAATTTTTTCAGGTCCTGGTCGTTCTCCATGTAGACATTCACATAATACAGCCACAAATCATCGTCATAGGCTCGCAGCCGCGCGTAGCTGTCGTTCACATCGTCTACCTGGCCGGTAACGGCGATCACCTGGTCGGAATACTTCTCTGTGGCATTGGCGGCGTCGTTTTTGAAGTCCGTCATGACCGTGTCCACAGTCACCCGGGCCACCGGTTGGTCAAAGTTGTAATCCTTGGGTCGATTGGCGACCACTACGATCACCACGACCACAACCAGAATCACCCCAAAGATGATCAGTTTCTTCTTTCGTTTCTTTTTCTTTTGATCTTTCATTGCCTGGTCAACGGCCAGCTGCACTTCTGCATCGTTTGCCATTTTGCAAACCCCCTTTACTTTGATGTTTTCATTATACAACAGCAAAAAGGGGATTTGGTGTGCTCCCAGCACAACATTCAGGCGGCGGGGACTGCTATAATACAAAGCATAGACAGCACCTGCGCCAGGGCAGCCAGGCTGATTTGGATCCAAATGCGTTGGGATCCGGTCTTATTTTGCAAATAGGCGATCCGATGGGTCCAGTCCAGATAGTTGGTCAAGATCGGCACCGGCACCGCATAACCGAAGAAGAAAAAGCCAAAGGTGCCCAGTGCGTCTTGCACGGAATGGGCGGTGACAACCGCAAAAATCAGGAAGAACAGCAGGGCAATGTAGTACAAGACGGCAATCAACTTATGCCACCAGATCCCCTTGCGAAAGCCGGGAACGGTGCGCAGGAGCCGCTGCAACTTGCTGCGCCGCTCCAAGTCCAGGATCAGATCGCCCATATTCCTGTACCGATTGGTTTCGTCGATCTGGGTGCATTTGAGCACGATCTCGGACAGCCAGCCGTTCACCAGCTGCGCACCGGGCAGACAGCCGGTAGCCAGCACATTGATCAGCACACCTACGGAGTAAATATCCGCCTTTGGGCCGGTTTGGCGAAAGCCGAATTGCTCCGGCGCAGTAAAGCCCTGGGTACCCAGAATCTCCGTATCGCAGCTTTGATTGCGCTTGACGGTGCGGCTGATACCAAAGTCGATGATCTTCACTGTGCTGTCCGCCGCCAGCATAATGTTGTTGGGGTTAATATCCCGGTGGACAATACCCAGCTTGTGCACCTGTTTCAGTCCATTGCAGATCTGGAGAGCAATGTCCTTGGTCTCCAAATCGCTTAACGGACCCCGGCGCTCCATATATTCCCCCAGAGTGCAGCCGCCGTTGAGGAATTCCTCCACTGCATAGAACCGGCCGTCCAGGGCGGTGGTGTCGTAGAATTTGACAATATTTCGGCAATCCAGCCCTGTCAGCTTTTTATACATATCCGTATCGGCCAAAGGGATCTCCTTGAGCACATACAGCGTGCCGTCTGCAATGGCTAACAGGGTTTGGGCGTTCAATTGTTTCAGAATCTCATATTGCATAACAAATACCTTGCACTCAGAATAAATCTATTATATCATAGAAGCAGCACCGGGTGGTGATCATTCGGCACAAAAGGGAGAAAAAATGGAAAAGACAACGGAAGAATTGATGGAGATCTTAAAAAGCAAAAAATCCATTGGCGCCTATTTTGAAGAGGAAGTGAACGAACTGGAGTTTTCCTCTTTAGCAGAATACCTGGAACTGCTCCTTCGGGAAAAGTGTTTGAAAAAAAGCGATGTAATCCGCCGCAGCAATTTGGACAAGAACTACGCCTACCAAATCTTTAACAGCAATAAAACCAATCCGTCCAGAAACAAACTGCTGATGCTGGCGCTGGGTATGGGACTGCAAATTATCGAGGCGCGCAAACTGCTGAAAATCGCCGGCGCCTGCGACCTGTATCCCCGCAATCCCCGGGACAGCGTGATCCTGTATTGCCTAAACAAGGGCAGCACCTTAATGGAGGTCAACGAACTGCTCAACGACTACAATCTGGAGATACTGGAATAACTATAGCAGAAATAGGCACACTTGACAAATAACCGTCCGGATTATGGTACGGTGAGCAGATAAAATTTTGTTCTATAGCATTCGGGCGGCAGATTGCCGGCCCTACCTCGTCGACATTGACTCCATATTGCTTGTGGCAGATTTCTAACAAAATCCACCCCGCGCGCATTCCGTAATGTCTCCTCTCCCCGAAAAGGCTTACGCCTTTTCGGGGTCCCCATGGGAAGATCGTAGGGGCGGATATGATCCGCCCGCTTTTTTAATCACTGGAAAAATAGTAAATGTAGGGGCCGATGCCCACATCGGCCCGCTTTATCCTCGTAAACGACTATATTATCAACACCAAAAGGTTATGCAATCTGCTACGAAACAGTCCCCCGGACTGTTTCTCCCAAATTTGCAAGTACGCAAATTTGGAGCAGCTTGTCGTTGGTTCGAATAACTGCTGAAATAAAGAAAAGAGACACACAAAAGTGTGTCTCTTTTTCTTTTGGCTCCCCAAGTTGGACTCGAACCAACGACCCTGCGGTTAACAGCCGCATGCTCTACCAACTGAGCTATTGAGGAATGTTTCAGTCCCCGATAAAAATCGGGGACCTTAATGTCGGCACAGACCTATTTTTCCAGGCAGTCGCCCGCCAAGTATCTTCGGCACG
>CAVCUL010000006.1:0-115397 GCA_963605415.1 bacterium | reverse complement strand
AAAGATTGCTGAAGCTGTTGGCATTGCCAGAGGTACAGCATACAAATACTTGGTAAGAATATGATTCAGTATGACGGAAACGAAATCATTACTGACCTGACAAAAAAGGTCAACAAGGAGATGACGCAGACACCGCTCGTCGGTTCTGTTCCCTGCGGTAGCCTACAATACGAGGAAGAGAATATTGAAGAATATGTATCGCTTCCTAACTGAATGACATTCCCCAAAAATCCTTGCATTTGCTAATACCTTGCTAAAATGAAGGGAAAAAGCAGCGTAAAATTAGCAGATTTCAAAAGAGAATTGATTAACACTAAAATCTCTGAAAAGCCAGTAAAATCAAGGATTTTTGAGGATTTAAAGGGAATGAAAAATGCCGGAAGTCTTTATTTTCAAAGACTTCCGGCATTTCTATATATCTGTAGGGGAATTTTAACTTTCTACAACGGCCACAATATCGTTACAGCCATCGTCGGTATATTGATATTGGATGGATTTGGTGGAATGCTCCGCCAGTTTGCGGGAAATGTCGTCCATGTTCAAAAGCGGATTGACACAGGGTGCCTTCCAGCGGAATTCGATCTGGCAAATCCCTTGCTTTTCGGAGTATTCCAGCGCAAAATGAACCCGGGCGCTTTCGTCAAGCGCCGGCAAAATGGCCTGGATATACACCTCTTCCATTACCGATTCGATGCAGTGCACCAGGTGGGGGGTCAACAGTTTCTTTAATGCAAAGGCGTGAATTTCGCTGATGAGACCCAGATAATCCAGCTGATCCCGCAGGAACTCCTTGTGAAAGCCGTCCAGCCCGTTGATAAAGCGGCGGGTGCGCTCCCTTTGGGGATGATTAAAGATCTGGTCCGGGGTGCCGTCCTCATAGATTTCGCCCTGGTCCATATAGAAAACCCGGGTGGAGACGGTTTTGGCCAGCCACATCTCATGGGTAACAATAATCATGGTCATGCCCTCCTGGGCCAGCCGCTTAATGACGGATAGCACCTCGGCGACCATGGTGGGGTCCAGCGCAGAGGTGGGCTCATCAAAAAGAATAATCTCCGGCTCCATGGCCAGGGTTCTTGCAATGGCCACGCGCTGCTTTTGGCCGCCGGACAGCTCATCCGGATAGTTCAGCTCTTTTTCTGCCAAACCGACGGTGCGCAGCAGCTTCATGGCCCGCTGATAGGCGTCGGTCTTGGAAAGTCCCAGCACCTTCATCGGCGCATACATGATATTCTCCACCACATTCATGTGATTGTACAAATTGAAGCTCTGAAACACCATGCCCATTTTCTGCCGTAGCTCATACAGCTTGCAGCTCTTGGCGCCAATGTCTTGCCCATCCACCAAAATAGTGCCGGAGGTGGGGGTTTCAAAGCGGTTCAGGCACCGCAGCAAGGTGGATTTACCGGTGCCGGAGGGACCGATCACAGAGATCACCTCGCCCTTTTGAATGGTGGCGTTTACATCCTTTAACGGTGTGGCGTTTTCATATTCTTTTCTCAGGTGTTGAATGGAAATCATCAGGCCAAATCTCCTTTCTGTGCTGAGGGCTCAACGGGCTTTTTTCTGCGGTGTGCGGTCAGCCTCTTGTGCAGCGCGTTCATGATCGTCAGCAAAATGCTGGCAATCAGGAAGTAAAGCACGGCAATGGTCAGCAGCGGCACAATGGCCTCATAGGTGTTGCTGCGGATAATATCGCCCACCTTGGTCAGGTCGTTGATGGCAATGTAGCCTACAACGGCGGTGCCCTTCATCAGGCTGATTAAATTGCTGAAGTAGCCCGGCAGCATGGTGCGGACGGCCTGGGGCAGAATGATGCCGAAGAATGTTTGCGGCTTGGTCAATCCGGTGGATAAGGCCGCCTCCCATTGACCCCCGTCTACACTTTGAATGCCGCCCTTAAACAGCTGGGCCATATAGGCGCCGAATACCAGGCCGAAGCCCAGCATGGCAATGAGAATGTTGGAGGCCTTGGCCTTTCCGAATACCACATAGTACAGGAGCATCAGCACAACCACAATAGGCAGACCCTGCATCAGCTTGGCATAAATTTCTGCAAGGGCTTTCAGCACCTTGGACTTGGACAGAGACATGGCACAAAAGGCGGCGCCGAAAAGATTGGCCAGCAAAAAGCCCACGGCCGTAATGCACAGGGTGACCAGCAGTCCCTGCAGCAGGGATTGCCACCGATTTTCATCAATCAGCGTGCGGCGAATGCTTTTTATTACCGGATTTTCCGACTGGCTGTCGCCGCCGTCGTCATTTGTGGCGCTGTCAGCGGTGATCAGCTGGTCGCAGGCAAAGTCCTCGCTGTTGACAATGGGCACAAACTTCTGGGTGTAGTAAAAATCAGAAAAATCTACGCTCTCGCCCCGCTCTTCCGTCCAGGAGATTTGGCTGGCGGCCAGATCGTATTGTCCGCTGGAAATGCCGCTTAAAATTCCGGCAAAGTCCACATCTTCAATCTTCAGGCCGTAGCCGTATTCCTTACAAAAGCCGGCGATGATAGCCACCTCATACCCCACATGCTGGTCGTTGATCCGGAAGGAAAAGGGCTTGAGCGTGCTGGCTGTGGCCATGGTCAGCGTGCCGTTTTTGCCGCTTTCCGGTATATCCAGCGTTTCCCAGTCGTGGGGGAACAGCCAGTAGTTTTGCAGTTCCTCCAGCTGGCCGTTATCTTTCAGCTTTTGGATATATTCGTTGAGTTGCAGCCGAATATTCTCGTTTTGGCCGGATTTGGAAAACACGGTACCTACATCATATACGGCGAAGGCGGCGTCCAGATAGCCGAAGTTCTCATACTGCTGCACCAGGGTATAGTAGCTGACGGTAGGCAACGCCGCAAAATCCACTTTTTTGGTTTCCAGTGCCAGGGCCACATCGGTAATGCTGTTAAAATACTGAATTTTGGCATTGGGTACCTTAGACAGCACGATTTTGTCCTGGGGGGTGCCGGTCATGACGCCGGCGGTTTTGCCGGAGAGCATTTCCCAGACCGCCGTATCGTCGGACGCGGTGGTTTCTTCCGCCCAGGCGCAAAACGGGGCGCCAAGACAAAGCAGCAGGGCGATCAGTGCGCAAAGGCTTTGAACCAATGGCTTGTTCTTTCTGTTCATAAGCGTTTTCTCCTTCCTGTATTGCGTGCCATTGTATCATATTTTCGAAAAGCTTGCAACGCTTATTCAATTTTAACATATATAAGCGCCCTTATATTATAATTTTTATTAAAACATAGGTTGAAATCGACGGGTTGATGTGCTATACTGAAAAACTGAAAAAATGCGTGAATACAGTGTTTTATAACGAGATGATTTTCGGAAGCGGGTAAAAATGGATTACATCAAATTTGGAAGCGGAAAAAAGAATTTTGTGATCCTGCCGGGCTTATCTGTCCACAGCATTCTGCGTTATGCCCGGGAAATTCAGGCGGCATATCAGTGCTTTTGTGACGAATACACGGTCTATGTGTTTGACAGAGAAGAAAATCTTTCTCCCGGCTACACCGTTCAGGATATGGCGCGGGACACGGCGGCTGCCATGGCGCGCCTGCAAATAGAAAGTGCCGATGTGTTTGGCGCGTCTCAGGGCGGCATGATTGCCTTGTATTTGGCCATTGACCATCCGGCGCTGGTACATAAAATGATTCTGGGCTCTACTCTGGCGGAACCCAATGCCACCTTTGAGCAAATTGTAGAAAAATGGATAGACTGCGCCCGGCGCAAGGACGCAGCGGGTTTGGTGACCGGCTTTGTGGACGCTGTTTACTCGCCCCAAACCTTAGCGGTGCACCGGGAGGCGCTGATTGCCTCTGAGTTGGAGATTACGGACGCGGAGTTTGAGCGGTTTTTGATTTTGGCACAGGCTTGCCGTGGGTATAATTGCACCCGCCGACTGACTGCCGTACAGTGTCCGACCCTGGTAATCGGCAGTGCCGGCGATCGGGTGACCACCGCCGACGGCGCAAGACAGCTGGCCCAGGCGTTGAATTGCACATTTTGGCTTTACGGGGAAGAATACGGCCACGGGGTCTATGATGAGGCGCCGGATTACAAAAAACGCTGTTTGGATTTTTTGCATTCTTAACGGCATACGTCAAAACACACGGATAAAGGAGATGAGCGACTGTTGTTTTACTTGATCATTGCCACGGTTCTGCCGGCATTGCTTGCCTTTTTGCTGACCAAGCTGTTTCAGAGGGATAAACTGCAAAAAATGCCCAACATGGCAAAGCAGGTGATTGTTGGCGTTTTGTTTGGCCTGCTTGCTGTCGGCAACACCGAATTCGGTATTGACATCGGCGGTGCCGTAGTCAATGTGCGAGACAGTGCGCCCATTGTTGCGGCCCTGGCTTTCGGCGGTCCGGCCGGTATCATTGCTGGCTTGATCGGCGGGTTGGAGCGCTGGTTCAGTGTGTATTGGGGCGGCGGAGAAATTACCCGGCTCGCCTGCTCCTTGGCTACGATTATTGCCGGACTGAACGCGGCTAATCTGCGCAAAATTATGTTTAAAAACAAGCGGTCCTCTGCCGGCTTTGCCTTTTCCATCACCTTCGGTACGGAGGTGCTGCATATGCTGCTGGTGTTGCTGACCAATATGAAGAATATCAGTGCAGCCTTTGCTTTTGTACAAGAATGCACCGTACCCATGATTGTTTGCAATTCTATTGCAGCGGGCCTGGCCGTTGCGGTAACCGGGTCACATGAGTTTAAGCGCACAAGACCCAGAAAAATTGTGAACAGCTTTCTGGACGCGCTGTTTGTGTGCGTTTTGATTCTCTTTATCATCACCGGCAGCCTGACTTATGTCATCAATACCACCATTACGAAGAACGAGGCGGAGACGCTGCTGTCCAGCAATTTGGAGGACGCAGCGCAGGAGCTGGAGGCGCAGGGTGTTACTGACCGGATCAGCCACTGGAGAACCGGCCAGTCCGGCGGAATTTTAATTTGCAGCAAAGACGGTCAACTGGTGGTTGCCAGCAGAGCCGGTACGCGGCTGGACATTTCGGCTTATAAAAACACCAACATTTTGTCCGGTGTTTCCATGCAGGAAAATACATTTTGCAAAACGGAAATCAAGGGCGAAAAAATGTACTGTGAATACCGGTCCGTGGGGGACTACTATGTGCTTGCATATATGCCCTCTGAGGAGGCGGATCTGTCTAACAACGTAACGCTCTATATGTTTCTGTTTGTGGAAAGCCTGATCTATATCACGGTCTTTTGCCTGGTGTATCAGATTACCCGGATCAAATTTATTGAGAAGATTGAGCGGGTTAATGCCGGACTGAAAAAAATTGTGCGGGGGGATCTGGATACCCGACTGGATGTGCGCAGCAGCTATGAATTCTCCCATTTGTCTGACGACATCAACTCTACGGTGGACGCCTTAAAGGGCCATATTTCAGACGCCAAAAAGCGAATTGAGCGCGAACTGGAGCTGGCCAGACAAATTCAAAAATCCGCCGTTCCGTTTATATTTCCGCCATTCCCCAAGCGCGACGATTTTGATGTGTACGCGCTGATGAATACAGCCAAGGAGGTTGGCGGCGACTTTTATGACTTCTATTTTACTGACGACAAGCACTTTGCGTTTTTGATTGCCGATGTGTCCGGCAAGGGGATCCCGGCCGCCATGTTTATGATGGCCAGTAAAACCCTGATTAAAAGCCTGGCAGAAAGCGGCAAAACGGTGGATACCATCTTTAACGAAACCAATGAAAAGCTGTGCAAAAACAACGACGCAGGCATGTTTGTCACCGCCTGGATGGGCGTGATTAACCTGGAGACCGGGCACATGGCCTTTGCCAACGCCGGGCACAACCCACCGATGATTTGCAGAAAGAACGGCACTTTTGAATATCTGAAGACCCGGCCCAACTTTGTTTTGGCGGGTATGGACTGCACCGTGTACAAAAAGCACGATCTGTACCTGAAGCCGGGCGATAAAATCTATCTGTACACGGACGGTGTGACAGAGGCGAATGATGTAAACGGCAACCTGTTTGGCGACGATCGATTGCTGAAGAGTATGCACGCCCTGGGCCAGGCAGACTCTAAGACCATCTGTAAGCAGATTGAACGGGATGTTAACGCCTTTGCAAAGGATGCGGAGCAAAGTGACGATATGACCATGCTGGCCTTTGGTCTGCAGTATATGAAAACGCCCAGCAGCATTATGGTTTATCCGGATATGGACGCCTTGCAAAAGGTGAACGACTACATTTGCGACAAGCTGGAGGAGATCAATGTTTCAAAAAGCGTTTTGAACAAGATCCGCGTGATTATTGACGAGGTGTATTCCAACATTATGCGTTACAGCAACGCCACCATGCTGGAGGTCAAGTACTCTCTGGAGCGCGGCCAGCTGCTGCTGACTTTCTCTGACGACGGTAAGCCCTATGATCCTACGGCAAACGAGGATCCGGACATAGCGCTTTCGGCAGAGGAAAGAGAGATCGGCGGCTTGGGCATCTTTATGGTGAAAAAGGCTGCATCGGCAGTGGAGTATGTCTATGAAAATGCAAAAAATGTGCTGAAGATCACCATTGATCTGGCATAGAACGGAGTTGATCATTCTGTATACAGACGCTTTGGTTTTTGCCATTGAGGCGCATAAAAACCAAGTCAGAAAAGACAAAAAGCCCTACATATCCCATCCACTTTCCGTTGCCATTGAGTTGGCCAAAAACGGCGCGGATGACGATCTGATCAGTGCCGGTTTGCTGCACGACACCATTGAGGACACAACGGTGTCCTATGATGAGCTGGAGGACAGCTTCGGCGAGCACATTGCAAAGTTGGTGTCCGGTGACACGGAGGACAAAAAGCTCTCCTGGGAGACCCGAAAAAAAGCCACCATTGAAGCGCTGAAGAACACAAATGACCGCCAGGTGCAGATGCTGATCTGCGCCGACAAGCTAAGCAATATTCGGGATATAAAAAGTGCCCTGGAGAAGAGCGGAGAGGCGGCCTGGTCCATGTTTAAGTGCGGCAAGGCGCAGCAGGCCTGGCTGTATAAAAGCGTGGTAGAGGTGTTAAAGCCCCTGGAGGATTTGGCCATGTACAGGGAGCTGAAGCAAACGGTAGAAACCATTTTTGGAGAATAGGAGAAACAGCATGAGTATTAAGGTTGAAACAAAAGATGAGATGACCCTTGTATTTGTATCCGGCAGCATTACCTCTGCCAATGCAGGCAAATTTGAGGAGGCCATCGCCGACAGACCCGGAGACACGGCCGGCATGATTATTGACGCCAGTGAGCTGGAATTTATTTCCTCTGCCGGTTTGCGTGTGATTTTGGGCGCAAAAAAGAGATGCGGCGCCAAGCCCTTTAAGGTAATCGGCGTGAATAACGATGTGAAAAGCGTGTTTGATGTAACCGGTTTTTCAGAGATTATGGATATTGAGGGCAGTGTGCGCAAAATCAGCGTGGAGGGCTGCCAGCTGATCGGTGCGGGCGCCTGCGGCGAATGCTACCGCTTAGACGACGAAACCATTGTAAAGCTGTATTATCCGCATATTGACAACGAGGAGATTGAAACGGAAAAGGCATTTGCCAAAAAGGCCTTTGTTATGGGTATTCCCACGGCCATTTCTTATGACATTGTGGAGTGCGACGGGCGCACCGGCGTAATGTATGAGCTGATCAATTCAAAGACCCTGTGCGAGCTGATCCGGGAGGATTACAGTCATCTGGATAAGTACGTGGATATGTATGTGGATGTGTGCAAAAAGGTGGGCTCTATTCGCACCGACGACAAGGATATTCCTGACTTTAAGGCCGGCGGCCGTGCCTATATTGATAAGTTGAATCTGACGGACGATCGGGAAAAGGAATATCTCCACAAGTTCCTGGATCTGGTGCCGGACGGGGATCATTGCATCCACGGCGATCTAAATATCAATAATATTATGGTGGAAAACGACGAGTGCGTGCTCATTGACATGGGCGAGCTGGGTGTAGGAACCCCGCTGTTTGATCTTTCCAGAATTATTTTCTCTATGGTGTATGCAAACACCGCGCCTGGCACCTTTAACTCCTTTTACAAGATGACCAGCGACCAGGTGACGGAAATTTATCAGAAATTTATGCTGAAATATTACGGTGAGCCTCTGGAGGAGGCGGAGAAAAAACAGCCGGAATTGAAATGGTTGTACCCGTTGGCTTGGTTCAGATGTTGCACGGCGATGCTCAAGGAATCCAGATGGAGCCAGGACAAGGTGGAAATGGCCAGGGACCTGCTGGAGAATCACCTGATCCCGTTTGTAGACCGGGAAGAGGCCCAAATGAAATAAGGGCAAGGCAAAAGTCCGGTATTACAACAAAAAAAGAGCTATGCATTGTGGAAATGCATAGCTCTTTTTGCTGCGTGGATTATTCTTTTGCGGTGATTTTTTTGATTCCTTTTTTCACATTCAGTGTTTTCAGCACAAAGATATTCAAAATCAAGTATATGACAATGGGCAGCAGATAGCCCAGGTTATTGGCCACACCAGAGTCAGCCTCTACCAAAAGGTTAAAGATGGCGTGGAACACCACCGCCAGATTAAACGTACAGAGCGTGCCGCAATAATACAGCTTCTTATTGGAATAAATATACGGAATAAAGTTGGCAATCAGCATGGTGCAGATGCTATGCATTAAGCCGGTGCTGAATCCGCGGATCACGGCAAACAGCATATTTACATTTTCAATATTGCGGATCAGGATAATCACATTCTCCAGCATGGCAAAGCCCACGCCGATGGAGAATGCTGCGGTGATTACGGAAATACGCTCTTTTCTGGTGATCTTTTTCTTTTTTCGGTCCATAAACACGTAGGCGTAATATACCACCGGCAAAATCTTGACCAATTCCTCTGTTAACGGCGTAATGTTGGTGGTAAAATACAACGTAGAGCTTTTGGTCAGGCGCAACAGCAATCCGTTGACTTCGCTGACAAATAGGCAGCAGAACATACCCATCAGCAGCGCCAGAACGACTTTTCTGGATTTTTTTTCAATCGGCAGCAGCATCATGCCCACCGGCACGGCGATACAGACGAACAAGATGTAACTCATGGATTCCATTTCTGTACCTCCCGATAGAGGATCGGCAGAAAAGCAACATATAAAATGCCGATCATAATTTCATCTGCGACAATCAGGCTCTCCAGACTTAGGCAATACAGCCCTACCTCGGCCAGAATCAGCAGCTCAAAGACAATACAAATAAAATTGAATTTGCGTATGCAGTCTACCTTGCCGCCCTTTTCATCCATAATGATCAGGTGCTTTAGATTGAAGTATCCCGAAAGGCCGGCCAATAGGGACAGCAGAATGTAAATAATGCGAATGGACAGGGAGCCATTGTACAGGAAAAAGGCCGCAACGGAAATGGCCAGCTCTGCGGTGGGCAGTAGAACGGGGATGAGCCGGTACTTGGTAAAGCGCTTTTTCTTCGTATCCACCAGGTCGTCAATTTCGCCGATATTGACAAAATAGATAAACATAAAGAAGGTGGCAAAGCCCAAAAATCCAATGTTGAATATCTTTTTGGGCTCATCATTGTAACACAACAATGTGACTGTATAAAAAGCCCTGGTAAAGACCTGGCTGGCAATGGCAAACACCAGCAGCTTAAAGTAAAGCGGCGGACGCTGCTTGTACCTAAACATAACGACCAATCCGTATGTAAAGCCGATACAGGCGCAAAGCAGCAGGTAGATATTAACGGCTAACATTAACATTCTGGTTATCCCCCCTGTTTATGATCTGTTGAAAATAGTGGCATATATCAGAATCGGCTGCCTGCCGAAAAAAGCAAATTCCCGGTGCACGCAAACGGTTGGAAAAGGAAAAGGCGTGCAGATAGATATTTACATTTATTCTATCATAATTAACGAAAAATGCAAGAGCAAAACCCACTTAAAATTTGAAAATCGAACCATAAGAATGCAGTGGCAAGTGCGCGCTTGCAAAGTCAGGTACCTTATTGTATAATGTTGGCAAAATCCAAGTAATAAAGGAGTCCGAAAGATGAAATTAACGAAATTGAAGTCCACTCTCAAGCATTTGTACGGCGAGGTGAATATGACCTGGCCCAAGGTGATTTTATTTGCTGTTGCAGCCGGCGTGTATACGGGACTGGTTATGCTTGTGCCTGCACTGGAGAACACATCTTTTCAGGACATTGGCATTGCTTATGAATGGTGGGTGATTTTTGCGGTAATCGTTGTGGTGAACTGCAAAAAGAATTGGGAGGCTATGCTGAAGTGCTTTGTGTTCTTTTTGCTGAGCCAGCCCCTTGTGTTTGCCGTTGAAGTGCTTTTTCACCATATTACGGTGGATAGTGCACTTCAGTACTACAGAATTTGGCTGATTCCAACGATTTTGACGCTCCCCGGCGGTTTGATTGCGTTTTATTCCAAAAAGCAGAATGTGTTGGGCGCGTTGATTTTAGGCTTGGGAAATACCATTCAGATGGTGATGGCGGTTACCTACGCGGTGCAATGTGCAAAAGATTTTCCACATCATATTTTAAGCTGTCTGGTTAGCCTGATTTCCATTTTCGTCATGAGCTTTTCTATTCAGAAAGAAAAGAAAGGTCGCCTGATCGCCTGCCTGACGCCGTTTGTGCTGGGCGCGGTACTGGCGGTGCTTGCGGCGCTTACCGGCAGGTTGCATTTCGGCGTCTGAGCCGGGTTTTTACAGTAAAATCTCATTCGGCATTTGCGAAAAGAAGGGCGCGGATTTTCGCGCTTTCGCTTCTGTGCAAATGCAAAACAAACGGCACCTGATTTCGGTTCAGGTGCCGTTCCTTTTTGCCGGATTTCGGAGGACAAACCCGGCAGTTTTACACATCTTCCACACGGATTTCCTCATTTTTTAAGAAAGGAATGTGGAAATTCGTCGTGTTTGCCTAAATATCGTCCCGCTTCAGCGTTTCAATAATGTTGTCTTTTTTGATTTTATCCAGGGCGTACAGCAGCGCCATACCGATGACGGCAAACACCGCCAGCGCCGCCGCCAGATAGTAGTACCAGCGGAAGGTGTAGCCGTAGTCGAAAGAGTCGGCCAACACCTTGTACATCAGCACATCCAGCCCCAGGCTGACGGGCAGGCCCCAGGCCAACGCCATCACCCCGTAGCGAATGCTCTCCAGATAAACAGATTTTTTGAAAGACCCGGGGGTCATGCCCACGCTCTTGATCATGGCAAACTCCCGCCGCCGTTCGTCCATACTGGAGGAAATGGTGTTGATGATATTCATAACGGAGATCAGGGTAATCAGGGTAATAAACCCGTAGCCAAAGGTCATCACCACCACATTCAGCGCCTGCATGGTCTGGGCCTGGGCAGCCACATCGTAACCGGAGTGGCTGATGCCTTCGATCTCGTCCAGGGCGTCAGATACGGCGTTGTAAACCGTGTCGTGATCCTGGGCGGTAATGTAATACCGGGCATAGGAGATGGTGTTGCCCTCGGCCAGGATATCCGGATAGTTCACCAGATAGCTGTGCATGGGTATCACCAATGTGGGACGAAAATAGGAGGAATGCAGACACTCTGCGTCCGTATTCATCTGCGCCGCCACCTTGACGGTGTAGGAGGGGGTAACATCGTTGCCCTGGCTGTCCCAGCCGCTCATGGTGCCGGTGTAGGTTTTGCCCACCTGGCTACTCTGCAGGGGACATATGGCCTGGCGCTGCTTTTCCTCCGTCGACAGCGTCACCCGGTTGATAAGAATGCCGGTGGGCGTTTTTTCGTCTTGACAGGCGGTTGGATCGATCCCCGCCTCCTTGGCCAGCGCGGCAAAGGTGTCGTTGTCCACTCCCAGCACGGTAATGTTGTTGTCGTTCATTTGCGCCTTATATTCGGCAGAAAGCTGGGTGTCCAGGCCGTCTACAGTCATCTCGTCGTCGGCGCAAATGCGGATGTCCTGAATGCCGGGCACATCGCTGACGGTTTTGTTGATCTTTTCCACCTGGTTGGCAGTCAGCGGCCCCTCGGCGTTGAAAATGCTTTCATACACATCAAAATTCATGTTGTCGTATTCGCTGTTTACCGCGGTGGTAAGCATACCGGTAAAGTTGGCGGTGCTGAGAAACAGAATGACGCTGACCGCCAGTGCAAACACTACCGTGCGGGAGCGCTTGCCGTTACGCTTGTAGTTCTTCACAGCCAGCACATCCTCAAAGCCAAAGAACTTTTGGCGCAGGCGAGAGGTTTTCAGCTTTTTTGCCTTTTTCACCTTGACGGTGTTGGCTTGGCGCAGCGCTTCAATGGGGGTTACTTTGGACGCCCGGTGCGCGGGGATCCAGGCGGAGATAAAGATGGTCAGGGCGCTGACCAGCGCGCTGAACACGATCACCTTCCAGTTTACAACCGCATGCAGGCGCACGCTGCTGTTGCCGGAGATGACAGACTTCATAAAGCTGTCGCTGAGCGCCCGTAAGGTCACGGCAATGCCACCGATGCCGCAGAGAATACCGATGGGAATACCGATACAGCCCAGAATGAAGCCCTCAAAGTACACGCTGCCTCGCTTTTGCACCCGGGTAGCACCCACGCTGGCCAGCATGCCCAAATACCGTGCTCGCTGCTGATAGGATACTGCAAAGCTGTCATAGATCATAAAGACAGAGGCGAATACGATAATCAGCAGAATGACGGCCACAAAGCCGATCAATGCGGTGGTGACCTCTGTGCTTTTGGTTACGCCGCAGTACATCAGGTAATCGGTATGGGTGCAATAGGGCGTACTGAATTCGTCATCGTCAGTTGCAGAGGTACCGTACAGCGCCGCCGCGGCGTTTTCAATATCCTGGGTGGTGGTGCTGCCCAAAGGGGAAAACTGCACATAGGCAAGATAGGTGCCTGTGGCGTCCGTTATGGTATCGTCCAGTCCGCAAAAGGCGCTGTAAATACCGGTTTGCTGGTTGTCTGTTTCTGTGATGCCGCAGATGGTATAGGTGCGGTTTTCCTCTTTCATATCCACAGCGTCGGCGGTGCTGAGATTTTGATAGGGGGTAAAGGGCAGGGTTACCGTGTCGCCGACCGCCCAGTCCAGATCATTGCGGGTGATAAAGCTTTTGCTAACCAGTAGTTCTCCGGCGGTGGCAGGTAATCGACCGCTGGTGGCCTGAATACCCAGAACAGAAAAGTAATTTTGGTTACCGGCCAATACATCCGTTTGGCTTTTGGAGCTATCGTCGTCTGCTTTGCTGCGCAAGTTGCCTACGGTCATGGACAGCCCCACAACCTTTACATTTTTTTGCTTGGTCAGGGTTTGTACATCCTTGCCGGATAATTGGCTGTACTGGGCGTGCCAGGCGCCGTCATAAGCGGCGGTGATCTCGCTCAGGGTGTTCATCAGCGACTCCACGCTGGTAAACACCGCCGTTACCATGGCCACGCTGATGATAATGCCAAACAGTGTAATGATGGTGCGCTTTTTGTTGGCCCACAGGTGGCGCAGGGTCAATTTGTTGATGATCTTCACGACCGGATCACCTCGTCCTTCACAATTTTGCCGTCCTCTACGGCGATCACCCGGTCGGCGTCCAGGGCAATGCGCTCGTCATGGGTAATGACGATCACCGTCTGATTCAGCGCCTTGTTAAAACCGCGCAGCAGATCCACGATCTCCTTGGAGTTCTTGCTGTCCAGGTTGCCGGTGGGCTCGTCTGCCAGCACAATAGCCGGGTTGTTCATCAGCGCACGGCCGATGGACACCCGCTGCTGCTGCCCGCCGGACAGCTGGGAGGGCAGGTGCCCCAGCCGTTGCACCAGCCCCAGGGATTGCACCAGGTTGTCAAAATGCGTTCGGTCTACCTTTTTTCCATCCAGCAGCAAAGGCAGAGTCATGTTTTCTTCTACGGTCAAAATTGGGATTAGATTATAGAATTGATAGATCAGCCCGATCTGGCGGCGGCGGAAGATGGCCAGCGCCGTCTCGTCCAGGGTGGTAATGTCCGTACCGTCCACATACACATGGCCGGAGGTGGGGGTGTCTACCCCGCCCAGAATATGCAGCAGGGTGCTCTTGCCGGAGCCGGACGGCCCGATGATGGCAACGAACTGGCCCTTGGGCACGGTAAAGGATACATCGTCCAGCGCCCGTACCTCCGTATCGCCCTTACCGTAAATTTTGGATAAGTGCTCAACTTTCAAAATGTCCATAATGGCTCTCCTTTTCGCTTTGTTGCCCTCATTATACCCGGCCAAAGTGTCAGCTCGGTGACATTTTTCGTGACAATTTTGTCACCTTTCTCTCCCGGGGGTAAATCGCACCTGAAACCGGTGGCTCTGCTTATTTTATACCATATCTTGTATAGCTTTGGCAAGCGCCCACTATTTTGCAAAATCTCTTTACAACGGCGGGGGTTTGTGCTATAATTGGCTCGCTGTGTACGGATCACACGGTATCGGGTGCAAGCTCCCACGGAGAGTCACCGATCCCGTAACTGTGTCCTCCGCCAATCGGCAAATACTACTAATGAGGTGAAAGATTATGACACAAGCTGAGAAGCAAGAGATCATCAAGGCTTATGCGACCCACGAGGGCGACACCGGTTCTCCCGAGGTACAGGTGGCTGTACTGACCACCCGTATCAACGAGTTGACCGAGCACCTGAAGACCCACAAGAAGGATCATCACTCCCGCCGCGGTCTGCTGAAAATGGTTGGTCACAGACGCAACCTGCTGGTTTATCTTTACAACAAGGATGTTGAGAGATACCGTAGCCTGGTGAAGAAGCTGGGTATCCGCGATACCATCGACAAGTAAGAACGCGCAAGCAGACGACGGAGCACTTCTGTCGTCTGCCTTTTTTGTCCAAGGCAAAATCGTATCTTCCAAGGAGGTTCTACTAATAGTAGTAAATTGAGGTCACCGGGTGCGGCGGCTTGAATTTATTACTATTGTGCCTCCTTGATGATAAATATTATTTATGAAAGAGGTAACCAAATGTTTTTCAAGAACTACAAAGTTTGGGAAACGGAACTGGCCGGCAGAAAGCTGACCCTGGAGACCGGCAAAATGTGCGGTCTGGCCGGTGCGTCCATTATGGCCCGCTACGGCGACACCAATGTGCTGTGTAATGTGACCATGAGCGCCAAACCCCGCGAGGGCGTGGATTTCTTCCCCCTGAGCGTGGACTATGAAGAGAAGATGTATTCCGTGGGTCGGATCCCCGGTTCTTTCCAGCGCCGTGAGGCCCGTCCTTCCGAGAAGGCCATCCTCACCTCCCGCTGCATTGACCGCCCCATTCGTCCCCTGTTCCCCAAGGATATGCGCAACGATGTAAGCGTTGTGGCTACTGTAATGAGCGTGGACCCGGACTGCTCTCCGGAGATTACCGCCATGATCGGTGTGTCCGCTGCCATCGCCATCTCCGACATTCCGTGGGACGGCCCCATCAGCGGTGTGAATGTGGGTCTGGTAGACGGCCAGATCGTCATCAACCCCACCCTGGAGCAGCGCGCCCATAACGATCTGAACCTGACCGTGGCTTCCACCGGCGACCTGGTGGCTATGATCGAGGCCGGCGGTAACGAGATCGACGACGACACCATGTTCAACGCCATTATGGCCGGTCATGAGGAAAACAAGAAGATTGTTGCTTTCATCAACGGCATTGTAGAGGAAGTGGGCAAGCCCAAGAAGAGCTTCCAGTCCTCCGACCCGGATCCGGCCATCCTGCAAGAGATCGAGGACTTCTGCATTGAAGATGTGAAGAAAGCCCTGGATACCGACGACAAGAATGTACGCGACGAGCGCCTGCGCCCCATCTATGACGCTGTGCACGAGAAGTTTGACCAGCGCTTTGAGGGCGAAGAGGGCAAGATCGAGGAGATCCTGTACCTGGTACAGAAGCATGTGGTGCGTGCTTGGCTGAAAGACGAGCACAAGCGTGTGGACGGCCGCGGCATTGACGACATTCGTCCCCTGAACGCAGAGATCGACCTGCTGGCCAGAGCCCACGGCTCCGGTATGTTCACCAGAGGCCAGACCCAGGTGCTGTCTGTGACCACCCTTGGCCCCATGAACGACGCCCAGCAGCTGGACGGCCTGGACGAGCAGACCGAAAAGCGCTATATGCACCACTACAACTTCCCCAGCTACTCTGTGGGCGAGACCAAGCCCTCCAGAGGCCCGGGCCGCCGCGAGATCGGCCACGGCGCACTGGCAGAAAAGGCACTGCTGCCGGTTCTGCCCTCTGTGGATGAATTCCCCTACGCCATCCGCGTGGTCTCCGAGGTGCTCAGCTCCAACGGCTCCACCTCTCAGGGCTCCATCTGCGGCTCCACCCTGTCTCTGATGGCTGCCGGCGTGCCCATTAAGGCACCGGTTGCCGGTATCAGCTGCGGTCTGATCACCGGGGACGACGGCGTGTACGGCGACTTTATGACCATGATCGACATTCAGGGTCTGGAAGATTTCTACGGCGACATGGACTTTAAGGTTGCCGGTACAAAGAAGGGCATTACCGCCATTCAGATGGACCTGAAGGTCCACGGCCTGACCCCGGAGATCATCAAAGAGGCCTTTGCCAAGACCCATAAGGCCCGCAACTATATTCTGGACGAGATCATGCTGCCGGTGATCAGCGAGCCTCGCCAGCAGCTGTCTCCCTACGCACCCAAGATGCTCACCCTGCAGATCGACCCGGACAAGATCGGCGATGTGATCGGCAAGGGCGGCAAGGTGATCCAGGAGATCCAGAACACCTACGATGTAAAGATCAACATTGAAGAGGACGGCCGCGTGTTCATCAGCGGTGTGGATATTGACAAGTGCAACGGCGCTGTGGAAGTGGTGAAGCTGATCGCCACCGACCCGGAAGTGGGCGCCTTCTACAACGGTGTGGTGACCCGCCTGATGAGCTTCGGTGCTTTCGTTGAGATCGCACCCGGCAAAGAGGGTCTGGTCCACATCAGCCGCCTGGATGTAAAGCGCACCGAGCGGGTAGAGGATGTGGTCAATGTAGGCGACTCCGTTGTGGTAAAGTGCATTGAGATCGACGATCAGGGCCGCATTAACCTGTCCCGTCGGGACGCACTCATTGAGCTGGAGGGTATGACCCCGGAGAACGAGATCGACGATACCCCCCGCCGCCCCCGCAGAGACGACCACCGCGGTCACGGTCATGACCGCCGCGATCGCCGTCCCCGCAGATAAGGCGTAAAAGCGTATAACAAAAGACCGATACCGTAAGTGGTATCGGTCTTTTTTGTTGAGGGGGAGTTATAAAAGAATAATCCCTCAGTCAGCTACGCTGACAGCACCTAACCGGTGCCCGTCCCCTCTGTCGCTGCGCGACATCTCCCCGCACTGCGGGGAGTCACCCTTTACAAGGGAGCCTGATCGGTTTGCCCCCCTTGCAAAGGGGGGAAGCGGCGCAGCCGCAGGGGGGATTGCACCGGAGGTGCCCCAATCCCTGCCCAACGGAGGGATTTACCTTTTACTCGATCCCAAAATGCGCTTTGGCCAGGCGCACGGTCTCCATAGCGTCCTTGGCGTAATGGTCTGCGTGGATCATCTCCGCATAAGAGCGGGTGAGCACCGCGCCGCCAACGATCACCTTGGCGTCGGTGTTTTGGTGCACCAGCTCAATGGTGCGCTCCATAGCCGGTACGGTGGTGGTCATCAGCGCAGACAGCCCCACCAGGGTGGCGTTGTTGTCCTGCACCGCCTGGAGCACCGTTTCCTCCGGCACATCCTTGCCCAGGTCCAGCACATCAAAACCGTAATTCTCCAGCAGCACTTTCACAATATTCTTGCCAATATCGTGAATATCCCCGTGGACGGTAGCCAGCACGATCTTGTGGGGGCTTTTCTTTTGCTGGCCGGTGGTGCGCAGCTTTTCCTTGATCACATCAAAGGCGGACTTGGCCGCGTCGGCGCTCATCAGCAGCTGGGGCAGAAAGACCTTGTTCTTCTCAAAGCCGTCGCCCACCACATCCAGCGCCGGGATAATATGCTCATTGATGATCTGCAAGCTGTCCTGCTCTTCCAGCAGCCCGGCGGCGCACTGGCCCGCCTCCTTGCGCATACCTTTAATAATGGCGGTTTTCAGATCCACCGTGGTGCCTGCGGGGGTGGCTGCCACCGTCTCCGTTACTGAGGCGATATAGTTCTGGCAGTTGTCGTCCAGCCCCGCCAGGGCGTTGTAGCTGTAATAGGCGTTCATCATGGCGTCGCTGAGGGGGTTCATGATCCCGGCGGACAGCCCCGCCTCCAGCGCCAGGGTAAAGAACGCGGTATTGATCATCTCCCGCTTGGGCAGACCAAAAGAAATATTGCTGACGCCCAGGGTGGTGGCAACGCCCAGCTCATGGCGCAGCACCCGCACCGCCTTGAGCGTTTCAATGGCGTTGCGCTTGTCCGTACTGACGGTCATCACCAGCGCGTCAAACACCAGCTGGTGCTTAGGAATACCGTATTCCGCAGCGGTGGCAATGATCTTCTTGGCAATGGCAATGCGCCCCTCTGCCGTGGGGGGAATACCGCTCTCGTCCAGGCACAGGCACACCACCACGGCGCCGTACTTCTTCACCAGCGGGAACACCGCGTGCATACTCTCCTGTTTGCCGTTGACAGAGTTGAGCATAGCCTTGCCGTTATAATGGCGCAGGCCCACTTCCATGGCCTGCACATCGGAGGTGTCGATTTGCAGCGGCAGGTCCAGCACCCCTTGCAGGGCAAACAGCGCCTGCTGCATCATCGCCGGTTCGTCGATCTCCGGCAAACCTACATTCACATCCAGGATATGGGCGCCCTTGTCCTTTTGGGCAATGCCCTCCTTGATGAGATAGTTGATATCATTCTCCCGCAGGGCGGCTTTCATCAGCTTTTTGCCGGTGGGGTTGATCCGCTCGCCTACGATCACCGGCTTTTTGCCCAGCTCCACCGTGTGGGAATAGCTGCTCACCAGGGTGCGGGGCGCCGGGGTGTGTACCACCGCGGGAATGTCCTTCACCCGGTCGATCATCTTTGCAATATGCGCCGGGGTGGTGCCGCAGCAGCCGCCCAGGTAGCTGACCCCCAGCTTGGCAATGGCTTCCATCTTCTCCGCAAAGGCCTCCGGGTCCACATTATACACCGTCTCGCCGTTGACAGACTCCGGCAGCCCGGCGTTGGGGTTCACAATAATGGGCAGGCAGGTCAGCTCCCGCAGTTGCGCCACCAGGGGCAGCATTTGATCCGGCCCCATGGAGCAGTTAAAGCCCAGAGCGTCTACCCCCAGGCCCTCCAGCATAGTCACCGCCGTTTCAATATCCGCCCCGGTAAGCAGCCGCCCTTTTTCGTCCATGATCATGGTGGTGAATACCGGCAGGTCACAATTCTCCTTAGCTGCCAGCACCGCCGCTTTCAGCTCCAGGGTGTCGCTCATGGTCTCAATGAGCACCAGATCCGCCCCGGGGGCACCGGCGCGAATGGTACGGGCAAACAGGTCGTAGGCGTCGTCAAAAGCCAACTCGCCCATAGGCTGAAGCAGCTTGCCCAAAGGGCCAATGTCCAGCACCACTTTTTTGCCGGTGCGGCGCACCAGCGCGGTGGCCGCCTGCACCAGTTCTTCCACATTGTCAAACTTCAGGCCGTTGGCGCCAAAGGTGTTGGTGCTGATAAACTCCGCCCCGGCGTCCGCATACGCCTGGTGAATGGCGGCGATCTCCTCCGGGTGGGTCAGGTTCAGCGGCTCCGGCAGCTCACCGGGGCCAAGCAGACCGGCTGCCTGGAGCATGGTGCCCATGCCGCCGTCAAAAAATCGGATCTTACTCATTCCTTTGTCCTCCGTCCTGGGGTTCAATTCCGATAATGGCCGTTACGCTCTTGGTGGGGATCATTTGGCAGGTGTCGCTGAGAGTCAGCCCAATGCGCTTGGTCAGATCCAGCAGGGCAAAGATCTTGCGCTGCTCGGTAATATCCAAATCAAAATAGCCCGGCGAATACCGCTGCCGCAGGGTCAGTCCCTGGGCGCGCAGCCGGTCCTCGATGCCGTCGCAGACCTCCTCGATCTTAGAGGCCAGCACCGCCTGCATGACCGCGCCCCGGGCAATGCCGTCCACCGAATAGGTGCGCAGCAGCCGATCGCACTCAAAGCCCAGGGTAGCGCCGAAAATGCACACCCGGTCGCACCCGGCAATGGTTTGGGCCAGGCGGCGGCTCTTTAGGGTAAAGCCCTCCACCTCCAGCGCGTCCTCCGTCACCCGGCAGGAAAAGATCCGCTCCAGGGTGCGGGGCTGCACCGTGGCGTCCACCTCCGCCATACAGTCGTCGATCAGCGCCAGCAGCCGGGGATCGTCCACCCGGGAGGCGGTGCGCAGATAGTGTAAAATCTCTGTCTTATTCATGAATAATGCTGCCCAACTCCCGCACGATGGCACCGGCCACATCCGGCTTGTTCATGGTGTAAATATGGATATGGTCCACGCCGTTGGCCATCAGGTCGATGATCTGCTCCGCAGCGTACACAATGCCCGCCTGCTGCATAGCGTCGTCCCGATCGCCGAAGCGCTCCACGATCTTTACAAACTTGGTAGGCAGGGTGCAGCCGGACAGGCTGACCGTCCGCTCCAGCTGGCTGGCCTTGGTAATGGGCATAATACCGGCGATCAGCGGCACATCAATACCCTTGATGGCGCACATCTCCCGGAAATTGTAAAACACCGTATTGTCAAAGAACATTTGGGTGGTCAGGAAGTCCACGCCGCAGTCCACCTTTTGCTTTAAGTGCTCCAGATCCTCCACCCGGTTCTTGCTCTCCGGGTGCACCTCCGGGTAGCAGGCGCCGCCAATGCAAAAATCCCCCAGGGTGCGAATTTCGTTCACCAGCTGGTAGGCGTGCTCAAAATACTGCTCTGCCGGGAACTGGAAGTCCCGGGGAATATCCCCCCGCAGGGCCAAAATGTTCTCAATGCCGTTCTCTTGCAGCTCTGCCACCACCTGGTGGATCTTGTCCCGGGTAGAGGTCAGGCAGGTCAGGTGAGCCAGGGGGGTCACGCCGTCGTCCAAGATCTCTCTTGCGATCTCCGTTGTAAAGCCGCTGGTGGTGCCCGCAGCGCCGTAAGTAACGCTCATAAAGGCCGGGTGGCTCTTTACCATCTCCTTGACCACCGCCTTGGTGCCCTCGATCTTGTCCCACTGCTTGGGGGGGAACACCTCAAAGGATACGGTGGGTTTTTGCTCTAAAATCGCTTTAATCTTCATGCTTTTTATCCTCCGTCAGCAGGTCCGCAAGGGTCCTGCTCTCTAAAAAATCGTCGATCAGCCGGTCCAACTCCTGCCACATAGGGCGGGTCATACAGGCGTGCACCCGGGTGCAGCCGCTGTCGCAGTCCATACAGGCCACCGGTGCCAGCGTGCCCTCGGTCAGCTTTAAGATGGCGCCCACGGTGTAGTCCTCCGGCGCCCGGGTCAGGCGGTAACCGCCGCTTTTGCCCCGGCGGCTCTCCACCATACCGGCTTTATTCAGCATGGCTACAATGGCCTCCAAATATTTCATGCTCACCGCCTGCCGCCGACTGATATCGTGCAGCGAAATATAGGCGTCCGGGCTTTGCTGGGCCAGGTCCAGCATCACTTGCAGGGCATAGCGCCCCTTTGTTGAGATCATCATTTCACATCACCGCAGCAATAATACCACAAAAAAGGTAGGAATTCAACTGCGCCGGGCGGTTTTTCCTATATATTATCGGTATAGGCGCCATAGGCTGAACCGCTGGCACCGGCAGTGCCCGGCAGGCTGCTCCCGCTATCGCCGGTGGCGGAGCCGCCGCAGTCCATCGCCGCCAGCATAGTTGCCAGGCTGTCCCCCACCTGGGTCAGCAGGGCGGACAGCACCGCCAGCTGCTCCCGGCTTTTGCCCTCTGCCAGGGCGCAGGCCAGGGCGCTTGCCGCCAAATTCACCGCGCACGGGTCCATTCTACCCCTTCCTTTCTATAAATTAAAAACGAGCATTTGATAAGAACGATCGAGATAACAGGAGAATAAGCGAGTATCGGCAAGATATATTAAATTTGTTCGCCAAAAATGTTGACTTTGACCCCCGCCTGTGCTATTATATTCCGGCACGCAGAAAGAGCCAAGGGCTCTGCGGAGAATTTGAACAACGGAGGACTAGCGATTATGTCAACATTTATGCCTAAAGCGGACGAGATCGAACGCAAATGGTATGTGATCGACGCTGCTGACAAGCCCCTGGGCCGTGTAGCCGCTGAGGCTGCCACCCTGCTGAGAGGCAAGCATAAGCCGATCTTCGCCCCCCATGTGGATTGCGGCGATTTTGTCATCATCATCAACACCGATAAGGCCGTTCTCACCGGCGACAAGCTGAACAAGAAGCTGTATCAGCACCACACCGGCTACATCGGCAACCTGAAGGAAGTCAAGTATGGCACCCTGATGGCCGAGAAGAGCGACTTCGCCATGGAACTGGCTGTTAAGGGTATGCTGCCGGACAGCACTCTGGGCCGCAAGCAGCTGACCAGATGCCGCATTTTCAAGGGCGCAGACCACAAGCACGAGGCCCAGAAGCCGGAAGCTTGGAATAAGTAAGGGAGGTATCTGAATTATGTACGAAACGAATCCGTATTTCTACGGCACCGGCCGCAGAAAAGAATCTGTTGCTCGTGTACGCGTTTATGCAGGTACCGGCAAGATCACCATCAACGACAGAGACATTGATGATTACTTTGGTCTGGAGACCTTGAAGCTGATCGTGCGTCAGCCTCTGGCCATCACCGACACTGCCGAGAAGTTTGACATCGTTTGCCGTGTAAACGGCGGCGGCGTGACCGGCCAGGCCGGTGCTATCCGTCACGGTCTGTCCCGTGCCCTGCTGCAGTATGACGAGAGCCTGCGTCCTGCACTGAAGAAGGCCGGTTTCCTGACCCGTGACCCCAGAATGAAGGAGAGAAAGAAGCCCGGTCTGAAAAAGGCCCGTCGTGCTCCCCAGTTCTCCAAGAGATAATTTATACAGATTATCCCAACAGCGCTTCCAACACGGAAGTGCTGTTTTTCTTTACCCATTGCGGCATGATCCGATCGTATGCCGTCTCAGGCGCTATAAAATCGACAAATGGAAAAGCAGCCACCCGAAAAATTCCGAGCAGCTGCTTTTTGACGATGAAATCTGTTTTCACACGGTTATTCTTAATTTGATCCATCATCTATTTTGTTAAATTTTTAAAAAACCGAATCTGTGCTTTTTGGTTGTCATACCCGATTGAACGATAGAATTTGTGCGCCTCTGTTCTGGCCTTCCCGGAATTCAGCCGAACAGCGTGTATGCCGCATACCTTTGCCCAATTTTCCACAGCGTTCATAAGGGCTTTGCCGCAGCCCTTTCTGCGATATGCTTTTGACACGGCTAAACCTAAAATGTTGACCAGGCTTTCAAAATAAAGCGTGTTGTATTTCTCCGCATGAACATAACCAACGACCTTACCGTCCATTACAGCAACAAAAACCCTTTCTCTGCTTGAATCCAGATTCTTCAATCTTTCCTTGACCAAATCGGCGTTACAGTTATAACCCAAATCCTGACAGCAGATTTTGTGAATGTCGGTATAGTCGTTTACATTTGCTTCTCTGATCATCAATTCAACCTCAAATCGGTTCAATACTCGCCAATGCTATCCTGATTTTAACACATGAACACACAAAGTGCAATGCTCATTCTATCCCAACAACACCGTATTTTTGCGTATGGCACAAGCGGTAGGGGCGGATAGTATCCGCCCACATAATCCCTCAGTCACTTCGTGACAGCACCGAACCGGTGCCCGTCCCCTCTGTCGCTGCGCGACATCTCCCTGCACTGCGGGGAGTCACCCTTTTCAAGGGAGGCATATCGGTTACAAAATCTTCGCCCCCCTTGCAAAGGGGGGAAAGCGGCATAGCCGCAGGGGGGATTGCACCGGAGGTGCTCTAAAACAAACCCCAACAGCCCCCCTACGCCCACACGGCAACCCATGCCTGTTGCGCGGCGGGGCGGAATGTGGTACTATGGGGAGAGAACGCCGAGGAGGTGTGGTATGAACATTCTAATGCTGGAGGACGACCCGGCCATTGCCCAGGGGCTGTGCTACTCCCTGGAGAGCGAGGGCTACACGGTGACCCACTGTGCCACGGTGGCCCGGGCGCTGGAGACGGTGAATGCCCACCGATTTGACCTGTGCCTGCTGGATCTGACCCTGCCGGACGGCAGCGGCTACGATGTGTGCAAGGCCATTAAAGCCAAGGACGACACGCCGGTGATCTTCCTCACCGCCTTTGATGATGAAGTGAATGTGGTGATGGGGCTGGAGCTGGGCGCCGACGACTACATCAGCAAGCCCTTTCGCCTGCGGGAGCTGATGGCGCGGATCAAGACGGTACTTCGCCGCAGCAAGGGCGCCGCCACCGAGGAGATCCGGGCAGGCGGCCTGACCGTGCGGGTGAAAGAGGGCAAAGTGCTGAAAAACGGGCAGGAAGTGATCCTCACCGCCCTGGAATACAAACTGCTGCTGACCTTCCTACAAAACCGGGGCCGGGTGCTCAGCCGCAGTATGCTGCTGGAGAGCATTTGGGATGTGGCCGGCGACTTTGTCAGCGACAACACCCTGAGCGTGTACATCAAGCGGCTGCGGGAGAAGATCGAGGATGACCCGGTGGAGCCGCAGATCATTAAGACCGTGCGGGGCATGGGCTACAAGGTGGACGAATGAGGGGAGATAAGCATTTTCGCCGCGCGTTGGTGCTGGGGCTGGTGATCAGCGCCCTGCTTATCGGCGTGGGCTTTTGGCAAAGCGTCACCATGGGCCTGGTCTGCCTGGTTGGCTGCGGGGCGCTGCTGGCGGTATTTTGCCTGTACACCCGCAACCGGTTCCGAGAAATTCGGCGGCTGTCCGACTACCTGACCACCCTGGTCAACGGCACGGCACCGCTGTTGGCGCCCGCCAACAACCGGGAGGGCGAGTTGTCCATTCTGGAAAATAATATTTACAAAACCGCCCGCAAGCTGCAAACTCAGGCCGACCTGATGCAAAAGGACAAAACCTACCTGGCAGACGCACTGGCCGACATCTCCCACCAGCTAAAGACCCCCATTACCTCCATGACGGTGATGACGGATCTGCTGCTGGAAGAGGACCTGCCCACGGAAAAGCGGCTGGAATTCCTCAAGGGCATTTCCACCCAGCTGGAAAAAATGCAGTGGATGATCACCACCCTGCTGAAGATCAGCAAATTTGACGCAGGCACGGCGGTGCTGCGCAAAGAGCCGGTGGAGCTGGCCACGGTGGTGGAGCAGGCGCTGGCGCCCTTTACCATCCAGGCGGAGCTGCGCCAAATGACCCTGGCAGTGGACTGCGACCAAGGACAATTCCTGGGCGACCGACTGTGGACGGTGGAAGCGGTGCAGAACATTGTCAAAAACTGCCTGGAACATATGGACGACGGCGGCACCCTGTGCCTGACCGGCACCCAAACCGCCCTCTACTGCCAGCTGGTGATCGCCGACGACGGCTGCGGGATCGAAAAAGAGGACCTGCCCCATATTTTTGAGCGGTTTTACAAGGGCAAAAACGCCGGGGCGGACAGCGTTGGCATTGGCCTGGCGCTGAGCAGATCCGTGCTGAACCGGGAGAACGCCACCGTGGAGGTGCAAAGCACCGTAGGCGTTGGCACCACTTTTACCATTCGGTTTTATCGGAATATTATCTAAAAGGCATGTGGTGCGTTAAAGCAATCTCTACGGTGAATAAAGTATATTTTGGCATTTACAAGCCATAAAAAAGACCACCCGTAGCGGGTGGCCTTTCTGCTTTTCCTACGCATTATTTGGTATCAAAGCGGAATTCGGTGGTGGTGATGAAGGGGACGCCGGCTTTGACGAACTCTACCGGGAAGTTGGGGCAATGGAGGCTGTCCGGATAGAACTGGGTCTCCAGCGCCACGCCCCGGCGGTAGGTGACCTTGGAGTCGCCCTTGCCCGGGTTGCCGTCCTTTTTCAGCCAGCCGCCGCAATAGACCTGCACGCCGGGCAGGTCCGTCCACACGGACAGTCGCCGCCCGCTCTCCGGCTCCCACAGCACGGCCGCTTCTTCAAAGGCTCTGGGGTTCGCCTTAGTCAGGCAGAAGTTGTTATCATAGCCGATCCCGGGGATCACAGCCCGGAACGGCTCGTCGATCCGCTCCCCGATGGGGTGGGGGGCAGAGAAGTCCATCATGGTGCCTGTCAGGTCGCCCAGCTCGCCGGTGGGTAGCTGGTCGTCGTCCGTCTCTGTAAACCGGTCGGCGTGGACGGTGAGCACATGGCTCTCAACGGTCTTTGCCGGGTCGCAGGATAGGTTAAAATACACATGGTTGGTGGGGTTGGCTACCGTGTCCCGGTCGCTGTCTACCCGGTAGGCCAGCCGCAGGGTGTTCTCCTCCGTCAGGGTATAGGTCACCTGCAAGGTGAAGTTGCCGGGGAAGCCGTCCTCCATATCCGGCGAAAAGCGGGAAAAAGTAATACTGTTCTCCGTGGTGCCTTTTACCTGCCACAGGTGAAAGCTCATGCGCCCGCCACCGTGGAGAGTCCACTGCCCCTGGTTCATGGGGGTGTGGTAGGTTTGACCCTGAAAGTCAAAGGCCGCCCCGCGAATCCGGTTGGCCCAGCGGCCCACCACCAGTCCCTGGTAGCCCAGGTCCGGGTCTGTATAAAGAGCCGGGTCGTCAAAGCCCAGCACTACATCGCCCAGGTGGCCGTTCTTGTCCGGCATATACAGGCGCACGATCCCGGCGCCCAGGGTCTGCAACGACACGCTGGCGCCCCGGCTGTTGGTGATGGTATAAAGGTCCACCTGTTCCCCGGAGGGCAGATGGCCAAAGACCGTTTTTTTAATCATAACAAAGGCTCCTTACCGGGCGAAATGCCGCCCAATTTTTCCATTTTCAGTATAAACGAAAGGGGCGGGAATTGCAATACTTCTTGACTTTTTCTCCCATTATCAGTATTCTGTTAATAATAAGAAGTATGATTTGCCTTTTGAAATGCAGATAAAAAGGAAGTTGAACCTATGGATACGATCTTACAATTCTTGACTGGGGTGCTGCGGTATGTGCTGCCGGTGCTGGCGCTGCTGATTCTGGCGGTGTGCGTGATCTCTCTGTTTCGCAACCGACCCCGGGTGCACAAAATGGCCCAGTTGGTGGATCAGAACAACGGCTCCGTGATGGATATTAACCATTGGGAGACCTCCATTGGCAAAAGTAAGGCCAATGATGTGGTGCTGCCTCTGCCCAGCGTCAGCCGCTTCCATGCGGTGATTGCCAAGAAAAAGGACGGCTGGGTGGTGACAGACACCTTCTCTAAGAACGGTGTGCAGGTCAATGGAAAGCCGGTGGACCAGCGGGCACCGCTGGCAGACGGCGATATTCTGATGATCGGCACCATTCCGCTGCAATTCCTGTGCAAAGAGGCCATCTCTACCGACGACCGCACCCAAATGCGCACCGCTGCCCGGCAGAACCGGGGCCAAACGGTGGCCTACGGGGTGCTGGTGGACGCAGAGACCCACCGCCCGGTATACATCAAAAAGCAAGAGGTGCTCATCGGTCGGGGCGAGGACGCGGATATTCAACTGCTCAGTCCCACGGTCAGCGCTCACCACGCCCGGCTGCGCCGCACTTCCAAGGGATGGGCAGTGTATGACCTGGACAGTCACAACGGCACCAAGCTCAACGGTCGGTTTATCACCCAGCCCCAGCTGATTTTTGACGAAGATATGCTCACCTTTGGGGACAAGGTGTTTTTGTTTTACGAGAAGTAAGAAAGGAGCAGCCCCATGCCAAAAAAGAAAACGGCAGCCCCCAAGCAAAAGAAGCTGCCCCATATTAAACCTATTAACAATTTTGCCCTTTTAATGGTGCTCAGCGTGTTTCAGCTGCTCAGCGGCACGGCGGCTGCCGGCGGCACAGGCACCTTTGAAGTCAAGGTGCTGCTGTGTACGCTGGCGCTGATTGTGCTGGAATGGCTGTATGTGAGCGTGTTTTACTTTGCCATGCACCGGCGGAACTTTGAACTGGAATTTATTGCCTTTTTTCTGTCCGGGGTGGGTATTGCCGTGATCGGCAGCATTAAGCCGGACGACGCCTTTAAGCAGCTGCTGATGCTGGTGGCCGGGGTCATCGGCTTTATTGTGCTGGTGTTCCTGATGGGTGATGTGGACCTGTGTATGCGCCTGCGCCTGCCGGTGGCGGTGGCGGCCATTTTGCTGCTGATTGTCAATATTGCCATTGCTAAGGTGACTCACGGCGCCCGCAACTGGATTACCATTTTCGGTGTGACCTTCCAGCCGTCGGAATTTGTGAAGATCGCCTTTATTTTTGTAGGCGCTGCCACCCTGGAAAAAATCCAGACATCCAAGAACCTGTATGCCTTTATCGGTTTTTCTCTGGCTTGTGTGGGGGCACTGATTGTCATTAAGGACTTTGGTACGGCGCTGATCTTCTTTGTGACCTTCCTGATTATTGCCTTTATGAACTCCGGCGATATTAAGACCATTTTTCTGGCCCTGGCCTCTGCGGCTATGGGCGGGTTTATCGTGATTAAGTATAAGTCCTATGTGACCGCCCGCTTCTCCGTGTACCGCCATGTGTGGGAGCATTATAACGACAGCGGGTATCAGCAGACCCGGGTGCTGGTGGGTCTGGCCTCCGGCGGACTGCTGGGGTTGGGGATCGGCGCCGGTTCCACCCGGGGAGTGTGGGCACGCACCACGGACCTGATCTTTGGCGTGATCTGCGAGGAATGGGGCTTTCTCTTTGGGCTGCTGCTGGTGCTGTCCTTTGTGGCTATTGCTGTGTCGGCGCTGGTAAACAGCATTGCCGCCCGCTCCACTTTCTACTCCATTGCCGCCGTGGCGGCAGCGGGGCTGCTGCTGTTCCAAACGGCGCTGAATATCTTTGGCATTACCGATGTGCTGCCCCTTACCGGCGTGACCCTGCCCTTTGTGAGCCAAGGCGGCTCCTCCATGATCTCCTGCTGGGCGGTGCTGGCCTTTATTAAGGCCTCCGATGTGCGGACATACAACTATCTGGGAGGTGTGCGCAAGAAATGAAGATGATTACCAAGCGGGGCATTTTCCTGTGGATGATGGCCTTTGCCTTTCTCTTTGGGCTGGGCTTTATGACTTACAGCCTGGTGGAGAACGGCGACACCTGGGTGATGAAAACCTACAATACCCATATTTACAAAAACGGCGAGCTGATCGGCGCAGGCACCATTACATCTGCAGACGGGGTGGTGCTGGCAGAGACCAAGGACGGCAAGCGGGTATATGCGGAAGACGCCACGGTGCGCAAGGCCACCCTCCACACGGTAGGCGACACCAAGGGCTTTATTTCCTCCGGCATTCAGTCTGTGTACAAGGCCAATTTGACCGGTTATAATCTGCTGTTCGGTGTGTATTCCATTGAGCGCTACGGCAAGGGTAACAATATGCAGCTGACTATAGACAGCGAGGTGTGCGCCAAGGCATACAGTCTGCTCAGCGACTACAAGGCGGGCACCGTGGGCGTGGTCAATTACAAAACCGGCGACATTGTGTGTGCGGTGTCCACACCCTCTTATGATATTGAGGACGAGCCGTCGGATTTGAACACCAATTCCGCTTATGAGGGCGTATACATCAATCGGTTGATGACCGGATTATATACTCCCGGCTCCACCTTTAAGCTGGTGACTGCCGCCTGCGCTATTGAGAATATTTCAGACCTAATGGACCGCACCTGGGAGTGTACCGGAGAATATGACCCGGGCAAGGGCGAGCCGATCCGCTGCAACGGCGTGCACGGCCGCCTGACCTTTAAGCAGGCGCTGGCCAAGAGCTGTAACGCCACCTTTGCCCAGATTGCCATTGAGCTGGGGCCGGAGAAGCTGGCCAGCACCGTAGAGACGCTGGGGCTCACCAGTAAGGTCAATGTCAGCAATAAACTGACCTCCGAGCAGGGGCGCTTCTTCCTGGAAAAGAGCGATGCAGATGATTATGTGGGCTGGACGGGGATCGGACAGGGCGACACCCTGCTGCCCCCCATTGCCATGCTACGCTATATGGCAGCCATTGCCAACGACGGCAAGGTGGTGTCCTTTAACGAGGTGACCTCCCTGGCCACTCAGGCAGGCAAGGCACTGAATTTGAATATTACGAAAAACGAAACCCAGCTGCTGAGCACGGAGACCGCTGCCCAGCTGAAAAAGCTGATGCGCAATAATGTAAAGGCCCAGTATGGTGAGTACAACTACAAGGGTCTGCACCTGTGCGCCAAAAGCGGCACTGCCGAGATAGACAACGACAGCGACCACAATACCGCCTGGTTTGTGGGCTTTATGGATGATGAGGACCACCCTTACGCCTTTGTGGTGGTGGTAGAGCACGGCGGTTCCGGCTCCCAGACGGCCGGCCCCATTGCAGGTTCCGTGCTGCGCACCTTGGTGGACAAGGAGAGCGAATAGCTGTGGCGTACCAGTGGACAAAAACGGACGCTGCCGCCCCGGAGCGGGTGCTGCTGATCGGCCTGGACTGCGGCGCGTATGACGCTGAGGCCTCGATGGCAGAGCTGGAACGCTTGACGGATACCGCCGGCGGGCTGGTGGTGGGTCACACGGTACAAAAGCGCCCGGCCCCGGAGGGCGCCACTTATATCGGCAGCGGGCTGGTAGAGAGCCTGGCAGAATTCTGCCGAGATCATGAAGTGGACCTAACGGTGGCGGACGGCAGCCTGACCCCGGTACAGGCCCGCAATTTGGAGCGGGCGCTGGGCACGGCGGTGATCGACCGCACCGCACTGATTTTGGATATTTTTGCCGCCCGGGCGCGGAGCAGTGAGGGCAAGTTGCAAGTGGAGCTGGCCCAACTGCAATACCGACTGCCCCGGTTGGGCGGGCAGGGCAATTCTCTGTCCCGGCTGGGTGGCGGTATTGGCACCCGCGGCCCCGGCGAGAGCAAGCTGGAGAGCGACCGGCGCCACATTCGCCGTCGGATCACCGCCTTGCAGCGGGAGTTAAAGATCGTGCAGGAGCGGCGGGAGCGCATGCACCTGCGCCGCCAAAAGAACCGGGCGCTGACGGTAGCGCTGGTGGGTTATACCAATGCAGGCAAGTCCACCCTGATGAATGCTTTAACGGACGCGGGGGTGCTGGTGGCGGATCAGCTGTTTGCCACTCTGGATCCCACTGCCCGGCGGCTGGTGCTGCCCTCCGGCCGCCAGGTGATGCTGGTGGACACGGTAGGGCTGGTGCAGCGGCTGCCCCATGAGTTGGTGGACGCTTTTCGCTCCACTTTGGCAGAGGCGGTCTGGGCGGATGTGATCCTGGATGTGTGCGACGCTTCCGACCCGGCCTGCAACAGCCAAATGCAGGTGACCGCTCAGGTGCTGGACAGCCTGGGCTGCGGGGACAAGCCCCTGCTCCATGTATTGAACAAATGTGATCGGGTGCCGGAGGAGGAGCGCTTTCCGCTGCTGGGCACCAGTGTGCGTATCAGCGCCCGCACCGGTGCGGGACTGCCGCAGCTGCTCTCAGAGATCGACCGGCTGCTGCCCGGCCAGTGGGCGAGAGCCAGTTTGTGTATTCCCTTTGATCGGGGCGATCTGACGGATCGGCTTCACCGGGAGGGCAAGGTGCTGGCAGAGGATTACACCCCGGTGGGCACCCGCCTGCAAGTGCTGGCAGACCCGGCACTGCTGGAAGAATTGCGCCCTTATTTTATTTAATGCAGCAGTCCTAATTTGCTCTGCCGCCGCATACTTTGTTATGAGGTGGTAGAGTATGAAAGTCATGACGGTAAAGCTGAATCCCAAGACGGTGTTCGGCCTGATTTTAGTAGCCGCCGGGGTGCTGGTGGTGCTGTTGACTTTTCTGGCCAATCATGTAAAGAACGGGGACGCGGCACCCTCTGCGGCAGAGCCTGCGGGGCTGACCTGTGCGGATGTGCAGGCGGGCGCACAGCTGCTTGGCGATATGGGCTGGCAGGTAGGCGACAGCAACCAAAAGACCATTACCGTGCCCCGCAACTGGGACGCGGTCTATACCGAGTACAACGCCCTGCAACAGCAACAGGGCTATGACCTGACCCCTTATAAGGGCAAGCAGGTACAGCTGTATACATACGAGATTACCAATTACACCGGCTACGATCAGGGGATCGTGGCGGATTTGTTGGTCAAGGACGGCAGGGTGATTGGTGCCGATTTGTGCAATACCTCTGCCAAGGACGGCTTCATGCTGGGATTGGAAAAGCGCAAATGAGCGAACGGATTGAAAAAGTACTGGCCCGGGAGTTGAACAAACCCCGCAGCCGGGTAAAAACGCTGCTGCAAAAGGGGCAGGTGACCGTGGACGGCACGGCGGCCCGCGCCGGGCAGCAGGTGGACCCGAACACCCAGGAAATTTGCCTGGCAGGAGAACCCATTACCAGCCGGGCTTTTGTGTATTTGATGCTGAACAAACCGGCGGGGGTGCTCTCTGCCACAGACGGCAAGGGGGAGCCCACGGTGCTGGACCTGGTGCCCCCGGCGCTGAGGCGCAAGGGGATGTTCCCCGCCGGGCGGCTGGATAAGGATACCACCGGCTTTGTGCTGCTGACGGATGACGGCGCCTTTGCCCACCGAATTCTCAGCCCCCGCAGCCACATTCCAAAAACCTATCTTGCCACCCTGGACAAGCCGGTGCCCCCTACGGCGGCAGAAGTCTTTGCAGCGGGCATGGAGATGGACGGCAAGGTGCTGCAGCCGGCCCGATTGACGATTTTATCCCACGATCCGCCCCGGGCGCAGGTGGTGCTGCGGCAGGGGATTTATCATCAGGTGAAACGGATGTTCGCCCGTGTAGGCTGCACCGTCACCGCTCTGCACCGTACGGCTATGGGCGCACTGGAGTTGGATCCGGCGCTGGCGCCGGGGGACTGCCGAATCCTAACCCCGGCAGAGGTGGCGCTGCTTACAAAGGACGGTGCCCAATAGGTGATGAACAAAGCGCAGCAACAAGATATTGTGGTTTGCCTGTGAAAATATTGGCCATTTATGCAAGTCGCACAAAAAATAATAAAAATTTTTGTCGAAAGGTTGCAATTTGATTAAAGGCATTGTATAATATGACCAATAAAGGGTGTTTGAATTTGTGCAATTTTATCCCCTTTATTTGATAAAGAATTGACAAAGGGGTGGGATCCTGATGCCCAACAGACTGTTTCAAGGCATTATAAACCAAATGCGTGAGGTGCTGGACCGTACCATCGGCGTGGTGGACGAAAGCGGCACGGTGATTGCCTGTAGCGAACTGGGCCAGATCGGCGAGGCGCGCAAAGGTATTATTTCTGCCGGCGTGTTTAGCGGTGTGCAGATCTGTGTGGACAACTGCACCTATAAGGCCTTTGGCAATACCGTGCACCCGGATTATGCGGTGTTTGTGGACGGTACAGACGATTTGAGCAAGCATTATGCGGATATTATTGCCGTGTCACTGGATCAGATCAAGCAGAATAACGACGAGAAGTTCGATCGCTCCAATTTTGTAAAGAATGTGATTTTGGACAATATTTTGCCCGGCGATATTTATATCAAATCCCGTGAGTTGCATTTTAATAATGATGCCTCCCGTGTGGTCTTTCTCATTCGGGTGACCCAGGATACGGATGTGTCCGTCTATGATGTGATTCAGAATTTCTTCCCGGACAAGACCAAGGACTTGGTTATTGATATTAACGAGAAGGACATTGCACTGGTCAAGGAAGTGCGCCCCAATGTGGACAGCAAGGATCTGGAAAAGTTGGCCCGCTCTATTTGCGACACCCTTTCCACTGAGTTCTACTGCAATGCGGTTGTGGGTATCGGCACTCGGGTTACCGGTATTAAAGATTTGGCCCACTCCTTTAAGGAAGCCCAGGTGGCGCTGGAAGTGGGCAAGGTGTTTGATACGGAGAAGTCCATTATCAGCTATGAAAATTTGGGTATTGCCCGGCTGATTTATCAGCTGCCCACCACCCTGTGCGATATGTTCCTGAAAGAGGTGTTCAAGCGGGGCTCCATTGACAGCCTGGACCAGGAGACCCTCTTTACCATTCAAAAGTTCTTTGAGAACAACCTGAATGTGTCCGAGACCTCCAGAAAGCTGTTTGTCCATCGGAACACACTGGTGTATCGCTTGGAGAAAATCAAAAAGCTCACTGGCCTGGACCTGCGGGAGTTTGACGACGCCATTGTGTTCAAAGTGGCGCTGATGGTCAATAAGTACCTGGACTCCAGCCCCATTAAATATTAACAGCATTTGCGGCACCGCACGGTGCCGCTTTTTGTTTTGGGCAAAAGCGGAAAAATTGCAGCGAATATAGCCGTGTAATCCCTCCGTCAACGCCTTGCGGCGTTGCCACCACCGAACCGGTGCCCGTCCCCTCTGTCGCTGCGCGACATCTCCCCGCACTGCGGGGAGTCACCCTTTACAAGGGAGGCAGATCGGTTACAATATCTTTGTCCCCCCCTTGCAAAGGCGGAAGCGGCGTAGCCGCAGGGGGATTGGCCGAAGGCACATTTCACTCCGGTTACAAAATCCTTGTAGGGTGCGATACCCACATCGCACCGCAGCAAGCGAATTTGCTCGGATCGTTCCACCCGAAATTTAACAACTCTGTCACAACTTTTACAAAATAATAACAAGTAGGGGGTTGATTTATGGCTGGGTTTGCTATATATTATAATTAACTATATAGTGCCGTAAGGTTATCTTTACCCTGCGGCGCCAAGTTAAAAGAGGTAAAAATTGTGATTGAATTCAGAAATGTATCCAAGGTGTACGACTCTACGGACACCCATGCCCTCAATCATGTGAATATTAAAATTGAGGATGGCGAATTTGTGTTTGTGGTCGGTTCCTCCGGCGCCGGAAAGTCCACCTTTTTGAAGCTCATTATGCACGAGGAAAAGCCCTCTGAGGGCGAAGTGATTTTTAACGAATATTCCTCCGCTACCCTGAAAAAGCGGCAGGTGCCCTATTACCGCCGCACCATGGGTATTGTGTTTCAGGACTTTCGCCTGATTCCTAAAATGAGCGTGTACGACAATGTGGCCTTTGCCATGCGGGTGATCGGCGCCAAGGAGAAGGACATTCGCAAGCGGGTGCCCTATATCCTCCAGCTGGTGGGACTGAGCCAAAAGGCCCGCTCCATGCCCAATGAGTTGTCCGGCGGTGAGCAGCAGCGTGTGTCCCTGGCCCGTGCACTGGTGAATAACCCCAAGGTGATCATCGCAGATGAGCCTACCGGTAATGTGGACCCGGAGATGAGCCACGAGATCGTGGAGTTGCTCACCAAGATCAACAACGCGGGCACCACCGTCATTATGGTGACCCATGAGCATGACCTGGTGCGCTCTTTCCAGCGGCGGGTGATTGTGATCAAGAACGGCGAAGTGGTCTCCGACACCCCGGATCCCACCCACGCCCGGTTTGAGAGCAGCGAGCCCCGCAAGGAGACGGATATGTTCTTTTATGAAGAGGGTACATCCATTGATCTGACTGCGGCAGAAAATGCCCAAACGGACGAGGATGTGTTTGATAACTTAGAGTCCCTGGCGGACGAGACCCCGGCGCAGGCAGCGGCCACCCCGGAGGATGAGAACGGAGGTGCGGCAGAATGACCGGCGCAAGTTTAAGATATCTGATTAAAGAGGGCTTTCGAAATACCTGGACCAACCGGATGATGTCCGTGGCGTCCATTTGTGTATTGATGAGCTGTTTGGTGCTTATCGGCTCGGCCTCTATGATCTTCCTGAATATGGACTCCCTGCTTTCCCGTATTGAGGAAGAGAATGTGATTATGGTCTACATTAAGGACGATGCAGATCAGACCGCCATTGACACCATGGGCCAGGAAATCAAGGCGCTGGGCAATGTGAAGGAGCTGGAGTATGTGCCTAAGGAGACCGCATGGGCCCAGCAGCTGGAGACCATGGAGGACGCCCAGGCCAAGTTCTTTACCCAGATTAGCTCAGACATTCCGCTGCCCAATGCCTATAAGGTGACGGTGGCCGATCTTGGCAAGTTTGACCAAACGGTCAAGGGGCTGAAGAGCCTGCAAAATGTAGATACCATTCGGGAGAACAAGGACCTTGCCCAAAAGCTGGTGTCCATCCGGCAGGGCATTACGGTAATCTCCATTGTGATTATCGCCGTACTGTTTGCCATCTCCCTGTTTATTATTTCCAATACCATCAAGCTGACGGTGTATTCCCGTCGGCTGGAGATCAGCATTATGAAAAGCGTGGGTGCCACCAACAGCTTTGTGCGCCTGCCCTTTGTGGTAGAGGGCATGATTCTGGGCATTGTGTCCGGCGGCGTGTCGCTGGGATTGGTCTGGGGGCTGTATGAGCTGGCGGTGCGCCAGTTCAGCGGACTGCTCCAGAGCCTGTCTCTGTCTGCGCTTCCCTTTGCCCCCTATGCGCTACAGATGCTGGGCATTTTCGTGGCCATCGGCATTGTCAGCGGTGTGGGCGGCTCCATGATTACCATGCGCAAGTACCTGAACAAGGAAGGTAGTGAGATCAGTGCAGTCTAAATCCAAAATCTGGTTGCGGCGGCTGTTTTGCCTGCTTTGCAGTCTGGTGCTGGTGCTGAGTGCCGGATTTGGCTCCGCCTTTGTGGCAGAGGCCAAGTCCCGCTCGGAGCTGGAGAGCGAAAAGAGCAAGATCCAGTCCCGGATCAACAGCACCCAAAGCAAGCTCGACGAGCTGTCGAAACAAAAGAAAGACACCCAGGAATATATCAACACCTTGCAGGAGAAAATAAGCCTGTTGCAGGACAAGATCTCCAATTTGGAGAGCGACAAGGCGGCCTTGCAGTCGGAGATTGATTCCACACAGGCGAAGATTGAAAAAACCGCCGCAGAGATTGATGAAACCCAGCGTCAAATTGACCAAAAGCAAAAGGAGTTTGACGCTACATACGCCGAGTATTGCCAGCGGCTGCGTGCCATGTACATCAGCGGCAGCGCCTCTACACTGGAAGTGTTGCTCACTTGTACCGATCTGTCCAGTCTGCTGACCCGCTCCCAGATGATTAAATCCGTCTCTCAGCAGGACAGTGCCACCCTGGACAGCCTGATGAAGAAGATGGAGGAGATTGAGGCCCAAAAGCAGAAGCTGGAGGAAAAGCGCAACCAGCTGAATGCGGACAAAAAGAGCCTGGAGTCGGACAAAGCCGCCCTGCAGAAGAATATCAACGACATTTCTTCCACCAAGGCGGACCTGGACAGCGAGGCCGCAGAGTGCAACGCCCAAATGCGCAAGCTTACCACGCAGACCTCCGAGTACCAGGAAGCCATTGAGACCGATCAGGCCCAGTTGCAGCAGGTGCAAAATGAGATCAGCGCCGCCATTGCCGCCGCCGGTTCCCACGGCTCCGGCAGCATCAGCGGCTCCTCCGGCTCCGGCAGCGGGCAGCTGCGCTATCCTACGGACAGCCGCTCCATTTCTGCCGGGTATCCCAACTATTCCGGCGGGGGGTACCACGGGGGCATTGACTTCCCGGTATCCACCGGCTCCAATGTGTATGCAGCGGCCAGCGGCACGGTGATCGTAGTTAAGTACCTGAATTACAGCTACGGTCGGTATCTGATTATCGACCACGGGGACGGCCTGTCCACCCTGTATGCCCATAACAGCCAGATTTTGGTGAGCGTGGGCGAGAAAGTCAGTGCCGGTCAGGTGGTAGCCAAGAGCGGCTCCACCGGCAACTCCACCGGCCCCCACTGCCACTTTGAGGTGCGCGTCAACGGCTCCCGAGTGAACCCGCTGAGTTATCTGTAAGCGAAAAACAAACGGCAGTCATACTGCCAAACCAATAAAACAGGAATAGACCACAAAGGAAGTGAAGCCAGTGAAGCGGCAAAGACATGGAAAACAAGTTTTGGCTGTTTTGCTGGCTTTTTGTCTGTTTTTGCCGGCGGTGTTTTCCACTCCGGCAGCGGTGCCTGCGGCAGACACCGGGCTCAATGACCAAATGACCCCGGAGGAGCAGCAGGCCTACCTGGAAATGAAGTTGCGCCAAACGGAAAAGACCCTGGAGAGCCTGGGCAAGCAGAGCAAGGACACCCAGGCGTACCTGGATGCGCTGGACGAAAAGATCGGCTATCTGCGCAGTCAGTTAAAGCTGACGGAGCAAAGCGTAGAAACGGCGGAGGAACGGATTACCGTACTGCAAAAGCAGCAAAAGAAGAACAGGGAGGACCAGGCGGATCTGCAGCAGCAAATTGCAGACACCAAACAGCAGATTACCGTGCTGAACGCGGAATTTCAGCAGAATTATCAGCAGTATTGCCAACGGCTGCGGGCCATGTATATTAGCGGTGAAACCAATATTTTGGCCTTTTTGCTGGGCAGCACGGATATTGGCCAGCTGCTGACCCGCTACGAGATGGTGGCAAGGGTAGCCAAGCAGGACACGGCGCTGCTGCAGTCCGTGCAGGCAGAGGGCACCAAGCTGGAACAGGCTAAAACCGATTTGACCGCCCGGCAAAAGGAATTGCAAACCAAAAAAACGGAACTGGAAACCAGTCAAACGGAGCTGGAACAGACGGTGACGAATCTGCAGGCGGACAGAGAAGAGTTGACCGCCCGACGACAGGTGCTTACCGACCAGCAGACGGAGGCCAATCAACTGCTTAAGCAGCTGACGGATAAGACCAAGGCCTATACCGAGTACCGGGATGTGACCCAAAGCGACCTGGACGAGATCGACCGCCAAATTGAAGAGGCGGCCAAAAAATATACCACGACCACCACTACGACCACAACAACCACTACCACGAAAAAGCAAACGACGAAGAAGCAAGGCGAAGGCGAAGGGACCACCAAGTCCACCACCACAAAAAAGCAGACGACAACAGAGAGCAGTCGGCTGAGCCTGACCTATCCGGTGCCCAGCCAAACCCGCATTACCACTGCGTTCCACGGCTATGCCGGTCATTCCGGCTGCGATTTTGCCTGCGCCAGCGGCTCCAGCGTTGTGGCGGCAGAGAGCGGCACGGTGATCGTGTCTGCCGATTTGACCAATAGCGATGGCAGCTACCGTAGCTATGGGCGCTATATTGTAATTGCCCACGACAAGCCGGACAGCGCCGGTAATCCGGTGTACACCCTGTACGCCCACAACAGCCAGCGGTTGGTGTCGGCCGGCACCCATGTGAGTCGGGGACAGCAGATTGCCAAGAGCGGCTCTACCGGCAATTCTACCGGTCCGCACTGCCACTTTGAGGTGCGTACCCCCACGTCGTCGTATAACGACTGCGTGGATCCGGAAATTTATTTGCCCTAAAGCGTCAAGGAGATGGAAAAGAATATGAAAAAATACAGCCAAAAGCTCCTGGCGCTGGTACTGGCCTGTACCCTGCTTTGTGCTTTGCCTGCAGGCAGTGCTTGGGGCGCGGAGGTAACAGAGAGTACTACGGCGACAGAAACCACTACGGATCAGACAACGGAGCAGGAAAAAAAGAACCAGGCCCAAAAGACCTTGGAGCAGCAGCAAAAAGAGCTGCAAAAAAGCATAGAAGAAAGCGAAAAGAAGCTGGAGGAGCTGGGCAAAAGCTCCAAGGTGACCCAGGATTATGTGGACACTTTGGATCAAAAGATTGGCGCCATGAACGACCGGCTGACGGTGCTGCAGGCCCAGGTGGACGAGAGCCAAAAGGCCATTGACAAGCTAAAACCTCAGATTGCCGCCAACAAAAAGCAGCTGGACGCGCTGCAAAAAGAAATGGATGCCAGTCAAAAGGAACTGGACAAATTGAACGACCGGTTTGAGGCCACCTATCAGGCCTACTGTTATCGGCTGCGGGTGATGTACATAAGCGGTGAGTACAGCGTGATCACCGCCCTGCTGGGGTGCAAGGATATTTCCGGCTTCCTTACCCGGTACGAGATGATCAAGGCCGTGTCCAAGAGCGACACGGAGCTGCTGCAAGAGGTTACCGCCAAGATGGAGGAGATCTGCTCCAAGCAAAACGGCCTGAACCAGCAAAAAGCGGAATATCAAAAGGTCAAAAAGGAGCTGGACAGTAAGAATAAGACTTTAAAGGCCAAACAGGCCTCTATTGAGCAGGACCAGGAGAGCATTGCCGCCAGCAAAGTGACCCTGGCCCAGGACCGGGCGGAGAGTGATGCACTCTTGGCCAAGCTGACTGCTCAAAACCAAATGTACACCGAGTATCGCAACGAGGACGAGAAGTTGCAACAGCAGGTGGAGAGCGAGATTGACGCCCTGATCAGTGGTCTGAAGGACGCAGACGAGGTGACCACCCTGTCTGACAAGGACAAGGAGCACACCACCTCTAAGAACAGCACCGCCGGCGGCAAGGCCCAAGGGGTCTATAGCCGTTCGGACGCTGCGCTGAATATGACTTATCCGGTGCCCGGGCACTACACCGTCAGCGCCGGGTTCCCCAACTACTCCAGCGGCAAGTATCACGGTGGGCTGGACTTCCCTTGCAGCGTAGGCTCCAAGGTGGTGGCCGCCCAGTCCGGGGTGGTGATCACCGTTAAGCGGTTGGATTACAGCTACGGCTACTATGTGATGATCTATCACGGCACAGACAGCCACGGGCGCAGTGTGGTGACCCTGTACGCCCACAATTCGTCTATTTTAGTGGGTACCGGCCAAACGGTGAAAAAGGGCCAGCAGATCGCCAAGAGCGGCTCTACCGGCAATTCCACCGGACCCCACAGTCATTTTGAAATTCGGCTGGACGGCAGTCGGGTGAACCCCACTTACTATTTGAGCAAATAACATGAACAAAATCAATTACGATCGTATGTGTACGGCCGTGATCCGGCAGCAAACGGCGGCAGGGCGGGTACCCACCCTGCTGCTGCACAGCTGCTGCGCCCCCTGTTCCAGCGCCACGCTGGAGTGGCTGTCGCAGTATTTTCAGATCACGGTCTTTTATTATAATCCGAATATTGCTCCTGCGGCGGAGTTCCAAAAGCGGCTGGCGGAGCAGCGGCGGTTGATCGAACAGCAACCGGCGGTGCACCCGGTGCAGCTGATCGCCGGGGACTACGAACCGGCGGCCTTTGCGGCGGTTGCCAAGGGGTATGAGGACTGCCCGGAGGGGGGCGCCCGCTGTATGCGCTGCTATCGCCAGAGACTGGAAAAGACGGCGGCGCTGGCCAAGGAAATGGGCTTTGACTACTTCTGTACCACCCTGAGCATCAGTCCCCTAAAGGACGCCCAAAAGATTAACGCCATTGGGCAGAGCGTAGGGGAGCAGTACGGGGTGGCCTGGCTGCCCTCGGATTTTAAGAAGCAGGAGCGGTACAAGCGCTCCATTGCGCTGTCCCGGGAGTACGGCCTGTATCGCCAAAACTTCTGCGGCTGCGTGTATTCTAAGCAAGAGAAGGAGAAACCGGTATGACCAATCCGCTGGCAGACCGTATCCGCCCGGAAAGCCTGGATCAGGTGGTGGGCCAGCAGCACCTGCTGGGGCCCGGCAAGGCCCTGCGGCAGCTGATCGAGCGCGGCGATATTCCCAATTTGATCTTTTACGGTCCACCGGGGGTAGGCAAGACCACAGTTGCGTCTATTATTGCCAAGCGCACGGATCGCGCCCTGCGACGGCTCAACGGCACTAACGCCTCTACGGCAGACATTCGGGCGCTGGTGGCAGAGCTGGACACCCTGTCCGCGCCCAACGGCATATTGCTGTATTTGGACGAGATTCAGTATTTTAACAAGCGCCAGCAGCAGTCCCTGTTGGAATACATAGAAAACGGCAAGATCACTCTGATCGCCAGCACCACGGAGAACCCGTATTTTTATATCTACCCGGCGGTGCTCAGCCGGTGCACGGTGTTTGAGTTCAAATCCGTTACCCCGGCAGATGTGGTGCCCGCTGTGGAGCGGGGCTTTCGTTTGCTGGAGGCGGAGAACGGCACCCCGGCAGCGCTCGAGGACGGGGTGGCCCGCACCCTGGCAGAGCGGGGCGGCGGCGATGTGCGCAAGTCCCTGGGCGCGGTGGAGAACTGCTACTTTGCCGCCCGGGAGACGGACGGCAAAAAGCGGATCACCCGGGAGCTGGTGGATCAGCTGACCCAAAAAAGCGGCGCTCGCTATGATCGGCTGGGCGACGAGCATTACGATATTATTTCCGCTTATCAAAAGTCTATGCGCGGCTCGGACCCGGACGCAGCGCTCCATTATTTGGCCCGGCTGCTGGAGGCGGGGGACCTGCCCTCGGCCTGTCGGCGGCTGATGGTCTGCGCCTGCGAGGATGTGGGGCTGGCCTATCCCCAAATCATTCCCATCGTTAAGGCGGCGGTGGATGCGGCCCAAATGCTGGGTCTGCCGGAGGCACGGCTGCCCCTGGCGGACGCGGTGGTGCTGGTGGCCACCAGTCCCAAGAGCAATACCGCCCATGACGCCATTAACGCCGCCATGGCGGATGTGCAGCGGGGCAATTATTCGCCCATTCCCCGCCGGTTGCAAAACAAGCACTACGACGGCGCAGACGCCAAGGTGAAAGGCCAGTTTTACAAGTACCCCCATGAATATGAAAATCACTGGGTAGAGCAGCAGTACCTGCCGGATGTGCTCAAGGGCACCCAGTACTACCATTTTGGCGACAATAAGACCGAGCAGGCCGCCCACGCCTACTGGGAGCGGGTGAAGAAGAGGAAACTGTAAATATGACCAAGAAAGAGCGATTTATGCAGGTGGCGGCGGCGCTGGAGCAGCTGTACCCGGACGCCAGGTGCTCCCTGTTTTCCGGCAACGCCTTTGAGCTGCTGGTGGCGGTGCGCCTGTCGGCCCAGTGCACGGACGCACGGGTGAACCTGGTGACTCCGGCGCTGTTTGCCAAGTACCCTACATTAGAGGACTACTGCAACGCCGATGTGGCGGATATTGAAAAGCTGATTTACTCCTGCGGGTTTTACAAGACTAAGGCGGAGAATATTATAGAAATGGCACGCAAAGTGCGGGACAACTACGGTGGTCGGGTGCCGGACACCATTGAGGACCTGCTGACCCTGCCCGGGGTAGGGCGCAAGACCGCCAACCTGATTGTGGGCGACGTGTACGGCAAGGAGAGCGTGGTGGTGGACACCCACATGATCCGCATTACCAACCGGCTGGGGCTGGTGGCAACGAAAGACCCCAAGCAAATCGAATTTGCCTTAAAGAAGATTATACCCCCGGAGATGGGGTCGGATTTTTGCCACCGCATTGTACTGTTTGGGCGGGAGATTTGCCCGGCCCGCAGTCCGAAGTGCCAGGACTGTCCCCTGGCGGACGGCACCTGTCGCCGAGTGGGCGTGACTGCCAAAAAGTGAAGAATCGAGGAAGAAAGAATGCACGTGAACAGCGATAATATTATACTGATCGGTATGCCCGGCAGCGGCAAATCCACCTGCGGGGTGGTGGCCGCCAAGCTGCTGCTGAAGAATTTTTTTGACACGGATCTTCTGATCCAGAGTCGGGAGGGGCTGCGCCTGCAACAGATTATTGACGAGAAGGGGCTGGACTACTTTGCCAAGGCAGAGGAAGAGGCGATTTTGTCGCTGGATATTGCCGGCGCAGTGATCGCCACCGGTGGCTCCGTGGTGTATTCTCCGGCGGCCATGGCCCATTTGCATCGTTTGGGCAAGGTGGTTTACCTGCACCTGGAGTATGAGACCATGTGCCATCGAATTCAGAATCTGGACAGTCGGGGCGTGGTTTTGCGCCCGGGCTTTACGCTGCAGGATATGTATAACGAGCGTCTGGCGCTGTATCGGCAGTATGCGGATGCAGTGATCAAGTGCGACGATAATACGGTGGAGCAAACTGCCCAGCAGATTGCCCGCTGCGCACGATAAGAAGGCAAAAGAAATGGAAAAGAAAATGAAGATGAAAAAGCGATTTTCCGCCCTTGTCAGTTTTTTGCTGGCGATGGTACTGCTGGCAGGCACCCTGGGTGCACTGCCGGCAGAGTGCTTTGCCGCCCAGCCTGAAAAGGCGGCGTTCCACAGCACTTACGGCTTTCGCCTGGGCAGCAGCGCCAAAATGGAGCTGCAATACCGGGATAAGCTGGAAAAGAATTACAAAGTAAACGGCGACACCTACTACGGCAGTCAAAGGGATTTGAGCCGCCAGCTGCGGGACCAGTTGGTGAAGCGCAGCAGTCAGGTGGTGCTGCGCCTGGCCACCGATCGGCGGGGCCTGACCGGCAGCAGCAACAGCGCCGTGCAGGCCAGGGAGACGCTGTTTTTAGGCCTGCTCAATGACGCCACCGCCCAGGAGAATTCCGCCTCTGCCAAGGATGGGGACTACCTGCGCTGGCAACTGGGCAGTGTCAGCGGTACACTGTGCGCTGACGGCAGCAAAAATGGGGTTTACTACTATCGGGTAATTTATTACGGCCTGGGCTATTACACCACTGCTGCCGAGGAGCAGTGGATGGATCAGTATGTGCAGAATTATGTGCACCGTGTAGACCGGAACAAAATGAGCGATTACGACCTGGCCAAAAAGGTGCATGACGATGTGTGCCGGGCAACGGTCTATGATATGGATATGGACAGTCGCTACGACGACTATGATTATACCGCCTATGGGTGCTTAAAGGTGGGGCGCTGCGTGTGCCAGGGGTATGCGCTGGCCTATTATCGACTGTGTCGGGAGTTGGGGCTGTCTGTGCGCTTTGTGTACTCAGACCCTAATGAAGGTTGCCATGCCTGGAATTTGGTGCAGGTGGGTGGCAAATACTACTATGTGGACTGCACTTGGGACGATACCTACGACGCGGGCAAGATTATCTACAAGTTCTTTTTGAAAAATGAGACGGACTTGCAGGTTATGGACAGCGACTACCACGAGCACCGGCTGGACGACGGCGTGTATGCAGACGCGGAGCTGTCCAAGGCTGTGGCAAAGGTGGCCGCGCGCAGCTATGAGCCCCTGTTGCCCAATATGGGCAATGTGGTGGTGGCGCTGAGTCAAACCCGGTTTACTTATAATGGCAAGGCCCAGGGGCCCAAGCTGACGGTCACTTACGCCGGCCAGCCTTTTAGCGGCTACACGGTCAGCGGCAGTACCGCCACCAATCCGGGCACCTACACGGTAACTCTGCGGGGCACCGGCGGCGACAGCACCGGTCGTACCTATACCATTCGCCCGGCCAAGGTGCAGCAGATCAAGATCACCAAGCGGGAGCCAAAGGCCCTGACCTTCAGCTGGCAAAAGGCCGCCGGGGTCAGCACCTACCGCTTGCAACAAAAGAAAGAGGGCAAGTGGGTCACCGTTAAGACGGTCACCACCAACGGGGCCAAAATCAGCGGTCTGTCTCCGGCCACCACTTACACTTTCCGGGTCACAGCCTACAAGGGCAGCATTGCCGGTGTGGACGGCAGCAATTATGTGACCTGCACCACGCCTTCCCCCCCGGCAGCACCCAAGTTGACTGCCGGAAAGGGCACGGTCACCGTTAAGTGGAAAAAGGTGACCGCCTCCGGCTACGAGGTGCGCTACTCTACCCGCAAGGATATGAAAAAGGCCAAGACGGTAAAGGTCAGCTCCGGCAAGACGGTGCAGAAGAAATTGAGCAAGCTCTCGCGCCATAAAAAATATTATGTGCAGGTGCGGGCGGTGAAGACCCGCAAAAACACAGCGGGCAAAACGGTGACCTATCGGGGCGCCTGGTCTGCCAAAAAGAGCATTTCTACCAAATAAATACCACCTTTTGCGCCGGATTTTCTACTTGCAGGGCGGCGCAAAAAGTGCTATTATAGTAAAAATATTCTTCACGGAATAGGAATTTATCAATAACGGAGGTAATGTAATGAGCGAATACGGCGCAAAGTTTGTAAAAGAGGGGCTAACCTTTGACGATGTTCTGCTGATCCCGGCAGAGTCCGATGTGTTGCCTAACGAAGTGGACCTGTCCACCAAGTTGACCAAGGATATTACCCTGAATATCCCCCTGATGACCTCTGCCATGGACACGGTTACCGAGTCCAATATGGCCATCGCCATTGCCCGTGAGGGCGGTATCGGCGTGATCCACAAGAATATGACCATTGAGGATCAGGCTACCGAGGTGGATAAAGTCAAGCGCTCGGAGAACGGCGTCATTACCAATCCGTTTTTCCTCTCTCCCCGGCACCTGGCCCAGGACGCAGAGAATTTAATGCGCAAATACAAGATCAGCGGTGTGCCTATCTGCGAGGAGGACGGCACCCTGGTGGGTATCCTCACCAACCGGGATATGCGGTTTATGACGGACTTTTCCGTGCCCATCTCCGCTGTAATGACCCCCAAGGATAAGCTGGTCACCGCAATGGCCGGTACTACCTTGGAGGAAGCCAAGAAAATCCTGATGCGCTCCAAGGTAGAGAAGCTGCCCCTGGTGGACAAGAACGGCAAGCTTACCGGTCTGGTGACCATTAAGGATATTGAAAAGAGCGTGAAGTACCCCAACACCGCCCGTGACGAGAAAGGCCGCCTGCTGTGCGCCGCCGCCATCGGTGTAACCGGGGACATTCTGGACCGTGCCGGTGCGCTGGTGGACGCCCAGGTGGACGCTTTGATTTTGGACTCTGCCCACGGCCATTCTGCCAATATTCTGAAGGCTGTGGAGCGCGTGAAGAACGCGTTCCCGCAAATTTCTTTGATTGCCGGTAATGTGGCTACCGCAGAGGGCACCGAGGCTTTGATCAAGGCCGGTGCAGACGCGGTGAAGGTGGGTATCGGCCCCGGCTCTATCTGCACCACCCGTGTGGTTGCCGGTATCGGCGTGCCCCAGATTACCGCCATTTATGACGCGGCGGAGATGGCCGACAAGTACGGTATCCCGATCATTGCAGACGGCGGTATCAAGTACAGCGGCGAGATCGTAAAGGCCATTGCGGCCGGCGGTTCCGTGGTGATGGTGGGCTCTCTGGTGGCCGGCTGCGAAGAGTCTCCCGGTGAGACGGAGATTTACCAGGGCCGTCAGTTTAAGGTATATCGCGGTATGGGCTCTCTGGGCGCCATGAACAAGGGCTCGGCCGATCGGTATTTCCAGACCGGTACCAAGAAGTTTGTGCCGGAGGGCGTAGAGGGCCGTGTGCCTTACAAGGGACCGGTGGGTGACACGGTGTTCCAGATGATGGGCGGCTTGCGCTCCGGTATGGGCTATGTGGGCTGCCACAGCATTGCGGAGCTGCGTACCAACGCCAAGTTTATTAAGATTACCGGCGCAGGTCTGGTTGAGAGCCACCCCCACGATGTGTATATCACCAAGGAGGCGCCCAACTATTCCGGCAGCCGCCAGGATTGATTGTAGAAAAATGATGTTTCAAATGCCGGGAGCCACTGTTTCTCGGCATTTGTCCGCTTTTGAGGTGAGCCTATGGCACAGCCGCAAAGCCGCTGGGTGCGGTTTAAGAAATTCTTGAAACGGAATATGACCCCCACTTGGGCCAAGCACTTTGCGTACCAGGTGTTCAGCTTTCTGGTGTCTGTGGCTATGGTGATCGGGGTGGCCAACTATGCCATTACCCGCTCGTATGACGAAAGGAAGTTGACCTTTGTGGACGGATTTACCATTACGGCTCATACCGGCGCGTTCGGTACGGCGCAAAACAGCTTGGAGTCTGTGCAGGCTGCGATTAAAAACCAGGTGCAGGTGTTTGAGCTGGATGTGCGCCAGCGCCCCAATGGTACGCTGGTGATGGCCCATGATTTGGTGGTCACCAACAATGACGGTGTGCCGCTGGCAGACGCTTTTGCTCTGCTGGAGCCCACCAAGCTGCAGTTGAATTTGGATATTAAGGAGACCAAGGTGCTGGGCGCTCTTCATGATCTGCTGGTGGAGTACAATCTCTATGATCGGGTGTTTCTTACCGGGCTGGAGGTTTGGAATATGAACGCGGTAAAGAAATCTACCTGCCGGGACCTGCCTTATTACCTGAATTATATTCCTTCCCGCTTTCAGATTTTTTCTGAGGATTACCAAAAGCGCCTACTGAAAACCCTAAAGGAAAGCGGGGCCATCGGGCTGAACTGCAACTATAAGTATGTGGGTGGTCGGCTGTGTAATTTTTTGCACAAGAACGGCTATAAGTTGTCCGTTTGGACTGTGGATCGACGAAATACCATGAAGCGGATTTTGGTGATAAAGCCGGACAATATCACCACCAAGCAGTGCGATAAGCTGCAGGATGTGATTGATCGGTGGGGGAAGAATAAATAAGCGCAAAAAAAGAGCACCCGCGGGTGCTCTTTTTTGTGTGGGTGTATAATCATGCGGGCCGATGTGGGCATCGGCCCCTACAAATGGATATTTTCTTTAGATAGGCTCGTAGGGGCGGCAATCTGCCTCCCGTCAATCCCTCCACCACCTACGGTGGTCCCCCACCGTACCGGTGCCCGTCCCCTCTGTCGCTGCGCGACATCTCCCCGCACTGCGGGGAGTCACCCTTTACAAGGGAGGCAAAGGGGGGGATTGCCGCCCGCTTTTTCTATAATGCCTTATTCAAAATATTCTTGCAAGGCGGACCAAATGCGGGCCTCTACCTGCGCCGGGTCGCCGCTGCCGTCTACGGTGAGAATATGCTCCTCGTCCTTTAACCGGTCAAACACCTGCTGATACCCGGTGCGGATTTGGCGGGCCAGCTCCGTTTTTTCGTAGAATTCTGCGGCGCCGCCCCGGTGGGCTCTGCGGCGGGCACATTCCTCCGGGTCCACATCCACAAACACCACCGCGTCCGGGCGCAGAGTGCACCGGGCAAAGGCATTGTAATGGAGCAGATCCTCTAAATCGGAGGTGAGGGTCTGGTAGGCGAAGTTGGAGAAGTAGTACCGATCGCACAGCACCGTTTGTCCGGCCTCCAACCGGGGCAGCAGGTCCTTTGCAATGTGCTCCACCCGGTCGGCGGCATACAGTAGCGCCACCGTCTCCGGCGCCAAGGCCAGTTTTTTTTGGCTGAATTGCTGGCACAGCAGTCCGGGGGCGCTGTCACCCGGCTCCCGGGTGCAGTAGACGGCGCCGTCGCCCAGCTTCTCTGCCAGTCGGGCGCCCAGCCGCTCCAGCTGGGTGGTTTTCCCACTGCCGTCCAATCCTTCAAACACAATAAACTTGCCCTTTTTCATATACCCACCTCATTTTGTTTCTCTCCCCAGTATAGCAAAATTTCTGTCAACGGGCAAGACCGGGGCGGAAAATGGGAGGATAATCTGAAAATTCCCTTGCAATATAAGGTCAAAATCGGTATGATATAATGGATTGAAAAAATGTGTTGGCGCTTGCGCCGACCTGTCAAACGGGGTAAAAAGATGAACAAGTATGCAAAGGATCAGCAGGAGCTGCGGCGCATTTGCGCCAACTTGACTTTTGCAAAACAGCTGGGGCTGATTGACGATGACAGCCTGGAGGCGGCAGAAGAACGCTGCCGTCAGGAGAATGCCCGCCGTGCTGCAAAATTAGCTGCCGGGGAAGTGGTGTACGGCCTGACCGTCTATCCGCTGCCGGCGTATCTGCAATATGAATGCACCCGCTTTCGGTTAGCATTCGCCGGAGAGCGTAAGGAAGTGCGTTACAATTACGCGCCCATTACCGCCCGGGATGAAAAGGCCTATTACAAGGCCAATAAGGACCTGTTTACCCGCTATATGGGAGACAAATTCCGCTTCCGCGAGGTGAAGCAGGTGATCCGCAAAAAAATGCGAGAGGAGGCGTACGACCGTGCCATCGAAGAGTTATTACGTTAGTTCGCTCCACGGCAGCGCCGATTTTGACGGCCTGACCCGAGAGACGCCGTTTTTGCATCTGGAGCAGGTGAGTGCCCTTTCCTTGCAACCCGGGGACAAGGTGCTTCTGGAGCGGGGCAGCGTATTTGCCGGCGAGGCCTTGCACCTGAAAAATTGCGGTGATATTGCCGGTGCGCCCATAGAGATCGGCGCTTACGGCGTAGGCGACGCCCTGCCCTGTATTGCGGCAGACGGTACAGGCGTGTGGTATCAGGACTATGGCACCCAGCTGGATTTTGGCGGCCATGTGTGCCGGGGGGATGTGTCTTCTGCCGTGCTGCTTTATGATGTAGAGAACATTGTATTGCGGGATCTGGAGATCACCAACGACGCCCCCTTTATTGATTTGGAAAGTTACTGCGCAGCGGACAAAATGGACCGTACCGGCGTGGCCGTGGTGGCACAAAATCGAGGCACCCTGCACAGCATTACCCTTACCGGGCTGTTTGTCCACGATGTCAAGGGAAATGTGTACAACAAGCACATGAACAACGGCGGTATTTATATGACTGCCTTTACGCCTGCCGATGAGGCTAAGACCGGCGTGGCCCGGTATGACGGCGTAACGGTGGAATGCTGTATGGTTCAGCAGGTGAGCCGCTGGGGCATTGCGGTGGGTTACAGCTATCGGCATGGCGATTTCGCCACCAAGGCGCTGGCAGAGGAGACTTTCTTAAAATACGGCCACGAAAATGTTATCCTGCGGGGCAACTATGTGGTGGCTGCCGGGGGCGATGGTATTACGCCCATGTACGCCCTGCGCCCGCTGGTGGAGCACAACACGGCAGACGGCTGCGCCGTTGAGATGAACGACCGCTATTACAAGTACCCGGGCAAGCGCCAGGGCAAGGTGGCGGCGGCCATTTGGCCCTGGAAGTGCAAGGACGCCCTGCTGCGGTACAACGATGTGGCAGATACCAAGCTGAACCAGGACGGTATGGCCTATGACGCAGACTCCGGTGACGGCACCGTGTATGAATACAACTACTCCGCCTACAACGAGGGTGGGGCCATGATGTTTTGCCTGGGCGAGGCGGTGCACAGCACCTACCGCCACAATGTAAGCTATCGGGATCTGGGGGGCGTGCTGTCGCCTGCCGGCAACCCGGACGGCCTGGTAGAGGGCAACACATTTTATATGGAGCCGGGCGTGCCATTAAAGCGCAAGCGCAACCACGGCAAGATGAAACTGGTGAACAACACCGTCGTTCCGGCGGACAGCAAGGAAGATTGAGGTAACAAATTATGGCAAACAGAAAGGGCAGAGTCACGATCCCCACGGACCTGGATGTGGTGCCCCAGACCAAAGAAATTATGGAGCGCTGGGGCGCAGACGCCCTGCGTGACTGCGACGGCACAGAGTTCCCCCAGGAGCTGAAAGACACCGGCGCCAAGATTTACGCCACCTACTGCACTACTCGCAAGGATAACGCCTGGGCTAAGGCGAACCCGGACGAGGTGCAGCAGATGTACATTATGACCCCGTTCCACACGGCGGTGCGGGACACGCTGGAGATCCACCTGATGGACCACCTGTACCCGGCGATGTTGAAGGTGAATACCTATGACGATATTGCCCGCTGGTGGGAAGTGATGGACCGCACCACCGGGGAGCCGGTGCCCACGGAGGACTGGCGGTATGAGGAGGAGAGCGGCAATGTGGTGATCCGCACCGTGCCCTTCCACCAATACACCGTCAGCTTTTTGACCTACATTATGTGGGACCCGGTGAATATGTACAACGCGGTGGTCAACGACTGGAAAGACGCGGAGCCGCAGATCACCTTTGATGTGCGCCAGCCCAAGACCCACGCCCACTCTATGGAGCGGCTGCGCCGGTTTCTGGACGAGCACCCTTATGTGGATGTGATCCGCTTTACCACTTTTTTCCACCAGTTTACCCTGGTGTTTGACGAGATGGCCCGGGAGAAGTGGGTGGACTGGTTCGGCTATTCCGCCTCCGTCAGCCCGTATATCTTAAAGCAGTTTGAGAAAGAGGTGGGCTACAAGTTCCGCCCGGAGTTCATTATTGACCAGGGCTATATGAACAACAGCTACCGGATCCCCAGCAAGGAGTTTAAGGATTTCCAGGCGTTCCAGCGCCGGGAGGTGGCCAAGCTGGCCAAAGAGATGGTAGACATTGTGCACAGCTACGGCAAAGAGGCCATGATGTTTATGGGCGACCACTGGATCGGCATGGAGCCGTTTATGGAGGAGTTCGCCACCATCGGGCTTGACGCTGTGGTGGGCAGCGTAGGCAACGGCGCCACCCTGCGGCTGTTTAGCGATATTAAGAATGTAAAATATACAGAGGGTCGGTTCCTGCCCTATTTCTTCCCGGATGTGTTCCACGAGGGGGGCGACCCGATTATGGAGGCCAAGACCAACTGGGTCACCGCCCGGCGTGCCATTCTGCGCAGTCCCATTCAGCGGATCGGCTACGGCGGCTACTTAAAGCTGGCGCTCCAGTTCCCGGATTTTGTGGATTATATTGAGTCTGTGTGCGACGAGTTCCGCACCCTGTATGACAATATCCAGGGCGTGACTCCCTATTGCGTAAAGAAAGTGGCGGTGCTCAACTGCTGGGGCAAAATGCGCGCCTGGGGCAACCATATGGTGCACCACGGCCTGTATTATCGGCAGAATTATTCCTATTTCGGCGTGATCGAGGCCCTGAGCGGCGCGCCCTTTGATGTGGCGTTCATCAGCTTTGACGATATTAAGAGCGACCCCCACTTCCTGGATCAATTCGATGTGATCCTGAATGTGGGCGACGCAGATACCGCCCAGACCGGCGGCGCCTATTGGTGTGATGAGGAGATCGTCACCCGGGTGAAGGCCTTTGTCTATAACGGCGGCGGCTTCATCGGTGTGGGCGAGCCGGCAGCCCACCAGTGGCAGGGCAAGTTCTTCCAGCTGGACGATATTCTGGGCGTGGAAGAGGAGAACGGCTTTGCCCTGAACACGGATCGCTACAACACCACCGCCCACCCGGACCACTTTATCCTGGCAGACGCGGACGGCTATGTGGACTTTGGCGAGGGCAAAAAGAACATTGTGGCTCTGGATGGCACTCGGGTGCTGCTCCAGAACGAAACGGAGCTGCCCTTTGCAGTGCGCAACGGCTGCGAGGTGCAGATGGCCGTTAAGGAATTCGGCAAGGGCCGGGGCGTGTACATCAGCGGCCTGCCTTACAGCTTTAAGAACAGCCGTGTGCTGTACCGTGCGGTGCTGTGGGCGGCTTCTGCGGAGGCTCAGCTGCACAAGTGGTTCTCCACCAACTACAATGTGGAGGTCCACGCTTATGTGAAGAACGGCAAATACTGCGTGGTGAACAACACCTATGCGCCGCAGGACACCACCGTGTATGTGGGCGACGGCAGCGGGTTTGACCTGCACCTGGAGCCCAACGAAATCAAGTGGTATCAGATTTAATAGACGTAAAAGAACCGGCAGGGGGGCGCCCTTGCCGGTTCTTCGTTTTATAAAAAAAGAAGCGACAATCCTTTGAAAGATTGTCGCTTCTTTGGTGGGCAGGGATGGATTCGAACCATCGAAGTCGTAGACGGCAGATTTACAGTCTGCTCCCTTTGGCCACTCGGGAACCTACCCATATGTTGCGGAGGCGGCGTTGCCAACTCCGCCGTGGAGCTGGTGAACGGACTCGAACCCCTGACCTGCTGATTACAAATCAGCTGCTCTACCAACTGAGCTACACCAGCATTTCTTAACGCCTTAATACTATAACACAACAAAAAATGATAGTCAAGCCTAAATTGCAAATTTCCAAAAAATCAACAGCTGGCAAAGGGCGTGCGCCTGCATAGACTGAAAGTGAGGTGATGTTATGTGCGGAATTGCAGGAATTCTGCGTGAGGATGTGGATCTGCGGGAGCAAGAGCCGCTGCTGTGCCAAATGAGCGACAGTCTGCGGAGCCGTGGCCCGGATGACAGCGGGCGATACTTAGAGCCGGGGGCGGCACTGCTGCACCGGCGCCTGGCGATCATTGACCCGGCTGGCGGACGGCAGCCCATGCGTTTTGGCGATCTGGTGATCGCCTATAACGGCGAAATTTACAACACGGCAGAGGTGCGCCATCTGCTGGAGAGCGCCGGGTACAGCTTTGAGACCGCCTGCGACACGGAAGTGGTGCTCAAGGCCTACCATAAGTGGAAAGCCGGCTGCCTGGAAAAACTCAACGGCATTTTTGCCTTTGCGGTGTATGACACCCGCCGGGGCACCCTGTTTGCCGCCCGGGACCGGATCGGGGTAAAGCCCCTGTTCTATTGCAAAAAAGGGCGGCTGTTTGCCTTTGCCAGCCGGATCCCCACCCTGCTGCTGCTCCCGGAGGTGGAACCGGTGGTGGACCGCAGTGGGCTGGCAGAGATCTTTATGCTGGGGCCTGCCCGCTCCCCGGGGCACGCGGTGTTTCGGGATCTGGCAGAGCTGCCCCCGGCCTGCTACCTGACCTATGACCACGGCGCTTTGCAGGTACACCGGTACTGGAAGCTGCACGCCGCGCCCCATACGGACAGCGGGGCGGACACCATAGAGCGTACCCATCAGCTGGTGACGGACGCGGTGGAGCGCCAGCTGGTCAGCGATGTGCCGGTGTGCACTTTCCTTAGTGGCGGGCTGGACTCGTCTATTATTTCCGAGATTGCCGCCCGACAGATGGCGGCGCAGGGGGAACAGCTTTGTACCTACTCGGTGGATTATGAGGACAACAGCCGCTACTTCCAAAAGAGCCTGTTCCAGCCCAATGCGGACAGCGATTATATCGGCCTGATCGCCGGGGTCATCGGCTCTGATCACCGCAATGTGGTGCTGGATAATGTGGATGTGGCAGACGCGCTGGTTGAGGCCACCCTGGCCCGTGGCGTGCCGGGCTTTACGGATGTGGACTCCAGCTTGCTGCTGTTTTGCAGGCAGGTGCACCGGGACTTTAAGGTGTGCCTGTCCGGCGAGTGCGCCGATGAGATCTTTGGCGGCTATCCCTGGTATCACCGGCAAGAGATCCTGTTTGAGGACACTTTCCCCTGGTCCCGCAGCGTAGATGTGCGCCAAAGCCTGCTGCGCCCGGGACTGCTGCCGGAGGGGGCGGACTATGTGCAGGCCGCCTACCGCCACACGGTGGCAGACACGGAGGTGCTGGACACAGACAGCCCGCTGGAAAAGCGGATGCGCCAAATGTTCCGTCTGAACACCGACTGGTTTATGCAAACGCTGCTGATGCGTAAGGACGCGATGAGTATGCACAGCTCCCTGGAGGTGCGTGTGCCGTTTTGCGACTGGCGGCTGGTGGAGTACGCCTACAATATGCCCTGGGCGCTGAAGTCGCCGGAGGGGCGGGAGAAGGGCGTGCTGCGCAAGGCCTTTGAGGGGGAGCTGCCCCATCAGATCGCCTGGCGCAAAAAAAGCCCGTACCCCAAGACCTTTAATCCGGCGTACTTTGCCCGGGTCAAGGAACTGGTGGAGCCGGTGCTGACGGATACCGCCTGCCCGCTGTATGAGCTGCTGAATCGAGATACGGTAGTCACCTTGTGTGAGAACCCGGACGCCCTGCGAGAGCCCTGGTACGGCCAGCTGATGCGCGGGGCGCAGGTGGTGGCTTATGTGGTTCAAATCTATGTTTGGGCCAAGGCTTACGGCGTGACCTTTGACTTGTAATTCTCTCGGAACTGTGCTATACTGAAACTGTGTTTTTCTGCCCGGTTTTGTGCCGGGCAGAGGACGCTGCAGGCAATGCCTGCCGTAGAGAGGGAGTGGTACATTTGACCAATGCAGAGTATATTGAGGCCATCGGCGCGCGCTGTTCCCGCCGTACTTACAGCCATACCCCGCCGGATCCCCGGGTGCTGGAGATTTTGCAGGAGATGGTGGACGCCGTTAATCACCAAAGCGGGCTTTCCTTTCGCCTGCTGGCAGACGGCACGGCACCTTTTACCCTGTTTACCGGCAAATTTGCGCTGGTGGCGGTGTGCGGGCCGGACACGGAGTGGGCCAGAATTCAAAGCGGCTACTTTGGCGAAAGTATTGTTTTGCAGTGCGTGTATCACGGGCTGGGTACCTGCTGGGTAACGGGTACATATAATGAGAACAAGCTCTACCAAATGCTGGACCTGCCCCGGGACCTGCGCCTGTACGGCGTGATCACCATCGGCAATGTAAAGCCCGGCAAGAGCGTGAAAGAGAAGATGATGTACAACGCCACCCACAAGACCAACAAGCCCTACCAAAAGATGATGGAGGCCTGCGACCGGGCGCTGCCGGAGCCGTATGTGTTTGCCATGCAGATGGTGGAAAAGGCACCGTCTGCCACCAACCGGCGGTGCGTGCGCTTTCGCTACGAGGGGGGCAAGATCTCTGCCTCGGTAGACGCGCCGTACTCGGACAAGAGCCTGGACTTTGGTATTGCGCAGCTGCATTTTCAGCTGGGCGCCGCCCACAAGGGCGTGCAGGGCAAGTGGAATAAAAAAGGGGAGTTCGTCACCGACGACAAGGTGATCAAATTCCCAACGCAACCGGAGGGGGAAACAGAAAATGAGTGAAACCGCAGTAAAAAAAGAGAAGAAAAAGTGGTCCACCGGCAAAAAGGTAGCGGTGATCCTGTGCAGCGTGCTGCTGGCGCTGATCCTGATCGTGGTCAGCGGCGGGCTGATCTATCTGCACAATTACTGCCAGGTAAAGGACTACATCGTCACCGCTATGGGCAATCACGATGTGACCCTGATCGCCCACCGCGGGTTCCGTGCCGTGGCACCGGAGAATACGCTGCCTGCTTTTGAGGAGGCCGGCAAGGCCGGGTTTACCGGCGCCGAGTGCGACACCTATCGCACCAAGGACGGGGTGTGGGTCATCTCTCACGACAGCCATACTTACCGTATGATGGATCAGCACGCCTTTGTGGAGAAAAAGACCTATGACGAGCTGCTCACCTACAATACGGACAACGGAGTGAATATCGACCAGTACCCCAATTTGAAGATCTGCACCTTGGAGGACTACTTAAAGACCTGCGTGCAGTACAATATGACCGCCGTGATCGAGCTGAAAGGCAAGAACAACACGGATCATTATGACGAGATCTTAAAGCTGGTGGCGGATACCGGCGCAAAGCCGCTGTTTATCTCCTTCCATTTGGAGAATTTGCAGCAGATCCGCAAGCTGTCTCAGGATGTGCCGGTATGGTACTTGGTACAGAAGATCGACGACCAGGCCATTGCAGACGCCAAGGCCCTGGGCGGCGAGTGCGGCATTGACTTTAACGGCAACAAGGAGGAGAACACCAAAGAAGTGGTGCAAAAGTGCCTGGACGCCGGACTGGAAGTGGGCGCCTGGACCATTGACGATATGGACACGCTCCAAAGTCTGAAAGACAAGGGCGTTACCTACATTACCACCGACAGCATTACCTATTAAGTCTGTATAAAATAAAGCACAAAATTGCCCCGGCGCCCTTTGCAGGTGCCGGGGTTTTTCTGTGTCCGGAAGAAAATCGCAAAAAAATGAAAAAAGGACTTGACATTGGGGCGGAATTCGTGTATATTTATGTTGTACTCATTACAAAGCAACAACGATTACAACTAAAAAAGAGGTGATCCAAACGGAAACGGCAGAGATCGTACAAATCTTTAAGGACCGGGGATTTAAGGCAACGCCCCAGCGTATTGCCGTGTACAAGTACCTGTGCGAGCACCGCACCCACCCGGATGTGGAGAGCGTGTACCGGGCTGTGCTGGAGGACAATCCCTCATTTTCCAAGACCACGGTGTACAACGCCCTGCAAGCCCTGGATGCCTGCGGTCTGATCATTCCGGTGACCATTGACAGCGGCCGGATCCACTACGACGCGGACACCCGCTTCCACGGTCACTTCCGGTGCGAAAAATGCGGCCGGATCTATGACTTTACCCCGGATCTGACGGGGATTCAGGGACTGGACGGCTTTACCGTCCACCACAAGGATGTGTACTTCAGCGGCATTTGCAGCTGTTGTCAATAAATGTGTTATCCAAATCATCTAAAAAGGAGAAAGACGATTATGAGCAAAAAGTATTATTGCCCGGTATGCGGGTATGAGAGCGACACCCCCATTGATGTTTGCCCCATTTGCGGCGCCAAGATGGCCGTGCGGGAGAACGAGGAGCGCACCTGGGCTGCCGAGCACCAGGTGGGCATTATTGACGGCGTGGACGAGGAGATCGTGCAGGGCCTGAGAGATAACTTTAACGGCGAGTGCTCCGAGGTGGGTATGTACCTGGCCATGGCCAGAGTGGCACACCGTGAGGGCTATCCGGAGATCGGCCTGTATTGGGAGAAGGCCGCTTATGAAGAGGCGGAGCACGCTGCCAAATTCGCCGAGATGCTGGGCGAGGTGGTGACCTCCTCTACCAAGAAGAACCTGGAGATGCGCGTGGCTGCCGAGAACGGCGCCACCCTTGGCAAGTTTGAACTGGCCAAGAAAGCCAAGGCTGCCAACCTGGACGCGATCCACGACACCGTGCACGAGATGGCTCGCGACGAGGCGCGCCACGGCAAAGCCTTTGAAGGTCTTTTGAAGCGCTATTTCGGTGAATAAGTACCCGGTATAAAAATGGCCCTGCGGTGTGTGCCGCAGGGCGTTTTTTATGGGCATATTGCCGAGTAATCCCTCCGTTAACGCCTACGGCGTTGCCACCTCCCTTTACAAGGGAGGCAAATTGGTTACATGATCTTAGGCTCCCTTGCAAAGGGTGACTCCCCGCAGTCGCACAATTCGTAGGGCGGGGGCTTGCTCCCGCCGTTTAATCCCTCCGTCAACGCCTACGGCGTTGCCACCTCCCTTTACAAGGGAGGCTGATCGGTATCAATATCTAAGCCCCCCTTGCAAAGGGGGGAAGCGGCGCAGCCGCAGGGGGGATTGCGCCGGAGGGGCTCTAAGCAAATCTGCCGCCCGCATCCTTTTATCCCCATTGCAAAGAGGCGTATACGGTTATTCCACCGTCACGGACTTGGCCAAATTCCGGGGTTTATCCACATCCAGGCCGTTCTGCTTGGCGATATAGTAGCTAAGCAGCTGGTAGGGCAGAATGGACACGGCGGGAGCCAGCAACGGGTGGGTCACCGGCACGCGAATAATCGTGTCAATATCTGACGCCCGCACATCCCGATTGGTGACCACCAGCACCTTGGCGCCCCGGGTGATTACCTCTTTCAGGTTGCTGACGGATTTGTCCACCAGCGCCGGGTCCGTAATGGTACCGATGACGGTGGTGCCCTTTTCAATCAGGGCAATGGGGCCGTGCTTCAGCTCGCCGCTGGGGTAGGCCTCCGAGTGGATATAAGAAATCTCTTTCAATTTCAGCGACGCCTCCAGACTGGTGGTGTAGTCGCTGCCCCGGCCGATAAAGAACACATCGGTCTCTCGGTGGATCTTGTCTGCAAAGGCTTTTACCTGGGGGGCGCACTTGAGGGTCTCTTCGATCAGCGCCGGCAGCTCCAGCAGATCGGCCTTTAGGTCGGCTGCCACACCGGCGCCCAGCCCCAGCAGCTCTGCAAAGTGGATGGCCAGCACCGCCAGCAGCACCACCTGGGCGGTATACGCCTTGGTAGAGGCCACGGCAATCTCCGGCCCGGCATGGGTGTACACGGTGTAGTCCGCTTCCCGGGTAATGGAAGAGCCGATCACATTGCTTACCGCTATGGCGGTGGCGCCCCCGGCCTTGGCCAGCCGCAGGGCGGCAATGGTGTCTGCGGTCTCACCGCTTTGGCTGATAAAAATGCACAGGGTGCGGTCATCCAGCAACGGATCCCGGTAGCGGAACTCGGAGGCCACATCCACCTGGGTGGGAATATGGGATAGGTGCTCAAACATGGGCTTGGCCGCCAGACCTGCGTGCATGGCGGTGCCGCAGCCGATAATGTAAATTTGGCGCAGGTTTTGCAGCTGTTCTGTCGTCAGCTCCAGGCCGTCTACCCGGGTGGGCGCACCGGGAGTAACACGGGTGCCGATGGTCTCCCGTACCGTGGCGGGCTGCTCGTACATCTCCTTGAGCATAAAGTCCGGGTAGCCGTTTTTCTCTGCCGCGGTGGCGTCCCAGTCAATGCGCTGGTACTTCTTCTCAAAGGGGCGCAGCTGCTGATCATAAAAAGTAATGTTCTCCCGGGTGATGACTGCGTACTCTTGGTCGTTCAGCAGGTAAAAATCCTTGGTGTAGGAGAGAATGGCCGGAATGTCCGAGGCAATGTAATTCTCCTTGTAGCCAATGCCGATTACCAGAGGGCTGGATTTGCGCACGGCGATCATCCGGTCCGGGGTCTCGCTGCACAGCACCTCAATGGCGTAGCTGCCCTCCAGCCGCTTGCACGCCCGCTGGGTGGCCCGCAAAAAGCGCTCCTCTGCCGGCCCTTTGTCGGCAAAATAGTAGTGGGCGATCAAATTGGGGATCACCTCGGTGTCCGTCTCGCTTTTGAAGGTGCAGCCCTCCAACTCCAGCTCGCTGCGCAGGTCCTCATAATTCTCAATGATGCCGTTGTGCACCACGGTGAACACACCTCGACTATCCATGTGGGGGTGGCTGTTCTCCTTGCTGGGCTTGCCGTGGGTGGCCCAGCGGGTGTGGGCAATGCCCACGGTGCCGGTAAGGGCGTCCAGCTGCGGGTCCTGGTATAGGTTACGCACCCGGCCGGTGTTCTTCAGCACCGTGGGGGTGCCGTCCTCCAGGGTGGCAATGCCGGCAGAGTCGTACCCTCTGTACTCCAGCTTCATCAGTCCGCTAAGTAAAATCGGGCTGGCCTTTTGGCCGCCGATATAGCCTACGATACCGCACATAATCGTGTACCTCCGTATTGTACCCATCGCATTTTGACGCGGGTGAAAATTTGGATTTTGAAAAGACAAAACCCAGCTTATTATAGCAAGCGGCAATGGAGAATTGTGGCATTTTATAAAAAATTCACTTAATATTCACAATTTGCATAAATGTGCAATTACAGTCATGCATACCTGCATACACGAAAAAATACTGGACAGAATAAAGAAAAATCGTCTGTCAAAGCCGGCCAGATCCACCCGCTTGCAAGGGCTTTACAGGTGTGTTACAATAAAGAAAAAGGGAGGGGACCCCAGTGAAAATCAAATTGAACCCGGATAAAGAGATGGTCAAAACCGTGCGGGAGGGCTTAAAGCGCACCGGCGGCTATTGCCCCTGTATGCTGGAGCGCTCGCCGGACACCAAGTGTATGTGCAAGGCCTTTCGACAGCAAAAGGAGCCGGGGTTTTGCCATTGCCGGTTGTATTATAAAACAGAGGAGGACGACTAAAATGGCAGTTGTGACCATTACAAAAGAGAATTTTAATGCAGAAGTGATGCAGGCCGGGTGCCCGGTGCTGCTGGATTTTTGGGCCACCTGGTGCGGCCCCTGCCGTATGGTATCTCCCATTGTGGATGAGATCGGCGAGGAGGTCACCGGCGCCAAGGTGGGCAAGGTGAATGTGGATGAACAGCCGGAGTTGGCCCAGGCTTTTGGTATTGCCAGTATTCCCACCCTCTTAGTGATTCGGGACGGCCGCACGGTCCATAGCGCCGTGGGCGTTCGCTCTAAGGAAGAGATCTTGCAAATGCTGGACTGATTCCGAACTTAAAAAAGCGACTGCACTTTTTTTGCGCAGTCGCTTTTCTTTTGCTTTTGGGATCTTATTCCGCTTTTGCCTTGTCCTTTTTGTTGACGGCGGTATTCTCCTGGCCGCGGAACACCACGAACTTGTCGTAGAGAAATTCTGTAATCAGGTTGACGAGCATAGTCAGCCCCAGCACAATGTAGTTAATGGCGCTCACATCCGTAAATTTGGCGGTAAAGTGATTGCCCAGCAGGGTGGAGATGGGGGTAAATACCAGGTAAAAGGCAAAGACCTTCAGCATTGCCACCGGCACATTGGCGGCGGACTTAAAGGTGAATTTGCGGTTAAAGGTGAAGTTCCACACCACAGACAGGATCAGGGCAATCAGGTACATGGGACCGTACTCGTTTTGCATGATCTTGGCAAAGGTGGCATTGCTCTCCATGGCGTTTTGAATGGCAGGTAGCTTGATGACCACCTCGCTCAGCAGCGTAAAGCTCAGCACCTGGATGATACCGGCAGAGGCGGAGAACAAGGCGAATTTAATAAATTGGCCAATGCTCTGTTTTTCTCTTTTTTCGGTTGTATCGCTCATAGTTATGCGCCTTTCTCTTCCGTTTGAGTTTGGGGCTTCTTTTTGCGGTGAATGATAAACCGGTTGCAGGGATAGGTCCACAGGGTGGGAATCAGCATACCGATCAGTTTAATAACCAGATCCCAAAAGCTGCCGGTCAGGTTATGTCCCTGTGCAAAGGTGGTCATGGCGGAGCCGATCCAACCGTTGGCAAAGATGGTGAACACCACCATAATGGCATAGAGGATCATACTCACAGTGGGGTTCACATCTGCCTTAAAGGTGATTTTCCGGTTTAGGATAAAGGCAATGCCGTAGCCCACGGTGGTGGAGATCAGATAGGTGTACAGATAGCCTTTGGACTCAATGCCGATCATATTCAGCGCGTCGCTGGTAACGGCCTGGTCCAGAAAGGGCTTAAACACCGTTGCCAACAGCACCATGTGCACCACCAGCTCTACGGCAGAGGAGCCGCCGCCGGCGATGGAGAATTTGATAAATTTCCAAATTTCTGCGTGCTTCTCCGTCCAGCGGACGAAGGCATTATCTTTTTTCTTTTCGCTCATAATGTTCCTCCGTTACAGCAGTTTGGTCAGTAAAATAATCAGTGCGACGATCACCGCCAGCCCCGCCACAGCCTTGACGATCATGGGAATGGCTGCGTCCACGGTAGCCGGTGCTTTGCTGGTTAAGTAGTCGAATACCGGGCGATGTACCTTGGTGCCCACCAGTTCGTCATAAGTGCGGGTGTAGGTGTCATAATGGGTGGGGTCGTCCTCGTGGAGGACAAAACAGCGCACGCCTCGCTTGGTGCGGTTACCGTATACATTAAAGCCGGAGGACTGGGTAAAGCCCAGGTCCATATCCTTGTACCGGCCCACAAAGCTGTTTTTGTGGTCGTGGCCTACATACACGCCCAGAATGTCGCCCTTTTCGTGCAGGGCGTCAAACTCGCCGTTGTTGATGTCCGGAATGGAGGGCGGCTCCTCCAGCATATCGCCGGGACGGCAGGTGTCGCCCAGCTTGTAGAACTCGTTTTTATGGGTGCGAAAGGCCTGGATAGCGCCTTTCTCGCTCTTTTTTACCCGGCGCAGCACATGGTAATACTCCGGCATGGGAATGTGCTGGAACACCAGGGAGGGCACGTAGTGGCCGGTCTCTGCCTTCAGCGCGTCCCGGGTCTTGCGATACCAGTCAATAATGGCCGGGTCAAAGGCCTCGTATCCGCCGCCCTTGGCATCTGTGCCGGTGTCAAACAGATACAGGTTCATCACCGGGCGGCCGGAGCCGTCAGAGGCGATCAGGGGCACGGTGTAGGTGCCGCCGCCGGGAATGCCCTCCGCCTGTTCTCCAATGCAGCCGGGCAGGGACTTGTAAATGTCATTGAACTGATCTGCGTTGCTGATCCCCACTTGCCGATCGTGGTTGCCAAAGGTAACGGCAAAGGGAATGTGGCGCCGGGTCACCGGCTCCAGCAAGGCGGTAATGGTCTTGGCCACCGCGGCCTCCAGCTCTTTTTTGGTTTTGCCCTTGTAGGTCACGCCGTAGCCCTTGATCTGGTCGCCGGTGTAGATGACCAGGTCCGGGTGCTCCGCCTCCACCGCTGCGTCCAGCAGCGCTAGGGTGTCCGGCGAGATGGCCGGTATCTCCTGCATATCGGTAATCTGCATGATCTTTAAGGTGCCGTCCGGCTTAAATTGCATAGCTTTTCCCCCTATGGATAATGGCTTTTGGTTCAAAAAAAGGACGCTACGGAATGCTTGTAAGTCAGCTCCGTTGCGTCCCCGTCTTTTTTATTGTAGCATTTCCCTGTGTCGCTGTCAATATTTTGTTGTTCCTGCCTGTTTTTGACGGCAATGGGGCGGCGCTTACACTGGCACCAGGTATTCCGGCGGCACGGCGGCCACGGCGAACTCGTGGTGTTCCAGCGCCCACCTCCTTTGCCGCAAATTCGTGCAACTTTCCTACTATCATGGTACACAAAACGGGGCAAAATTGCAAGCCTCTGCATTTCGGCACATTGCAGCAGTATTCCGGATAATGAAAAATGCGGGCCGATGTGGGCATCGGCCCCTACAAAGCCGTTGTCGATCTGCTGTCTGCCCGTCTTGACTTTTGACTCTTGCACAAGACATAAATATTTTTAACTTCTTATATTGACAAGGCGTAAATATTATGCTATATTTTGCTTGAAAGGGGAAGATCGTATGAATACATTTCAATTTGACAAATGTCCCGCTTGCGGCGGCGTGCTCTATACGGCAAAAGTGGCTTGCGAAAATTGCAAGGCGGAGTTCCCGGTGACCCAACCGCTGTCGCGGTACGATACACTGTCTGCACCGCTGTGCGCATTTTTAGATTGCTTCTTAAAAAATCAGGGCAATATTAAGGCGGTAGGTGACGAACTGGGCATTTCCTATCCTACGGTCAAGCGACGGCTGGATCAACTGTTGATTGCTTTAGACCTGTCCGAAAAAAGCCAGACGGAACCTGTGCATTTAGACCCGGCGGTATTCGGTCCTGTTCACCAAGACAGCAATATTCCGTCTGAGATCGTGCGGTACAAGCTGTTTGCAGCGGGCGGTGCGGTGACAATACCGCTGCTGGATGGAAAGCCTTGCCAAGTTATTGCTGACCCGGAAGGTAAAACCTTTGTCAGCGACAAGCTCAGTCAAAAGACATTCTCAATGGAATATACGGTGTTTGACACCATTGTCCAACTGCTGCTAAACAGCAAAAAACACACTGCGCCTAAAGGCAACGGTCATGGTAAAGCGGACAAGGTGGGTTATGGTAAATGCACCGAGGATACAGTGATGGGCGCCATTGCCGTAAAGTATTTTCGCAAGCAGTATGGCGAGTCCACCTATGACCCGGTATTTGTCCTGGCCGCCGTGTTGGACTGGGCAGGGATAGCGACCAACCAGCGCGGGTATTTAACCCTTACGCCGGTATATTTGAAAAAATGCCATTTATGAAAAACGCGGCTCATGCAATGGCTATTGCAGCCGTCAGCTTACTTGTGCTCACTTGTCCGTTTGTGCCCCGCGGTACGCCCACAACGCATATAACGCAAACAGAATGCACAACAACCCATACGGTGCAAGCAGAATGTACAATAACTGCAGTCAGTACACAGGCCTCGCATAGGGAAACCACCAACCGGGAGCATACAAAACACACAACTGCCCCAAAAAGAGCCACCCTAGATGTCAGTTCTGACACTTATTATCATGTGGTAGAGAATACGGTTCGGAAATATGTTGAGCCTGCGGGATATACCGTTACTCGAATTTCCCGCTTGCAAACACCCTATTTTAATATCGAGTGTCGGGCACAGCAAAAAGATGTGGGCGCATTGCCGGAAACCGCTTTTGAGATCACCCAAAAGATTTACAACGACCTTTTGAAGTATGACTTTTCTGCGCCTGGCGATATTTTTCAATGGACAAATGAAATTTTGTCCATCTCTTATATTGCCTATGACGGTGCACAGGCAAGCACCCGCTTTGATATTCAATTTAACCTGGTTCAAATCGACCGAACCAAACCCTTTGCAGAAAACCTGACCCTTAAGCAGTTGATCCGGTATCCAAGCATACCATAGAAAATATTGCCACAGATGCCAATCCCCCGATGCCTTAAAACGGCACGGGGGATTTTTGCTTTGCTCGCCGGGTTTATGCGATACGGCACATTGCAGCGGTATTACGGATAATAAAAAATGCGGGCCGATGTGGGCATCGGCCCCTACAAAGCCGTTGCCGATTTGCCGCTCGGGCAAAAGCACAATTTGCCGAGCACTTGGCGTTCTTTATTCCCGCCGGGTGCGGCATGACGCCATATACGGTAGGGGCGGCAACCTGCCGCCCGCCTGGGCAAAAGAAAAAAGCCGATCTCAAAAGAAATCGGCTTTTGGCAAAGGACTGTAATCTTGATGGAATCTGTGCAAGGGGGCGCTGCGCCGTCTTGACACGATACTCTCTCTTGAAAAATTGCGGCATAATGGAAGGGATCTATTCCAACATTCCAAGCGCAATGCGCCGGTTCAGTTCCCACAGCGCGGTTTTGTTGCTGTCGTATTGAAGTCGCGTGTGCGCTTCCTTATAAGTCAGCCAATCATATTCTATATGCTCATGGGATAGCTGCAAAGCTGTGCTTTCAACTTTCACTGCAAATGCATACTCCGGAATGACAAAACACGCCTTACCCCATATTGCTTCTGCATTCTTAAAGCAGTTGGCCGGTATGCTACAACAGGTGTCGAGCTTGAAAAATTGACAGGTCTTAGAAATCCCGGCTTCTTCAAAGGCTTCTCTTTTTGCTGACTCCATGATGGAAAGATCCTCCGCTTCTCCGCCGCCTGCGATGAATTGCCAAATGCCCATATCGCTTCTTTGAAACAAGCAGAACTGCACATTGCCGTCCTGTATGCAATATGGAATGACCAAGACCTGATACTTTGCTCGCGCCATGATTTGCCCCCTCTTTTTTTCAAACGAAATAGAAAATCCACCGTAATTGAATAGAATTACGGTGGACTTTTGGTGGACACGAAGGGAGTCGAACCCTCGACCTCTGCAATGCGAATGCAGCACTCTCCCAACTGAGCTACGCGCCCGTGTGGCTATTATTATACCACGCAGGGGGCGGCAGGGCAAGGGGTAAATTGAAATTTATCGCGCCAATTCCGGTGGGGCGATCCGCTGCCGGGCGCGGGGCAAAAAAACTTCCCTCGCAGGCTCTGCAAGGGAAGTGGGTGGCAAAATTACTTTTGCTTTTTCTTGATCTTATTCAGCTTGGCGTTGATCTCCAAAATCTGCTCCTTGGTAAACAGGCCGCCGGCCATCATGCACACCCGCTTGACGGTAAAGCCCTTGCCCATCTCGATCAGGTTCTTGTTGATCTTCATGCCCTTGGCCATATCCGCCATACCGCCGGTGGAGCCGCCCTTGTTCTTCTTCATATTGGCGCGCACCATTTGCACGATCCGCAGGGCCAGCAGCTTGCCCCGGGTGGTGGCCAAAATATCGCCGATGGTGTCGTTAATGCTCATATAGCCGGGCGGGGTCTCGATCTCAAACCAGTTGATCACCGCGCCCTCCTCCTGGAGCACATAGTCCCGGTTTGGCTCGTCCACATGGCGCAGGCGGCTCTCGTCTGTGCAGTCCCCGGCCTTGGCGGTCAGGGTCGTCTCGCCGCTGTTGGGCACATCAAAGTAGAAGAACGGGAATTCGCCCTTTTGCTGCACGCCCAGGCTCTTGCCGTTGGCAAACAGCTCTACCTGGGGCTGGTTGGTGTAGACGGTGACCTTGGTCACATCCTCGGTGCGGTCCACATACCGCTTGCCGCAAATGTGGACGAACGGCTCCGTAGACAGCCAGGCCTTGTAGGCATAGAACGCGTCTTTCTTATACTGCCGGTCAAAGGTCACCAGGCCCTTGTGGTTCATACCGTTCTCGCCGCCCTCGCTGCGGGCGTCTGCGGCAAAGTCAAACATATTCCACACATGGGTGGACCACATCCAGGGCCGCGCGGCGATCTGGCGGATCACATCCTCGTGGTACTTGGCCTGGTACTCCTCGGTGTAGTCGCCCTGCTGGGGGTCGGAGGTGTGCCAGTTCAGGGCTTCGCAGCCGTACTCGCTCATACCCACCGCCCGGTCCGGGTACTTCTTGTGGAATTGATCAAACCAGGGGCCGTACATCTCCGTTTTGCCGCCGTACCAGCCAAAGTAGTGGTTGTAAGACAGAACATCGGCGATCTGTACATATTCCTCGCCGGGATCGCACATACTCAGCACCGCCACGGTGGTGGGGCGGGTGGGATCCAGCTTGTGCACCAGGTCGTTCAGCGCCCGGTGGTTCTCCAAAAGGGAGGGATCCGCCGCGCCGTTCATGGTGATTTCGTTAGACAGTCCCCACACCACAATGCTGGGGTGATTGCTGTTTTGGCAGATCAGCTCCGTCATTTGGCTGATGGTGTTGGCCTTGCCCCCGGGCATATGGCGGGAGATATAGGGGATCTCTGCCCAGACCACCATACCCCGCTCATCGCACAGGTCATAAAAGGTCTGGCTGTGCTGGTAATGGGCCAGGCGAATGGTGTTGGCCCCCAGCTGGCAGATCAGGTCCATATCCTCCGTGTGCTCCTTGGCGGTGAGGGCGTTGCCGATCCCCGGCCGATCCTGGTGGCGAGACACGCCGCGCAGGGGATAGGGCTTGCCGTTTAAGATAAAGCCCTTTTGCGGGTCAATGGCAAAGCTGCGGCAGCCAAAGCGGGTGGCAATTTCGTCCACCGCCTTGCCCTCTTGCAGCAAAGTGGCCGTCAGGGTGTACAGGTACGGGTCCGCGGTGCCGTGCCACAGGTGGGCGTTTTCGATTTTGAAGTTGGTTTTTGCATTGGCGGCGTCCGTATCGGCTTCTGCCACCGGGTCGCCGTCCATATCGGTGATGGCAAAGTGCACGGTGCAGCCGGCCGGTGCGGTCACATAGGCCGTGGCCGCCACTGTGGCGTGGTTGCCTTGCATGGTGGGCACCACCTGCACGCCGGGGGCGCCGTAGTAGTCCAGGTCAAAGTGGCTCTCCTCTACGCCAAGGACGGTCACATCCCGGTAAATACCGCCGTAGAAGGTGAAGTCCGCCACCTGGGGATACACCGTCTCGTTGGGGCTGTTGTCTGCATAGACCACCAGCAGGTTCTCCGCCAGGATCTCCGGCAGCTTGGCACGGAAGGTGGAGTAGCCGCCGTCGTGCGTAGCGATCTGCCGACCGTTCCAGTAGACCTGGGCGTTGCTGTTCACGCCGTCAAATTGCAGGTAATGCACAGGGGCGCTGCCCAGCTCGTCGGCGGTGAGCACCTTGGCGTAGGCGCACTTGCCTCTGTAATAGTCGTTGCCGCCGTCCTGGCCGTCTGTGCCGTTCCAGGTGTGGGGCAGGTCCACCGGCTCCCAGTCTGTGGGTAGGGCGGTGGGGGTACTCTGGGGCTTTTTGGAAAAGCGCCAGTCTTTGTTGATGTTGATGATTTGTCGCATAAGCTGCCTCCCTACAGGATATCCTTTCCCGTATCTGTTTTCATTTTAGCAAAGCGACAGGGAAAATACAAGCAAAAGGCGGCTGCAGTGCAGTCGCCTTTTTGCTTATTGTTTTTTTAATAGTTCCTTGGGGTCCTTGATGAGCAGCACTGCCAGCCAGGCGATGGCACCTAAAGTGACAGCGGAGAGACCCAGCAGACTGTCGTTCAGTATCTCACTGAAGCTCTGCTGAAAATAGGCCGCACCTTCGCTGAAGTATTCAAAGAAAAAGTCCACCAGCCACATCAGCCCGGCGCCCCAGTAGATCAGGCACAGGGTGCCCAGCCGGTAGGTCCCCCGCTTTTCGCAGGCGTACCAGGCCACGGTGGCCGCCACGGCAGCCATCAAGGTCAGCAGCAGGCACATACTTTAGCCCTCCTGGGCAGCCGTTTTGGCGCCCTTTTTGAATTTGGCGCTGACGATGGCAACCACCATACCCCACACGCCGGTGACAACGGCGCTCATGGTTACACCCACGGTAGCCATCTCATGGAGCATGATCGCTTTATCCTCCGGGTTGCTCATAGCCGTTAGGAACGGTGCGAACAGCGTCACCTCGCCGTGCCACAGGTGCTCAAAGGCCAGCAGCAGAATGCCGCCCCACAGCAGACCGGACAGCAAGAACAGCTTGCGGCTCCAGGTGAATTTCTTCTCCTGGGCAGGTGCGTCGGTGCCCACAGCCTCATGGGCAGGCAGAGTGAGTTTTTCTTCCTTTTTTTTCATAGTCAGGGCCACAGCGGTGACCACTACGGCCTCAGCGGCCGGTACTAAGAAACATGCCATTTGGTTATCCTCCCTATATTGCGCCCTTTGGCGCTTGCTTGATGATCTTATTTTACCACGGCGGCGGGTCGGTAGCAACCCACCGTGGGGGATTTTTTTAGTCTTTATACTGTCCGGCGAATTTGTTGCGCAGGGTCATACGCAGCACATTCTTTGCGGTGCGTTGCAGCTCGCCCAGGGTAATGCCATCGGGTTTGCCCAAAGTGGCCAGCAGGCTGCCGTCGTTGGGGGCGGATTTGCTGATGGCGGTTTTGGCACCGGGCATCAGCACATCTACTTGGGCGCGCACCCGGTAGCCGTTGTCCCGCAGCTCCGGGAATTCCGGCGAGGGGGCGTAGCGCATCCACCAGTCGGTCATTACATTGCCGGTGTAGCCCCATTCCTCCCGCAGCAGGGCGGTGCACAGCTGGTAGTTGTAGTGGCTCCACACGCCGTTGATCTTGTTGTAGCTGGTCATCAGGTTTTTGGGGTGGGCCTCTTTCACGCAGATCTCAAACCCGCGCAGGTAGATCTCTCGCAGAGCCCGGGCGCTGACCACGGAGTTGTTGCGGTTGCGGTTATACTCCTGGTTGTTGCAGGCAAAGTGCTTGGGGCAGGCGGATACCGGGGCGCTTTGCAGCCCCTGCACCACCGCGGCGGCCAGCTTGCCGGTGACCAGCGGGTCCTCGGAGAAGTATTCAAAATTGCGCCCGCACAGGGGATTGCGGTGGATATTCATACCCGGTGCCAGCAGCACATCGGTGCCTTTGTCCACCATCTCCCGCCCCATGGCGGCGTACAGTTCCTGTACCAGCGGCGGGTTCCAACTGCAAGCCAGGGCGGTACCGCTGGGCAGTAGGGAGCAGGTGGCCCGCAGGCGAATACCGGAGGGACCGTCGGTGGTGATCACCGGGGGTATGCCCTTTTGGCGCAGGCTGTCGCTGACCCCGGCCATGGCGCCTGCATTGCCGGAGGCACCCAGGGCACTGTCCATCATGCCCTCGCCGCGGCTGAGCAGCTCCATCTCCGTGGTGGACAGCTGGGCCACAAAGTCGTCCAGGCTGACGCTGCCCTCGGCCACATCTGCCAGCACATAGCCCTTGTTGCCGGTGACCGGCAGGGCAGGGGGCAGGTGGGCGAGAATTTCCTGTTTTAAGTTCACAGTGGCGGTGGGCACCGGGGCGTAGGCTTGGGTCACTTTGCCGTTTTGCTTTGTGGCAGTGAGCCGGTCAAAGCTGCTGTCCGCCGGGGGTGCCAGCAATTCGTTGCACTGCTCCAGCACCAGCGTGTCCGCCAGGTGCAGATCGCCGCAGGGGGCAGCGCTGCGCACATCCGTGCCCAGGTAAAAGGTGTAGTCCCCCGCCTCCAGCAGCCAGGCGTTCTTGTGCCCGGCTGCGCCGCTGTCGTCAAAGCTGGCAAAGTTGCGATAGGGGGCGGTGAGGGTCAGGGTCTGGTGCTTGCCGGGGGCCAGTTCCTCCGTTTTGCCAAAGGCAATGAGCACCTTGGCGGCCTTGCCTAGGGCACCGCAGGGGCAACCGGCGTACAGCTGCACCACCTGCTTGCCGGGTAGCGCGCCGGTGTTCTCCACCTGCACCTGCACGGTGACCGTTTGGTCTTTTATTTCTGTTTTTTTCACTTTGCAGGCAAAGTCCGTGTAAGACAGACCGTAGCCAAAGGGGTACAGCACCCGCTCCGGCGCAAAGGTCTCAAAGTACCGATAGCCTACAAAAATATCTTCCGTATAGCGGTTCTCCGCTTTGTTGCCAAAGTTCTGTGCCGGGTAGTCGGCGTATGTCTTGGCAATGGTGTCCGTCAGGCGGCCGGCAGGATTCACTTGCCCAGTAAGCACATCCGCTACTGCGTTGCCGCTCTCCATACCCAGCTGCCAGGCCAGCAGAATGGCGCTGATCTTGTCGCCGTAGGCGTCGATCTCCGCAAAGTCCATAATGCTGCCGATATTCAGTACCAGCACCACTTTTTGGAAGGCGGCGGTCACTGCGTCCAGCAGGGCTTTTTCTTTATCCGTCAGGTAAAAGCTGCCTTTTTTCAGCGTGTTTTCCCGGTCCTCACCGGCGCTGCGGCCAATGACCACCACAGCGGTTTGGCACCGCCCGGCTGCCGCCTGTACCCAGTCCTGCTTCACCGGCATTTCTGCATAATAGCGGGGCCAGTGCCCCCAAAAACCCGGGTCCGGCACATTCACGGAGGCGGTGCACCAGCTTTCATAGGCGGCCAGCACCGTGCTGTCCAGCTGCACCCCGGCGTTTACCAGTCCCTGTACCAGGTTGATACTGTACGGGGCGGACACATCGCCGCCGCTGCCGTTGCCTACATAAAAATAGTTCTTCTGCACCCGGCCAAACAGCGCTACCGGCGCAGATAGATCCAGGGGCAGTGCCCGGTCCTTGTTCTTCAGTAGCACGCAGCTTTCCGCACCAGCCCGTCTGGCCAGTGCCGCCACCTCCGGATTGCCCGGTTCGCCGGTGACCCGCCCGCTTTGCTGCTGGGCCAGTTCCGCCCCGCCAAAAGTTTGCAGCACCTTGCGCACCGCCTTGTATCCCCAGTTGGTCATAACCGTACCTCCGCAATAAAAATCTATGCCCATCATACCAAATTCCGCCGGGAATTACAATAGCAACCGAAAAAGCGGCGGGAGCAAGCCCCCGCCCTACGATTGTTTTTGCTTTTTGTGCGGTGCGATGTGGGCATCGCACCCTACAAAATTTAATTCAATAAATCAACAAAATTTAGTGCCCGATGGCGGCAACGCCGTAGGCGTTGACGGAGGGATTTAGGAGAAATGCCCATATTGCACTGCAAGGGATAATCAAAGCAAAAAACACGGACACTCACTTGAGTGTCCGTGTTTAGATCAAACATAGTAGGGATTGGGTTTGCCCAAAATTTTGAAAATATCAATGATCCAGCCGATCCCAAACAGGCCGCCGGTAAACAGATACAGCAACCCCGAACCGACCTTGCCTTCATAAAATTTATGTGCACCAAGCACACCGAGAAACAGGCACAGGAAAAAGGCCGTCCATTTGTTCTTTGCCTTCCCGCCACCTATGACGGTTGCGGTTGCATTTGCGTTGGCCGCATTTGTATTGTTAATGACGACATTGGGTTGTGCAGCCTGCTGTTCGATTTGTTCCACCTGTCTCCCACATTTTGGACAAATGACTGCGTCCTCTGCAATTTCTTGTCCGCAATGCTTACAAAACTTCGTTTTCTCGTCCATATTCTTTACTCCAATCTTCAAATATAACCAAATGGTTATTTTCAAGAATATCTTATCATAATTGTGGTACGCTGTCAATAACCAATTAGTTATAAAGAGGAAATATGGGGTATTACAAGAGAATTCGGGATTTGCGAGAGGATCACGATAAAACGCAGAAGCAGATAGCAAGTTATTTGGGTATGAAGCAGCCGCAGTATCATCGGTATGAGTCCGGCGTGCGGGATGTGCCCTCTGATATTTTGATCGCGTTGGCGCGGTACTATGGAACATCGGTGGATTATATTTTAGGATTGACAGATATTGCAACTCCCTATGGGGACGAAAAATAAAGCGGGCATGAAAAAAAGATCATGTCCGCTTTTTATTTTTCTGAATATGAAAAACACGGACACGCATATGCGTGTCCGTGCAAGTTGCTTGGCGTGAACTTATTTCAGCTCAACGGTAGCGCCGGCCTCAGCCAACTTAGCCTTCAGAGCCTCAGCGTCAGCGGTGGGCATTGCTTCCTTAACGGTAGCGGGAGCGCCGTCAACGATAGCCTTAGCTTCCTTCAGGCCCAGGCCGGTAGCCTCACGAACGGCCTTGATCACCTGGATCTTGTTGGCGCCAACATCGGTCAGCACAACGTCAAACTCGGTCTTCTCGTCAGCAGCAGCGGCGCCACCCTCAGCGGGAGCAGCTGCAACGGCGACTGCGGCAGCAGTAACGCCAAAGGTCTCTTCGATTGTTTCCTTGAGCTCTTTAAGCTCCAGAACGCTCAGTTCTGCGATGGAATCTACAATAGCAGTGATTTTCTCGGTTGCCATGATAATTACCTCCGTAAATTATAATAAAAATTAAATTATTCTGCTGTTTCTTCAGCAGGTGCTTCCTCAGCGGGAGCAGCCTCTGCGGGAGCCTCTTCAGCTTCTGCAGCGACGGGTGTTGCGCCGCCCTTTTCTTCCAGGGCAGCAACAGCGCGGGCAATGCAGGCGATGGGCTCAACAACAAGGCTTGCGATCTGAGCCAGCATAGCCTCTCTGGAAGGCAGCTTGGAAAGCGCGATAACCTCGTCCAGAGCGATCACTTTGCCGTCCAGATAACCGGACTTGATGGCAAAATTGTCATGACCGTCTGCAAATTCTTGCAGGATGCGGGCAGAAACCACATAGTCATCCGCACTGGTAGCGATGGCGGTGGTGCCTTCCAACACAGGCTCAAGACCTTCCAGACCGGCAGCCTCGGCTGCTCTGCCCAGAATGGTGTTCTTTACGACGGTGTATTGCACGCCGGCCTCACGCAGGTCGTGACGCAGTTTGGTGTCATCGGCCACAGTGATGCCCTTGTAGTCAACCACTACACCGGCGCAGGAATTCTTGATCCGGTCAGAAAGAGCGGCAACCTGCTGCTTTTTCATTTCAAGAACTGCTGTACTTGGCATAAAACATGAACCTCCATAAGTATTTGCCGCAAAATGCGGTCTTTATGGCTGTTTAGCAAAACAAAAAGTGCATTCCGATGTACCTCGGAATGCACAAAAATGACATAGATATTGCACCGCAGGGTGCGAACCATGCACATTCATTCCTCGGCAGGCGATAATCTTACGCCAAACGGCACCTGCTGTCTTTGGCTGAACAGCGATAGTATTTTAACACAAGGCGCGGGCCTTGTCAATACCCAAAAACTTATTGAGCAGAAACGGTACCAACCTTGTTGGGGTTGATGCGCACGCCGGGGCCCATGGTGGAAGCCACGGCAACGGACTTAATGTACTGGCCCTTCAGTGCAGCGGGCTTTGCCTTGATGACTGCGTCCAGCAGAGCGTTGAAGTTCTCCAGCAGCTTCTCCTGCCCAAAGGAAGCCTTGCCGATGGGGCAGTGGATGATGTTGGTTTTGTCCAGACGGTACTCGATCTTACCGGCCTTAGCCTCGGTTACGGCCTTAGCCACATCCATGGTTACGGTGCCGGCCTTGGGAGAGGGCATCAGACCGCGGGGACCCAGCACTTTACCTAAACGACCAACGAAGCCCATCATATCCGGGCTGGCAACGGCCACATCAAAGTCCATCCAGCCGCCCTGGATCTTCTCTACCAGGTCAGCGTCGCCAACGATGTCTGCGCCGGCCTCGGCAGCAGCCTTAGCCAGGTCGCCCTTGGCGAATACGGCCACGCGCACGGTCTTACCGGTGCCGTTGGGCAGCACCACGGCGCCACGCACCTGCTGATCGGCGTGACGGGAGTCAACGCCCAGGCGAATGTGTGCCTCAATGGTCTCGTCAAATTTAGCTGTGGCGGTCTTAATAGCCAGGTCAAGCGCCTCAGCGGTATCATACAGATTGGAGCGGTCTACCAGCTTGGCGCCGTCCACATATTTCTTTCCGTGTTTCATTACAAATTACCTCCAGTGGTTAATCGGATCTTTCCTCCCACAAGGGACTCAGTCTTCTACTACAATACCCATGCTGCGAGCAGTGCCGGCGATCATGGACATAGCGGCCTCCAGAGAAGCTGCGTTCAGGTCGGGCATCTTGGTCTCAGCGATCTTCTGGACCTGCTCCTTGGTGATGGTGGCTACCTTGTTCTTGTTGGGAACGCCGGAAGCCTTGTCAATGCCGCAAGCCTTCTTGATGAGAACGGCTGCGGGCGGGGTCTTGGTGATGAAAGTGAAAGAACGATCCTCATAAACGGTGATCACTACGGGAATGATCAGGCCGGCGTCGTTCTTGGTTCTCTCGTTAAAGTCCTTGGTGAAAGCCACGATGTTTACACCGTGCTGACCGAGAGCCGGACCAACCGGGGGGGCGGGGGTCGCCTTACCGGCCGGGATCTGAAGTTTAATTAAACCTACTACCTTCTGTGCCATAATAATTTTCCTCCTAAATTGTGGTCATTGGCGGGGCGCTGTGCGCTCCTCCCACGCACCGCAAAAAGCGGTGATAATCAGCGGCATGCCGCGTATTACCTAAAATCGTATCAGTCTTTGACCTTTTCAAGCTGGTCAAGCTCAAAATCAACAGACGTTTCGCGCCCAAACATGGACACGGTGACCTGCGCACTGTTGTTGGCAATGTCGATGGCATCCACGGTGCCGGAGAAGCCCTCCAGGGGACCGTCGATCACATTGACCAGGTCGCCTACGGCGTAGTGCACCTCTACGGTGACCTTCTCTACGCCCAGCTTGCGTACTTCTTCCTCCGTTAAGGGAACAGGCTTGCTCTCCGGACCAACAAATCCGGTGCAGCCGCGGGTGTTGCGCACCACATACCAGCTGTCGTCGTTCATCACCATTTTGATGAGCACATAGCCGGGGAAGATCTTGCGCTCCACTTCCTTTTTGGAGCCGTCGTCTTTGATTTCTACCACCGTTTCGGTAGGAACCACCACTTCCTGAATCCAATCGTGCAGGTTGCGGTTCTCTACCACGGTCTCAATGTTGCTGGCCACCTTGTTCTCATAACCGGAAAAGGTGTGAGCAACATACCATTTTGCTTCTTCCATACTAAACAGAACCTCCGTAATTTGCTGTGATCCGAATGGGGGCGATGCCCCTGCGTGCGTTCGGGTCTTTATTTGGTGGTCTGCTCAGTGGTGGCCTCGGTCAAGGCCGCCGCAGTGGTCTGCTGGGTGGTGGTCTCGCTGGCAGTCGTGGTGGTTTCGCTGTCGGTCTTCAGGCTCTTCAGGCCCTTCATGCCCAGGGTCAGGCCGGTGTCTACCAAATAAATGCACACGCCGACGATGATCACCACAACCAGTACGGTCAGGGTGTTCTTCAGCACATCCTTACCGTTTGACCAAACGACTTTTTTACCCTCTGATTTTACGCTTTTGAAGAATGAACCAATGGATTTGAACGGATTTTTCTTGGCTTTTTTTGCCTTTGATTTATCTGCCTTGGCGTCGGACTTTTTTGCAGTCTTGCTGCTTTTTTCCGGCTTTGCAGACGGTTTCTTTTCGTCAGCCATTGTCAGTCCTCCTGTTATTTCGTTTCTCTGTGCAAGGTATGCTTTTTGCAGAAACGGCAGTACTTGTTCATCTCAAGTCTGTCGGGCGTATTCTTCTTGTTCTTCATTGTGTTGTAGTTGCGCTGTTTGCACTCTGTGCAAGCTAAGGTAATCTTAACTCTCATTAATAAGCACCTCCGTTGTATTTCGATTGTGTGTGAATCTCCCTCGTTGCGCCACGCAATGCGCACCTAAAAATGGGCAAAAAATAAAACCCCACTTACCGAGGTACAAACACTATACCACAACCGCACCCGTTCGTCAAGAGAAAAAATGAAAATAAGCGCCGACCTTGCCCGGGAAACACAAGATTTGTTTGCATTTGGCAGCGGAATATATTATGATAGGTATATTCTATTATAAGGGAGACAAGGATATGCGGGTGCTGATTATTGGCGGCGGCGCAGCGGGGCTGTGCTGTGCCATTCGGCTGCGGCAGCTGGATTCTGCGGTGCAGGTCACGGTGCTGGAGCGGCTGGACCTGCCGGGCAAAAAGCTGCTGGCCACCGGCAACGGCCGGTGCAATTTGACCAATACCCACGCGCCCCACAGCCGGGAGGTACTGGATTTCTTTGCCTCTTTAGGTCTGATGACCCGGCAGGAGGATCTGGGACGGATTTATCCCTACAGCCTGCGGGCGGCCACGGTGCAGACCCTGCTGCTGGATACCTGCCACGCTTTGGGTGTAGAGCTGGTTACCGGCTGCCGGGTGGAAAAAATCGCTCCCGGCTTTACGGTGCAGACGGATAAGGGCGTCTTTACCGGCGACAGGGTGGTGGTGGCCTGCGGCGGGCAGGCGCAACCGGCCCTGGGCAGCGATGGCAGCGGTTATGCCTTGTTGCAAGACCTGGGCCACAGCTGCACGCCGTTGTACCCGGCGCTGGTGCAGCTGACCTCCTCCAGCAAATACCCCCGCAAGCTCAAGGGACAGCGCACCCGAGCAACAGTTGCCATTACTTTAGATGGAGAAAAGGTGGCGAAAAGCCGGGGCGAGGTGCTGTTTACCGATTATGGTCTGTCCGGCATTGCAGTGATGGATGTAAGTTGGGCAGTGGGACAGAACTTTACCCGCTCCCGTCCGCAAAAGTGCTGTGCGGTGCTGGATCTGATCCCGGAGTGGAGCGAAAGTCAGCTGCGATCTTACCTGCGGCAGTTCAGTTCCCTGCAGGGCATACTCAGTGCAGAAATGACGGAAATTTTGGAAAAACAGGCAGAGGGGGATCCGGATCGACTGGTGCGGATCGCCAAGCACTGGCAGCTGATCGTTACCGGTACCAAGGGCTATGCCTTTGCCCAGATCACCGGCGGCGGTGTGCCCCGGGGAGAGTTGGAGAGCTTTGCCTCCCGGCGGGTGCCCGGGCTGTATATCGTAGGTGAAGTACTGGATGAGCAGCAGCCCTGCGGCGGCTATAATTTGAATTTTGCCTTTTACAGCGGTCTGGCGGCCGCCGGGCAGATGGTGGAGAAAGAGAATGATACGAGTAAGTGAGTTGCGCCTGGAGCTGGACGAAGACGAGAGCCTGCTGCGCAAAAAGGCGGGCAAGGTGCTGCGCACCGACCCGAAATATATTGAAAAACTGACGATTTTTAAGAAGAGCGTGGACGCCCGCAAAAAGGACGATGTGCACTTCTCTTATACGGTAGATGTGACCCTGGGGCTGGATGAGACCCAGGTGCTGCGCCGCTGCCGCTCACCCAAGGCCAAGGCGGCGGAGGAATACAAGTACACCCTGCCGGTGAACCGGCGGCAGTCCGCTTTTCGCCCGGTGGTGGTGGGCTTTGGCCCGGCGGGTATGTTTGCCGGTCTGATTTTAGCCAAGGCGGGGCTGCGCCCCATTGTGTTGGAGCGGGGCAAGGATATTCAGCGCCGCCAGCAGGATGTGAACGCCTTTTGGCAGCAGCATATTCTCAATGAGGAGAGCAATGTGCAGTTCGGCGAGGGCGGTGCCGGTACTTTCTCCGACGGCAAGCTGACCACCGGCATTAAAAGCCCCTTTATTCGTCAGGTGCTGCAAGAACTGTACGAGGCCGGTGCGCCGGAGGAAATTTTATACGCCGCCAAGCCCCATATCGGCACGGACCGATTGGCTGTGGTGGTGCAGAATATTCGCAAAAAAATTGAGCAGCTGGGGGGCGAGGTGCGCCTGGAATGCCGGCTGGAAAATCTGATTTTAGCCAACGGCTTTATCCACGGGGTCACTTACAGCCACCTGGGGCAGTCGGTGGATCTGGAGACGGACGCGGTGATCCTGGCTATCGGCCACAGCGCCCGGGACACGGTGGAAATGCTCTATAAAAACGGCGCGCAAATTATCCAAAAGCCCTTTAGCGTGGGCGCCCGCATTGAGCACCCCCAAAAGCTGATTGACCAGGCCCAGTACGGCGCCTTTGCCGGTCACCCCAAGCTGGGGGCCGCGGATTACAAGCTCAGCTGCCACGGTCTGCACCAGCGGGGGGCGTACACCTTTTGTATGTGCCCGGGGGGCACGGTGGTGGCCGCCGCCAGCGAAAAGGGCGGCGTGATCGTCAACGGTATGAGCACTCTGGCTCGGGACGGAGAGAACGCCAACGCGGCGCTGCTGGTGGGTATTGACCCGGTGGACTTCCCCTCGGAGCACCCGCTGGCGGGTATGTATTATCAGCGAGAGATCGAGCAAAACGCCTTTGCCCTGGGCGGGGGCGATTACCGGGCACCGGCCCAGCTGGTGGGCGATTTCTTGGCGGACCGGGAGAGCCGGGCGCTGGGTAATGTACAGCCAACTTGCCCCACCGGGGTCACGCTCACCAACCTGCGCTACTGCCTGCCGGACAAGGTGCGCACTACCATGCAGGCGGCCATTACGGAGATGGACAAGCGGCTCCATGGTTTTGCCCTGCCGGACGCGGTGCTCACTGCGCCGGAGACTCGCTCCTCCAGCAGCGTGCGCATTTTGCGTGACGAATTTTGCCAGTGTAACCTGCGGGGGGTGTATCCCTGCGGTGAGGGCGCCGGTTACGCCGGCGGCATTGTGTCCGCCGCTGTGGACGGCATAAAGTGCGCCCATGCCGTGCTGGCCGATGAGCATTAAGTTATAGATGTCAAAAAGAGCACCCCCGTCGGGTGCTCTTTTTGACTTTCTCCCGCTGCGGGCGGACAGAACAGCAGCTCCCCCGGTTTTTTAAGGGGAGCCGCAGACTGTGAAATTTATGCTTCTTCCTCGCTGATGATTTTGCGGGTTTTCAGGATGGAGGAGGCAGAGACGGAGAATTCGTCCAGTCCCCACTGCAGTAGGTATGGGATCAGTCGGGGATCTGCCGCCCCCTCGCCGCACATACCTACCGGAATACCGGCGGCTTTGGCGGCCTTAATGGTCATTTCAATGGCAGTGAGTACTGCCGGCTGCATGGGATCATACAGCTTGGCAACGGCACTGTTTCCCCGATCCACTGCCATCACATAGCCGGTAAGATCGTTGGTGCCGATGGAGAAAAAGTCCGCTTCCTTGGCCAGTTCTGCTGCCGTCAGGGCAGCAGCGGGGGTCTCGACCATAATGCCTACCGGTACCGGGTGCACATCCTCGCCCGCTTCGATCAGCTCCCGCAGGCACTGCTCGATCAGCTTTCTGGCCGCCAGGATCTCTTCCTTGCAGGTGATCAAGGGCAACATCAGCTTTAGGTCACCAAACTTGGCTGCCCGCAAAATGGCGCGGATTTGGTCGCAAAACAGCTCCGGGTGATCCAGGCAGTAGCGAATGGCACGGTGCCCCAAAAACGGGTTGTCCTCTTTTTCAATTTCTAAGTAGGGGATTTCTTTATCGCCGCCAATGTCCAGGGTGCGGATGATGACCTCCCGGCCGTTCATGGCCTTGGCTACCGTGGCGTAGGCCTCAAACTGCTCGGCTTCCGTAGGTCGGGACGCCCGGTCCATAAACAGGAATTCCGTGCGGAACAGGCCAATGCCCTCGCCGCCGTTTTGTACCACCGCCTGCACATCCTCCGGCTTGCCGATGTTGCCGTACACGGCTTTTTTGACGCCGTTTTTGGTCACCGTAGGCAGGCTGCAGTAACGACCCAGCGCCTCGCGCTCTGCCAGGTAATTCTGCTGCCGCCGGTTAAAGTCCGCCGCCTGCTCCGGCGTAGGCTCCGGCAGCACCGTGCCGCGAAAGCCGTCCACTGCCACACTTTGGCCGGTGTGCAGCGCCTCTACCGCACCGCTGACGGACAGCACCGCCGGAATGCCCATGGCCCGCGCCAAAATGGCACTGTGGGAGGTCATGCCCCCTACCTCTGCCACAATGGCGGCCACGTGATTTCGGTTCATTTTGCCGGTCATGGAGGGGGTGAAGTCATGGGCTACCAGTACCGTGCCCGGTTCGATGGCGCCCAGGTCTACCTGTTCCGCACCCAGCAGAATGCCCAGCAGATCCTCCCGTACATCGGCAATATCGCTGGCCCGCTGGCGGGTCAGCTCGTCGTCCATGCCGGAAAACATGGCGATAAACTGGTTGCACACCCCATCCGCCGCTGCTTCTGCCGTGGCGCCGCCGTCAATCATCTCTTCCATTTGGGAGAGCATAAACGGATCCCGCAGCATTTCCATATGGCCGTCTAAAATCTCTGCCTCTTTTTCTCCGGCAGAGGCCTGCAGCCGGTCTCGCAGCTGCTCGGTCTTTTGCATAAACGTGTTAATTGCGGTGCGCAAGCGTGTTTTCTCTTGTTCTGCGCCGCTAAAGGCTACGCCACTGTAATCCAGCGACCGGTGCTGTACAATCAGGGCCTTGCCGATGCCGCAGCCTTCGCTGACGCCTGTTCCTCTTAGCATAGTATTGCTCCCTCTCCGCCCCGCAGGGCTCATCTTTCAAAAATACAGCCAGGGAACCGCTCCGAAAAGCCGTTCCCTGCGCCGCATATCGTTTACGCCTCGCCCAGACCGGACTCGATCAGGCTGATGGCCTTGGCCAGTGCTTCGTTTTCGTCCGGACCGTCCGCCCGTACTTCCAACTCACTGCCGCACTTAATGCAGCCGGCCATAATGTTCATAATGCTTTTGGCGTTAATGTCCTTGCCGTTCAAAATCAGATGCACATCGCTTTGGAAGGCGGTCATTTCCTTGACGAACATATTTGCCGGGCGCATGTGAAAGCCCTCTTTATTGATGACTTTTGTAACTTGAGATACCATTATGCTTTCTCCTTTTCCGTTTTGTTTTTCTTCAGCAGCGCCAGCATCAGGGCGCCCACAACAGAGCCTGCAACCAGGGCGGCAATATAGCCCAGGGGGTGCTCAACCACGGCAAAGGTAAAGATGCCGCCGTGGGGTGCCGGGCAGGCACAGCCAAACAGGGCGCATACCAGACCGGATACTGCGGAGCCGACCATACAAGAGGGGATTACCCGCAACGGATCCGCTGCAGCGTAAGGAATGGCACCCTCTGTAATGAAGCACAGACCCATTACATAGTTGACCGGGCCGCTTTTCAGCTCCTCTTTGGTCCACTTCTTCTTGTTAAAGGTGGTGGACAGGGCGATGGCGATGGGGGGAACCATGCCGCCGATCATCACAGCCGCCATGATCCAGGTGTCGCCGGTGGCAACGGAAGCCGTGCCGAACACATAGGCCGCCTTGTTGAACGGGCCGCCCATGTCAATAGCCATCATAGCCGCCAGGACAATGGACAGGAGAATGCGGGAGGTCTCGCCCAGGCCTTTCAGCCCGGCAGACAGCCCCAGGTTGATATACCCCACAAAGGGATTGACGATCAGCATAAACAGGCCGATGAGCACGGTGCCGAACAGAGGGTACAGGAATACCGGCTTAATGCCGTCCATACTCTTCGGCAGCCAGGCAAAGCCTTTTTTCAGTCCGTTGACCAGCAAACCGGCCACAAAACCGGCCAGCAGCGCACCCAGGAAACCGGACACTGCCTTGTCATTACCGGTGGGCGATTGCAGGGTGGCACCAATGGTGGCCAAATAACCGCCAACAATACCGGGCAGCAAGCCGGGACGATCCGCAATGGACTGAGCGATATAACCGGACAAAATGGGGATCATAAAGCTGAACGCCGCTTTACCGATCCAGAAGATCACGGAGGCCACCGGGTTGGTTTGGCCGAAGTTGCCGCCGACATTGGCGTTGCCTGCCAGGGTATCAATTAAGAAGCCCAAAGCGATCAGCACGCCGCCGCCAACAACGAAGGGCAGCATGTGAGACACGCCGTTCATCAGGTGCTTATACACTTTGTGGCCGAAACTCTCTTTCTCTTCATCATCCCCGGCAGGGGCAGCGTCGCCCTCTGCGTGGTAAATGGGCGCCTTGCCGTCCAGCACCTTTTGGATCAGCTCCTGGGGCTTGTTGATCCCGGCAGACACATTGGTGCGCAGCACCGGCTTGCCGTCAAAGCGGGCCATTTCTACATTCTTGTCCGCCGCAATGATAATGCCGTCACAGTCGGCGATCTCCTGGCGGGTGAGCACATTCTTGGCGCCGCCGGAGCCGTTGGTCTCTGCCTTTAAGGGGCAGTTCATGGCCGCGCCGGCCTTTTCCAGCGCCTCGGCAGCCATATAGGTATGGGCAATACCGGTGGGGCAGGCGGTTACTGCCAAAATCCGATAGCCTGTGGGTGCAGCGGGGGTGGCCTCCGCCGGTGCTTCCTCCGGGTACTTGGCTTGCTCCTGGGCGTCAATGATCTCCACAAATTCCTCGGCTGTCTTGGCACTCCGCAGCCGGTCGCAAAATTCCGGGTCCATCAGCATCACCATCAGGCGGGAGAGAATTTCCAAATGCACATCCCCGTCCGGCGGTGCGGCAATCATAAACAGCAGCGAACTGGGCTTGCCGTCCGGGGCGTCATAATCCACGCCGTCGGGCACGGTCATGGCTGCCAGTGCCGCCCGGGCTACGCTGTCGCTTTTGGCATGGGGAACAGCGATGCCTTCGCCGATGGCTGTGGTGCCCTGTGCCTCTCGCGACAAAATGGCAGCCTTATACACATCCGGGTCCGTCAGATTGCCGGCGGCGGTGTGTAATTCCACCAATGCATCGATCGCCTGTGCCTTACTCTCTGTCGGAGCGTTTAACTGAATCGCTTTGACAGACAGCAAATCCTTAATCTTCATAGAGAGCCCTCCTTACACAGGGTGTTTCCCTGTAAATGATTTTTATTCCCCGACCTTGCTCAGTCGGTAAAATACTGTGCTTTATATTTGCGAATGGTGTCGCCGTCTGCCACGCCCTCACAAAAGGCGGAGGCGTTGCCGGCGGCAGAGGCCCATTGCAGAGCGGATTTGTAGTCGCCGCTGTCTGCGTATCCGGCCAGGAATCCGGCCACCATAGAGTCGCCGCAGCCTACATTGTTTACCGGCTTTCCGGGTACCACACCGGCGGTGTGAACGCTGCCGTCCTCTGCCAGCAGGGTAGCACCGTACTTGCCCCGGCTCACCAGCACATTGCGAGCGCCTTTCGCTTGCAGCTTGGCGGCAAAGAAGCGGATTTTCTCCTCATCATTCGGGCGAATGTCCTCGCCAAAGATCTGGCCCAGCTCGTGGTGATTGGGCTTAATGAGAAACGGGTGGTAATCCAGCACTGCCAGCAGCGCGTCACCGGTGGTGTCTACCACAATATGCACGCCCTTATTTTGCAGCTTAGCGCAAATTTGCTCGTAAATGGTGTCGGGCATTTGGCTGGGCACTGCCCCGGCCAGTACTAAGAAGTCGCCGGGTGCCAGTCCCTCCAACTTGTGGAACAGCGCCTCTACCTCTGCCTCCGTCGGCTGAGCGCCGGGGGCGTTGATGTCCGTTTGCCGATCGGCAAAGATCTTTACATTGATCCGGGTGTTGCCTGCAGCTAAGGGCACAAAATCCGTTTGGATCCCCTGAGCCAGGAGCATTTGCTCCAATGCGTGACCGGTAAATCCGGCCACGAACCCCAGCGCCCGGGTGGGCACCTCCAGTCCGGACAGCACCATGGACACATTGATTCCCTTGCCGCCGCACAGCAACTGAGCGCTCTCCGCCCGGTTTACATCCTCACTGCTCAGTTGGGGCAAACGCAGAATGTAATCCAGCGCCGGGTTCAGCGTTACCGTATAGATCATAACAACGCAACCTCCTTGATTACCGTGCGATCCTTGTACTCCGGGTCCGGCAGCCGATCGGTAATGATGGCCGCCTGATCCAGGGGCGCAAAGCTTACGGTGGATACTTTGTCAAACTTACTGGCGTCCGCCAGTACATAGCTGACGAAACTACGCTCCATGGCCGCCGCCTTTAAGTAAGCTTCGTCCGTGTCCGGGGTGGTAAAGCCCTGGCGCACGGCAATGCCGTTGGTGCCGATGAAGCACTTGGAAAAATTGTAGCTGTGCAAATTCTTGGCTGCCGCCAGACCGATGATGGCGTCGGTGGTGTGTTTTAATTCTCCGCCCAGTACATAGGTTTTAATGCCCTTGGCTACCAGCCGTTGGGCGTGGAGAATGCCGTTGGTCACAAAAGTTGCCCCCGGCTGCAAATGGTCAATCATTAACAGGGTGGAGCTGCCGGCGTCTAAATATACAAAATCTGTATTGTCCACCTGGGCAGCGGCATAGGCGGCGATCATCTCTTTTTCGTCCATATGCAGCTGCAGCTTTTCGTCCAGCTTTTCCTCTCGGTGGATAAAATCCCGTCGGGTCAGGGTGGCGCCGCCGTGCACCTTGTGCAGCTTGCCCAGCCGATCCAGTGCAATCAGATCCCGGCGCACCGTGCTCTCGCTGGCGCCCAGCAGGTGGGTCAGCTGCGTGACGGAGACAGTGCCCTTTTCTTCTAATTGGGCCAAAATCTGTAAATGTCTTTCCTGGGTGAGCATAGGCGATTCCTTTCTTGGCATTTCGGGTGTTTGATGCCCTCGTCCTTACACCCAAAGTGTACCATAGGGGGCAAAAGCCGTCAATATCATTCCTTCATTTTCGTTCACTACGCACAGTGAATATCGGCTCATTTGGGCAATATATGCAAATGTACACCCTTAATGTGCACGAAAATGACTGAAAAATGCAAAACGCTCATAAAATCCGTCATGCCGAGCTGCCGCAAAATCCGCCCAAAAGGGCGAAAAAAAGCGCCGTATCCCATAGATACGACGCTTTTTGATAAACTCTGGTTATACCGCTTCCAAATACGCGGCCACGGTTTTAGGGTCCTCCCCCCGCACAAAGGCAAACTCGTCGCTGATGATATGCAGCGCGCTGCGCAGAGCCTTGGTGTCAGAAAGATACATTTTTTTGCCAATTTGCTTTTGGTGCTCCTCATGACAGCGCAGGGTCTTGATTAGCCGCAAAATGCGCTTGTGGTCCGAGCTGTGGAGAATTTCTTCCGTCTTGGCCTTGCGGGTATGGGCATTGTCCTCCCAGTCGTAGGGCTGGCAGGTTTTGGCATAGCCCATCAGCTCCTCCACCGCCGCCGGCGCGATGGCCGAGCGGATCTTTACCCGCTGGGGGTCGTAATCCGTGGGCACATAATACTTGGAGTTCCGGTCAAACACAGGCACCAGCACATAATAGTCCTTGGTCTCGCTGGAGAACTTCATGGTTTCAATTTCGCGCACCTGGCAGACGCCCTTGGTACTGTAGTGCACGAAAGTACCGATTTGCATGATACTCACCTTTCTTAAATAAAATACATAGTCTATTCCGCCTGTTTTCCTGTTTGAATACCTTTATTATAGCACAAATCGGTAAAAATTGACATAGGCAAAGTAACCAAATCCCCGGCCTTAATTCCTACCTCTGCGGCAGGAATTTTGTACAAAATGCAAGATTATCGCCGATTTTCGTTCATTTTCCTTAACAAATCTTAACAAACGAGAAAAATCTTTTACCTATCTTTTACCGAAAAGGGCGCGCGGTTTTAACAACGCCTGGCTATACTAAAACCGGAGCAGCGAACCAACGCTGCAAAAAATCACGCCAAGTGCGAAAAAGGAGAATGAACCATGACTAAACAAAAAAGGACCAATAAAACTGCAAAAATCCTGCTCAGCGTAGCTGTTGTCGGGGCGCTGGTGGGCGGCGTATTTGCCGGTTGTTCTGCCGGTAAAAAAGAGGACAAAAAATCCGCAGACGCTGGAGTCACCGGCAGCATTACCGTAGTGTCCCGAGAAGAAGGCTCCGGCACCCGGGGCGCCTTTGTGGAGCTGCTGGGGATCGAGGAGAAGGACGCCGCCGGCAACAAGGTGGACAACACCACCGCCGCCGCGGAGATCACCAACAGCACCGCCGTCATGCTCACCACCGTAGCCGGCAACAAGAACGCCATCGGCTATGTGTCCCTGGGCAGCCTGAACGACACGGTGCAGGCCCTGACCATTGACGGCGTGGAGCCTACGGCAGAGAATGTGAAGAACGGCAGCTACAAGGTCTCTCGCCCCTTTAACATTGTCACCAAAGACGATCTAAGCTCGGCGGCCAAGGACTTTATCAGCTACATTCAAAGCGCCGACGGCCAAAAGATCATTGAGGATAACCACTATGTGAGCCAGTCCAATACCGGCGCATTCAAAAGCAGCGGCGCCAAGGGCAAGGTGCTGGTGGCCGGTTCCTCCTCCGTTACGCCGGTAATGGAAAAGCTGGCGGAAGCGTACCAAAAGGTGAACACCGGCGTAACGGTAGAGGTGCAGCAAAGCGACTCCACCACCGGGATCACCTCGGCCGCCGATGGCACCTGCGACATCGGCATGGCCTCGCGAGAGCTGAAAGACACGGAGACCGCCAAGGGCGTGAATGCCACCGTGATCGCTATGGACGGGGTGGCGGTGATCGTCAATAAGGCCAATCCGCTGAAAGCCGCCACCACGGACACCGTGCGCCAAATTTACACCGGCAACCTTACCGACTGGGCAAGCGTAAAATAAAAAGCCAACCCAACCAAAAGGGGCGCTGCGGCGCCCCCGCTTTCCTATATCTAAGAGGTTTTTATGACTGCAAAAATCAAAGAAACGGCCATGCGCCTGGTGTTCGCCCTGGCGGCGGTGCTGTCCGTACTGGCCGTGGTCTTTATCTGCATTTTCCTGTTTGCCGGGGGTGCACCCGCCTTTCGCCAAATCGGGGTGGCGCCCTTTCTCACCGGACAGATCTGGCGCCCGCTGCAAAATGAATTCGGTATCTTCCCCATGATCGTAGGCAGCATTTATGTGACTGCCGGGGCCATTGTGGTGGGCGTGCCCCTGGGGATCGGCACCGCCGTATTTTTGGCCCGCTTTTGCCCGGCGCCCCTGTACCGGGTGCTGAAGCCAGCGGTCAATCTGCTGGCGGGGATCCCCTCCATTGTGTACGGCTTTTTCGGCCTGACGGTGCTGGTGCCGGCAGTGCAGGCGGTGTTCGGCACCTCCGGCAAGGGGGTGCTCACCGCCTCTCTGGTGCTGGGCATTATGATCCTGCCCACCATCATCAATGTGTCCGAGTCTGCCCTGCGGGCGGTGCCAAACAGCTACTACGAGGGAGCACTGGCTCTGGGCGCCACCAAGGAGCGGGCGGTACTGGGCACCCTGCTGCCGGCAGCCAAAAGCGGCGTCAGCGCCGGGGTGATCCTGGGCATTGGCCGGGCCATCGGCGAGGCGATGGCCGTCAGTATGGTGGCCGGTAACCAGCCTGTCATTCCGAGGAGCCTTACCGATGGGGTGCGCACCCTCACCGCCAACATTGTGCTGGAGATGGCCTACGCCGCCGACCTGCACCGCCAGGCGCTGATCGCCACCGGGGTGGTGCTGTTTGTGTTTATCCTCATTATCAACCTGCTGTTTTCCATTCTCAAGCAAGGAGGGCACCTATGGAAGCGAAATTAAAGCGCCGCAAAAACACCCGTGCCGCGCTGGTGCGAGCTGCCCTGTGGGCCTGCGCCCTGCTCACCGCCGGGGTGTTCCTGCTGCTGGTGGTGTATGTGCTGGTGCGGGGCGTGCCCTATCTGCGGCTGTCTATGTTCAGCCCCACTTATACTACCGAGAACTTGTCCATGCTGCCGGCCATTCTAAACACCCTGACCATGACCGGGGTGACCCTGCTGATCGCCGTGCCCCTGGGAATAGGCGCCGCCATTTACCTGACGGAATACGCCAAGCCCGGCAACCGGCTGGTGCCGCCCATCCGCCTGACCACCGAGACCCTGGCGGGCATTCCCTCCATTGTGTACGGCCTGTTCGGCTACTTGGTGTTTGTGAAGGCGCTGCATCTGCGCCTGTCGCTGCTGTCCGGGGCGCTGACTCTGGCCATTATGATCCTGCCCACCATTATGCGCACCACGGAGGAGGCCCTGCGCAGCATACCCCAAGGCTACCGGGAGGTCAGCTTTGGCCTGGGTGCCGGGCGGCTGCGCACAGTGTTTGTGATCCTGCTGCCCACAGCGCTGCCGGGCATTCTCAGCGGCGTGCTGCTGTCCGTAGGCCGCATTGTGGGCGAGACCGCCGCCCTGATCTACACCGCCGGTACGGTGGCTAAAATTGCCGGGCTTACCGACGGCGGGCGCACCCTGGCGGTGCACATGTACGCCCTGATCGGCGAGGGACTTTATACGGACGCCGCCTATGCCACCGCCGTGGTGCTGCTGGTGGTGGTCATATTGCTTAACGCCCTGTCCGATCTGCTGTTGGGCAAACACAAGAAAGGAGACAGCCAATGACCGCATTCTCTGTGCAAGACTTAAACTTATATTACGGCGACTTTCAGGCGCTGAAAAACATTACCCTGGAGATTCCGGAGCACCGGATCACCGCCTTGATCGGCCCCTCCGGCTGCGGCAAATCCACCCTGCTGCGGTGCCTGAACCGGATGAACGACACCATCGGCACCTGCCGCATAGAGGGCAAGGTGCTGCTCCACGGCGCGGATATTTACGCCAAAAAGACGGATGTGAACCTGCTGCGCCGCCGGGTGGGTATGGTGTTTCAAAAGCCCAACCCCTTTCCTCTGTCCGTCTATGACAACATTGCCTACGGCCCCCGCACCCACGGCCAACGGAAAAAGCGGGAGCTGGACCGAATCGTGGAGCAGGCTCTGCGCAGCGCCGCCATTTGGGACGAGGTAAAGGACAAACTGAAAAAAAGCGCCCTGGCCCTGTCCGGCGGGCAACAGCAGCGGCTGTGCATTGCCCGGGCACTGGCAGTGGAGCCGGAGGTACTGCTGATGGACGAACCAACCTCTGCCCTGGACCCTATCTCCACCGCCAAGATCGAGGAACTGGCGCTGGAGCTGAAAAAGAAGTACACCATCGCCATTGTGACCCATAATATGCAGCAGGCCGCCCGGATCAGCGACCGGACCGCCTTTTTCCTGCTGGGCGAGATGGTGGAGTGCGCCCCCACCAAGGCGCTGTTTGACGCCCCCGCCGATCCCCGCACCCGGGACTACATTACCGGCCGCTTTGGATAAGATCAAAAAATATAAAAGGCCGTATGCACAGCGGTACATACGGCCAAATCGTCCATAAGGGATTAAAATTTCAATAAATGTTTCGTAGTGCTGGGGCTTGCTCCTGCCGATATTTTTTGTCTGATCTTATGCCTTTTTCTTTTGGAACAGGCGGGCAAAGACCTTAATCACCTCAGAAAGGACGATCACGGAGAATGCCAGGGCAAACAGCTTGCCCCACATGGCGATCCCCAGGGGCACGGTGCCAAAGAACGCACCGGCAAACTGAATGATCAGCACTTGCAGCACAAAGGTACAGCCCACCACCAAAAGCATCAGCTTGTTCTTAAACAGGTGGCAAAAGATGCTCTCGCTGTGCAGCTCTCGGCAGTTAAAGGCATTAAACAGCTGGAACAGTACAAACAGGGTGAACAGCACGGTGCGCATTTCACTTTGGGCGGCACCCAGGAAGTTCAGCTTGTATTGCAGCAGGAACACTACGCTCATATACACACCGGTGGTGCTGATCCGCGCCAGCATACCCTTGGAAATGATATTTTCGCTGCGATCAGTGGGCCGGCGGCGCATCAGGTCGCTGTACCCGGGCTCCAGCCCCAGGGTCAGGGCCGGCGGGCCGTCCATAATAATATTGATCCACAGCAGCTGCAAGGCGGTAAAGGGCGCAGACATCCCCATTAAAACAGAGGCAAACACGCAAATTACAGACGCAATATTCACCGTCAGCTGGAAGCTGATGAACCGCTTAAAGTTCTCATAAATATTGCGGCCCCATTCCACAGCCTTGACGATCGTGGCAAAGGAGTCGTCCAGCAGTACAATATCGCTGGCTTCCTTGGACACCTCTGTGCCGGAAATGCCCATGGCGATCCCCACATCGGCGTTCTTCAGCGCCGGTGCGTCGTTGATCCCGTCACCGGTGACGGCCACCACATCGTCCCGGGCTTTCAGCAGCTTCACCACCCGCATTTTTACCGTAGGGGTGCTGCGGGCGATCACGCTGATCTTGGGCAGCATTTTTTGCAACTCACGGTCGCTCATTTCTTCCACTTCTTTGGCTTCCAGCGCCACGCAGCCGTCCGCCAGCAGATCCAGTTCCTTGGCAATGGCGGTGGCGGTAACGATATTGTCGCCGGTGAGGATCTTGACCCCCACCCCGGCGCTGCGGCAAGCGGCCACGGCGTCGTACACATCGCTGCGCAGCGGGTCTGCAATGGCCACCAGGCCGTCAAAGACCATACCGCTCTCCATCCGGCGGTGGGCCTCCTCTGCGGAGAAGTCCTCCATCTCTGCCAGCTCCTTATGGGCAAAGGCGATCACACGCATGGCCTGCGCCTCCGCCTGCACCAACACCTGCTGCAGTTCTTCCAGTCGTGCAGGCTCCAGGGCGCACATACCCAGCACGCACTCCGGGCTGCCCTTTACATAAGAGAGCATGCGCCCGTCCACATTGGAGATGGTGGTCATATGCTTCAGTTCAGACGAGAAGGGGAAGGCGCACAGCTGGGTGTGGTCCTCCCGCTCCCGGCGGTAGGTGTTGCCGGTGTCTGCCTGCTCAAAAAACCGCAGCATGGCGCACTCGGTGGGATTGCCGATAAAGCCGCCGTCCGGCGCCAGGTCTGCCGTGGTGTTCAGGCAGATGTTATGGGTCAGGTATTCGTTTTGCAACTCTGCCGGTTCCTTATGCCACCGGGTGTCGTAAAAGGCACGCACGGTCATTTTGTTCTCCGTTAAAGTACCGGTCTTGTCTGAGCAGATCACGCTGATACAGCCGATGGTCTCCGAGGCGATCATCTTCTTGACCAGAGCGTTTTGCTTGCTCAGCTTGATGATATTGATGGACAGAGACACCGCCACAATGGTGGGCAGTCCCTCCGGTACCGCAGCCACAATCAGCACGATGCTGGTGATGAACGCCTCCATCACCGCCTCCAGGTGCAGACCGCCGTGGAGGGCAAAGGAGATCAGCTGGGCCACAAACACAATGCCCGCTGCGATCACGCCCAAAACGGTAATGGTCTTGCCCAGGCGGGCCAGCTTCTCCTGCAAGGGGGTGCTGCTCTTCTCTGCATTGCCCAGCTCGCCGGCGATTTTGCCAAACTCGGTAGCGTCGCCCACCGCCGTCACCAGCAACCGTCCGTGGCCCTCGGTGACGAATGTGCCGCTGTAAAGCATATTGGCCCGCTCCGCCAGAGGTGTTTTTTCATCTGTAAGCACCAGTTCGCTGTCCTTTTTTACCGGGAAGCTCTCGCCAGTGAGGGCGGACTCGTCCACCCGCAGGGCAGTGCTCTCCAGCAGGCGGCCGTCCGCCGGCACCTTGTCCCCGGCAGCCAGCAGCACCACATCGCCCACCGCCAGATCGGCGCTTTGCAGGGTAACGGTTTGGCCGTCCCGCACGGCGCGCACGGTCATATCCGCATTGATCTTGGACAGGGCCTCAAAGGCCTTGGCGCTGCGCCCCTCCATCACCACGCTGATCACCACGGACAACGCGATGGCTACGAACACGCCCACGCACTCCAAAAAGTCCGCCTCGCCGCCGGTGACCTGGCGCACAATGTTCACCGCCAGGGCAATCAGCCCGGCTGCAATGAGCATTAAGAGCATGGGCTCCGTGGCTGCGTCCCAAAGGCGCTTCAGCAGGGAGTCCGGCTTGCGCCGGGTCAGGGCGTTCTCGCCGTACTGTTCTTTGTTTTTCTGTGCCTGCGCGTCTGTCAGCCCCCGGTGCGGGTCTGCACCGTAGGTTGCCAGCAGTTCCGTTTTTTCTGCGGTAAATGCCTGCATAGAAAGTCCTCCTACTTCATTTTTACAAAGAAAAAGACCTACCGCCGTTGCCGTGCGTTAGGTCTTTTTAGGTAAAAAATAAAAGACTGCTGCACGGAAAACAGACGTGCAAGAGTCTCGTTCATTAAGACAAGCCAGACCCGGCCCAGCGCCGCAGTCAGTTTGTTGACTTGCCACACGCCAACGGCGTGCAAACTACTCCCTCAAGCGGGTATTTCTTTTGTGAAAAAAGCATACCACCCACCCGGGCGGTTAGTCAAGAATAACTTTAATATTAGACAAAATCAACATCCGTTGCCTAAAAACACCCGCCCCTTGCCTTTTTGTCCCCGGTGTGTTACAAAGAAGATGCGGCACCATTTTTACCCCCGCAGTTGATAAAACAATGCAAAAAGAACCCCCCACACGCCGGGCGTGCAGGGGCGATTTTATGCCGTTTTTGGCTTATTTGGTAGCTTCTTCCACAGCCACGGCGCAAGCCACGGTGGCGCCTACCATCGGGTTGTTACCCATACCGATCAGACCCATCATCTCAACATGAGCGGGAACGGAGGAGGAGCCGGCGAACTGCGCGTCGCCGTGCATACGACCCATAGAGTCGGTCAGACCGTAGGAAGCGGGGCCGGCAGCCATATTGTCCGGGTGCAGGGTACGGCCGGTGCCGCCGCCGGAAGCCACGGAGAAGTACTTTTTGCCGTTCTCCAGGCACCACTTCTTGTAAGTGCCGGCAACCAGGTGCTGGAAGCGGGTGGGGTTGGTGGAGTTACCGGTGATGGAAACATCTACGCCCTCATGCTTCATGATGGCAACGCCCTCCAGCACATCGTTGGCGCCGTAGCACTTTACGGCAGCGCGCTCGCCGTCGGAGAATGCCTTTTCTTCCTCAATCTTCAGCTCGCCGGTGTAAAAATCATAATCGGTCTTTACATAGGTAAAGCCGTTGACGCGGGAGATGATATAGGCAGCGTCCTTGCCCAGGCCGTTCAGGATCACCTTCAGGGGCTCTTTGCGGACCTTGTTGGCGGTACGGGCAATGCCGATCGCACCCTCAGCGGCAGCAAAGCTCTCGTGGCCGGCCAGGAAAGCGAAGCACTTGGTGTCCTCGTGCAGCAGGCGGGCGCCCAGGTTGCCGTGGCCCAGACCTACATTACGCTGCTCGGCAACGGAACCGGGAATGCAGAATGCCTGCAGGCCGATACCGATGGCTGCGGCAGCCTCGGAAGCGGTGGTCACACCCTTTTTCAGTGCAACGGCCACGCCCAGGGTGTATGCCCAGCTGGCGTTATCAAAAGCGATGGGCTGCACGCCCTTTACGATACCGTCTACATCAATGCCCTTGGACAGGCAAAGATCTCTTGCCTCCTCCAGGCTGGAGAGACCGTACTCGGCAAGGCACTTTTCAATCTTGGCAAGTCTTCTTTCCTTGCCTTCAAACTTTACATCATTTGCCATGGTATTGTCCTCCTTCTCTTATTCCTCTCTGGGGTCAATGTACTTTGCAGCGTTAGCAAAGCGACCGTAGTTGCCAATGTTTGCCTCGTAAGCCTCGTTGGGGCTCTTGCCGTGACGAATGTCCTCCAGCATTTTGCCCAGCTTTACGAACTCATAGCCGATAACCTCGCCCTCTTCGTCCAGAGCCATGCGGGTTACATAACCCTCGGCCATCTCCATGTAGCGCACGCCCTTCAGCTTGGTGGAGAACATGGTGCCCACCTGGCTGCGCAGGCCCTTGCCCAGGTCCTCCAGCGCAGCGCCGACAACCAGACCGTCCTCAGAGAATGCGGACTGAGAACGACCGTAAGCCAGCTGCTTAAAGATCTCGCGCATAGCCACATTGATGGCGTCGCACACCAGGTCGGTGTTCAGGCACTCCAGCAAGGTCTTGCCGGGCAGAATCTCTGCGGCCATAGCGGCGGAATGGGTCATACCGGAGCAGCCCACGGTCTCCACCAGGGCCTCCTCTACGATGCCGTTCTTCACATTCAGGCTCAGCTTGCAGGCGCCCTGCTGGGGTGCGCACCAGCCGATACCGTGAGAGAAACCGGAGATGTCGCTGATCTGGTAGCTCTTGACCCACTTACCTTCTTCAGGAATGGGAGCCGGACCGTGATGCGGACCCTTTTTAACGGTACACATCTGCTCAACTTCATTTGAATAAGTCATGATGATTTACTCCTTCCAACAATACTTAATAATTTATCAAAATTACCAAGGTTATTATAACCATTTTTTTGCTGCGCTTCAAGACTAAAACTATAAAAAAATGTCGGGATTTGTAAGAATGTTTTAAGCAAGTTGTTGAAAGTTTTGCCCCAATACGCTATAGTATAGATAAAAGAATAACTTCGAGGTGACTTTTTATGCAGATCAAACCGGGCTTTGCCATGCGCAATATTGCCGGCAGCAACATTGTGGTGCCGGTGGGCGCCGCCGCGTCGGATTTTAACGGTATGATTACCCTGAATGATACCGGGGCTTTTCTTTGGGACTGCTTTTTGCAGCCCACCACCGAGGCGCAGGTGGTAGAGGCGCTGATGGCGGAGTATGAGGTGGACCGGCAGCGGGCCAGCGCTGATGTGGCGCATTTTGCCCAGTTGCTGCGGGAGAATGATCTGCTGGTAGAATGAAAAATTGCGGGCGGATGATATCCGCCCCTACCGGTAAATGGAGCGTTCCTTTGGTCGTAGGGGCGGCAATTTGCCGCCCGCGGATTGATAAATGCACTCGCTACGAAACAGTCCCCCGGACTGTTTCTCCCAAATGCTGGCGCATTTGGAGCCTCGTGTCTCTTGCGCTGCGCGCAATTCACTCATCGGTCCCTACATGTTTTTGTTCTTTCTGTAGGGTGCGATGCCTACATCGCACCGACGGCGCATTGTTCTAGGTGGATTTCGTATATTTGTCAGATCGTAGGGTGGGGGCTTGCTCCCGCCGCTGTATTTTTAACCCCACACCTTCCTTACGGGAAGGTGCTTTTTTCTGCAAAAAACACAAAAAGCGGGAAAATAGGAGTGGTTTATTGACATTGTTTTGGTTTTCGTGTACAGTTATAAGTACAGGTGTTAGTTATTTAGCACTGTATCATAATGGACGCGCCTGCGAAGCAGGCGCGTGAAAAGGGGTATAGTATGGCCAAACGAAGCTCCGGAAATAAGCCGGAAGAAAAAATTGATTTGCGTATTCGACGCACAAAAAAATCAATACGGGACGCTTTTTTTGAGTTAATCAGCGAAAAGGGCTTTGATTCTGTTACGGTTAAGGACATTACGGATCGGGCATTGATCAGCCGCAACACCTTTTATCTGCATTACGAGGATAAGTTCGATCTGCTGAACAAAATCAGCAACGAGCTGATGCGCAAGGTGTATCTGCGGGTGAGCAAGGACCTGCTGAAAGTGAAAAATCTGGACTTTACCATTGATTGTACCGCTATGCTGCTCATCAGCATTCAGCGGGTGATCGACGAGGATCGGGAGTTGTATCGTCTGCTGCTGACGGACCCGGGTACCGTGGTGTTTGCCGATAAGATTGAAAAGACCATTCGCACGGCGCTGGACCTGATTAAGGGTGATATTGAGGGGATCAGCGATTTGAGCATTGAGTATATTATTACCGGTATGAAAGGGGTTATTCGCTATTGGGTGACCCATGATAATATGGATGTACAGACCGAGGCGTACAATTTTGCCCGGATCCATCTGGGCTCTATTTTGGAGATCATTCGCCACAGCAAGGATGTAAAGCACGGGCGAATCCCCCGGGAGAGCCACTGATATGCCCGGCAAAAAGCCAAAGCGTTCTTCCAAGAACTTAAAGATCAACACCCGCATTGTGCTCACCACGGTGCTGGCCATCGGCATACCGCTGGTGCTGGTGGCGCTGGTGTGCCTGGGGCTGCTGCACAGCACCTCTAACGCCTTTCAGTTGACGGCTCAGACGGAGGACAGCTACAGCTTGGTCAATCAGATCGGCTGGAACCAGGCTGTGAGCAACCTGTCCGATGTGCTGCTGCGCACCAAGGACACGGATGAGGAAAAGCTGGCGGATATTGCCGCCTACGCTGCGCCGCTGGAAAAGCGGGGCGTGGTGCTGGAAATTCGTCGGGGCGACACGGTGTTTTACCAAACCGCCGGGGGCAGGGATGTGCTGGGCCAGGCACAGCGGATTGTGGCTTTTGACCCGGAGGAGAATGTGTACCACTTCAGCCAGGACGGTTTGGTGATCGTCAGCCATGTGCAGACCGGGGATCGGCGCTGCCGACTGGTGCTCACCGCCGCCAACTACACGGTGGCGGACCAAACGGAACCGGCGGCCAAGGGCACCCTGTCCCGCCTGCTGGCCGGGCGTACCGGGCTGGTGGTGCTGGCTATTGTGCTGATCTTTGCCGCTGCGGTGGCAGCGTTCTCGTTCTTTACCAGCCGCACCATTGTGCGCCCCATTAAGAAGATCGCCCGAGGGGCAGACGCCATTGCCGGCGGCGATCTGGATTATCAGATTGACTACGACTCCACCAATGAGCTGGGACAAACGGTGGAAAGCTTTAACGCTATGCGCCTGCGGCTGAAAGAGTCTATTGAGAGCCGAGAAAAAAGCGAGCAGCTGCGGCGGGAGATGACCGCCGGTTTTGCCCACGACCTGCGCACTCCGCTCACCAGCATTAAGGGCTACGCCGAGGGGCTGCGGGACGGCATTGCCAACACGCCGGAGAAGCAGCAGCGGTATTTGCAGACCATTTACGACTCTGCCGTGCAGACGGAGAAAATTCTGGACGACCTGCTGGCCCTGTCCAAGCTGGAATTGGGCAGCACCGGCAATGACCGCTCCATTGTGCAGCTGCAAGCGGTGCTGGACGACGCGGCGCCGGAGCTGGCCGCCTTTATGGAGAGTCGGGGCTGCAGCTTTGAACTGGAAAATCACTGCCCGGCAGATACCCAAATCGAGATCGACACAGACGCTTTTCAGCGGGTGTTTTTGAATATCCTGGGCAATGCGGTCAAGTACGCCCGCCCGGGTGTGCCCGGGTGCGTGGTGCTGACGGCCACCGCCTATGACCGGGTGGTGATCCTGGAATTTGCCGACAACGGTATCGGCGTGGCCAAGGACCAACTGGGCAAGATCTTTGACGCTATGTACCGCACGGACCCGGCCCGCAGCCAGGTGAGCCAGGGCAGCGGCCTGGGGCTGGCGGTGTGTAAACAGATCGTAGAGCAGAACGGCGGCTCCATTTGGGCCCGCAGCCATACGGACGCGGGGCTGTCGATCTTTATTTCGTTACCCAAGAGGGAGCGTGTTGCAGATGAAGCAGATATTGATCATTGAGGACGACCCCCGCATTGCCGGGCTGGAGCGGGATTACCTGGAGGCAGCGGGCTTGCAGGTAACGGTGGCGGCGGACGGCCCCACCGGGCTGCGCACGGCGCTGGGCGGCAAGTTTGACCTGATCTTGCTGGATATTATGCTGCCGGGTATGGATGGGCTGGAGGTCTGCCGGGCTGTGCGCCGGGAGCAGAATGTGCCCATTATCTTAGTCAGCGCCAAGAAAGAGGACCTGGACAAGATCAAGGGCCTGGGCGTAGGGGCGGACGACTATGTGGTCAAGCCCTTTTCCCCCGGCGAGTTGGTGGCGCGGGTGCTGGCCCATATCAGCCGGTATGAGCGGCTCACCGCCGACGGCACTGCCCGCCAAACGGAGCCGGTGCTGGAGAGCGGCGCCATGCGGCTGGACTCTGCGGCCTGCCGCGCCTGGTTCCGGGGGCAGGAGGTGGCGCTGACCAATAAGGAGTTTGAGCTGCTGTACTTCCTGGCCGACCACCCGGAGACGGTCTTTAGCAAGGAGCAGCTGTTTGACCGCATTTGGCAGTACGACAGCCTGGGCGAGACCTCGACCGTCACCGTCCATGTGAACCGGATCCGGGACAAATTCAAAAAGCTGGATCCTGACCTGGACCTGATCCAAACCGTCTGGGGCCGCGGCTATCGCTTTGTCCCCGCCACGGTGTAGATGAATATAGACAGCAAACGGACCGCACCATTCCCGGTGCGGTCATTCTTGTATTTTCTGTTTGGGTCACACAAACACAAAGTGGATCAGGAGCATATAGCCGATGGTGCCCACGGCGATACTCAGGAGGGTGTTTTTGCGCCACAGGTGCACCCCGGCGGTGAGCGCCACGGCGATCAACTGGGGCACAATGTAGTTCACATTGCCCTGTTCAAAGTCCTTCAGACAATAGACGATGAGAATGCCCAAAATGGCTACCGGCAGCACATTGCCCAGGTACTGGACGAACTTGGGCACCTGCTTTTTGCCCCCAAACAGGGCAAAGGGAAACAGGCGGGTGGCAAAGGTACAGGCGGCGGCCACCAGCACCATAATCAGCAAATGGGTGTTGGTCATTTTGCAGCCCTCCGTTCCGGGTCAAAGAAGGGGCGCCCGGCGGACAGCACCGCCACGGTGAGCACCAGGGAGGGGAGCAGGAACTTGTCTGCCCCAAAGATCAGCAGGCACAGAATACCGGAGCACAGCCCCAGGGCGCCGATCAGCCCGGCGCGGCCCTTTTGGTTGCGGATCAGGTCAATAAAGATCACCACAAACAGGGCGGTCATGGAGAAGTCAATGCCGGTAAAGTCAATAGGCAGGGCGGCGCTGAGCAGCGAGCCCAGCACGGAGCCGATGATCCAGTACAGGTGGTCAAACTCGCCGATGAGAAAGCGCGCCCGCGGCTCGTCCACCCCATCCGGCACAGACAGAATGGAGGCGTTTACCGAGTAGGTCTCGTCCGTTAAAGTAAAGATCATAAAAGGATAGCGCCAGCCGCCGGCCTTGAACTTTTCAATATAAGACAGGCCGTAGAACATATGGCGGGTGTTGATAAACAGCGTCATCAGTGCGGTGGTGGCCAGCCCGGCGCCGGAGGAGATCAGCGACACCAGCAGAAACTGGCCGGACCCGGCATACACCAGCAGCGAGATCAGCGCCGCCCACACCCAGTTGTAGCCGGCCTTAAACAGCATAATGCCAAACGCTGCGCCTAAAAACAGGTAGCCGAACAGCACCGGCAGCGATTGCTTGAACGCAAAGCGCAGGGTCGCGCTTTTGTTATATTCCATAATTCCCTCTCCGTGTACAAAAATTGTGCACCACGATTATACCATCTTTTGCGGAATAATCAAGGGTGGAAGTGAGGCGGCAAAGTATAGCTACCTGTTATCTGAGCGGTTGTGTCTTGCTGTCGCATACCCTTTGTTGGTCACCCGTCGCTTAATTTTGAATGCGTATTGCAAAGGGCATGAGCGTATGCTATACTGAGAGCAGAAAATCGGGGCGGCTTACCGCTTTTTGCACCGAGAGGAGGTCACAGCCCATGCAAATGCTGTATATATGGATCATCGCCGCCGTGGTATTCGGCGTGCTGGAGGGGATCACCGCCCAGTTGGTGTCTATTTGGTTTGTGCTGGGTGCAGTGGCTGCGGCGATCGCGGCGGCCTGCGGCGGGGCTGTTTGGCTCCAAGGGGTGCTGTTTGTGGCGGTGTCCGTGGTGGCGCTGCTGGCTACTAAACCCCTGGTGAAGAAGTATCTGCGTCCCCGTATTCAGGCCACCAACGCGGACCGCTGCGTGAGCCAGACCGGTGTGGTGCTGGCAGATATTGATAATTTGGCCGCCACCGGGCAGGTAAAAGTGTGTGGCAGTGTATGGTCCGCCCGCAGTACGGACGGCGCGCCCATTGCCGCCGGTGCCACGGTGGTGGTGGATCGTATTGAGGGCGTGAAGCTGATGGTGCATCCGGCTACAGCTCCGGCAGATAAAACCTGATTTTGTTATCCATTTTTATTTACAATCAATGAAAGAAAAGGAGATTTGCTATGAAATGGATCATTTTAGCCGCGGTTATTCTGGCGCTGCTTGCGCTGGTGCTGGCGAATATTCGTGTGGTGCCCCAGTCCAAGGCATTCGTTTTGGAGCGGCTGGGCACTTTCTATGCCACCTGGGATACCGGGCTGCATGTAAAAATTCCGTTCATTGACCGGATCGCCAAGACTGTTTCCCTTAAGGAGCAGGTGGTGGACTTTAAGCCCCAGGCGGTGATCACCAAGGACAATGTGACCATGCAGATCGACACGGTGGTGTTCTTCCAGATCACGGATCCCAAGCTGTACACCTACGGCGTGGAAAGCCCCATTTCCGCTATTGAGAACCTGTCTGCCACCACCCTGCGTAACATTATCGGCGAGATGGAGCTGGACAGCACCCTTACTTCCCGCGACACCATCAATACCAAGATCCGTGTGATCCTGGACGAGGCCACGGATCCCTGGGGTATTAAGGTGAACCGGGTGGAGCTGAAAAACATTATCCCGCCTCGGGAAATTCAGGACGCCATGGAAAAACAGATGAAAGCGGAGCGCCAGCGCCGTGAGGCCATTTTGACTGCCGAGGGGGAGAAGCAGAGCCGTATTCTGGTAGCCGAGGGGCACAAGGAGTCCAAGATTTTGGAGGCAGAGGCAGAGAAGCAGGCTGCTATTCTCCACGCCGAGGCTGTGAAAGAGGCGAAAATTCGCGAGGCCGAGGGTGAGGCTATGGCGATTGAGGCGGTGCAAAAGGCCACCGCAGACGCCATTCGCCTGCTCAACGACGCCAACGCCGGAGACGCGGTGATCAAGCTGAAAGCGCTGGAGGCATTCTCCAAAGCCGCCGACGGCCAGGCCACCAAGATCATTATTCCTTCGGAAATTCAGAGCCTTGCCGGTTTGGCAGAGGGCGTTGTGTCTGCCGTAGAAAAATAAAGCGATAAAATGGGAACAGGGAACGGTACGCGCCGTTCCCTGTTTTTTGCGAAATCCCTCCACCGCCTACGGCGGTCCCCCTCCCTTTACAAGGGAGGCGTATAGATCATAACCTTTTTGGCTCCCTTGCAAAGGGAGCTGTCACGAAGTGACTGAGGGATTGCGCCGGAGGCGTGGGGATTGGCCGAAGGCAAACAAACCGGTAAATCCATAATGGCGGTGCGATGTGGGCATCGCACCCTACATCGTCTACATTCTTGCGTCTTATACGCAAAAACACCCCTATGGCTCTTGCGAGCAGATGCGATTTTTAGAGCGTATAAAACAAAAAGGACGGCGGGGCCGTCCTTTTACATTTTATTATTTATCTATACCCAAGAGAATGTCTACTGCGTTTTGCAGATTTGGTTTTTCTCTGTAAGCGGTGATGACTTGGCGCTCGTGCTCGGTCAAGTTTTGTTCCGGTGTCGGCAAATCTAACAATTCGCTGGGCGAAACTTCCAACGCACGGCACAGTTTAGCCAAAATATCTGCGTTGGGGCGACAGGCACCTTGCTCCCAGTTGGATAGGCGACCGCTGCTGATATGCAAACGGTTGGCCAATTCTACTTGCGTTAGGCCGCGTGCCTCACGGAACTGGCGAATTCTGGCGCCGATTTCATACTTCAAGACCATCACCTCTGTATTGATTATACACAACAAATTTGAAAATTCAACACCGTTTTAAAGAAATATTGTAATTAAATGTTGACAATAAAGAAAATCTTTATTATAATTATACTGACTACAGAAATTCTTTAGAATGGTGATGGATATGTGCGTTTATGAACGAGTACGATTATATCTGCGCAAAAATCATATCCACCTGCACGCCATTGCTAAGCAAAGCGGTATGTCCGGGGTGGCGTTTTATGCAATGCTGCACGGTTGTCGCCCTTTATATGCGGATGAATTGCGAGCCATTTGTTTGGCATTGCAGGTGCCGCCGGAGACTTTTATAGAAGACTGGCAGTCAAGAATAGAAAATTAGGAGGAAAGAGAATGAGCGACCAGGTACAAGACTTAAAGAAAGCGCTGAATTTAGAAGTATTTATTCGGGATAAAAAGGACGAACTGAACCGGCTGGAGCGGGAGCAATTCAAACAAAAGCCGGAGCCCCCGCAGCACCAAACGATCCAACCGGCGTATCCGGAGAAACCAAAGCCGGATTATGGATATTATTTGCGGCACTATAACACGAAAGCGACCCGGGTACTGAAAATATATCATGTAAAAAATGTATCGTCGGCGATTTTGGTATGGTTTGTTATTCAGATTGTGCTCACTGTCATTAACTTTATTGCCAATCGCATTCCGCTTGAGACGGTTAGTCATATCGTAAATGGAATTGCTTATTTAGTCGGTTTGGCACTGATTATTCCGCTTTTGATTTTCTTTTTTTTCAGTCGCTTTGATTATAGGAAGAAAAAGGAAGATGTGCGCAGTGCTATGGCAGCGGAACAGCCGGAATATGTGGCGGCTTGTAAGGCAGCGGATGAACAGGCTGCGCGGGCTCAGCAAGAAGAAGACGCACGATATGCGGCGGCAAAGAAAAAATATGAAGAAGAAACGTTGCCCCAGTATATGCAGGCACTGGACGCTTGGACCAATCGCAAGAATGCAGAGCTGATCAAAGGGCAGCAAGAACTGGATGCGGCGGTGCAGCAGCTGATGGCCCATTATGAGCAGACCAAAATACTGCCTCTGTCTTACCGGCGTATTGACGCCATGCAGCACATTTATGATACCGTTTCTACCTCCAACTGTACCATCCAGCAAGCCATTGACCTGTACGATCGGCAGGAGCAGTACAAACTGGAGCAGCAGCGACTGTATCAGCAGGAAGAGGCTAATGAGTTGCAGCGAGAGGCCAACGCACAAGCCGCGGAACAGGCCAGACTGATGGAAGAGCAAAACGATATTGCGGACCGCGCCAGAAAAGAGGCCAACATTGCCGCAGTGGTCGGTGCCGTGCAGCGCCACAGTATCAATAAAAAGCTGAAGTAAGGAATCAAAAAGTTAAAACAGTAAACACTCCCGAGCCGTTGCTTGGGGGTGTCTTGTGCAGAGATGTTTCTCTACACCGTGGGGATTCACCCTTTACAAGGGAGGCAAAAAGGTTGCAACATCTTTGTCCCCCTTGCAAAGGGGGATACAGGGGGATTGGCCGAAGGCAAACAAACCGGTAAATCCATAATGGCGGTGCGATGTGGGCATCGCACCCTACATCGTCTACATGCTTGCGTCTTATACGCAAAAACACCCCTATGGCTCTTGCGGGTCATAGGGGTGTTTGGTATATTTATTACGCTTATTTCTTGCTGTTCATACGCGTTGCGGCGGCGGTGACAAAACCGCGGAACAGGGGATGAGGGCGGTTGGGTCGGCTCTTGAATTCCGGGTGGAACTGGCCGGCCACGAACCAGGGATGATCCGGGATCTCTACCATCTCTACAATATGGTTATCCGGCGAAGTGCCGGCAAAGATCATGCCGCCTTTCAGCAGATCCGGGCGGTAATCGTTGTTCACCTCATAGCGGTGGCGGTGGCGCTCATAGATCATGGAGGCGCCGTACAGGGCAAAGGCCTTGGAGTCCGGGTTCAGGGTGCAGGGGTACTGACCCAGGCGCATGGTGCCGCCCATGTCCGTAACGTCTTTTTGCTCCGGCAGAATATCAATCACCGGGTGGGTAGTGGACGGGTCAATCTCTGCCGAGTTGGCGTCTGCCATACCCAGCATATTCCGGGCGAATTCAATAATCGCAATCTGCATACCCAGGCAGATGCCCAGGTAGGGCACCCCGTGGGTGCGGGCGTAGCGGCAGGCGTTGATCTTGCCCTCAATGCCACGGGAGCCAAAGCCACCGGGCACCAAAATGCCGTCCATATCGCCCAAAATGGCGTCCAGATCTGCATCGTCGCCCTCCAGGGTCTCTGAGTCGATCCAGTGAATATCCACGGCACTGTGGGTGGCAATACCGCCGTGCTTCAGCGCCTCGTTCACGCTGATATAGCTGTCGTGCAGCTCCACATATTTGCCCACCAGGGCGATCTTTACCGTCTGTACCGGGTGGCGCAGGGCATCCAGCATCTCCTGCCAGTCCGTGAGATCCGGCGCGGCGGGACAGTCAATCCCCAGCTTGCGGATGACCACATCGTCCATATGCTGCTCCTGGAGCATCATGGGCACGGCATAGAGAATGTCGCAGTTGTTATTTTCAATAACGCATTCCGGGTCCACATTGCAGAACAGAGAGATCTTGTGCTTGATCTCCTCCGTCAGCGGGTGCTCTGTGCGGCAAACGATAATGTCCGGGTTGATACCGATGGAGAGCATTTCCTTTACACTGTGCTGGGTGGGCTTGCTCTTCAGCTCATCGGAGGCTGCCAGGTACGGCACCAGAGTCACATGGATAAACAGGCAGTTCTCCCGTCCGGCCTCCACGGCAAACTGGCGAATGGCCTCTAAAAAGGGCTGGCTCTCAATATCGCCTACGGTGCCGCCGATCTCTACCAGGCACACATCGGCGCCGGTGTCTGCGTTGCGGGCAATGGAACGCTTAATTTCATTGGTCACATGAGGAATGATCTGAATGGTCTGGCCGCCGTACACACCCTTGCGCTCGTCGGTAATCACCTTCCAGTACACACGCCCGGAGGTCAGGTTGGAGTTTTGGCTCAGAGACTCGTCAATAAAGCGCTCGTAGTGCCCCAGATCCAGGTCCGTCTCTGCGCCGTCATCGGTGACGAATACCTCGCCGTGCTGTACCGGGTTCATGGTGCCCGGGTCCACATTCAGGTACGGGTCCAGTTTCTGCGCGGTGACCTTTAGCCCACGGGATTTAAGCAGTCGGCCCAGGGAAGCGGCAGTAATGCCCTTGCCCAGCCCGCTGACCACGCCACCGGTAATGAAGATATACTTGGTTTTGCCCAATGAAATCACCCTTTCTGTGTTGTAATCTGTATCATAATGATATTGGGTCAATCAGTAAACAACTTTTTTGTCGCTTTTTGCAGTGCAGGTCAGGTGCACGCCCAGCTTTTTCAGCGTGTTTTCATCCACGGCGGACAGCAGCACGGAGCAGTGCACTTCGCAGTCCTGCAATTTGCCCAGCTGTTCCAGTGCCAGGGCGGCGTTGGGGTCCGTTACGGCGCACATGGACAGGGCAATGAGCACCTCGTCCGTATGCAGCCGGGGATTGCGGCTGCCCAGGTGTTGGGTCTTCAGCGCCTGGATGGGACGGATCACCTGCGGCGAGATCAGCAAGGTTTCGTCCGGAATACCGCCCAGGTGTTTTAAGGCGTTGAGCAGCATAGCGCTGGCACAGCCCAGCAGCTCGGTGGTCTTGCCGGTGATCAGATCGCCGTTTTCCAGTTCAATGGCGGCGCAGGGCACGCCGGTGTCTGTCGCAGCCCGGGTGGCCGCCGCTGCACAGGCCCGATCGTCGGTGCTTAGTCCGGCTTGACCCAGCAGCAGTTCTAATTTATAGATCTCGTCGCTGCATTCCTTGCCTCGCAGCGCGTTGCAGCAGGCAGTAAAGTAGCGACGCAGGATCTCCTCTTTGGCGGCGGTGCAAACGGCGCCGTCGTCCACAATGCAGTTGCCGGCCATATTGACCCCCATATCCGTAGGGGACTGGTAGGGGCAGGTGCCATAGATTTTCTCAAAAGTGGCCTTGAGCACCGGAAAGATCTCCACATCCCGGTTGTAATTGACGGTGGTCTCACCGTAGGCCTCCAGGTGCCAGGGGTCGATCATATTTACATCCCCCAGGTCCGCGGTGGCGGCCTCGTAGGCCAGGTTCACCGGGTGGTTCAGCGGAATGTTCCAGATGGGGAAGGTCTCAAATTTTGCGTACCCGGCCTTAATGCCCCGCCGATTCTCGTGGTACAGCTGGGACAGGCAGGTGGCCATCTTGCCGCTGCCGGGGCCGGGAGCGGTGACGATTACCAAAGAGCGCCGGGTCTCGATATAATCATTTTTGCCGTAACCGGCGTCGCTGACGATCTTGCTGATACTGGCCGGGTAGCCGTCGATCAGATAGTGGTGGTACACCGCCACGCCCGCCGCTTGCAGCCGGGCCTCAAAGGCGTCCAGCTTGGGGGAGGGGGCGTACTTGGTAAGCACCGCGGAGCTGACGGTCAGCCCCTTGGAACGGAACGCCTCAATCAGCCGTAGGGTGTCTATATCATAGGTAATGCCCAGATCGCCCCGCACCTTGTCTTTCTCAATATCCTGGGCGCTGACTACGATAACGATTTCCGCCTGGTCTTTCAGCTGCAGCAACATTTGCAGCTTGCTGTCCGGCTGAAAGCCCGGCAGCACCCGGCTGGCGTGGTAGTCATCAAACAGCTTGCCGCCGAATTCCAGGTACAGCTTGCCGCCGAATTCGGCAATGCGCTCCCGAATACGGCCGGATTGCATTTCTAAGTATTTTTGATTGTCAAAACCTGCTTTTCTCATAGTCCCTCAACTTACGATCAGCGCGATATTAAAAAATAAGAAAAACGGCTGTACGCCTGTACAACCGTCTGTACTTACACATTATACTGGAAAGTGACCGCCAAATCAATAGCCATTTCTGATTTTTTGACAAAATCAGTCCTTCTCTGCTTTACGAGTGGCTTTTTCTGACCGTAGCTTTTTGCAGTCCAGCGCCAGCCGCCAGACCCACAACCCCGCCGCTGCCGCCAGCAGCACGATGAATACCGCCATGCCCGGTCGGGTGTAGGCGTGGAGAAAGCGCAGCACGGTAAAGAGGGGGAACAGTCCGGCAGCCGCCAAAGCAACCAGGGCCTCTACCCGGTTGGCTGTGCCCAGGTGCTGCACCTCCGTGCGGTAGCGCACCAGCCCGATGAGAAAGACCATGGCGCCGATCACTACCAGCACAAAGGCCAGCACCAGCAGATAAATCTCAATAAACATATAAAAGGGCTTGACCCAAAACAGCCGCACCTCGGTGATCAGCCCGATTACGCTGCCCGCCACCAGCAGTGCTCCGGCCACGATCTTGGCCACCTGGTAGCGGCCTTGGGCACGGCGAGCCTCTGCGGCGCTGACACTCTGCTGGATTTGCGCCGGTACTTCCCCGGTAAGCAGCTCGTCAATGGTAATATCCAGGGCAGCGGCCAGTCCCGGCAGCAGCGAAACATCCGGAAAGCCGTCGCCGTTCTCCCATTTGGAGACGGTGCGGTTGCTGACCTGTAGCTGTGCTGCCAGCTGCATTTGGGTCAGTCCCAGCGCCTTGCGGTGGGTGCTGATGGTGCGCCCGATCTCTTTTGCATCCATATCTGCGGTGCGGGGGCCGCGGCTCCCGCTCTCCTTTCCCTTGTTTACGATTGTATTGTAGCAGAAAGGGCGAACCTTTGCAACAGGCGGGCGGTGGAAGTTGTCCACGCTCCGTGGAACTGCAAATTTTTTGGCTTTATACCGTGGATTTTCTTTACATATCGACTGCAACGGCGTATACTAAAAAATGGAGGTGGTCTATATGATCGAGTTTTATTACGGCGACGGTAAGGGCAAGACCACGGCGGCTGTAGGTGCGGCGGTTCGTGCGGCGGGTGCCGGCGAACAGGTGCTCTTTGTGTCGTTTTACAAGGATGGTTCTTCCAGTGAGGTGGAGGCCTTGATACAACTGGGTGTGGAATGCTTGTTCCCTCGGGAGCAATTTCAGCTATTTTGTCCGATGACGGAAAAGAAGCGGACAGCTTTGGAAGAGGACTATGCCCGACTGCTGGTGCAGGCGGCAGATATTGCCCGGAACTGCTTTTTGGTGGTGCTGGACGAGGGAGCAGACGCCTTTGCCGGTGAGCTGCTGCCTCGGCAGGGTTTGATGGACTTTTTGCAGCAGCGGGGCCGGGATTGCGAGATTATTTTGACCGGCCACAGCCTGCCGCCGGACTTGGCACCCCTGTGCGACTATATTACTTGTATGACCAAGGAGCGCCACCCCTTTGATACCGGCGCACCGGCCCGGCGTGGGATCGAATACTGAATACCCGTTGCAAATGGCTGCCGTTTGTGGTAGGATGATATTGTTGACCGAACCATACACTTTTTTGCATTATGAAGGGGGATTCATTTATGCGTAATCATGAGGTGACCACCACCCAGCCGCTGCTGGGGCCGGATGGGATTTTGCAGGAGCCGGGCTGGTCTCGGCGGCCGTTGCAGCTGTACAGCCGGGCGGATATTAAGAAGCGCCCCACTCGCATTAAGGAGTGGGACTACTACTCGGTGCTGTCGCCCTCCGGGGACTTTGGCGTGTGCTTTACCCTGTCGGATGACGGGTATATCGGCTTGCAGTCTGTGACTTTTTTGGACTTTAAGAACGCTTTTGAGCACACGGAGACCATTTTGAACGCCTTTCCCATGGGCAAGCTGCATATGCCCACCGTGTCCTCCGGCGGCAGTATCCGCTACTGTGACAAAAAGCTGGGTATGCAGTTTAATCTGAATTTTGAGCAGCGGGAGATCAAGTGCCATTTTAAGAATTTCTACAACGGCAAGCCCCTGCGGGCGCAGATCTTCTTAGAGGACCCGCCCCAGGACACCATGGTGATCGCCACGCCCTGGCTGGAAGATCCCCACGCGTTCTATTATAATCAGAAGATCAACTGTATGCGCGCCCGGGGCAAGGTGGAGTTCGACGGCAAAATTTATACCTTTGACCCGGCTACGGACTACGGCGCTTTGGACTGGGGCCGCGGCGTGTGGACCTATGATAACACCTGGTACTGGGGCTCCGGCTCCGGCACGGTGGACGGCCACCGCTTTGGTTTTAATATCGGCTACGGCTTTGGCGACACCTCCGCTGCATCTGAGAACATATTGTTCTATGACGGGGTGGGGCATAAGCTGGACGATGTGACCTTCCTGATCAGCGATAATTACACGGACCCCTGGAAGTTCACTTCCTCGGACGGCCGGTTTGAGATGGACTTTGTGCCCATTATCGACCGGGCGGCGCTGCTGGATGTGAAGCTGATCTGCTCTGACCAGCACCAGGTGTTTGGCCGTATGAGTGGCACCGCCGTGCTGGACGATGGCACCAAGGTGGTGCTGAAGGACTTCCTCTGCTTTGCGGAGAAAGTGCATAATAAATACTGAGAAAGTGACAAAAGATGGCAAAAAAGGAACTGAAAACCAATGTGATGCGGGTGCTGGACAGCAAAAAGCTGGCCTATAACCACTACGCCTATGACAATTCCACTGTGAACGGCGTGGAGGTGGCCCGGCTGCTGGGCCAGGACCCGGACCGGGTGTTTAAGACTCTGGTGACCCGGGGCAAAAGCGGCGGCTTCTTTGTGTTTATGGTGCCGGTGGCAGAAGAACTGGACCTGAAGAAAGCGGCCCGCGCCTGCGGCGAAAAGGCGGTAGAAATGCTGCCCCAAAAGGAGTTGCTGCCCCGCACCGGCTATGTGCACGGCGGCTGCTCGCCCATTGGAATGAAAAAGCAGTTCCCCACCTATATCCACCAAACCGCGGCGGCGTATGACACCATCTTCTTCTCTGCCGGGCGGGTGGGCGCCCAGGTGGAGCTGCCCCTGTCCGCCTTGCAGCAGGCCCTGCCTGTCACCCCGGCGGATATTATTAAGGGGTGAGGGTGGAGTTGCCTTTGCCTTCGGCCAATCCCTCCGTCAACGCCTATGGCGTTGCCACCTCCCTTTGCAAGGGAGGCAAATCGGTTACGATATCTTCGGCTCCCTTGTAAAGGGCGACTCCCCACTGTGTGGGGAGATGTCGCGCAGCGACAGAGGGGACGGGCACCAGTTAGGTGCTGTCACGAAGTGACTGAGGGATTACGGCCCGATGTGGGCATCGGGCCCTACGATGGTCTCTATCTCTTGTAGAGTTTTGGCGGGCGGATGCTATCCGCCCCTACCGGTTATTTTATTGATTTGTTGAATTGAGTTTTGTAGGGTGCGATGCCTTCATCGCACCGCACAAAAGGCCAAAACGATCGTCGGGCGGGGGCTTGCTCCCGCCGCAATAAACAAAAAACAAACACCGACCCGCAACCATAGGTTGTTACTGGTCGGTGTTTTTGTGTGTGCCGAGGATTTTGCAGTCCGTCAGCCCCAGAATGTAGTCGCTGCTGACTCCGTAGTAGCGGCACAGGGTGATCAGGTGCTCAATGGGCAGCCCTCGCTTGCCGTTCTCGTACATACCGTAGGCCTGGCCGGTGATCTTCAGCACAGCGGCAATATCCGTCTGTTTTAAGTCGTTATCCGTGCGCAGGTCGTATAGGCGCTTTTTGTAATCCATTCACATCACCACGCACATTATAAAACAAAATGTTTGCTGTCTAATTGACACCAAACATTTTGTTTGCTATAATCAAGTTATCAAACAATTTGTTTGATAAGCAAGAGCGAAGAAAGTTTTAAGGGGGAATTGGATGGAGAATAATGTGGACCTGCGCCGATGTGATCTGTTGGCAAGGAAGTTGCCGGAGATGGAGCAGTGGGTCAATGAAAAATGCGCCGACATTCCGGCGGCACGGTGGGAGAATACCTACATTTGCCACCAGGTGCAGCGCAGAAAAAGCGGCGAACCCATGGAACTGGAAACAATGGACTTTATTCGGGCTATGACTTATGCCATACTCAGTAATAGTATGGATTGGCGCTGCGTCGCCCATGATGCGGACCTGCAAACCGGGCGGCTGCGAAATGTGGATAAAGCGCTGGAAGCCTATTTGGATAACAAGCAGGATCTGCCAGTTGCATTTGAAAGAAATCAAGTGTGTTTCCGCTTCAAAAAACGGCAAATTCAGGCAGTTGAGGAGAATTTTCGGTACTTCGATAACAACGCAGCGAATTTGCCTGCAAAGTACGCAAAAATGAGCGCAAACGGCGCGGATTTTTGGCCGCTGGTGCAGGCTATTGCCCACGGCAAGCCGGAGGATGGGTATAAATTGGCCCAGATCGGCACGGCGCTGGCCTGTGAGTATTTGCGCAATTTGGGCTATGATATTCCCAAGCCGGACCGCCACTTGTGCCGCCTGCTGGGCAGTGAGCGGTTGCAGTTCTTCAATCAGCCGCTGCCGGAGTTAGAAGAGGTGTATAACCTGGTGCGCCGTGTGGCCGATCGCAGTAAGAGCAACTACGGTCCGGCCCAGGCGGATTATATCCTTTGGAGCTATTGCGCCATTGGCTACGGCAATATGTGTAATGGGAAAAACCGCGCGTGCAAGGATTGCTGCTTAAGCGACCTGTGCGCGCAGAAGTAGAGCATAGAAAGGAGCGCTTGTTTATGAAGAGGATATGGAGTCTTTTCTTGTCCGTCAGTTTGTTATTGGCGGCCTTTGCGTTGCCGGGTACGGCGTATGCCGCCACAACCGCCAGCGGCACTTGCGGCTCCAGCGCCACCTGGACTTTTGACTCTGCCACCGGCGTGTTAAAGATCGAGGGTAGCGGAGTAGTGACCAGATCTGCAGATTGGCCCAGCGGCATTGTGCGAGTGGAGGCCGGAGCGCAGATTACAAGTATAGCAGATAATACTTTTGAAAGCAAAAGTGATTTGATTGAAGCGGATCTCCCCGGTGTAACAGACATCGGTAAGCGCGCATTTTATGAATGCAAAAAATTAACAAAAGTGAATGCACCGAATGTGACGAACATGGGTGAGTTTGCTTTCGTGAATTGCATAGCCCTGCAACAGGTGGATTTTCCGAAGATCACGGTTCTGTCTCCGGGCGTTTTTTACAAGTGTACTGCACTGCAAAGTGTTAATATGCCGAATTTGGAAAAAACGCTCAGCCGGATAGAGACAACTAATTCGTGGGGTGATCCAAGCTACGAGTATTTCGGTAGCTTTCAATGGTGCAGTTCTTTGGAACAGGCAAATTTTCCGAAACTGACGACTGTAGCTTCAAATGTTTTTGACGGGTGCCGTGCGTTAAAATCCGTGTCATTTACCAATATTACAGTAATACCCTATGGAGCTTTTCGTGGTTGTTCTGCTTTGGAAACAGTGAATGTGCCGAATGTAACGAGTATTGGTGCTTATGCTTTTAGTTCAACTGCGGTGAAAAATGTTTTAAATCCGGATACGACGGAGATATCTGCTGGCGCTTACAGTTATTGTGACGGGTTGGTTAATGTGGATCTGCCCAATGCAACAAGCATTGGTGTAAGTGCCTTTCGCGGCTGTTCTGCTTTACAGCAAATTTCACTGCCTGTCGCCTATGGTATAGGAGAGAACGCGTTTAATGGTTGCAAGAGTTTAACGGCGATTGATTTGCCACAGGTAGTTGGAGTGGGCTCCGGAGCGTTTCAAGATTGTCTTGCGCTGAAAGAAGCAAAGCTGCCGCTTGCTCAGAGAATTTTGGGTCAGCCAGGTGCTTTTTCTGGCTGTATCGCATTGGAAAAGGTGGATGTGAGCAGCATTGTAGAATTATGTGATAGTACCTTTGAAAATTGTACGCATCTAAAGACCATTCGTTTGCCGGAAGTCAAAACGATTAGGTATGACGCTTTTGCCAACTGTACAGCATTGCAGCAAGTAGTTACACCTAATTTGCAGTATTTTGAAAATGCGTTCGAAAATTGCCTGGCCTTGCAAGAACTGGATATTTCCAATTATAGTGGACCGGCGTCATATTTTCAATATTTAAAAAGTGCGCCGAGTTTGGAGACGATCCGCATTGCGCCGGATAATGCCAAGTATGCTGTGCAAGACGGTGTAGTGCTGACTAAGGACTTGCAGTCCATTGTGTATATACCACCGAAAAAACCGCTTAAAAATATCGATCTGTCGCAGGTGACACGGTTAGAGGCGCGGGTGTTTGCCGATTGTACCAATCTGGAAACCATATCGTTGCCCAATGTGACTTATATTGGTGCCGAGGCCTTTGCCAGCTGTACCAATCTGGAAACCATATCTCTGCCCAATGTGACTTATATTGGTGCCGAGGCCTTTGACAACTGTACCAATTTGGAAACTATATCCCTGCCCAATGTGACTTACATTGGTAACGAGGCTTTTGACAACTGCGCACGGTTAAAAGAGGTGCGCATTTCCGATGGGGGGCCACAACTGACCATCGGTGCCAAGGCCTTTAATAAGTGCCGTCGGTTGACCGGCCTGTTGGTAGACGGCAGTTATGAGAACCTGTGGCCCAAGTTGCAGGTGGACGAAACCGCAATGGATCCGCTGACCCATGTGCGGTTGATGTTCCCAGTCACTTATGACGCCAATGGCGGCACGGACGCACCGGCCGCAGAGCGCAAGGTGCTGGGGGATGATCTGACGCTGACCACCCGAGAACCCCGGCGCAGCGGGTATATATTTGCCGGTTGGTCCACTACGGCCGACGGCGCGGCGAATTACCAACCGGGCGACCGATACACAGCGGACGAGAGCGCGACCCTGTACGCTGTGTGGCAAAAGGCCGCAGAAAACTATACGCTGCATTACAGCACCGACCAGGGCATTCCGGTACCGGCCAGCCAAACAGCCGCAGGTGGCACACAGGTGAAGTTGAGCACCGTTGTGCCCCGCAAGAGCGGCTATGTGTTCCAGGGTTGGGCCGATCGGCAGGGTGGCACCCCTGCATACCGTGCCGGTGACGCTTACACTTTGCAGCAGAACACCACGCTGTATGCAGTATGGCAGGCGCAGGAGCCGGCACCTGAAGTGCATGTGTACCGCACCAAGGTGCAACCGGCCACTTGGAGTGCTGATGGCCGCAGTTATGAAGTATGCGATCAATGCGGCGCCGTACGCAACACCCAGGTGATCGCAAAGGCGAAAACAGCCACTCTTAGTGCAGTCAACTATACCTATGATGGCAAAGTCAAGCAGCCCACGGTGACCGTAAAAGACAGCAAGGGCAAGACCCTGAAAAAGGGTACGGACTATACCGTATCGTACAGCAGCGGCTGCAAAAATGTAGGCCGTTATACCGTGAAAGTGACCTTAAAGGGCAATTACAGCGGGACAAAGAGCCTGACTTACAATATCAACCCCAAGGGCACCAGTGTTTCCAAAGTGACCGCCGCCAAGAAAGGCTTTAAGGTCACCTGGAAAAAGCAGGCCACCCAAACCACCGGGTATCAGGTGCAGTACAGTACGGATAAGAACTTCAAAAAAGGCAACAAAACTGTAACGATCAGCAAAAATAAGACTACTTCTAAGTCTGTCAGCAAGCTGTCTGCCAAGAAGAAGTATTATGTGCGCGTGCGCACTTATAAAACCGTGAAAATCGGTGGCAAGAGTGTAAAACTCTATTCCGGCTGGAGTAAGGCCAAGAGCGTGACGACCAAGAAGTAATATATTCTTGCAATTGCCGCCCGCCAATCCCCCTGCGGCTACGCCGCATTCGCCTCACGGGCGCCCGTCCCCTCTGTCGCTTCGCGACATCTCCCCACACCGTGGGGAGTCACCCTTTGCAAGGGGGACAAAGATA